>JACQZR010000267.1 GCA_016213775.1 Acidobacteriota bacterium
GCGTATCAGCCATGCCGCGTCCGGCCGCGCGCGGACGATCTTCGTCAAGCCAAACGCCACTCCCAGGATGAGAGCGAGGATTACAAAATGCACAGGGCTGAACAAACGGAAGTCGGTCTTCTGCATGTCTCTATCTTGCCCGATTTGTTGTCACAAACAGGTCACTCTGTTTGCGTTCCAAAACGCGCTCGATGCTCTCATCGTTGTCGATCTCCTCAAGACAGGACGGAAGCATTTGGACCGCTACCTCGGTAAAGAGGGGGCGGAGACCTTCCTCAAACACCACGCACAGGGCGAAGTCAGGGTCGCCAGTTGAACGGCTTTGCGTAACAGTCCGGGAGGGTTTCCGTTCGTTGCGGCCGGGGGGAGGTTCTCGCAAAGACGCAGAGGGAAGACGCCAAGACGCATTCATCCAGCCACGCTCTTCACCCAGCCTGTGGAACCAGTAGCGGGCGAACACGGCTTCCTTCATTTGGTTGCCCAATGCGACCGCGGGGAGCGCGAGAAGCAATGGCGCCACGGCCAGCGTCCACGGCTTCTCCGCGAACATGCGCCGTGTGATCCCCCAGACCTCACCCATCACGCGAACGGCATCTCCCGACGCGCCAACGGCTCGCCCCTCACCTCTGCGCAACCCTTCGAGGAATGTAGCTTTGTCCCTTGCCCCCGAGACCTCTGTGTAAACGGATCCAACCGTCTCCATGGTGTGTGCGTCACTCCCGGCTGTGATCCCTTTTCCCAGTGATTGCGCCGCCGCGGCGGAATAGCGGTTGGCACATTCGAGCATGGCCCCGTTGAGGGATTCCCAGAGCGGAAAATGCTGCTCGAACCAGTCGAAGTCACAGGCGGCTCTACGGCCCGTGAGCCCCGAGAATACGTGGTTGACCCCGTAGAGCAACTCCTGCTCCCGCAGGTAGGCCAGCAGCGAAGGCAGATCCGTGCGTCGCTGTTGCAGCTCGATATGCTGCCGGTCGTTCAGGTCGTAGACCGCGATGTGCGCCCCGGTGCCCGATGGCAGGTGGATGCTCACTTCCTCGCTGACAAAGAAGTCGTCGAAGCGCCGCAGTTGCTCCACCGCGTCGATGGAATCGTGGTCGGTGACAGTGACCAGATCCATCCCGAGGGACTTCAGCCGCTCATAGACTTCCAATGGCGCGCTGTAGCACTCACGGCAGAACCGGCGTGCCACCGGCACCGTACACATGCCCGAGGCGATGGTATGGACGTGGAGATCGCAGCGCATGGTTCAGAGTAAGGGGGGATATGCTACAGGGCGGTTACGGTTGCAAAAAAACATTTTGAATCAGAAATGTTTTCTTGCGAAAAAATGCTGTTGACGCGGAATTCCGTTAGTGATATATAGTTATATAGCAGTAGTGCTATGGATCTCTTTATCAACCCGGCCGGCGAACTTCCGATCTACCGCCAGATCATGCGCCAGATTACGTCGGCCATCGCGGGTAACCATTTGCGGCCCGGCGATAAGCTGACCTCGCACCGCGATCTTGCCGAACGCCTCGTCATCGCGCCTCTCACCGTGAAGAAGGCCTACGACGAGCTGGAGCGCCAGGGGTTGCTCGAAACGCTTCGCGGCAAAGGGACGTTCATCAGCGCCAAGGCCGTGGTGAAGCGTTCGGCCGAACGCGAACGGCTCAAGGAAGCAGCAAGGACGCTGCTTCATCAGGCCTACCTCAGCGGGCTCGATCTGGACGATGCACTCAGCGCCGTGGAACAGGCCGCCCGCGAAATCGCACGAACCAAAGACAAGGATTGAGGCAGTATGCAGATTCTTCAGATCAATAATGTCGTTCGCGCCTACCGCCGTGGCGTGCCCGTGCTCGATGGCACAAGCTTCGCTGTGGAGAAAGGAGAAGTCGTCGGGCTCCTCGGGCGCAACGGAGCCGGAAAGACCACGCTGCTCCGCATACTCATGGGCATGATCAAACCGCAGTCCGGCGCGGTGCGGGTGTTCGGTATGGACCCACAATTGCAGCCCGTCGAGATCAAGCGCCGCACCGGTTTCGTGGCGGAGGACCAGGTGTATCCGCCCTTGTGCCGCGCGAGTGAGCTGCTTCTGTTTCACCGGTCACTGTACGCCGGATGGGACAACGCGATGGAGGACGAACTCGTTTCGCGGTTTGGCTTGCGGCGCGATGCGCGGATCAGTGAGATGAGCAAGGGCGAAGCGCGACAGGTGGCGCTCATTTGCGCGGTCTGCCACAAGCCGGAGCTGCTGATCCTGGATGAACCTGCCGGCGGACTCGATCCGGCGGCGCGCCGCGAGTTTCTGGAAACCTCGATTCAACTGCTGAACCGCGCGGGCACGACGATACTGTTCTCGTCGCATCATATGGCCGATGTGGAGCGCATAGCCAGCCGGGTCGTACTGTTGGACAAAGGCAAGGTATGCATCGATTCCGATCTCGACCAGTTGCGGGAAACGCTGTGTATCGCGGTTGTGCCGCTGGGGGACACCGTGACAGTGGCGGCGTTGGAAGCAGTGCTGGGCTGCGTGCGTGCGCGCAACAACGGGCATTCCGTCCACGGTGTATTTCATGGCGATCCGGACGAGGTTGCCGCCCGTATCGCGGGAGCGCTTCGGGTCGATCCGCCGCCCTGTCAGAACGTGCCGCTCGAGGAACTGTTCATAGAGATCGTGGGCCGGTAAACGGAGGCGGATATGTTGTGGAAACTGGTTCGCATCGATCCCTGCTTTCCATGGGTAGTACGGCTGACTCTGGTCTCCCCGCTGCTGCTGCTCCTTTCGGAGTACAGCATCCCAATACTCGCCGCGCTCTACTCCGCCGTTGTCGCACTGGCTTCCAGCACTGGCAGCTATCAACGACGGGCATCGCTCTACCAAACCGCGCTCCCGTTGCCGGCGCGGACGATCTGGCTCTCGCGGGTCGTTGTTCATTCGCTGCTGTTCGCCGTTCCGGGTGTCGTGTTTCTTCCGAAGTTCGGACTTCGCATTCTCGCGGTGATGGTGTCGTTCGCGGTGCTTCACGCCGTGCTTTGCACATTGCGGCCGGAGCGCGATAGCGCCCCGGGCTGGTGGATACTCGTTTCCTCAGCAGCCTTCCTGGTGGCCATGGGTGCTCTGCAATTCTACCAGCGAGGCTGGCTCTTTCTCGCGGTGTTCGCTGTTATTCTGGCGCTCTATGGATGGACGTGGACCCGACTGCCCGCCGGATTCCAACTCGCCTCCGAACGGCTGGAATCCGTCCGGACGATGGGAGTTCCAGCAACTGCGCCTGCCGGCAGCGGCCAGGGATGGCTGGCCCGCAACAGGCCCTTCCTGAAGGCGTTTGTTGGCTGGCAACCGGTCGTCTCGCTCGGGGTGATCGCCCTGCAGGGGAGCCTATGGAGCGGTGAAGCAGCCTTCACGATCCTGTTCGTGCCCAGTGCCTTCAGCTCGCTTTGGGACTCTTGTCTCTGGATGGAAGCCACCCCCACTCCACGCCGGCGCATCTTTGCCTGGGTGATGGGCGTGCCGCTCGCGCTTTACGTGTCTGGTTTCGCGATGTGCGGTCTGACCCAGCGCACGACAATAGGCCCATATCCTGTCGATGCTCAGTACCTCACAATCAATTTCGCCCTCGCCTTGCTTCTACTCGTGACCCTGGTGCAATCAATGAATGTGGTGCAGCGCCGGCTTCAGATGTCCAAGTCCAGTGGTTACGTTATGATCTGTTTGCCAATGGCGGCAATCCTCGCGCTGTTTCTTCCTCTCACACAATTGAATGGTAACGGCAGGAAACTGAGTTTCGCCAGCAAAGGAGCCTACTTGTTGTCCCGCTATCTGACAGACCAGCCGCTACCGCTGTCGATCCTATGCGCCCTTTGTCTTATCGGCGTCTACCTATATATGGAGCGGGATTTCCAGCGAGCCGACGTACCTTGCCGGCGGCAGATGAACTCCGCTGTGTAGCGACAGGCGCAGGTCTTATCTCAACAAGAGCACCCAATCCCCACCGCCTGGCGGAACGAACTCATGTGAGCCGCTGTTTCGGACACGTCCGGCAGCGTGCCGGCGGCCGTCTCGCGGGTTGACCCATTCGGCTTTCATCGCGCGGTGAAAACTGCCCATCTCGACGGTGATCGGCTTGCCGGCCGGCGTGAAGGCCACGGCGAGCGAACGATCGGCCGTGGCTGCCAGGACGCTACGTTCCAGATTGCTCGCCGCAGGCGAGAGTACGAGGTCATGTGCGGGCTCGAGCTTCCACCACGGCAAACGCGCGAACGTGTCACGGAGGACGGTCATCTGCCCTGCGCTCGGCCAAGCGATGGCCTTCCGCCAGTAGTCATACGCGGCCGGGTCCTGATGAAAGCGCCAGATGGCGCCGTTTCCCTGAGGCACTTTCGGTGGAATGTCGCCCGCTCCATACGTGTAGCCGAGCGCGCCGGAGAGCCACGAGATCCAGCCGAGCTTCCGCACGTCCATCTCACGCCAGGCGCGCCCCTGGTCGCCACCGAGCCCATCGTACATGGGCTCAATGTTGATCACCGGCTTCACCGCCGGCATGCGCCACAGATTCAGCGCCCACTCCCGGGCGGCCCGGTACGCGTCTTCGAGCCTGCCGCCATTGTGCCCGCTCTGCAGTCCGGAGAAGTCGAGATACGACTTCGGGACGTAGATTTCGTTCTGCCCTGCGCGCGTATTGGGGTGCTGCGTGAGCAGGTGGAGGCCAGTGAAGGAGCGCAGTTGCTCCGCCTGTTGGTCAAACACGGGATCATAGGCCTGGTCGAAATTCGGTGAAAAGATGACGTGGTCGCCGAAGAAGCGCCCGACAACGTGGCGGGCGAATTCGCGTTTGAGTGCAACCGGCCTCTCCGAGGCGTTCATCGGACGCGCCAGGCCAATCATCAGAATAACCAGGCCACGCTCGTTTGCGTGCTTCACCTTGGCGTCAAGATCATCCCAGAATGCCGGATTCGGGGCGCCATCAGACTGGAAGTAGTGAGGACCACCCGGACGTGCGCGAAGCGCGGCGATTTGGATTACGGAGAACCGCTTCCGCACCCGATCGTCGATGTAATCCCGCCATTCCTCGGTGGACGCGTTCGCTGCAGCGTACCACGCGGTATCTCCCATCCAAAGAAAAGGCGTCCCATCGGCGTGCATGAGGTACCGTTTGTTTCCGGAGACGCGCAGAAATCCATGCCGGTACAGCGGATTCGGCCCCGAATATCGCTCGACGCGCACGGCGCCGTTTCCAGATGCGGTCTGCCAGGTCCACCGTCCGGCGGCGGGGAATGCGACGCGAACCTTGTGCCGGTCGCCACCAATCGCGAAGGCCGGCGCGTCCATTCGACGTCCGCCAGGTCCGAGAAATCTCACCGCGACTTCAGTCCCGTGCGGCGCCGTCACTTCCATCTCCCACCGCTGCCCTTCGACGGCTGCCGCACCGGCCACATAGGCGCAGGCAACCCATAAGCCAAAGGCTCGAAGAGCAGGGATGATCATCTTCTACCGCACCAACCTCTCCTGCTCACTATATTGCAGTTGATACAGCTTGTAATAAATCCCCCGCGCCGCCAGTAACTGCTGGTGCGTCCCCACCTCGCGCAACTGCCCCTTGTGCATCACAAAGATCCGGTTCGCCCGCTGAATCGTACTCAGCCGGTGCGCGATGATCAGGCTCGTCCGCCCTTCCACCAGCGCATCCAGCGCAGTCCTGATCCGCAACTCGGTATCGGTGTCCACACTCGAAGTCGCCTCATCCAAAATCAGAAACCGCGGATCATGCGCCAGCGCACGCGCAAAGCTGATCAACTGCTTCTGCCCCGTGGAAATACCCGCGCCGCGCTCGCGCACCGCATGCCCCAGCCCATCCGGCAGAGCCCGCACATACTCTCCCAGATTCACCTGTTCCACCGCGCGCCCGGCTGCGTCCTCCGTGACATGCGCGCTCCCCAACCGGATGTTGTCCGCAAGCGTCCCCGTCATCAGGAACGGATCCTGCAGCACCACCGCGAACCGCCGCCGCAGCGCGTCCAACTCCATCTGCCGGATGTCCACGCCACCCACGCGAATGGCGCCTTTCTGAATGTCATAAAACCGCAGCAGCAGATTCGTCAGCGTCGTCTTGCCCGCGCCCGTGTGCCCCACGACCGCAATCGTCTCCCCGGGCTCAATGCGAAAACTGACATCGCGCAGAATCCAATCCTCGCCCTTATAAGCGAACCATACGTGGTCAAACTCGACAACGCCATCCGCGGGCACCTCCGCCGTTGCGGCGCTTTGAATCCTCACCGGCGTATCCAACAGGTGGAATATCCGCTCCGCCGCAGCCACCGCCGACTGCAGAATGTTGTACTTCTCGCTCAAATCCTGAATCGGTTTGAAGAACCGGATTCCGTACTGGAAAAACGCCACCAAAACACCCGCCGTCAAGGCGCCGTCGCGCACCTGATATCCGCCCCATCCCAACAGCAGCGCGACCGTCACCGTCCCGCAGAATTCCACCGCGGGGTAGAACCACCCGTACGCCGTTACCGCGTCCTTGAATGCATCGCGATGCTCGCCGTTCACGCCGTCAAACTCCTGCTTGCTGCGCGACTCACGATTGAACAACTGCAGCACACCAATCCCGGTGAGGTGCTCCTGCAGATAGGAATTGATGCGAGCCACTGCCGTGCGAATCCGCCGGTTGCTCGATGCCACATCGCGCCGGAACCTCATTGCCACTATCACCACCATCGGCATCGCCGAGAGAATCACCAGCGTCAGCGGCACGCTCATCCGCAGCATCACGATCAGGATCAACGACAGCGTTACAATGTCCCCGATCAGCGTCACGAGGCCGGAAGTCAGCATCTCCGTAAGCGCGTCCGTGTCCGACGTGACGCGCGTCAACATGCGCCCCACTGGCGTCTGGTCGTAATAGGAAATGTCGAGCCGCTGCAGGTGCGCCATCGAATCGCGCCGCAAATCCGCAATCGCCTTCTGCCCGGTCATCGTCATCAGATATGTCTGCGTGAACTCGAACACCAACGCCAGCACGAGCGTGAGCAGAAAAAGCGCCGAGATCTGCGTCAGCCCGCTAAGCGCATCGCTCGAAAGATACGGATCCAGCCAGGAAACAAGCGGACTCCCCTGCGGCGCAAGGTACTTGTCGATCGCCAGCCGCGTCAGCAGCGGACCGCTCACTTCCACCGCCGCAGTGCCGAGCATGCACACCAGCGCCAGCGCCACGTTCATCCAATACGGGCGCAGATACCGCAGCAGCCTGCGCATCAGACGGCCATCGTAAAGCTTGCCCTGTACCTGCTCTTCCATTTGCTCCCTACGCGCCCAGTTTCCCCGCCAGGTTCACGAAGTACCTGGCCCACGCTGCTCCGGCAACCAGACCCGGCCGCGTCAGCATGCTACCGGTCTTTCAGAATTTCCCGCGCCGCGTTATGCCCCGGGGCGCCCATCACACCGCCGCCCGGATGCGCTCCGGACCCGCATAAATACAGGCCTTTCACTGGCATCCGGTAGCGCGCCGAACCCGCCATCGGCCGCATCACAAACATCTGATCGAGGCTCATTTCGCCGTGGAAAATGTTGCCCCCCGTGATCGCAAACCGCCGCTCCAGATCGAGCGGAGTCAGCACCTGCCGCGCCTCCACAATCGACTTCATATTCGGAGCATACCCGGAAATCACTTCCAAAACGCGGTCCGCAAACGGCTCGCGCAAAGCGTCCCAGCTTCCATTCCGCAACGTGTAAGGCGCGTACTGCAGGAAGATCCCCATGATGTGCTTGCCCTCTGGCGCCAGTGACGGATCGTACATCGTTGGCACCGTCATCTCGAGCAGCGGCGAATGCGAAGGCCGTCCATACTTGGCGTCATCCCACGCTCGTTCCACATAGTCCATATCGGGACAAATATGCATCGTCGCCTTGTGGTGCGGTCCCGGCGCACCGGGATAGCAGGTGAACTCCGGCAGCCCGTTCAACAGCAGGTTGATCTTGCACGATGTGCCTTCGGTGCGGAACCGCCGTATGCCCGCCACGAAATCGCCCGGCAGACTTCGCTCGTCCATCAACTTCAGAAACGTGATCTTCGGATCGACACCGCTGGCCACGACATTCGCCGCCACCTCCTCACCCGATTCCAGCACCACGCCCTGCACGCGGCCATCCTTCACCAGGATCTGCTGTACCGGAGCCTGCGTACGAATCTCAGCCCCACGGCTGCGCGCGCTTGCGGCGATCGCCTCCGACACCGCGCCCATGCCGCCGCGCACAAAGCCCCACAGCCCGCGCTTGCCGGCCAGTCCGCCCATACAATGATGAAGCAGGATGTACGCCGTCCCCGCCGATCGCGGCCCGCCGTTGGCTCCAATCACACCATCGGTGGCCAGCGTCACTTTCACCTGCTCGGATTCAAACCAATCATCCAGAAAATCGGCCGCGCTTTGCGTGAACACCTTCACCAGGCTCACCACTTCACGCTTGCTCAGCCCGCGCATCTTCGCCGTGATCTTCATCCAATCGGCGAAGTCCGACAGGCTGTGCGGCGGAAACTCCGGCGGTGTCAGCAGCAGCATCGACTCCGCCACCAGCGCCAGTTTCTCCAGATGCGCTTCATACTCGCCGAAGCGTTCGGCATCCTTGCGCGAAAACTTCGCAATCTCATCATGCGTACGCTGCGCATCCTGCCACATGAAGAGATGCCGTCCGTCGGGAAAGGGCGAGAAGAAGGCAGGGTCCTTGGCATCCACGGCGTAGCCGAACTTCTCCAACTCCAAATCCTGAATGACCTTTTCCTGCAGCAGGCTCGTCAGGTACGACGCAGTGGAGACACGGCATCCCGGCCAGATCTCCTCCGTCACGGCGCATCCGCCGACCATTTCGCGTTTCTCCAGCACCAGGACTTTGCGTCCCGCGCGCGCCAGGTAAGCCGCTGTGACTAACCCATTGTGTCCCCCGCCGACAATCACGGCGTCGTATCGTGCTGTCATGTCTTTTCGATTTATTCCAACACAGTGGCAGCGAACAAGTCGAATGCTATGCTAGCCTCAACCCTTTAGTATGCGAAGAATCCCCCTAGCCTTCGTTACTATTGCCCCCGCCCTCTGCCTGGCGCAGGAATTGCTGACACTCGAAAACGCAATCGACATCGCCGTCCGTAACAATCCCTCTCTTCAGGCCGCGTTCCTCGAATCGAAGAAGTTCGATCAGAAGATCGCGGCCCTTCGTACTCGCCTGTTCCCCAACTTTTCCGTGAGCCTGTACGGAGCGCAGCAAATCACTCCCATCGTCTTCACCTTCGATCGCGGCCTGTTCGGCACATTCCCCGGCATCGGCCCGGTGCCCGGCACGGACACGGAGGCCCGCGCGCCTCTTCGACCCACCGGCCTTGTGAACGGCCGCATTGTTCAGCCCATCACGCAGATTCGCAAGATCCACCTCAACCAGCGCCTGCTCGAACTCTCTCGCGACCTGGCCCGCGAACAGGCCCGCCTGCAGCGTCAGGACGTAGTGCGCGATGTCCGGCGCGCTTACTACGACATCCAGTTGGCCGAAGCCTCCCGCCGCAGCATCGATCAGGCCGTCGCACTTTACCGCGAGCTCGAACAACTCACCGCCCGCTACTTGGCACAACAGGTCGCCCTCCCCGCCGATCACCTCGACATGCAAGGCCGCCTCGCACGCGCGGAAGAATCGCTTGCCACGCTGCTCGACCAGACCGCCACCGCCAAGGAACGGCTTAATCAGATCCTCGGCCGCGATCTGCTCACCGAATACCAGGTTGCCCCGCCCGCCGAAATTGCCGAAAGCGAAGATGACGTCAGCGCTGCCGCCAAGCAGGCCGCCGAGCGCAGCCCTGAAGTCGTATCCGCGCGCCTCCGCATCGCGCAGGCCGAGCAGGATCATCGCGTCGCCCGAGGCAACCGCGCTCCCGACCTCAGCGTTGACTACCAGAATCTCTCGCTGCTCAACTACAACAAGATCATCCCGCGTACCATCAACAGCGTCGGCATCTCGCTCACCTGGGAACCCTACGATTGGGGCCGCAAGAAGCACGAAGAGGCCGAGAAGACCATCGTCGTCGAGCAGGCCCGCCATGCCCTGCGCCAAACCGAAACCCTAGTCCAACTCGCCGTGCGCGACGCCCATCGCAAACTGCGCCAGGCCCGCGCGCAACTGAGTCTCGCCCGCATGGATCAACAAACCGCCGCCGAATCCCTCCGCGTCGTCAAGAACCGCTACGCCGCCGAAGCCGCACTGCTCAAGGATGTTCTCGAAAAACAGGCCGCCTTCGAACAATCCAACCGCGCCTATCAGCAGGCCCTCACCACCTTCTGGGGGGCCAAGGCCGATTGGGGCCGTGCCCTCGGAGAGGAACGATGAAACTACTCGCCACAGTACTCGCCCTCGCTCTCGGCATCTCGTGCCACGAACAGCCCAAGGCCCAGGTGAAGCGGCCCACTCCTGTTCGCGTCGCGGCCGTCGAGCCTTACTCGCCGAAATCCAATGAGCGCTACTCCGCCTCGCTGGTCCCCTTCGCGCAAGTTGCTGTCATGCCCAAACTCGGAGGCTACGTCGAGGAAATCCTCCAGATCCGCGGCGCCGACGGCCGCACGCGCAATGCCGGCCTCGGGGACGTCATTGAACGCGGCGCACTCCTGGCCCGCCTCCGCGCCCGCGACTTCAACATCAAGGTTGTTGAAGCCACCTCGCAAACCGACGAAGCGCGCAAATCGAAAGCTGCTCTCGAAGCGCAGTTGCGACAGGCCGAAGCCTCCGCGCAAAAGGCCCGCTACGATTTCGATCGCGCCTCCAGACTATTCGAAGCCAAGAGTCTCATCAAACCCGATTACGACGCCGCTCGCGCCCAACGAGACGCCACCGCTGCCCAGGTGGATGCCGTACGCCAGCAAATCGAAGCAGCCTCCGCGCGCATCCGCACCACCGAAGGAGTGCTCGAAGAAGCCCGCTACGCACGAGAGGATTCCGAACTCCGCGCCCCCATCGCCGGCGCTGTCCTCCAACGCAATCTCGAACTCGGCCAACTCGCCGGACCCGGGCAGGCGGCATTCGTACTCGCCGACATCTCCAGCGTCAAAGCGGTTTTCGGTGTCGCCGACCGTGACATCGTCCGCCTGAAGAAGGGCCGCCGCCTCACTCTCATCGTCGAAGCCATCCCCGGGCAAACCTACCACGGGGTGGTCACCGCCATCGCTCCCGCGGCCGATCCCGCCACCCGCCTCTTTCAGGTCGAGATCTCGCTCCCCAATCCGCAACGCCTGTTAATGCCCGGCATGGTAGTGTCGCTTTCCCTCTCGGAAGAACCCGTGCCATCGAAATCCGTCCTCAGTGTTCCGCTCAGCGCCATTATCCGCGGACCCCACGGGACCGGGAACCAGGCTGACTCCTTCGCCGTGATGGTTGTCGAACAGAACCGCGTCCACCGCAAACCCGTCACCCTCGGCGAAACCTTCGGCAATCGCATCGCCGTCAAAGGCCTTCAGGGCGGCGAGAAAATCGTCGCTACGGGCCCGGCGCTGCTCAACGAGGGCGAAGAAGTGCAGGTGGTCCCTTGAGCGAACATCGCAGTGACGAATGGCACATCGCCAACACCCACAACCTCTCCCGCTACTTCGTCGAATCGCCGCACATCGCCTGGGTGCTGCTCATCGGCACCTGCGCCTGGGGCCTCTATGGCTATCTCAAAATGCCGCAGCGCAAGGACCCCGACATCCCTATCAAACAGGCCCTCGTCATCACGCCCTGGCCCGGCGCAAGCGCCGAACGCATCGAACTCCTGGTCACCCGGCAAGTGGAGCAGACCCTCGCAACCAACTCCAAGGTGGCCAAAATCGAATCCACTTCCCGCAGCAACGCCTCCTTTGTCACCGTCACCCTCGCCGACGAATTGAAGGACACGGCGCAAGTGCTCGACGATATCGGTGGACGCCTCGCCGGGATCACCAACCTCCCGCAGGGCGCCGGCCCCGTCCGCTACGTACGCGACTTCGGCGACACCGCCACGTTGATGCTCACGGTAGCAAGCCCCAAAGCCAACGCAACCGACATCGCCATCCGTGCCCGCGCGGTTCGCGAACGCATAGAAGCGGTACGTCCCAAGACCGGTAACCGTGTCAGCCTCGTGGTCTGCTTCCCGCCGAGCATCCCTCTCGCCGTTTACCGTCAGGGCCTGCAACTCTTCACCGCCTACCTTCGCGCCCGGGCACCGGCCAAGGATCTCCGCGAGTTCTTCGGCGGCGGCTTCGTTGGTGTCGATCTCGAAACCCCCGCCGACGAGGCCACGGCGCTATCGTGGCTCCTCACCTTCCTCAACGACAATTACAAACGCAGCGAACTGCATCCCGATTCCTGGACCCCCTTCGCTGTCCGCGACATCGGGCAGCTCGAACAGCGCCTCGCCGATTCCGCCGGCGACAAGTACAGCTACCGCGAGCTCGACGACTTTACCAGCACTATGGAGAAGGCACTGCTCGCCACCGCTCGCAAGGACAAAGCCACCCCCATCGTTTCCAAAGTCTCGCGTTCCGGCCTGCTGCAGGAGCGCATCTTTCTTGGCTATTCGCAGGAGCGCCTCGCCGCCTACGGTCTGCGCCCAAACTCCCTACCGCAGATTCTCCAGGCCCGCAACATCACGCTCTCAGGCGGCGAATTCGACGCCTCCGGAAAAAGCGTCTCGGTCGACCCCACCGGCGAATTCAAGAGCGAAGACGAGATCAACAACGTCCTCATCGGCGTCTCCCAATACGGCGCGCCGCTCTATCTCCGCGACGTTGCCAAACCCGTCCGCGGCTACGATCTGCCGGCCCGCTACCTCAACTACTACACCTCGCGCGATGCCGAAGGAAAATGGCAGCGCACCCGCGCCGTCACTCTCTCCGTGCAGATGGGCGCGGGCCAACAGGTGAACCGCTTCCGCGAAGCCGTCGATGCTACGCTCGCCGACGTGCAGCGCCGCCTCCCTGCCGACCTCATCGTGGCTCGCACCTCCGATCAACCCAAGCAGGTGGAAGAGAACGTCGATCTATTCATGAGCAGCCTCTACGAGGCCATCGTGCTCGTTGTCGTCGTCTCCCTGATCGGCTTCTGGGAATGGCGATCCGCGCTCCTCATGGCCATCTCCATCCCCGTCACGTTGCTGATGACGTTCGGCATGATGTACGTGCTCGGCATCGATCTCCAGCAGGTGTCAATCGCCACGCTCATCATCGCGCTCGGCCTGCTTGTGGACGATCCCGTCGTTGCCGGCGACGCCATCAAACGCGAACTCGCCGCCGGACTCCCCGGCCGCATCGCCGCCTGGCTCGGCCCCACCAAACTCGCCAACGCCATCCTCTACGCCACCATCACCAACATCGTTGCTTACCTACCATTCCTGCTCCTTCCCGGCGCCACCGGACAGTTCCTCTACTCGCTGCCCATCGTGCTCACCTGCTCGCTGGTTGCCTCGCGCGTTGTCTCCATGACTTTCATTCCGATGCTCGGCAACTATCTGCTGCGCCCCCACACGGAACCTACCATTGAAGAGCGCCGCTCCAAAGGCTTCGCCGCACTCTACTACGCGCTCGGCCGTACGCTGATGCATCACCGCTGGAAGGCTCTTCTCGCGTCTCTCGTTTTCCTTGCCGCCGGCGGTTTCCTCTTCACCAAGCTCAAGCAGCAGTTCTTCCCTAAAGACCTGTCCTACCTCGCCTATATCGACATCTTCCTGCCGGAAGACGCGCCGTTCAGCGAATCCGATGACACCGCGCAGCGCGTCGAAACCATCGTCCGCTCCACGCTTGGCGACAAGCTCCAATCACTCTCCACTTTCGTCGGCGGAGGCGGACCCCGTTTCTGGTACTCACTAGCCCCCGAACAGCAGCATCTCAACTACGCGCAAGTCGTCATGCTGCTCAACGACAAACACGAGACCGGCCACGTCGCCGGCCCGCTGCAGGACAAGCTGTCGAGCCAGGTGCCCGGAGCGCGCATTGACGTCCGCATGCTCGAATCCGGTGACGCCGTCGGCCTCCCTGTCGCCATCCGTTTCAGCGGCGAAGACATCGAAGCTCTTCGCGAAATTGCTTCCCGCGCAAAAGCCATCTTCCGCGATATCCCCATCGCCGCCCGCGTCCGCGACGATTGGGGCGAGCAGCGTTTCAACGTCAAGCTCGAAACCGATTCCGACCGCGCCAACCTCGCCGGAGTCACCAACCTGGACGTTGCCGCAGCCTCCGCCACCGCGCTCAGCGGCTATCCCGTCTCCGTGCTGCGCGAAGGCGATAAGCAGATCCCCATCGTTGCCCAATTGATGCCCAACGAACGCGCGCAGCTCGAGGACATCGAAAACCTCTACGTCTTCTCCACGCAGGGCCCGCAGAAGGTTCCGCTGCGCCAGATCAGCCGCATCGACTATGCGATGAAGACCGAAGTCATTCGCCGCCGCAATCAATTCCGCACCATCACGGTCTCGGCAGCTCCGGTGGAAGGCGTCCTCTCATCGGAGATCATGAAAGTTGCCACACCCAGTTTGCAGGCCCTCGCCGCCACACTGCCGCCGGGCTACCGCATGGACATCGGCGGCGAAGCGGAAAAACAGGTGGAGGGTTTCAAGAACCTCACTGTCGTCCTCGCCATTTCGGTGGTAATGATCTACCTCGCGCTCGTCTTCCAGTTCCGCAACGCTGTCAAACCGTTCATTGTCTTCGCCGCCGTCCCTTATGGCGCCGTAGGGGCCATCGCAGCGCTCTACCTGATGCACGCGCCGTTCGGCTTCATGGGCTTCCTCGGCATCGTCAGCCTGGTAGGCGTCATTGTCAGCCACATCATCGTCCTATTCGACTTCATCGAGGAGCGCCGCCAGGAAGGCGCTGCATTCGAAACCGCCGTCCTCGATGCCGGCATCCTCCGGCTGCGCCCGGTGCTGATCACCGTCGGCGCAACAGTGATCGCGCTCTTTCCCCTCGCCGCGCACGGCGGTCCTCTCTGGGAGCCGATGTGCTACGCCCAGATCGGCGGCCTCTGCGCCGCCACGTTCATCACACTGCTTCTGGTTCCGGTGCTCTATGCCATTTGCGTGCTTGACCTGAAGCTTGTCAAATGGCAGGCGGATCCGCCTCAGCCGAGATAATCGAACAGGCTCTTGCGGGATGCGATGGCGTGCGTTTGATACGCCGCATCGAGGTGAATCTTCATCTGACCCAACTCGGTGGCGGCCTCCGCCATATCCGCTTCCTCGATGTTGGCCACCTGCTGCTTCAAGCTCAACTGCATCTTGGTTGCGGTGTCGAGCGCCTCAGCGACGCGATTCTGATACAAGCCATACTGCGACAGCCGCTGATTCAAGTACTGCGACGCCGACCCCAGATTCGCCGCAGCCTGATCGAGCGCGGGAATCGCCGGATCGGGAATATCCGGTGGACTGTCCACAGCGAGCAGCGCCCGCCGCATTCCGTTGATCGCCAGAAACACGTTTTGCGAATCGTCGGCCGCATCGAAAATGATGTCCGCCGATTGCGACGATGTGAACAGCAATCCGCTGGCATCCATCAACTGCCGCTGGGTGGCCGTACCGAGATACAGCCCAACTCCCTTTGGCGTAGACGGGTCCAGAACATACGGCGGTGACTGGTCGTTGTCGCCGCTGAAGATGTGCCGGCCTTCCACCGCCGCGCCGGCGATGGTCACCATCTGCTCGAGAATCCCTTGCAACTCCGACGCCAGTTGACGCCTGGTCTCGGCGCTCGCCAGCCCGTTGACTCCTTGCGTGGACAGCGACCGCGCACGGTCCATCAACGCCACCGCATTCTGCAAAGCCTTCTCGGCCGTATCCACTTCCGTCTTCAGACGGCCGAGATTCTGCTGGGTCTGCTCGACTCTTTCAATCCCCGCGCGCGCATCCAACAGCCGGCTGACATCGTTCGGAGAATCCGACACGTTTTGTAGTTTGAGCCCCGAGGTGATCTGCCGTTGTGCCCGCTCCGACCGCTTCTGCAGCCGGTCTACGTCCAGTAGAAACTGTTCCGTCGATGGGTTAATACCGGTCAGCATAAAGTCCTCAATTCATCAAACTGAGCAGGGCATCAGTAAGCTCGTTCAGCGTCTGGAACAACTGCGCGTTGGCCTGATACGCCCGCTGCGCCTCCACCAGCCGGGCCGCCTCTTCATCGAGCGACACGCCGGTCCGCTCGGCACGCAGTTGGCGCGCCTGGGTCACCATGTTTTCCTGCAACTGCTCCTGATTGCGCGAGCTGTTCAGATCCTCTCCCACGCGGGCGCCCAACCGCCCGTAGAACTGGGTGAAGTTCACATTGTCGATGGTCTGCGCGGTGGCCAGGGAGTTCAAAGCGAGCACGTTCGCGTTGCCACCGGGCGCGCCCTGGCTTGCCGCCGCCAGTTCGGTTGTCGTCATGTCGGTCACCTGTAAGGTGGCCGCCGACCCCGTCGTTATGTCGTAGGTAAACAGGTCTTTCACGGGCGGGGATCCGTTTGCATCCAACCCGCCCCCCAGCACCTGGTTCACGTTATCGGCAAAAGCCTCCGCCAGCCGGTTCAGATCGTTCAGATAGGACGGAATCAGGTTGTTGCGCGTGTCCATGAGCCCGAGGAGCTGGCCGCCGGTGACCTGTCCTGTGATGTCAGCATCATCTTCGCCGAGAATACGCGGTTCGGGCGTTGAGAAATCCGCGCGCAGTTTCAGCACGCGGTCGCCAATGACCAGCGGCGTCTGACCTCCAAACAGCAACTGGATACTCCCATCCGGCTCGCTTATGACGTTGAAGTCGGCATACTGCGCCAACTCTTCCAGCGAGGCATACAACTGCGCGTCGAGCGACGGGTCCTCGGCCTTGCCACGGTCACTGCGCCGTTCGACATTCAGATCGTGCACCCGCTGCGACAGAGAGTTGATACGGTCCACGACCGAGGCGATCTGCCGGTCGGCCGACGATTTCGCCTCCCCCAAAGCCGCTGCATTCGCATTGAACGTCCGGGCGGTGGCCGACGCGCGGTCGAGCACCACCTGCCGCGCCACCTGATCGTTGGGATTGATGGACCAACTGGAGACGGCATTGAAAAACTGATTGATCGCGGAGGGCACACCCGCCCCGTCGGTGATCGCAAAGGAGGGCTCAATCTGCGCCAGGTCCGCGGCCTGCTGCCCGTAGCGGCCCAACATCTGCGTCTGCCGCCAGACGTTGCGCTCACTGTAGCCGTCGCGGGCGGAAATGAGCCCGCCGGATTCCACTCCCCCGGCGAGACCGCGCAGAGGATCGAACCTGCGCGGAATCACGTTCAGCCGCTGCTTGACGAAGCCTGGGGTGGACGCATTGGCGACATTGTTCTGAATTGTCGCCAGCGACTTGTCATAGGCGTTGAGCGAAGTGGCGGTGGAGATCAGCGATGCGAAGAGGTTGCCCATGGATTCTCACGCCTCCCATTCGTGGCTAACCCATTCGTTGCTACCCAAGGACCGCGCGGCGATCATCTCCCCAAACCCGCTGCGGCTGTAGTCCTGTGCCGGCTGAATGCCGGTGGCCTCTGAGAAGACTTTGGCCCAACCAGCCATCAACCCGCTCGCCTGATTGTGGAGGGCTTCCGAGCGGGCAATTTCGTGTGAGAGAAGCTGCATTTCCATGCGCAACTGCGCCTTTTCCAAATCCGGCATCGCCTCGAGCCAGCGCGCCGGCAACAGGGACGCCAGTTGCTCGCAAGCCAACTGCAGGAGGCTGGTAGAGGTGTCGAAATCGGACAGATAGTGGGAAGCGCGTGCGCGTTCCAGCGCCAGACGCACGGCGCGAATGGTCTCGGCGGCGGGCGCGGCGCTGAGAGTGGCGGTCATTTCTCACCTCCGGACCGCCCGCCTCCACCAGATTCGCTCCCACCCGGGAAGTTCAGCGCGTCTTGAACGATCGACTTACTCACCTCGGAAGCATCGGGATGGTACTTGCCGGACTTCACTTCGGCGCGTAGTTGTTCCACCCGCGCCTGGCGCTCGGGGCCGCCGAGATCTTCGCTACGCAGGGCCTGTCCGAGCCCGGAGAGTTGAAACCTGTCCCCGTCCTCGCTCTTTCCCACCAATGCGGCGTCAGTTGCGCGTCCGGCCTTATTTGCCTGCCCGGCTTTGCCAGCGCCTGCCGCTGCGCCAGCTCCGCCCGTTCCACCTATTCCGCCGGCCCCACCCGGACCAAGCGGATTCGCGTCATTGATTCTCATATATTTTTACCCGTCGGTGCCTTTCCATCGATTCGGCATTTCGCTCGGAAGGGGTAGAGGCTATACATTCGCACTATACCGCCTACTCCACATATCGCCTACGCTTGGAATTCCTTTAAAATTTCTTTCTTGGCCCTCTCTCTTTCTTTCTTTCCAAGAGGTTACAATAAAATCTCATGCGTATCGCGCTCGCTCAGATCAACACCACGGTCGGTGATCTGAAAGGCAACGTCTCCCTGATGATAGCCGCCGCCCGCCAGGCCGCGGACGCCGGCGCCGACATCATCGCCTTCCCGGAACTCTCGGTCAACGGCTATCCTCCTCGGGATCTCGTAGAAAAGACAAGTTTCGTCGCCCGCACCCACGAGGCGCTCACGCGGCTCGCCGCCGAAACCGCCGCAATCCCGATTGCCATCATCGCCGGCTACGTCGGCCCCAGTGAGGAACGCGCGGGCAAGCACGTCGTCAACGCAGCCTGCGTGCTCGAAGGCGGCGAGATCATCTTCACACAGACCAAGATGCTGTTGCCGACCTATGATGTCTTCGACGAGGCGCGTTATTTCGAATCGGCCGAACGGCAGCATCTTTGGCAATGGCGTGGCTACAGGATCGCCCTCACCATCTGTGAAGACGCCTGGAACGACAAACAGTTCTGGTCGCGTCAGCTTTACGACCGCGACCCCGTCGAGGAACTCGTCCGCGACGGCGCATCGCTGCTGATCAGCATCAACGCCTCGCCGTACAACATGGGCAAGCGCGCCCTGCGCCGCGAGATCTTCGCCACCGCCGCCCGGAAGCACAACATTCCCGTCGTTTACGTAAACCAGGTTGGCGGCAACGACCAACTTGTTTTCGACGGCAGCAGTTTCGCACTCGACCGCAACGGGAACCCGATCGCCGCCTGCGCCTCGTTTCAGGAGCAGGTCCTGGTGGTGGAGGTTGACCCCGCCGCCGGGGTGCTTGCGGCCAACCTTTGCGACTCGCACCGGGAGGAGCCCGAAGCGGTCTACGAGGCCCTGGTCCTGGGGACGCGCGACTACATCCGCAAATGCGGTTTCCGGCGCGTCATCATCGGCCTCAGCGGCGGAATTGATTCCTCGATCACGGCCGCCATCGCCGTGGATGCGGTCGGCAAGGAAAACGTGATTGGCGTCTCGATGCCCGGGCCCTACTCCTCCGAGCACAGTTACGCGGACGCCGAGGCCATGGCCCGGAATCTCGGTATCCGGTTTGAACTGGCTCCTATTAAGGATGCCTACGACACCATGCTCGGCTCGCTCGAACCGCTGTTTGCCGGAATGGCGCCCGACGTCACCGAAGAGAACCTGCAATCGCGGCTCCGCGGCGTGACGCTGATGGCAATGTCGAACAAGCTCGGCGCTCTCGTACTGACGACGGGGAACAAGAGCGAACTCGCGGTGGGCTATTGCACGATGTATGGCGATATGTGTGGTGGACTCGCGGTCATCAGCGACGTTCCCAAGACTCTGGTGTACGAGATCTCGCGCGTGGCCAACCGCCGGCACAACGACGCCATTCCGGAGCGGGTCTTCACTAAGCCTCCTTCGGCGGAACTGAAGCCCGATCAGAAAGACACCGATTCGCTGCCGGAATACGACACCCTGGACGCGATCCTGAGAGCCTACGTCGAGGAGATGCAGTCGCCCTACGCGATCGCCGAGTCGCTCAAGCTGTCGATTGAGCTTGTGCGCGACATCGTGAACAAAGTGGACCGCAACGAGTACAAACGCCAGCAGGCCGCACCGGGGTTGAAGGTGACGACCAAGGCTTTCGGCATGGGACGGCGTTTTCCGATCGCACAGAAGTTTTTTGAGTGAGTGCGGGTTCATAGCTTTACCGTTGCCCTCCAGGTGGCCAGGGCGGCGGCGAAGACGAGGTCGTCGTGCTGGGTGGATTTCGCCGTTTCAATGCGCCCTTCCTTGTAGCGGAGGCTTGCCATTTCCTGGAGCAGGACGGCGGCTAGCGGCAGATCCTTGCTGATTTTGAGGATTCCCTTTTGTAGAGCTAATAGCAGGGAGGTCAGCAGCTCATTGCGCGGGACGTGGTAGGTGGAGGTGGCCTTGTCGTAGGTCCTGTTGTCGCCGGCGGTGATGATGACCGGGACGAGACGGGCGTGATGGTGTTCGTTGCGAAGCATGTCAGTGAAAGGAGTGCCTATGCCGGTGGCATCGACGGCGAGGACCTTGGCGCCATTGAGCCCGGGGTGCCGGGTGACGTCCGCCACATGCCGGGCGATGATGGGGTATGTCTTTCCGAGAGGCAATTGTTCGATGTGGCGGATGGCGTACCGCCGCTCGGTCTGCGGTTTGAAGTAGACCGGATCGGGCCGGTCGCTGATGAGAACGTCAGCACGCTCGAGGATGCAGAGGGCGGTGTGGTCATTGGCTTGACCGAGGTCGAGGCCGAGGAAGAAGTCCGGATTGCCGTGATAGCGGGTGTTGTCCCATTCGGTAAAGGGACCGGCGCTGAGTATGCCGAGGTCGAGTGGCGGCAGATCGAGCAACGCGCGGTCCAGCAGCTCAGAGGAGAGAACAGCGGTGTCGGGGCTGGTGAATTCGCAGCAGTATTCCTGACGGAACTGGTGAGCGGGCATGGTGGCCCGCTGCTCGTCGAGGAACGATTGCGGGATGCGAGGGCAGTCACTGGCGGGGACGCTGACGCGCTTCCAGTGCGGGCCTGTGGGCGGGTCGACGGCGTGGAAGGTGTCGAAGAAAAAGCCCTGACGGCCTTTGGGTGTAGAAAGTACCCAGATCTGCGCATTGGGACTTGTGGCGATGGTCGGGCGGACGGCCTGGTAGAGGTCGTCTTCGACGCGGGCGGCCTCATCGAAAACGAGGAGGGAGACGCCGGAGAAGCCGCGGATGGTGTCTTCTTTGCCGGGCAGGCCAACGATACGGGAGCGATTGGGGAAGAGGGCGGAGATTTCGTTGGTGCCGTCGCCGCGGATGGGGATGCCCAGTTGGGGGAGGAAGTCGCGGACCTTATTGAGGAACTCGCCGGACTGGCGGCCAGAAGGGGAAAGGACGAGGGTGAGGGACTGCGGCTGGGAGATGGCTTCGTAGATGGCGCGGACGGCGGTGATGGTGGACTTCCCCCACTGGCGGCAGCAGTTAATGATGATGCGGAGGGAGGGGTCAGTTAGTAAGTCCAATTGGATGGGGTCGGGGGACAGGTGTAGTGCGGCGGCTAAGTCAGCAGGCGAGTCGAAGGTGACGGGGACCGGCGCAGGAGTGGTCTGGACTTTCCGCGGCGTGCGCGGCTTGTCAGCAGTTACATAATAAATTGGCATAGGATTCTCCTTCCGGGCACACTTGTCGCGCTCCCTATTCTGGTTGTCGGGCGGTGCGTGGGCTATCTCATAGTTGAATTGCATGAAACGTCATGCGGCGAGGTCGACTGGCGGTGGGCCCCACCGTTCTTCGCGGCTGCGGAGCTCGTCGGCGGAGGGAATATAACGCGAAACCACGCGGAATTCCTGGGGATCGGTCCAGATTGACTGGTCATAATTCTCGGGACCCTTCCCAGCTTCGGCCGGTGGCTCCTTGATTTCCGAGGTTTCGGGCATTTCCGTGTCGGATTCGGCCTCGACGGGGGTAGGGCCGGCGTTCTCGGGCTGCAGGAATTCGATGACATTGGAGGACGGGAAGAAAACGAGGTCGTCCACCGGCTGGGGATTGCGGCGCGGCTTCTCGCCAAGACGGTCGGTTTGGAGTGCGACCAGTTCCTTGCGCGAGGTTCTGATGATGCGCTTGAGGGACTCCTCGCCGGCCTGGAAACGGTAGAGAAGGCCGGGGTGCGCGGTTTCGAGGGCGGAGATGGCCGTGGTGGTACGGAGCTCAGCGGTAACTGGCGTGTAGGCGCGTTCGGTGGCGTCACGGTTGATGATCATCTCGGCGGAGACCATGCCAGTGGTATGGCCCCAGGCGCGGCGAATGCGCCAGCGAGCGTTGACCATGTCGGTGACGAGGTCGCGCTCGTCATCGCCGACAGGGTTGTATTCGAGAATGTAATGGGCGAGGAGGCGTTCGTACTTCGAGCGGTCCTCGTTCGGGGCGACGATTTGTGGGCTGTACATGCCGTGGATGGTAGCGGCCAGTCGGCAGCGCTCCACACCTTCCGGTGTGGCGGGGCCGTGCGAATGGGAGCCGTTGAGGCGGGAGGCCAGTTTCTGGGCCTCGGAACGTTCTTGTTTCATATGGGCTATTGCCCTCCTTCTGCTCCTAGCTTCGATGAGCGCCACGGGAGGACTCCGGCAATGGAGAGGGGATGTTGTTGGAATAGAAGGAGAAATAAATCTCAATTCAGCGGTGACTGGTTATTACTATTACTGTAGTTTATATGACTCCCTCATGGGATAGTGGCAGGGGTTCGGCACAGGGGCGGCCGACGTAATTTGCCAGGGTTACCGAACCGGAGTCCTTCAGCGCCTTGCCGCGCGGTACGATGATGCATGTGGAGGTTGCACCGGAAATCCTGCGTTGGGCGATAGAGCGCTCGGGCCGCGAGCCGGAGTTGCTGGAGCGCAAATTCCCAAAGCTGGAAGCATGGCTGCGGGGCGAAGGTGGACCGACCTTCCGGCAGTTGGAAGAGTTCGCCGCTGCAACCTACACTCCCTTTGGATACTTCTTTCTGGCCGCGCCACCCGAGGAACGTCTGCCGATTCCCGATTTCCGCACCATGCGCCCGGAGCGCTTACGCCAGCCGAGCGGTGATCTGCTGGATACGATATATCTGTGCCAGCGGCGGCAGGCGTGGTTTGAAGAGTTTTCCCGCGAAGAGGGCCTTGATCCGGTGGTGGTAGTGGGTCGGATGACAACAGCCAATCCGGTGGTGGATGCGGCCCGGGAGATCCGCGCATCCGTTGGGTTCCCGCTGGAGCAACAGACGCAAGCCGACACGTGGACGGAGGCGCTCCGCAACTTCATCCAGGCGGTGGAAGACGCGGGTGTGCTGGTGATGGTAAGCGGTGTGGTGGGAAGCAGTAGCCATCGGAAGCTGGACCCGGAGGAGTTTCGGGGGTTCGCACTGGCAGACCGGTTTGCGCCGCTGATTTTTGTGAACGGCGCGGATTCGAAGTCGGCGCAGATGTTCACGCTGGCGCACGAGTTGGGGCATTTGGCGTTGGGGGAATCGGCATTGTCGGACGCGGAAGCTTCGGTGTTCCCGGACGAAGGAACCGAGCGCTGGTGCAATCAGGTTGCGGCGGAGATTCTGGTGCCGCTGGCGGCGCTCGAGCGAGAGTTGATGGGGGCGGAACCGGTGGAAGCGGCAACGGCCCGATTGGCGCGGCGGTTTAAGGTCAGCACGTTGGTGATTTTGCGGCGTCTGTTTGAAGCAGGGGTAATGGGAAGCCGCGAGGAGTTTTGGACCACCTACCGGGCAGAGGTGGAACGGATCAGGGGGTTGAGAGATGCCAGCGGGGGCGGAGACTTCTACCGGACGTTAGGGGCGCGAGTGAGCCGGCGATTCGAGCATGCGCTGGTGGCTAGCACGCTCGGCGGGAGGACGACCTTCGGGGAGGCGATGCGGCTTTTGGGTTGCAAGCGGGTTGCGACGTTTGACAGCCTGGCCGAGAGACTGGGGTTCAGCGTGTAATGGCGTATTTGCTCGACAGCAAATGTGTTCATTTCGGCCAAGAGGGTGCATTACGGGTTCGACTTCTGTCCTGGCTACTGGGATTGGATTGCTACCCGCCACCGAACGGGGGTGGTGTACAGTATTGAGCGTGTATTTCTGGAGATCAAGGACCAACAAGATGAACTCGCCGATTGGGTGAAGGCGCTCCCTAAGGATTTCTTCCTTTCGCCAAACGCGGCGTCCGTGGCTTCTTTTCTTGTCGTGAGCGCCTGGGCATCCAGCCAACGGTACAGATTGCCAGCGATCAACGACTTTCTACAAACTGCTGATTTCCATCTCGTGAATACAATGGGCCTGGCCCCGGCAGGGCAGAGCGCGAGGAGCGGACTCGGAAGAGACGGATGACGCTGGTGATTGTCGTGCGGTGGGGATTGGACTCTCGCCGAATTTGGACTCTGCAGGTGAAGCGCGTCAGCCGGCCTTTTCGTGGGCGTGAACTTCGCGTTCCAACTCTTCGGCAAAGGCTTCGGCATCGCTTTCCGAGATGAGTTGGTAGTGGCCGGGCATCTTGTTGAGGATGTTGCGGGCCTTGCGGAAGGTGTCCTGGAGATGGCTGTCCTGGGGTTCACCGAGCAGGAGGTGAATCTTGAACGGTTCGGAGCTATCGTGGAGGCTGGTGGCGCGGCCTACCCAGCGGTTGGCCTTTTCGACGATGGAACCGCGGTCCAGCAGATCGAAGGAAACCGGTTCGTACACGTGCCAGACCTTATTTTTCCAGGCGCGCTGGAATTCGTATTCGTAGTCGGGCGCAACGATGCGTTTGGCGGCGAGGTGGGCGGTGATGTGACGGCGCTCGAGGGGTTCGCGGAATGTACGCCAGACATCCTCGTCTTCGCGGCGGCTGGATTCGCTGGGGAGCGCGTAGCGTTCGACATAGCGTTCCAACAGGTCGGCCACCGTCTTTTCGAGATCGTGAGAGAGACCGACGCGGACAGGGGAGAACTGCACGGAGCTGTCGTCGGGTGGCAAAACCCTGGCTAGCAACTGTTCGATGGCGCGGCCCGGCTCGAATGGCAATTCCGATGGCAGGCTTTCGCCAATAGCGTTGACTTGGTCCTGGATGTACGAGGTCAACTGGCGGAAGCGGGCACCATCGATTCTGGTGAAGGTGCGGGTGATGCGGGCGTAGTGCGAGGTGCAGACGGCACGGAGGAAAGCGGCTTCGCGCGAGTAGACAGCGACGCCGATGTTGATGAACTCCTGGGTGACGGCGTCATGCACGTAGCGCAGGACGCTGAAGCTGTAGGGCGTTCTCATGCGAGCCTCCTTCTGACTTCCTGGGCGAAATCGGCGGCGTGGGCGCTGAGGTTGCGCAGGTGTCGCTCGATCTTTTCCAGATCCTCATTCTTCCATTGTGGGGGCATTTCGGCCAAGATGCCATCGAGTGCCGGCCCCGGCAGCGCGGCGAGCCGGGCGGTGAAGCTCTCGATGTCGATCGAATGTCCTTTCAGTTGCCTGTAGAAAACGTGGTCTGCCAGATAGCGTTGGCCCCCCAGCCGCCAGGGGGTGGCGGATTGCAGGAGATCGTGCAGGAAAGAGAAAGCGAGTTCGTGATCGTACAGGTAGATATTATTGCCGCGCGTGAACAGGTTGGGATTGTTGAAACGGCGGTCGGGGTTTTGGATGAGGCCATCAAAGGCGAACGTGTCGGTGGCGGCTTGCCACATGGCTGGTGGAATGGCCTTGTCAATGGGCAAAGTGGTGACATCGGTAAGTAGCCGCGAGCCGAAGTTCCAGCCAACGCTGTTACGCATCCGCTCGGCTCTTTCGGGGTGCGGGCCATTAGACTCCAATGCGACCACGAGGTTGGCGAACGCGGCATCGATCCAGACGAGGGCGGGCTCGGGCACGAGGAGGCCGAAATAGCTGGCAAGCCGGGAGGCCAGCAACTCACAGAGCAGACCCGTGACGCCGTTGTCGAGCGCGCCACGCAGCTTTACGATCACGTCTCCAGCGCGATTGCCATTTTCGTCTTCACAGCCGCACAAAGCCGGGGATGTCCGGCCGCTTCCCATGAAGCGGTGAAGGTGCGCGGCGTGGAACCTGGGGATCATCGAGATAGAGCAATCTTACTAAAAAGATAATTGGTAGTAGATGGACCCCGGATAGGTGGCACGTTCGAACTGCGACTCGCGACGGAAAGAAAGGATCAGAAGTGAAACGCGGAACGCAGGGGTGGAGAGGCAGAGGAGAAGCGGAAGGAGAGAAGGGGCAGCATGTGGCGGCGTTGTTGCGGGTAGAGCCTGATTCCGCAAGCTGGGGCGCAAGGGTACAATCTTGGTTTATGATATTTGGCGGAATCGGAGAGGTTTGCCTTGGGAGTTTGCCAGCGATTCCCGCCCGGGAGGAACTGAGGCAGGGTGCCGATTAAGAAATCCGATCTTTACTCCTCGCTGTGGGCGTCGTGCGATGAACTCCGCGGCGGCATGGATGCGAGCCAGTACAAGGACTATGTGCTGTTCATGCTGTTCATCAAGTACATTTCCGATAAGTACGGGAACAGCAGCGACTTTACGCCTTCGGTGGTCATTCCGAAAGGGGCGAGTTTCCAGGACATGGTCGCCCTGAAGGGAAAGAGCGGCATTGGCGACAAGATCAACACGCAAGTGATTCAGCCGCTGATTGAGGCGAACACGCGACTGGCGCGCAGCGATTTTCCGGACTTCAACGATCCTAACAAGCTCGGCGAAGGCGATGCCATGGTGGAGCGGCTGACGAACCTGATCGGCATCTTTCAAAAGCCGGAACTCGACTTTTCGCAGAACCGCGCCGAGCACGACGATATCCTGGGCGATGCCTATGAATACCTGATGCGGCACTTCGCCACGGAGAGTGGCAAGAGTAAGGGCCAGTTTTATACTCCGGCGGAAGTGAGCCGCGTGATCGCGAAAGTGATTGGGATCTCGCCGGCGAATACAAAGGGGTCCACCACGGCGCATGACCCGACTTGCGGGTCGGGGTCTTTGTTGCTCAAGGTGGCAGCCGAGGCAGGCAAGCACATTACGCTGGAAGGGCAGGAGAAGGATGGGACGACGTCGGGCCTGGCGCGCATGAACATGATCCTGCACAATTTTCCGACAGCGAATATCGTGCAGGGCGATTCGCTGGCGGCACCGAAGTTCAAGGATGGGGAGCAACTGCGAACCTACGACTACGTGGTTGCCAATCCGCCGTTTTCAGACAAAAGTTGGAGTACAGGCATCACCCCATCGCGTGATCCATATCAACGGTTCGCCTGGGGGGAGCCGCCGGCCAAGCAAGGCGATTATGCCTACTTGTTGCACATCATCCGTTCCATGAAGGGCAAGGGGAAAGGGGCCTGCATTCTGCCGCATGGCGTTTTGTTTCGGGGCAATGCAGAGGCGAAGATCCGAGAGCAGCTCGTGCGCTCAGGATATCTGAAAGGGATTATTGGCCTGCCCGCCAATCTCTTTTATGGCACCGGCATTCCGGCGTGCATCGTGGTGCTGGACAAAGAGAACGCCACCGCGCGCAAAGGCGTGTTCCTGATCGATGCCTCAAAGGGCTACCTCAAGGATGGGAACAAGAACCGGCTGCGCGAGCAGGACATCCACCGGATTGTGGACACGTTCACCAAGCAGGTGGAGATACCGCGCTACTCGCGGATGGTGCCGCTGGCGGAGATTGCCGATCCGAAGAATGATTTCAATCTCAACCTGCCGCGCTACATCGACAGCACCGAACCCGAAGATATTCAGGATATCGACGGTCACCTGCGCGGGGGAATTCCGGAGCGGGATCTGGACGCGATTGGGGCTTATTGGAAGGTGCTGCCCAGCGTGCGTACGGCGCTGTTCGAGTCAGCGGGGCGCCCTGGCTACGCGCGACTGCGGCTGGCGATTGGCGAGGTGAAGCCGGGCATCCTGGGACACGCCGAGTTTGGCGCGTTTGAGAAGAAGGCGACGAAGGTATTCGAGGATTGGCGAAAGGCGATCACCCCGCGGTTGACGGAGTTCGGCAAAGGTGGCCACCCGAAAGCGCTGATCGAAAGCATTGCGGAGGATCTGCTGGAAAGATTCCGGCGGGCGCCGCTGCTGGATGCGTACGACATCTACCAGCACCTGATGGACTATTGGGCCGAGACGATGCAGGACGATGCTTACCTGATCGCGGCGGACGGTTGGGTGAAGGGTGCGCAGCCGCGCGAGATTGTGCAGGTGAAGAACAAGGAGAACAAGCTGACGTGGCCGGAGCCGCACGATTATTTGAGTGGCAAGCGGCGGTTCAAATCGGACCTGATTCCCGCGCCGATTCTGGTGGCCCGCTACTTTGTTGCGGAACGCGATGCCATCGAAGCGCTAGACAATGAGCTTGCCACGCTGGAACAGAAACTCGATGAGATGCGCGAGGAGAACAGCGGAGAGGAAGGGTTGTTGGCCGAGGTGATCGAGGGCGAGGGCGATAAGCAGAAGATTACGGCGAAGGGAGTGAAGGCGAGGCTGAGGGAGATTGGCGAGGACTCCAACTACGCGGAGGAGCGGACGATGCTTGAGGCGTACGCTGAGTTGTTGGAGCGGCAATCCGAGACCAAGGACAGGCGCAAGTCGGCGCAAGTGGATCTCGACAAGAAGATCGACGCCAAGTACACGAAGCTGGCCGAGGCGGAGATTAAGTCACTTGTGGTGGATGACAAGTGGATGGCCCGCCTCTCGGCTGCTGTACAGGGTGAACTGGATCGCGTTTCGCAGACGCTGACGGGCCGCATCCGGGAGTTGGCCGAGCGATACGCTAATCCGCTGGCAGACCTCGCCGACGTAGTTGCGACTCTGGCTGCCCAGGTCGAAGGGCATCTCCGGAGGATGGGGGAGACTAGGAAAACATGAGCGGTGAATACAAGCCCACGGAAGTGGGTGTTACCCGAGTACTTTGGGATTCTGAGGAGCTTGGCAACTTCATCTCACTTCAGAGAGGGCATGACTTGACATGGCGCGACCGGCGAGAAGGCGAAATCCCTGTCATGGGGTCCGCTGGTCTTAACGGATGGCACAACAAGGCACTCGTAAAAGGGCCAGGTGTCATCCTTGGCCGCAGCGGAGCATCTTTTGGAAAAGCACACTATTGCGAGGTAGATTTCTGGCCGCACAACACAGCGCTTTACGTGACGGATTTTCGTGGTAACGACCCGCTATTTGTTTTCTACTTCCTTTCTGCACTCGACTTCTCTCGCCACAACTCTGGCGGCGCACAGCAGTCACTGAATCGTAATTTCATCGCTTCTGTTCCTATCAAGGTCCCTCGTCCAGCCGAACAGCGCGCGATCGCGGCGGCGTTGAGCGATGTGGATGCGATGTTGGGCGGGCTGGATCGGCTCATTGCCAAGAAGCGCGACCTCAAGCAGGCCGCCATGCAGCAGCTTCTGACCGGCCAGACTCGCCTCCCCGGCTTCCACGGCGAGTGGGACGCGGTCGAGTTCGGCGACGTGGCATGCATTCGCAACGCCAAGGTCGTCGCTTCATCGACACCTGTCGGCACGCAATGTGTGGAGTTGGAGTCCATCGATCACGGGAACGGACGGGTGCGCGCGACGACCGACGCGACGGGCGTGACGGCGAAGTACAGCTTCAGGACAGGGGATGTCCTGTTCGGACGTCTCCGGGCTTACCTTAGGAAGTACTGGCTGGCAACGTTCGACGGCGTATGCTCAACGGAAATCTGGCCGTTGATCTCACGCGATGGACGTTTGTGCAGTGGCTTCCTTCACCTGCTGGTGCAGACGAATAGCTTCGTGAACGCTGCGGGCGTGTCCTACGGGACGCACATGCCGAGATCGGACTGGTCGGTGTTAGAAAAGCTGTCCATAATTCTTCCGCCGACGACTGAACAAGTCGCCATCGCCGCCGTGCTCTCCGACATGGACGCCGAACTGGCCGCGTTGGAGGCAAGGCGCGAAAAGACCCGGGCACTGAAACAAGGGATGATGCGAGAGTTGCTCACCGGGAGGACACGCCTCATCCCAATCGGAGTAGCGGCCCATGTCTGAGGCGCCGCGTTCGGAGCGAACCACGCAGGACCGCGTCATCGGCCTGTTTACGGACTCGTCGCGTCCGGGCAACCTCAGTTACCGCTACCTCGGTGATTGGAGCAAACGGGAGAAGAACCGGGCCATCGAGACCGCTCTTTTGCGGGAGAATCTGACAGCCCGTGGCTACTCGGTAGCCCACATCTCCGCAGCTCTTCAAAAACTGGAAACCGCCGCAGATTCGACGGGCATTACGCTGTACAAAGCCAACCTGCGCACCTATCAATTGCTGCGCTACGGAGTGCCCGTGCAGATCGCGGCGGGCCGGTCGCACGAGACGGTCCATCTGATCGACTGGGAGCATGCGGATGAGAACGACTTCGCCCTAGCTGAGGAAGTGACGCTGAAGGGCGGCTACGAGCGCCGGCCAGACATCGTTCTCTACATCAACGGCCTCGCCATCGCGGTGATCGAACTGAAACGCAGTTCGGTGGAGTTGGCGGATGGGGTGCGGCAACTGGTGACGAACCAGGAAGAGATCTTCAATCAGAACTTCTTCACCACGGTGCAACTGGTGCTAGCGGGGAGCGATGCGCAAGGGTTGCGCTACGGCACCACGGGAACAAAAGAACAGTTTTTCGTGCAGTGGAAAGACGAAACCGCGGGAGGCGGGACAGCAGCCGCCGGAGCGCTGCTGGACAGGCCACTGGCGCAACTGTGCAACCAGAAGCGGCTGCTCGACCTGATCCGCAATTTCGTCATTTTCGATGCGGGCCAAAAGAAGGTCCCACGGCCGCATCAGTTCCTTGGGGTGCAGGCGGCGCGGGAACGAATCAGCAAGCGCGAAGGCGGAGTGATCTGGCATACGCAAGGAAGCGGCAAGAGCATCCTGATGGTGCTGATTGCCAAATGGCTGCTGGAGCACGATGCCGAAGCCCGCATCCTGATCGTGACCGACCGTGACGAGTTAGACAAACAGATTGAAGGGGTGATGAAGAACGCCGGGGTGATTGGAGCGGAGTCGCCGTCTCCGCGGATCACGTCGCGGGCGGAACTGGTGGAGAAACTCGGGGCGGCGACGCCGCGGCTGATGTGCGCGCTGATTCACAAGATCGACCCTTCCGATCTGAACGGAACGCCGCCGCGGGTGTACGGGCGGTTCTATGTGTTTGTGGACGAATGCCACCGGACGCAGGGCGGCGATATGAACAAGCAGATGAAGCGCTGGCTGGAGAGCGCGATCTTCATCGGATTCACGGGGACGCCGCTGCTGCGCAAAGACAAGGTGATGACGCGGGATATCTTTGGAACCTATATCCACACGTACAAGTTCCACGAGGGAGTGGCGGATGGGGTGATTCTGGACCTGAAGTATGAGGCGCGGGATGTACCCCAGCGGCTCACGTCGCAGGCGGCGGTCGACCGGTGGTTTGAGCGCAAGACGAAGGGTCTGAACAATTTTCAGAAGGCGGTGCTGCGCAAGAAATGGGCGACGCTGGACGCGTTGATGAGCGCGAGCGAACGGAAGGTACGCATCATCGGCAGCATTCTGGAGGACTTCGAGTTCAAGCCGCGATTGAATAACGACCGGGGTACGGCAATTCTGGTGGCGGCTTCGATCTATGACGCCTGCCACTACTACCAGTTGTTGCAGACCACCACCAACTTCGGCCCGAAGTGCGGGATTATCACCTCTTACGAGCCGAACCACAATGCGATTTCGCGCGAGCCGGCGCACAGCGATGAACGGTACAAGTTCGACACCTACACGCAATACGTTCTGAAGAAGAGCCAAACGACCAAGCAGTACGAGGATGAGATCAAGCGGCGGTTCGTTGAAGAGCCCGCGAACCTGAAACTGCTGATTGTGGTGAGCAAACTGTTGACCGGCTTCGATGCGCCGAGTTGCACCTATATCTATCTGGATAACGAGTTGCGGGACCACAATTTGTTTCAGGCGATCTGCCGGACGAACCGTCTCGATGGCGATGATAAAGACTACGGCCACATTGTCGATTTCAAGGAGTTGTTCGGCGACGTGCAGCAGGCGATTGCGGTGTACAGCTCGGATGAGCTGGATATTGACGAAGGCTGCGGCGGCGACAACAATGTGCATTTGAAGGACTGGCTGACGGAGGGAAGGAAGAAAGTGGACGAGACGCGGGAGGCGCTCCACTACCTATGCGAGCCTGTCGCGGCGCCGAGGGACGTGGAGCAGTTTCTGCGCTACTTCTGCGGCGACGCGGCGAACCCCAATGCGCTACAGGAGACGGAGGCGCTGCGCGTTTCATTTTATAAGGCCGTTGCGAATTTTGTGAGGGCGTTCGCCGCGATTGCGCAGGATTTGGAGGAGGCGGGGTACAGCAGCGCCGAGGCGGCCGGGCTGCGCAAAGACGCGGAGTTTTATGGGGAGATCCGGTCGGCGATCAAGAAGCATTCGGGAGAAGAACTCGATATCAAGCCTTACGAGGCGGATATGCGGCAACTGCTGAACACGTATGTGCAGGCGGACCCGCCGTCCAATCTGGGGGAATTGGAGGAGATCCCGCTGACGCAGTTGATCATCGAGACGGGGATTCACGATGCGATCGCGCGGAAGCTGAACGAGAAGGGGAGGCTGACGAAGAACGCCATTGCGGAGGGGATTATCAACAACGTTCGCAAGACGATCGTTCGCGAGCAATTGACGGATCCGCGGTTTTACGAGCAGATGTCGAAGCTGCTCGACGACCTCATCCACCAGAGCCGGGCGGATACGGCGGCGTATGAGGAATTTCTACGGAAGGCCGAGGATCTGGTGCGGAAGCTGGCGGCGAAGGAGAGCGCCGATGGGGTTCCGGCGATGTTGCATGGGAAGCGCGAGGCGACGGTGATCTATAACAATCTGGCGCGAATTCTGGCGGCGGGAGGCGCGGATGGGGAAGACGGCGCGGGAGTGGAGGAGCGTGCCAAGCTGGCGCTGGAAATTGACCGGGTGATGCGGGAACAAGCACCGGCGAGTTGGAAGGGGGATCAGGCGCGGGAGGCGCAGGTGTTGAATGCTCTGTTTCCGCTGATGAATCGGGACCGGGCGGCCACGCTGGCACTTTTCGAGTTGGTCAAGAACCAACCGGGGTATTGATGGCCGAGACAATCCAATTCGGTGAGATCGCCATTGGGGTGACGCGCAAGGACATCAAGCATGTGCACCTGTCGGTTCACCCGCCCAACGGGCGCGTCACGCTTGTGGCGCCGACGGGGACGCGGTTGGAGGTAGTGCGGGCGTATGCGGTGTCGAAGCTGGGGTGGATTAGGGAGCAGCAGGCGAAGCTGCGAGGGCAGGCTCGGGAGACGCCTCGGGATTTTGTCGGGCGCGAGAGCCATTACGTTTGGGGAAGGCGCTATTTGCTAACGGTGAGGGAAAAGGCCGAGAAGCCTTCAGTACGGCTGGATCACCGGAGGATTGTGCTGACGGTGCGGCCGGGGACGAGCAAACAGAAGCGGAGGGCGGTGATGCATGAGTGGCACAAGTCGCTGATGCACGAGGCGGTGCCGAAGTTGATTGCAAAGTGGGAGCCGCGGCTGGGGGTGAACGTGGCGGGCTATTTTCTACAGCGAATGAAGACGAAGTGGGGGAGTTGCAACCACCGGGCAGGGAACATCCGTTTGAATACCGAGTTGGTGAAAAAGCCGAAGGATCTGCTGGAGTATGTGGTAGTTCACGAGATGTTGCACTTGATTGCGCCGACGCATAGCGAGCGGTTTGTGGGGCTACTGAGCCAGCACTATCCGACATGGCGGGAGGCGCGGGTGGAGTTGAACGAGTTGCCGCTGGGGGCGGAGGTGTGGCGGGAGTAGGCGTTGGAGTTGGAGACCGCGATTGAGCCGGCGATCTCCATGCGAACGTGGGAGCCGACGTGCCGCGTCACGCTAAAGCCGAGACGTTGGAGGGCTATAACGGCCTGCGCCCGGAAATCTCCCGAGGCAGTTTCACGCCTGCACGAGGATCGGATCGCTGACGAAGTGAAGCCGGCTTCTGTCACCTGCTGCTGGAGATCGCGCAAATCCTCACCTTGCGTGGGTGATACCGCCGGTCTTGCCGGGCGCAAGGCTGGCCTGGAAAGGCCAGACGCGGCCA
>JACQZR010000268.1 GCA_016213775.1 Acidobacteriota bacterium
ACCTCGCGGCTACGCCTTGCGTTTCGCTACGGTTGCCTGTCATCGGCTCCGGTTGGCTCCTTTCATCCAACAAGATTCTGCCCATGCTGGGCACACTGGGGCGGCCAATCCTGGCCGCGGCTGGCCTTTCCAGGCCAGCCTTCGCGGGACTCAGTCCCGCCCTCTTCTTTAGAAGCTCAGACGGTTCGTAGTCGTCGTGCCGGCGGAGTTCCGGATCTGCACCTGCACCTCGCGGATAGCGGCGGTGGTCGTGGAGGCCGAGAACACCGCCCGCATGGCGAACGCGCCGCCCACATCTGTGGAGTTGAAGTAGCGCGTGAACGCGTCGCTCACATCCGCCCGGATGTCGCCGGGCTGCACCATCACGCCGCTGGTGTCGTAGAAGGTGAACGTCATCTGGGATGTGCTTCGCGAGTTGTCGAAGCCTTTCAATGTCAGTTCCACGGCATCCATGCGCTTCACGCCGGTGATACTGTCCACGGTCACGGCGGCAGGCGCGATGACGATAGTGTCAGTGGTCTGAAAGCCGCCCATTTCGGCGGTGAACTTGAACGTGCCGGCGGTGGTGCCCACTTGCAGGAACGCCTCCGGCTGGCCGCTGAATGTGGCCTGTAGCTCGCCGGTTTTGACGATGAATGGAATGGATGTGCGAGCGCCCGTTGGAAACGCAACAGCCGGATCGGGCGGCCCCGCGATGGAAGGTGTGAATTCGAAACGCAGCACCCCCGCGCCATCTGCGCGCGAAGCCGCATCGAACTTCACGGCGATGCGAGCCTGCTTGCCGTTCAGGAAGGTTTCGCGCGCAAAGGACAACAAGGGACGCGGCAGTTGCGGCGTGCTCCCGACTCCTTCGAGCGGGTAACGGCGCTGGTCGATGATCAGTTCGCCGCGCTGCACTCCGGTGGCTGCGGGCTGGAAGACGATGTCGATGTTGCGCGATTGATTGCCATTCAACGTCAGCGTGGACGGCACAGTGGTGGCGAATTGATAGCTGGCACCTGTGACCGAAACCGCGGAGATGATCAAGGGTTGGGCCGATGGGTTGGTGAGCACGAAGCGCCGTGACGATTGACCGCCAATGGCCGCCGGCAGGAACACCGTCGACTGGCCGGACACACGGGGAGAGGTTGTCCCGTCCTCGTTCACCACCGTCACCGCTACGGCCGCCGTTGCCGTGGCTTGCATCGAGACACTGACGCTATTGATAGTGAGAACGCCGCGCGCGTTGTTCACCGGATCTGAGGTTTGGAAGCGAACGACGAAATCGAGACTGTTCAATCCGGGCAGAGCCGGCGGCGACGGCACTTGTTGCAGCGAGTAACCGCTACCAACGATTCCAATGTTCAGCAGCGCGAGCGTAGGCAACGTGTTCCTGACGCGGAAGAGAGTGTCGAGCGGTTCGCCAGTCGCGGTGGCCCCCAACGATACGATGCCGCTGACAGGCCGCTCTTCAGTGCCTTGCACGGTGAACACCTGCAATTGTGCAAACGCCGGCAAGGCGACAAGGGAGAGGAGTATAAGGCCCATCATGGCTTACCTACCGAGATCGTCGGCGCCGACAGAACCAGCACCGGAGTTGGCGGAGCCGTGGGGACCGCGGCCGTTGTTTGGTTCCGCATCATCTTATACGCGAAGCCGCCGCCCACCGCGCCGGCAACCCCCAGCCCGATAAGCACCCACTTGCTCTTTGAGCCGGACATGGTTTCGACGCGTTCGTTGCTGGTGGTGAGCACAACCGCTGGACGCCGCGCCGGCGGCGGGGCAATGCCGTCCGGATTCACTGAGCCGGCCCGCGCAGGAGCAGGAGCGGGAACGGGAGTGGAAGGCGGCGGCGCGTTCACTTCAAACGACGCCACGGCAGTGGAAGGGGACGGGGCCATCCGCGGTCCATCCAGCCGCAGTGTTGCCATCGTGCCGGCCGAACTCTCGCCCGACCGGGCTGTGATCGTCATCGCCACCGGGCCTGCGAAGGCACCCCAACGGATGCCCCACACCGACGCTTTCCCCTGCGCGTCCGTCCGGGTGGTTTCTGTCCGCTGCCCCGACGGGAACACCCCGGTGGGTGCAGTCTCAGGCAGGACGAATGTGACTAGTGCGTTCGCGGCGGACTTACTGCCCTCGCGCACCTCCACGGTGACACCGCGATAGGCGACTGTGCCGGTCTTGTGAACGGCATCCGCCCCTTCGACGATCAAGATTTGGAGATTTTCCGCGAAGCAGTGGCTGGCGAAAGAAAGGAGAAAAAGTGCGTTAAGCAGCCGGAACAGAGTTCTTGGAGCGTAGCAGCGCCACGGTAATGTTATCCGGCCCACCGGCTTTACGAGCAGCATCAATGAGAGAGTGTGCTTTGGCCTCAAAAGATTGCTCAGTTTTTAGCACTTCGACGATATTTTCTGTGGAAACCACTCCATGGAGGCCGTCGCTCGATAATAGAATGCACGCTTCGGGGTCTAGATGGATGGTGTAGGAATGGATCCGGAGGGGGCTGCTCACCCCAATGGCCATCGTAAGAACGTGGCGCAGCGGGTGGTTGCGCAGGGTCTCTTCGTCAATTCCGAGGCGGCGTCCCACCTCGTTGACCCATGTCTGATCCTCGGTGACCGGACTAAGAACGCCTTTCTCGTAGAGATAGACGCGGCTATCGCCGACGCTGGCAATTAGGATCTCGCTTCCGGATTCGAGCACAGCCACCAATGTAGTGCCCATGCCTTCCATACCGGAATCGGCGGCGGCGGCATCTTTGACCGCCCGGTTGGCAGCTTCAAAGGCGAAGACGAGGGTGTCCGCGTCCTTCTTGCCGCTACGCCAAATGTAGTTTGCAACCGTCTCGGCAGCCAGTTGCGACGCTTGCTCGCCAGCACGCGCTCCGCCCATGCCGTCTGCCACGAGGTACAGACCCAGTTCCGGCGCCAGGAGGCAGTAGTCTTCGTTATTCTTTCGGACGCAACCGAGGTCGGACAGGCCGTAGGCTTCCAGCATTTAGACCCTATGATTATAGCCTTTATCTTCACCGTGCTCCGAGGCGCGAACAACCCCTCCGAGGGCGGAGCCGGAGTAGCCCACTTGTTACGCAGCACTCCGATAGTGGATAACGCGTAAATGGGCATCCAAACCCATCATGAATCGCAATTATTTTTTGGAGGCGCCTTTGGCCCCTTCGAGAATCGAGCGAAGCTGAAGAAAAGCCGACTCGTTGTAGTCGTGTTTGAGCCGCTCCAGGTTTTCGGTCTTCGGGTCGCCAGGACGGGGGCCGGAGCGCTGCAGGCAACGGCCGAGGAGGAAGGTGGCTTCGGTATCCTCTGGGTCGCGCTTGAGCGCGTCGCGGAAGCGCTCGGCGGCAGCTTCGAATTCGCCTCTCCTCCAAAGAGCGTAGCCGAGATTGAAGAGATAGTCAGGATCACCGGGGTCGCCTTCCTGCGCTTTGCGGAAGTTGTCAACGGCGTCGGCGAGATTGCGTCGCGACTGTGCCGCGGCGAGGTTGTTTTGCACCTCGTTCAAGGGCACTTCCGCCATGACGGTTTCGAACGCGGCCTGCGAGGCGGGATACTCCCCAAGGTAGAACCGTGCGACACCACGAAGGAACGTTGCCTCGCGATAGTGAGTGGCGCTCTTGGCGACACGGTCGAGCCAATCGGCGGCGCCCCGGAAGTCCTCCTTGTCAAAAAGCAGCTTGCCGACCTCAAAGCATGGTTGTGAGAATTTGGGATCGACGCGCGCGGCTTGCGTGAAGAAGTAGTGCTTTTGCTCGCCCGTTGCGGCCAGCAGTCCGCGGATGTAGAACTCCAACGCGTCGAGACGGACCAGCGTCCGGCGGCTACGAAACTCATCCTCAGTGATGGCCTGCCTCGATCGAACGGTTTGCAGCAATTGCCAGGTGAGGTGCGATTGCAGGGCAGCGAGATCCTCCATCGCTCCGAGTTCTTCAAACTTCTTGCCCGCCTGGATCTTCCTCAGGTCGAGGATTTGTGCATTGATTCGCAACGTTCCACGGGAATTTCCAGTAGAGGGTTCTCCAACAAGCGTGAAACCTCCATAGACTACGTTGTCGGCATCGAGGGACTCGCCGATCTTCAGCACCGTTGCCTTGGTGAGTTGCGCGTAGGGACGAATGGCGAGCCTTCGATACACCTCGGCGCGGTCATCGCGCGGCACGGTGGTAACGCCTTCCGCGGCGAGGGTGTCGCGAATGGTCTCGGCCACACTTTCCCCAATCCAATCGAGGTTGCTGTTGTTGGTCTGGTTGAAGAAGGGAAGGATGAGCAGGCTTTCCGCACGCATGGATGCGGACACGAGCAGCCATGAAAACGCGAACGCCGGAAACAGCCTCATCCCTTCAGTGTACCTGTTGGGATGAAGATGTCACCGGCGCGCGCTTCCGACACACACACTCGGAGATTAGAGGCCCGACTGGTCGGCGTTGGCGAAGACCAGCTTGGTCTTGGAATTTCCAACGCGGATTTCCTGGACGTTGTTCTTTCCGTCGGCCTGCAGGTAGCGAATGGCGGTCGTGCCGAACTTCTTGTCGACGGTTTCCACCTTCACATTCGCCTCCACGCTGTCCTGCCCTTTGATCGTGGCCTTGTTGTTTTCTACGGTGACTTTGTAGTCGCCAGGTTTTAGCACCTTGCCGTTGATCACGGAAGGTTCGAGCAGGGTCACGCGATAGGACTCCGCTGCACTCGCAATCGTGAGAGCCATCACCGCAAAGCCAAAAGCAAACTTTTTCATTGTACGTTTCTCCTCGGTTGGGATTGTATGTTTTGCGCAACTGGCTTAGCTGCCGTTGCCCACTCTTCTATACGTGGAAGGCGACAAAATGTTCCCCCGCGGATCACATTTTTTTCAAACCGGGAATTTCTTTTTCAGCCAATGTTTGCAGGGCTTTTTGTTGCACCTGCAACAAGTGTCCGAATCCGGGAATCCATGTTACACGATTGTCCCGTTTGAACCACGTCCATTGACGCTTGGCGTAACGGCGAGTTTGCATTTGTGTATTGGCGATTGCTTCTTCGAGCGACATCTCCCCGCGCGCGCACTGCAGCGCCTGCTTGTACCCCAGAGATTCGAACGGCTTGGCTTCGGGCGGATAGCCCATTTCGAGAATGCGGCGCACTTCTTCAATGAGACCGTGTGTAAACATGGCGCGCGAACGTTCGTTGAGACGCACGTAAAGTTCCTCGCGCGGCGGGTCGAGACCGAGTTGCACGGAAGTGTACCCTTCCAGCCGCTCGGCGCCTTGCGCATGCAGCGCGCTCATCCGCTGGCGTGTCAACAGACAAACCTCACACGCTCGCGTCAATTTGTTTTTGTCGTTCGGATGAATGCGCGCGGCGGAGTGCGGGTCATAACGCCGCAGAAAGCGGTGCAGAAAGCCGGGTCGTTTCTGTTCGTTCGCGGTGAGCCGGACGCGCAGTTCGTCGTCGCGCCGCGGGCCCGCAAACAAGCCGTCAGTCAAGGCGCGCAAGTAGAAGCCAGTTCCGCCGGCAACGATGGGCAGGCGGCCACGCGCAATGATCTCGTGCAGTTTCTCGCGCGCGAGTCGAGCATAGTCACCGGCGGTGGCTAGATCGTTGGGATCGAGAATGTCGATGAGGTGGTGCGGAATGCCATGCTGCTCAGCGGCAGTGACCTTCGCGGTACCGATGTCGAAGTGCCGGTAGAGTTGCAGCGAGTCGCAATTGATGATTTCACCGCGCAGTTGTTCGGCGAGGAACAACGCCAGGGCGCTCTTTCCGGAGCCGGTCGGACCAACGATGGCAACGAAGCTGGGATTCAATCTTTAGATTATCTCGACACTTGGTGGGGCGGCCAATCCTGGCCGCGGCTGGCCTTTCCAGGCCAGCCCATCTCGACACTTGTGTCGAGAGCTTTGTCCACTTGAGAGAAGGTCCGGTTACGGGCGCGGCTCCACCACTTGTGCTTTCACCTGCGTCATGAGCGCTCGCAGTTGTTGTTTCTCGCGTTCAGGAACATGGAAGGAATCGAGAGTGGCGTCAAGGCTTTCCATCACGGCCTTGAATGCCGCGTCGTTGATACCCCGTCCGGCGTGTGCGGCGATCAAGTCCTTCCCGGTGTATTTGCAGGGGCCGCCGGCGGCCTGACAAACAAAAGCCACGAGTTTGGTTTTATAGTCGGCGCGGCGTTGCGGGGTATCCATGGCCCTGGCGAAGTAGCCGCTGACGCGCTCGTCATCAAGGACGCGGAAAGTGAAGTCATCCACTACGAGTTGTATAGCGCGCATACCGCCCAGGCGAAGGAAAAGCGTCTCATTCCGTTCCTTGCCTGGTTCCTGCCCCGCCGCCCACCCGGATGAGAGTAGAAGCAAACCGCAGACAAGACCCCATGTGTGGATGAGGCGTGTTGTTTTCATTCGTTATGTTGCCTCCACTAGCAAATGCGAATTCGGAGAGGCGTTTGGGTCATTGGGTATCGAATAGTTGCTGATTCCTAACGGCTTCAACCATGAGCGTAGAGGCGTCTCCGGTCGGGGCATGGGCTGGATTGGGGACGGGCTTCCGGCTAGCGTGCACCACCGCGGGTATTGGCGGCAAGCGACGGCGTGGCAGTACTCAGATCGGCTTCGATTATCGGGGTAGATTCGAGCGGGCCCAGGACTTTGCAGACATAGACGTGACCTCGCGTACGGGGAGGGATGCGCCCGTTGACGTTCTGGTCCATGATTTTGCCGGTGGTGGAAGAATCGAAGTTTAAGGTTTCGTGAATCTGGCCGTCCTTGTCCTGTGTCTGGAACCAATTGGCGTAGGTGCGGACGGCATTGGGAACGGTGCGCTGGCGTGTGAATCCGCTGGTGTCGAAGGAGGCGTCGAAGACGCAAAGCAGATCGATGCGCACCTTCAGTGTGAACGGCGTTCCGTCGGAGCTGGAGACGAATTGACCCTTGGCCTCGCTGTCAAAGATCGGATCCTTCAGCGGGGGAAGCTTGAAGAAGTTGCCGGCCCTCGCAATGTGACGGCACAGTTGCAAGGCGTTCACGCCGCCGGTGCTCTTGCCCGTGATTACGAGCCTTCCGCGCGGATCGAAGTGCTCTTCGATCCAGGACATGATTTCCTTTACGAACTTGGTGCCGTCGGTGGCTCCGTCAGGATCAGCGCGCCAGCGGGAGATGTTGGTGTAGAACTTCTGCCGTTGAGCCCACGGGACATCCATGGGGAAATCATTCAAGCGAATGCCGTGAGGCGGCCCTTCGAGCCCCTCGATGTGGACCACCGTATCCTGACGGCAACCCCAGTTCGTGTTTAAATAGGCGGCCAGCGCTGGGCTGATACCGTTGACGAAGTCGACAGACATGGGTAGGGTTCCTTTGAGTCGGCGCTTATGCGCTCTTATGCCTAACGCGGAGCGGGCGAAAGTAGACCGTCACAATTCTCGAGAAAATGGAAGTTCGACTTCAGAGACCTGCGGCCATACCCGCTTAGGCCTCATTCAGCCATTCACTGGCTGGATCAGAGCGGGGTAGTGGGGGAGGCCGGAGGCATGACCCGCGGCGCAACCCCCAAGATCATCGATCCCTGAATCAACACGCCCCAGCAGGTGGCTGGTCCGTCATTCCGCTTTGTTACTCCGCACCTGCTGCGTTTGAATCAGATCGTTCCGTAGCAAGTCCCTTCCGAAGGACACATCCGGGAGGGCGAAAAGGAACCGTGTTCCGTTCTCGAGGCTGGAATACCAGGCGACGGCGAAGGCGGTCCGCGGATAGCTGTCTGTCACGCGCGTCACAAGCACACGCGCATCCCAGGCGGCAGCATTCGGGCCTGTGCCGCTTTCATCGAAGGCTTGGCCGAATTCCGAGAGGCCGAACGGCTTCCCAGTGCCAACCAGGCTCGAATAGTGCTGGTAGCCGCGATCGTTGCCGGCGAGGTTGAGCTCATTCTCATAAGCGTCGATGCTGACGAGATCCGCGTAGGCGCCGCCAGGGTAGTAGGTAAGCGGAGCCGCTACACCTTCATAGTTCACCTGGTTCGTCCCGAACACGAACAGAAGGTTTGTGAGCCCCTGTCGTGTGTTCAGTTCCCGCACCATATGCGTCCACATGGCGATCCACGCGGCCTGGCGTTCCTGAAGGGCCTTGCCGGACGAACCGTTGTGCCCCCACCAGAAGAACGTGCCGTTCTGCTCGTGAAGAGGCCGGAACAGCACGGGCACACCGGCATTGTAGAATCGACGCAGTGCCGCGCCGGCCCTGTCCAATTGGGTTTGCCAGCGCCGTCCGATTTCAGTCTGAGGATTGACCATGTTGCGAAGGTCGGCGGTGCTGATGGGGTCACTGTAGTATCCGTTCGTCGGATTTGCGGGGTGCCAGACCAACGTCACAATATGTCCAGCTAGGCCATGACGAACCAGCTCGTTCGCCGCGCCCTCGTTCGCTGAAAAGCCGGGATAGCTCATCAGGTCGCTGAGCTCGCCGCCCATGATTTTCGGCAGCGGGGACCCGTTGAGTTCGAGTTTGCGCCACGCGTTGTACCAGCCGTTCGGGTCGTTGCGATCGGTGTATTGCCAGGTGATCAGTTGCTGTCCGATGGCGACGCGGCCGCTGGTCTTATCGGGACGGGAATGCAAATCCTGAAGGAGCTTGCTTGCCGCGGTGGTGATCCCCATACCGGTGCTGATAGGGAAGGTGGCGACAGGAGTGTCCCGAACAACCACGCGGTACGCACGGTAATCTGCGAGAAATGTACGACCCTTCCGGTCCACGGCAATGCCAAGAGGCTCGGGGTTAATGTCAGACGGGTCGCTGACGGTAGGGGTGCCGGTGCTCGGACCGTAGACAGCTCCCCAGAAGCTGACGATTCGCCGGTTGCCCTGATCGGTCACCAGGAGCGAACCGTCGGGGTGCACCGCGACGTCGATAGGATGATTCATCCCGGTGAAGACGCCGGTAGAGGCGTAGACTTGGTCCGGCGTGATGAAAGGACCGGTAAATCGCAGGACGCGGTTGTTATAGTAATCGGCGACGAAAAGCGTATCACCCCACATCGCGAGGCCCTTTGGGCCATTGAATCCGCCGTCGGCGTAACCGCCGATGCTATCGGAGGCCTCCTGGCCGTTGGCGAACGGCGGCGAGAAAATCATGATCCGCTTATTGAAATCGTCGGCGACAAAGAGGCGGCCGGCGGAATCGAAGGCCAGACCGCGCGGGAAATAGAACTGGTTGGAGCCCCTACCGAAAACCCCTGGCGTCCCGAGGGTGACGAAGTGTGTCCAGGACCCAAAGTTCGGGCCGACACGCTGTCCATTCGAAGGCCGGTATCCCTTCACGGTATGGTCGAGTGTGTCAGCAACAAAGACTGCGCCTGTGCGTGCGTCGTAAGCAACGGCTTCCGGACCAGCGAGCCGGCCCTCGCCGATCACGGCATCAGCGGTTTGACATGCCTGTAGTCTGTCGACGTTCGACCAGGTGAGGACGCGCCGTCCGGCATAATCGGCGACGAACAAACGCCCATGGGGGTCGATTGCGATTCCGGTAGGGCCATGCATCTCGTCGCCGGTGTTGCTGTAACTGAAGCGAGTGTCTTTTCCCGGACAACGCGAAGAGAGGGCGGTACCTGTGGGGTACATTTGGCCAATAACCAGAGGTTGGCTGCCGGCGGCTCCCGCAAACACAAGGATGCTGACAGGCAGAACGAGGCGAGTGGAAAACATAGATCCTCCTGAGGGTTTCTTATTCGCGGCGCTTATTATGCGCTCTTCTTACAAACACTATGTTACGGTTGGAATACCATCATCCAATGGTCTTATTGAGTTTGTTGAACTACGGACGTTACGGATGGGGAACGTGCGGTTATTCGATCCGTTCCAATACACCTGACAACCTCTGCGAAGACTCACCGGACACAGGTGTCTTGGAAAACGTTGTCAGATACGAGCTGAAGTTGCGTGGCCGCTCGATCAGGTCCTGGATGATTCCTCCGGCGGACAAGTTGATGCGTGTGATTTGAGCCGAAACGGGGTCCAGCGTGGAAATGGCGGAGAGCGACGCATCGGAGGTGTACTGGGTGGGGAAGAGTCCGGTTCTGGATTCCAGGCCTGATTCCACCAACCGCCGTGCCGCCGGGAAGCGCAGATGCGAATCAAAGCTGAGATGCGCCGCTATGGGGTAGCCGCTGGAACTCCGGGCCACATAGGCGGAGACGTGCTCCACCGCTTCCCCGTCGCCGTCCGGCACTCCGCCAAAGAGAACGGGAGTGAGCTTTGTGCAAAAGTGGTGCAGTTCTGTCGCCGCGAGACGGACCGCCACGGGAGAACGGGCATTCTCGACGGCGATTCCCAAGCTGTAGGACTCTGGCGCGGCAAACAGACCATCGAGAGCCGCTCGCCCGGATGCATCTGTCTCGTGGATCGCCGCGTACAGACTGACGTTTTTCTCGCTGCCGGACATCCCGAAGCGGATATCATCGGCACGGAACAGCGGGGAACTTCCGTTGAGAGAATCAGCGGCGTATAGCCCCACACCTGGGGAAATGAACTGCCGGTCGTTGGAGTAGATGGCGCACGTGATCAACACGGCGCCGCCCGAAGGCGCTCGCACGACGGCGACTGCCACGGTGCCGGAGACGCGGAACGCGGCGGCGCCGGGCAGCGAGATATCAGTGAACGGCAGAGCACCCAGACTGACCGAAGTCTCAGCCCGCTCGAGGATTGCCTCCTGGCCCTCGGCCACGGCATGGAACTGTGTTGGATCTTCGAGGAGCAGGCCAACGGCGGCCAAACGCTCTTCGTCTTCCGGACCGAAACTCACACGCGCATGTCGTGTCGAGATAGCAAAATCGAATATCGTGGTCCCGTCGCCGGCACGAATCTCCAGTTTGTTGACTCTGATTCCACCGGCCCGAGCCTCCAGCGACCCGGAAACCAGCGCTCCCGTCTCCATGTTACGCAACGTCTGCGCCCAGATAGTTACTCCAAGTTGCGGCAGCGACGCGTGAAAGATATTGGTCTCCATGCCCATTTGTGCCATGGCGCCGGCAGGAATCAGCAAGAACAGCAATAGAACGTTGACTCTCATCCGATGAAGGTGCTCCTCAGCCCTCTGTCGGATAACGCGCGATCGACGCGGAAATCCCATCGCGGCTTTCGAAGTGGAGGACTCCAGAACCCCCAACTTCGGTGGATCGCGGCAGTAGGGCGGATGGCCCTGACCAACTACCTGCTACAGCCGATCGTCTTCGGTTTCGTGTTCTACAGCTCCGGGTTTGGGCAGTTCGGCAGGATGGGTGTGAGAATCACTTTGGTGGGTGGTCTTGCGTTGTATCGCATCCAGATCCGGACATGTGCTCGACGTTCTTCACGCGGCCTTCTGACGACGAACCTGGCGCTGTTTTCGCGCATGCTTCAACTTCCGATGGCGCAAAGCCGCACGTTACGAAATGCCAGCCGATTCTACATATCCATGTACGGCATCGGCGGAACGATGGCAATCCACCCATGATGGGACCAGCCGGCAAAGGCGCCAGCAACTCCTCGTCCGACTTGGCGGCGATGATTGCCTTGGCCGAATCGATGGCCTTCTCAAACAAGGCCCGAGCTGCAGCCAGTGATGTGTAGGCCATGCTCTCCTTGGCCATCTCGTCGAAGTTCATGGAGAAGCCTTCCGGGCGGAATGCGCCCTCCAGGAACCAGTCCACGGTTTGTGCTACGTGCGCCACCTGCTGCGCCAAAGTCATCATGCCTTCACTGGGCGCATATCCGGAAAGCTCTTCGGTAAGGTTGCGAGTGGAACGGTTGAAGAATTCGCTGCGCCGCATCGAGTTCGCCCACGGAGGATTGTGCAATAGACATTAAGAAGCTCCTTTGTTCAAGAGAATGGATCAGAAGAATCTTCTCTTCGCCGGACTGCAAGACCTAATTTTGTCAACTCGTGCTGCAGTCTACTGCTTCTTCTTGTTCTTCGTGCCCGGATCGGGCTTGTCGTCGAGGTTTGCCATCAGATCCGCGGGGGTGATATCGCACTTTGCGCCAGTTCGAGGGACCTCCACTTTGCTCACCCAGAGAATCGCATTCACCAGCAGGCGGCGGAAATCGTCGATTCCGAGATTGCGATGTTCGTGCAGACCGGTGAAGCCGAAGCCACGTCCCCCTCCGGCGCGTTCCACGGCCCAAGCCACCGTCTCTTTGTTGGGGTTGTCCTTGGGAAGCATTGTCGTCAGAATCGGCTTGAGGCGGGCATCACCGGGACGGAAGCGAATGCGGTAGTACCATTCATCCTTGGCTTGAAACGGCCTCCAGCCGCGCGAAATGGGATGGTCCGGCGAACCCTGCTCCAGGAATGTGTCATTGTGCGGATTGGTGGAATAGGGCCGTTCATAATAGCCGCCCGTCCAATCGAGTAGCTTCTCGCCCGGCACGCCCAATGGGATCTCGACTGCATAGTGGAGAAGCGCGAGGCCGACACCTTTGTCCATCAGCGCGCCAATGGTGTTCAGCCTTTCTCCTGTGAGCAGCGGATGGCGCGCGCCGCCGTCCATAAACATCACGATCCCGCCGGCGCCTTGAAACACCGCCTCGTCTTCGGGCCAGCCGCCGGTCACGACGACTGCGTTGACTCCGTTTTGGCGAAGGCACTTGGCAAGCAGCATGGAACCGGCGCGGTGTTCGTGATTGAGCGGGCCGTGGCTCGGCTTGCCCGCAATGAGGACCACCTTCGGCTGCTGGGCTTGTGCCTGTAGCGCTCCGGCCGCGGCCATTGCGAAAAGAGAAAGAATGAGGCTGCGCATTGGGTCCTATTCTAACTGGAATTGGTAAGCCACTAGTTCGACCAGTGAGACTCGAAGGAGTAGAACAACACCAAGAGTATCTCTCACGGAGGACACGGAGATCTCACGGAGCCAAACCAACCTGATCTGTCTCCGTGACCTCCGTGCGCTCCGTGAGAAAGAAAAACGGCCGGACAACATGGAAATCCGAATGAAGCCGCGCGCAGCGCGCGACGCCCGGACACACGGCCCGCCCGCCTTTGAGTCGGCGCCACTCATCAAGCCACCCGATTGCCGGGTGGTGTCTGACTCGTCAGAGCCGCAGCGTCAGCAAGCGCGCGCCGGGAGAAACCGACTGAACAACACCGTGCAGAAACCGCAGACTCGCGCGCATGCTCTCCTTCGGAGATACCGTGCTCACCCACCCCTCATACCCGTTCGCTGCCGTGCGCGCGAAGAAGTCTTCGTCGTACCGGTCGTGTCGAAAAACCTTGCTACCTCCGCCGCAGTTGCAAGGCTCCTCGTTCTCCTCGATCGAGGAGAGTGCGGGCGAACACCGAGGTGAGGACGGCTGCCAGCGCCGCGGACGCCAGGACGTCGCTCAAATAGTGGTCATTGACAACGACTCGAGCGGCCGAGATCAATACTGGCAGGACCACTAATGCGATTCGGTGCCTGGGGAACAGTATCGCCAAAGGAAAGAACAAGCTCCAGAAATGCACCGCATGGCCGGACGGAAAGCTGTTTCCGGCTGAAGCGAACCACACATCATGCCAGCCGTCTCCTCCAACGGCTTCGAACGGCCGAAGACGCGAAAACGGTGGCTTTAGGATGCCGGCTGCGAATCGAGCGGTCACATGGGAAAACCCGACGAAAAGTAGTGCCCATGCCAGCGAACCGCGCTTCATCAGGAACGTCGCGAGTCCAGCCATGATTAGCAATCCGCCGTATAAATACGAGGAGACGCGGAACCCGAACAGCACCTCGATGACGCCCACGCCCTGCTGGATGGCCCGCCTGGTGTCCGGGGAAACTGATGATAGTGCCGTCGCCAATGGTCCATCGATTGCAACGATGGATAGTGCGCATAGCAACGAGGCCGTCAACGCGCACAACAACAGCATCTGGTGGTTTCTTGACGCATGTCTCATAATGGCAGCTTCAAGAGCAATACGAGTCGGGGACCCTCCTTGTTCCGTTCAGGCGACTCCCACCGACTGAACAACACCGTGCAGAAAACGCAGACTCGCCCGCATACTCTCCTTCGGAGACACCGTGCTCACCCCGAACTTGATGTCCTGCTCCACCACGCACCAACCTTCATACCCGTTCGCTGCCGTGCGCGCGAAGAAGTTTTCAAAATTGAGACAGCCGTCTCCGATCGGAGTAAACACGCCTGCTTCCACGGCCTGATTGAAATCGAGTTTCTGGCGGTGACACTCGTCCAGGACAGCACCGTCGATATCCTTGATGTGCAGATATCGCAGCAGTGCTTTGTACCTGTCTGCCTCTTCCGCGGGATCACCGCCACCGTAATAGCAGTGTCCGGTATCCAGGCACAGCCCGATTCCGCAGTTACCGGTCGCGTCGAAAAACGTTGCTACCTCCGCCGGAGTTTCGACGTATGTCGCCACATGCGGATGGAAGACGAGATCCAGTCCGAAATCCGCGGCCACCTGCTTGGCCGCCGCGACGATGTTCGTCACGTTGCGCCACTGCCCGGCATTCAGGCCTTCGCTGCCGTCCGCAGGTACCCGGCCCGCCACCCGCTCCCGCGCCGGTGACTGCTCGTCAGCCAGCACGATACACGGTGCCCCCATTTCCGAAAGTAGCGAGCCTACCTGCCGTATGTGTTCGATCGCTTTGACCGCGGCGCCGGCATCCGCCAGAGCCACCGGCACAAAGGAAGAAAGCATTCTGAGCCTGCGGCGCTCCAACACCGGACGCAGTCCGGATCCTTCACGGCGTGCGGCGCCAGCCGCTCGAGATACTCGAGCGAGGTGTCCACAATCATCTGCCGCGCTCCCGTTGTCCCCGCAGTGCGCCGCACTTCCACATCAATATCGAAAAGCCTGTTCGCCAGTTGCCGCACTTGCTGAAAGCGCTGTTGAGCCAGAGCGCGTTCGCGGTTTAGCGCGTATACGCCCCAGTTAAAGGCAATCAGCACCATCGCCGCCGCAGTGGCCGGCGCCCAATTGCGCCGCAGGAATTTCGCGGCGCGATACCATGCCCCTCCCGAGCGCGCTCGCACCGGACGCTTTTCCAGCAGCGCCCGCAGGTCCTCCGCAAACTGATCCACCGACGAATACCGCTCGCCGGGATCTGTGCGCAGCGTCTTCCCAACGATGCAATCGAGATCCCGTGGGAGGTTTGGATTCAGCGTGCTCGGCGGTCTCGGCTCACGGCTCAGAATGATCTTCGGCCAGGAATCATCGCTACTTCCGACGCTGCTAGCCCACGCCTGCGGATCGTGTGGCGAGACCCCCGTCAGCAGGCAATACAGCACGGCCCCCAACGAGTAAATGTCCGTCGCCGTAGCGATCGTACCACCGCGAACCTGCTCCGGACTCGAGTATCCCGGCGTCAGAAACCGCTCCACCGTTTGCGACGGGTCGCTCGCATCGATGATCTTCGCAATCCCGAAGTCCAGCAGCTTCGGCTCGCCCTCCGCTGTGATTAGAATGTTTGAAGGCTTGACGTCGCGGTGAATGACACACTGGCGATGGGCATGAGAAACCGCGCTGCACACATCGAGAAACAGGTGGAGTTTGCCGGCCAACGGGAGCTTCGCCGCGTATCCGTCGATCGCCACCCCATCTATGTACTCCATCACCAGATACGGCCGTCCGTCCGCCTCATGCCCCGCATCAAACAGGCGTGCGATGTTGGGGTGATTCAGCGATGCCAGAATCTGCCGCTCGCGCAGGAAGCGCGCGCGCAGGTCCGGCCGGTACGCGGGGATCAGCTTCACGGCGGCTTGTTGGCGGACCTCGCCGTCCTGCCGCTCTGCGAGATAGACCGAGCCCATTCCGCCACGCCCAAGCAGTTTCCCCAATTGCCACGGTCCGCACCGCATGGAGTCGGGTGTTTCCAGCAGATGAGTGGCCGAGTCGAAGATCTTTTCCGCCAGATGCCTCGTCGCGTCCGGCTCGAACGCGAGCAGCGACTCCACTTCGTTGCGTATCTCCGGCGCAACCGCGTTTCGCTCGAAGTAGCATTGCCGCTGCTCGCTGCTTAGGTCGGCTACCTCGCCGAACACGCGCTCCACTTCCGCATTCACGAAGCCAGCTCCCGCCGCAACCACGCCTGCGCCAGCCGCAATTCGCGCCGCACCGTCGCTACCGAAATGCCGAGATACTCCGCCGATTCCTCCAACGTCAGACCGCCGAAGTATCGCAGCTCAAGCAGCTCCGTCTTGCGCGGATCGGAGAGAGACAGTTCGTGCAAGGCGTCATCGAGACGCGCGAACAGTCCTTCCCGCTGTCTCCCCAGGTCAGCCAGTTCCGCCACCTGGATCTCACATCCGGCGCCGCGCTTGGCCGCATTACGCGCCCGCGACTGGTCCACCAGCACTTGCCGCATCACGCGCGAGGCGATCCCACAAAAATGCACGCGATTTTCATAGCGCCGATCCGCCGAAGCGAGCCGCAGGTACGCTTCATGCACCAGGGCGGTGGTCCCCAGCCTCCACGCGGCGCTCTCACGGCGCAGGTGATACGCGGCGATCTTCTTCAACTCCAGATACAGGCATGGAATCACCTGCTGCAGCGCGTCCCGGCCGCCCGTCTGAGCCTGCCGAAGCCGCTCGGTAATTCCCGAGCTGTTCCTACTCACTATAGCCTCGATTTCCACCTATTGGAACGCGAAATCCGGACGTGCCGGGGATCATTCCCCAACACGAAATCGTGCAATCACTGTCGCCAAAATCGGCCACGCGCGGCACTGATGGTTAAGATTGGAAATCCTCATGACGAAACAAAGTCTCGCCACGTTCGCATTGGTGTGGTCACTGGCGGCGCCGATTCTCGCCCAGTCCACATCCTCCACCGTCAGCGGCAAGATCACAGACCCCAGCGGATCGTCTGTTCCCGCGGCCTCCATCAGCGCCTCGAATGAAGACACCGGCTTGCGCCGCGCCGTCACCTCGAACGAAGAGGGAGGCTATGTGCTCCCGCTGCTTCCCCCGGGGCGATACCGGCTGGTGGTGCAGAAGGACGGCTTTAAGCCAGTCACCCGCACGGGAATCGTCCTCCAAGTCGACCAGGTGGCGCGCATCGATTTCGTTTTGGATGTGGGTGTAGTGACGGAGTCGGTGGTAGTCACGGCGAATGCGCCGCTGCTTGATCAGGAGACTTCGTCGCTGGGACAAGTGGTGGACAACACGAAGATCCTAAGCCTGCCGTTGAACGGACGGATGACGTTCCGCCTGGTCAATCTGACGCCGGGTATCATCGTCACGCCGGGATCGAGCGGACAGTTTGGCGATGTGTCGGTGGGGACCTTTGACGATATCAACTTCTCCATTAACGGCGGGCGCGCGCAGAGCAATGAAGTGATGGTGGACGGCGTGCCTTCCACCACCGGGTTCCTGAACCTTCTCACGACTGTGCCATCGGTGGACGCGACGCAGGAATTCAAGGTGCAGAGCAACGCGATGTCGGCGGAGTGGGGACGCTTCGGCGGTGGTGTGATCAATGTGAGCACACGCGGTGGAACGAATCAACTGCACGGCGGTTTGTTTGAGTTTGTACGCAACAGCGCGTTTGATTCGAACGAGTTCTTCAACAAGCGCGCGGGGCGAGCTATTCCGCCGTTCCGGATGAATCAGTTTGGCGGATCCGTGGGCGGTCCTCTGCGGAAAAACAGGACCTTCTTCTTCGCAAACTACGATGCGACGCGGTGGCGCCGGGGCGATATCTTCTCCACGACAGTGCCTACTACGCCGCAGCGCGCGGGGGATTTCTCCAGGACGTTCACGCAGACAGGCGACCTGATCGTGATATACGATCCGTTGACGAGCGCGGCGATCACACCGGGGAGCGCCAATTACCGCCGTACGAGTTTTCCGGGGAACATGATTCCGGCAAACCGGTTGGATGCGGTGGGAGCGAACGTAGTGAAGTTCTATCCGCAGCCGAATGCGCCGGGCGATCCGGTAACGCAGACACAGAACTTTTTGAGCAACGCGGCGCGGCGCATTGATAAGAACGAAGGCGCGATTCGTATTGATCAGAACTGGACGGACCGGTTTCGAATGTTCGGGCGGCTGGCAGTAACGGACAACGTGTTGGGGCAGCCGGATCATTTCCGCAATGAAGCGACGCCCGGTGTGGGCGCGAACGGGAACATTCAGTTCCGCTATTACACTGCGTCGCTGGATGCGAACTACACGCTGTCGCCGGCGGCAATTCTGAATGTGCGCTACGGGCTGGCGCGGTTCAATTGGGCCCGCAAGACGCGCAGCTACGGCTTTGACCAACGGTCACTCGGGATGGCGGACGCCGTGGTAGCGCAGATGCAGATCCCTGTTTTTCCCGTCATCGGCGTGGAAGGCTACAGCGCAATGGCCGGAGGGAGCTTTCTGGATACCGGTCAGGACACTCACAGCCTGCTGCCTTCCATCACGATTATTCGTGGGAAGCATACGTGGAAGATGGGCGGCGATCTGCGGCTGAGGCGCAATAATCTGTGGGTGATCTCCAACGGAGGCGGGTCGTACAGCGTCACGCGGGCATTCACGCGTGGGCCGGATCCAAACGTGTTCACGGCGAATGCGGGCAACGGTGTGGCTAGCCTGCTGCTGGGGACGGTGGCCTCGGGTTCCATTGGAAGCTATCCGGGCGCGTCGTTGCAGAACTTCTATTATTCGGGATATTTCCAGGACGATTGGCGGGTTGGCAAGCGGCTGACGCTGAATATCGGATTGCGGTACGAGACGGAGACCCCGTACACGGAGCGTCGCGATTACCTTGCATATTTTGATACGAACCTGAAGAGTCCACTGGCAAATGCAGCGTTTCCCAATCTGACCGGCGGACTCCGGTTTGTGACCAAGGATGGTTTGCGCCGGTCAGCATATGCCCAGGACAAGAACAATTTTTCGCCGCGCATCGGACTGGCCTACTCGTTGAACAAGCGGACCACGATTCGCACGGGGTTCGGTGTTTTCCATGGCGCGCTGGAAGTGAGCAACGATCTCAACGGGTTCACGCCTGTGAACGGGAACGGGTTCAGCGGGTCCACTCCGTTCGTGGGAACGATTGATTCGGTGACGCCGTTTGCCTATCTGCGGAATCCGTTCCCCGCGGGGCTGCAGTCGCCTCCGGGAAGCGGAGCCGGTGCGCTCGCTATGGTGGGCCAGGGGATTTCGAGCTGGTATTATCCGGGAACCACCCCGTACACGATGCAGTGGAACTTCGACGTACAGCGGAGTGTCACGTCGAACCTGTTGGTGGACGTCGCCTATGCTGGGAGCCGCGGGCTGCATTTGGCGCGTGGGTATGATTTCAACGCACTGCCGACGGAACTGCTTGCACAGGGAACGCGGCTCCAGGAGTTGGTGGACAATCCATTCTTCGGCAGGATCAACGTCGGGACGCTGGCGCAACAGCGGGTGCAGCGGCGGCAGTTGTTGTTGCCATTCCCGCAGTACACGGGGGTTACAGTTCTGAATGTGTCGGCGGCGAGTTCGGTTTATCATTCGCTGCAGATGAAAGTGGAAAAGCGGATGTCGCACGGGCAGAGCTTTCTGGTGTCGTTCACTGCGGCGAAGCTGATCGGCAATTCCAACAACAACCTCGCCGGTCTGGGTGTGCAATCCAACGGCACCGGCACGCAGGATTGGTACAACCTGCGCGGGGAGCGGGCGATTTCAGAGATGGATATTTCCCGATCGATGACGATCAGTCACGTGGCGGAGCTGCCGTTCGGACCTGGGCGTCATTTCCTGAATTCGAACAACGCGGCGGGATTCGTCCTCGGAGGATGGAACCTGAGCACGATTGTGACGGCTCGCGGCGGTATGCCGCTGGCGCTGAGCGCACCGATTCCCGGAGGCGGCAACCGTCCAAACAGCACGGGGACGAGTGCGGAAATTACGGGGGATCGCAGCCGCAATGACCAGGTCAGCAGATGGTTCAACACCTCGCAATTCACACTCCCAGCTTCCTTCACGATGGGCAACGTCAGCCGGACGCTGCCGGACGTTCGCGGGCCGGGCGTGTTGAGCTTCGACTTCTCGTTGGCGAAGAACGTGGCTGTTAAAGAAAAGCTGGACGTTCAGTTCCGGGCGGAGGCGTTCAACGCCTTCAACCGGCCGCAATTCTGGATGCCGAACACGGCGTTTGGCAGCCTGGATTTCGGGCGGATCACGGCGAGCCAGCAGACGGTGCTGCCCCGTGTGATGCAGTTCGCGATTAAGCTGAAGTTCTAGGCTCTATCCATGAAACGAAGAGAATTCTTCGGCGCGGCCGCGGGCTTGCCGCTTGGCTTGACGGCGGCGGAGAAACGCCCCAACATTCTAATCATCCTTGCCGACGACCTCGGATGGTCTGATCTGGGTTGCTATGGGGGCGAGATTCACACACCCAATCTGGACAAGTTGGCGCAAGGGGGCATCCGCTTCACGCAGTTCTACAATGCGGCGCGCTGTTGTCCGGCGCGGGCGTCCATCATGACGGGTCTCTATCCGCATCAGGCAGGGATGGGCAACATGACATCGGCGAAGCCGCGCACGGATTATCCGGGCTACGCCGGCGTGTTGAACGATAAGAACGCCACGATCCCGGAGGTGTTGAAGAAGGCCGGGTACAACACGTTGATGACCGGGAAGTGGCACCTCGGTCCTCCGGGGCCGGTGGGGCGCGGGTTCAACGAATACTATGGGATGGTGCACGGGTTCGATAGCTTTTGGGATCCGGCGAAGTATACGCGATTGCCGGCGGACAGGAAGGCACGCACCTATCCGGAGGGCAAGTTCTACGCGACCGATGCGATCACCGATCACACGCTGGACTTTCTTGCCGCCGCCCGAAAGCAAGCGGCCCCCTTCTTCTTTTATCTGGCGTACAACGCACCCCACTTCCCGCTGCATGCTCCGAAGGACGTCATCGACAAGTACATGCCGGTGTACGAGAAGGGGTGGGATCACATTCGCGAGAAGCGGTGGGAGCGGATGCGGGCCATGGGACTGGTGCGGAAGGACTGGAAATTTACTCCGCGCAGCGTGATTCCGGCGAACCGCTTCAACAAGCAGACCGGATGGGCTGGGAAGACGAATCCAGCTTGGGATACGATTGAGCCGGACCGGCAGAAGGATCTCGCGCGGCGGATGTCGATCTTCGCCGCGATGGTGGAGGTGATGGATCGCAACATCGGGCGGGTGATCGAGGACCTTCGTGCGAATCAGCAGTTGGACAACACGCTGATTCTGTTTTTCTCCGATAACGGCGCGTGCGCCGAATGGGACCCTTGGGGCTTTGATAAATTCAGCGGTCCGGAGAATGTGCTTCATCGTGGCGCGGAGTTGGACAAGATGGGTCAGCCGGGTACGTATCACAGTTATGGGTCGGGATGGGCGAATGCGTGCAACACGCCGTGGCGCTTGTACAAGCACTACAACCATGAGGGCGGAATCACGACGCCATTGATTGCACACTGGCCGGCACGCATTAAGAAGCGCAATGCGATTGAGCATCAGCCGGCGCACCTGGTGGATCTGATGCCGACGTGCGTGGAGTTGGCCGGCGCGAAGTACCCCGACTCAGTGACGCCGATGGAGGGGCGTAGTCTGGTTCCGGCGTTGAGCGGTAAGCCGGTCAAGCGGGGTCCCATCTATTTTGAGCATGAAGGCAATCGCGCGATTCGTGACGGCAAGTGGAAATGCGTGGCGCTGGAGCCGGCGGGCAAGTGGGAGCTCTACGATATGGAGGCGGACCGGACGGAGATGAATGATCTCGCGGCCCGCTACCCGGAGCGCGTCAAGAGCATGGTGAAACAATGGGAGCAGTGGGCGCGGCGGACGAACGCTATTCCCTGGATGTGGAATCCCCAGTATCAGCCATCGGAGGGCCATCTATGATGACGCGGTTTTTGGTCGCTGTTTTGTTGCTGGCCGCGCAGTTGCCGGCGCAGAAGTGGACGGCGCAAGCGGCCAATGAATGGTATGCGCACCAGCCGTGGCTGGTGGGGGCAAACTATCTGCCCTCGAATGCCATCAACGAACTGGAGATGTGGCAGGCGGACACCTTCGACCCCAGACGCATCGACCAGGAACTTGGTTGGGCCGCGGGCATCGGGATGAATACGATGCGCGTGTTTCTGCATGACTTGCTGTGGCAGCAGGATCCATCCGGGTACCAGGCGCGCATTGATAAGTTTCTGGAGATTGCGGCGAAGCACAAGATCAGGCCGATGCTGGTCCTATTTGATTCGTGTTGGGATCCGTTTCCCAAACTCGGCAGGCAGCATGCTCCCACACCTGGTGTGCACAATTCGGGATGGGTACAGAGTCCGGGGGCGGCAGCGTTGACCGATCCCGCGCAGCAGAAGCGCTTGGAGGCTTATGTGAAGGGCGTCGTCGCCGCCTTCGCCACCGATCAGCGGGTGGTGGCGTGGGACATCTGGAACGAACCGGACAACAAGAACACCAATTCGTATGGAAAGAAGGAGCCGGCAAACAAGGTGGACCTGGTGCTGGCGATGCTTCCGAAAGCGTTCGCGTGGGCGCGCGCGGCCGGGCCGAAACAGCCGCTGACGAGCGGGGTTTGGCAGGGGGATTGGTCAACTGATGAGAAGCTGAGTCCGATGGCGAGAGTGCAGTTGGAATTGTCGGATGTGATCTCCTTCCACAACTACAACAAGCCGGAGGATCTGGAGAAGGCGATCCGCTCGTTGCAGAGACTGGGGCGTCCGTTGTTGTGTACGGAGTATATGGCGCGTGGGAATGGGAGCACGTTTCAAGGCTCGCTGCCGGTGCTGAAGAAGCATAAAGTCGCCGCGATTAATTGGGGGCTGGTGGAAGGGAAGGCGCAAACGCATCTGCCTTGGGATTCATGGCAGAAGCCGTACGTGGGGCGGGAACCGGCGGTCTGGTTCCACGAGGTGTTCCGCAATGACGGAAGGCCGTATGCGCCGGCCGAGACGGCGTTCATTCGGGGGATTACCGCGAAGTAAATACATTCGCCGTAGTGATCGGGTCGAGTGACGGGGTTTGTGCCCCGTCACCCTCCCACACCACCGGACGTGCGGTTTTCCGCATCCGGCGGTTGAACGCAGCGGTTTATCGCGCCGCAAGATCTGATGGCAATAGAAACTGAAGTTGCTTTAG
>JACQZR010000269.1 GCA_016213775.1 Acidobacteriota bacterium
AGCCGGGATCGAATCAATCCACGCGGCGTCAAGCGCAAAATGAGCAACTACAAGTTGCGGCCGCGCGGACGGCAGCGCACGAATCACATGAATGTAGCGGCGCGCATCAGGATCATTAAGTGAACAGTATTGAGTCTAGACGTCGCGGGGGCGGACGTACCAGGCAAGGGCGTCTTCGCGGTTCAGGTTGCCGGGCTCGCTCTGCACATCGGGGTGGGTTTTGCGGAAGCGGTCGAGCATCAGGCCTTCCAGTTGGGCCACCACTTTTGGGTTCGTTCTGGAAACGTCGGTGAACTCGCCGGGGTCCTTCTCCAGGTCGTATAGGCGGATGTATCGGCCGGGGGTGGGGTTGTCGATATCGTAGCCGTCGCCGCGGGCGCGCTTGCCGGAACAGAATATGAACTTCCACTTTTTGGTGCGGACGAAAGCCTCTTCGTTCTCCAGGTATTCGCTAAAGATGTGGTCGCGCCCTTCGATGCGTTTTGCTTCGGTGTAGGGGCGGAGCGAGCGGCCGTGCTGGAGGGGGAGCGGGCCGGCGGCAAGCAGGTCGAGGACGGTGGGAGCCAGATCGATGTGTTCGGTGAAGTCGCGGATGACACCTTTGCGCACGCGGCCGGGCATCCGCATAACGAGGGGAACGCGCAGTGCGGGATCGTAGCCGCAGTGCTTTTCGAACCGCCCATGCTGGCCGAGGCTATAGCCGTGGTCGGCGGTGTAGACCACGAGCGTGTTGTCGTCGAGGCCGAGCTGCTTCAGTTTGTCGAGGACGCGTCCGAGGTTGCGATCGAGGTATGCGGCCGAGGTGTAGTAGGACGCAATGATTCCCTGCTTCTGCTCGTTGCTGAGCTCGCGGAAGATCTTCGGCACCTGCCAGGCATCCTCGGGTCCAACGCGCGGCGCGGTGAACTTCTTTGGGTCGATGCGGGAGCGGTCTTCCACCGGGAAGTCGTAGGGCGAATGGGGCTCATGGAAGCTGACCCAAAGGGCGAACTGCTTATCCTTATTCTGATCGAGGAACGACTCAGCGAGCTTCACCTGGAAGGCGGCCTTCATCTCTTCCTCGTAGCGCGGGAACGGGAGTTTTTCGGCATTGAGCCAGATGTTGGCTGGGTCTTTAAAGGGCCGCCACTGTGGCTTGGTCCGGATGTCGGGAGGGATGGGCCGCGGCTTGATCTCCCGGGTCCATTGTTGGGCCAGTTCGCGCTCGGTGACCATGTAGTCGAAGCCGTGGAGTCCGGGTGCGGCGGGGCGGTTGAAGTGCATCTTGCCGATGACGCCGGTGAAATATCCGGCCTTCTTGAGCTGCTTGGCGAGAGTGGGCTTCTGATCGCTTAGCGGGGTGGGCAGGCGTGTGACACCGGCCATGTGCGGCAGTTGTCCAGTGAAGAAGCACTGGCGCGAGGGGGTGCAGACGGGCGAGTTGCAGTGGTGCGCTGCGAAGCGCGTGCCCTCTGATGCCAGACGATCGATGTTGGGTGTCAGGGCGAGCGGGTTCCCGTCGCACCCCAAGACGTAGCCCGCATGGTCGTCGGCGATCAGGAACAGGAAGTTCGGCTTGCGCGCCGGTTGCGCGGGTGCGAGGGACGCCGCGCCGGCAGTGGTCAACATGGTCCGTCTGGTGAGCATTTACTTTCTCAGGTTGTCGAAGAAGTCGAAGACAGCGGTCATTGACGAGATGCCGATGGCAAAGTGGTCGTCGGGATACTCTTTCACGGTGAGGTTCTTCAGTCCGGCGGCGGCTGTGGCGGCTGTTTTTTTGCTGGCTTCCGGAGTGGCGATGGTATCCTTCATGCCGTAGGAGTAGAGCACCGGCATGTTGGGGGAGTCCTTCAGCGGAATGTCGTTGACGGCCTGCATGCGTCCACCGAAACCGCTCGCCACGGGCGCGAGACCGCGGAAACGTTTGGCGTGGCGGAAGCCGATCTGCCAGGTGCCGCCGCCGCCCATGGAGTGGCCGGTGAGGAACACCTGCTCCGGATTCACGGAGAAGATGGAAGTCACGCGGTCGATCACTTCGAGGACGTCCTTTTCGGAGTTGTCGATGTACATGCCGAACGGCCCGCGGCCATTGGGAGTGACGAGGATATAGCCACGCTGCTGGGCGAGGGTTTTGAATAAGCTCTTGCCGTCGGGAGTGTTGTAACGATCCATGTAGGTGTTCTCGTCGCCGGTGGCTCCGTGAAGGGCGACGATCAGGGGATACTTGCGGGCGGCGGAATAGCCTTGCGGGAGGAAGATACGGTAGGGCTGCAGCGTGCCGTCGGTCTCCGACTTGTGCGCCATGCGGAGATCACCCGCGCGTGTCTCCAGCGGATTCTTTCCAGCGAGCAGCGCGCTCGAGAAAGCTTCCGCCTGTTCGAGGTCCTGCGGAAGCTTGAAGATGTCGCTGGTATAGCCGGAGAGTCGCGTGCCCCGCAGGGTTGCAGCCAGGGGATGGGTCGTTTTGTTCATGTCCGCGACGTACTCCTTCATGGCGCGGGCAAGGAGGCCGTGAATGTATTCGAGAGTTTCCCAGGCCGCCTTTCGCTGGGGCTGGGAGAGGTCCGTGCCGGCGATCTTGTCCATCTTCAGCCGGACCTCGTGGAGTCTTGTGCGGAGTTCCGGGTCGTTGATAAAATCCCTCTCGGCCTTGCTGAGAAGTCTGCCGTTCTTATCCTTCAATTCGAAGGTGAGTATGTAGCGTCCTGGGGGCAAGCCGCGCGCCCGGAGACGCGCGGTGACGGATTCCATGTTGCGCAGTTCCGACTTGGCGGCGGTGGCCTCGAACTTACCAGTGGAGTCACGTATGGTGAGGGTGACGGAGTAAGGGTCTGCCAGGGGCTTGTCGAACGTGAAGATGGGAAAGACGGTGGCGGCGCCGGAATCGGCATAGGAGAAAACGCGCTGGCTGAGCACGAACTGATAGGCTGCGGCGACTTCAGTAGATTCGTCGGGTGTGGCGCCGTTGAGCATCGTGATGAGACGCGTCACCAGGCGCCAGGCGAGGTTCCAATCCTGCTTCGCATAGGCCTGCGTGGCCGCTGCGAAAAGGGCCTTCGCCCTGGCATCGTAGGTTCCCTTTTTTTCCGCCTCGTAGGCGAGACCGCGAGCGAGGATGGCGAGTAGCCGTGTATCGTTCTGGTTAACGTCATGGACTTGGCGGCCCTCGGCGGTAAGCAACGGATCTTTCGGCGCTTCTTTGGGCGTTTCTTTCGGCGTTTCTTTCGGCGGAGCTTCCTGGCCGGATGCCACGGCACACAAAAACAGAATCGCGATGCAACGTTTCATGGAGCCTTCCTAGTATCAGCGCGGAGCCATGCGCAATGCGCCGTCGAGGCGAATGACTTCACCATTGAGCATTGTGTTCTCTATGATCGCGCGGGCGAGGTGTGCGTATTCGTCGGGACTGCCGAGGCGCGGAGGGAACGGCACTTGGGCGCCGAGGCTGGTGCGGAACTCTTCGCTCAGCCCGGCAAGCATTGGAGTATCGAAGATACCGGGAGCAATGGTTATGACGCGAATGGCGTTGCGCGCGAGGTCGCGGGCGATGGGCAGCGTCATGCCTGCGATACCGGCCTTGGATGCGGAATAGGACGCCTGCCCAACCTGGCCGTCGAAGGCGGCTATGGATGCGGTGTTAATAATGACGCCGCGTTCTCCGCCGGCATCGGGGTCGTTGGCGGCCATTTGCGCCGCGGCCAGGCGTATTGCGTTGAATGTTCCGATGAGGTTCACCTGGATGACGCGAGCGAAGGTCTCCAGCGGCATCGGACCTTCCTTGCTCAAGACGCGCGCGGGCGTCCCGATACCGGCGCAGTTCACCAGTATGTGGACGGTCCCGAACTTGGACTTGGCGAGGTCGACCGCGGCGGCCATCTGTTGAGGATCGCTGACATCGGCGATCGCAACCGCCACATGAGCGCCGATCGCGGCGGCCACGGCATTGGCGGCGGCTTCATTGCGATCGACAACAAAGACATTGCCTCCGGCGGCGGAGATCATATGGACTGTGGCGGCGCCGAGGCCTGATCCGCCACCCGTCACAACGGCTGTTTTTCCTGGGATCTGCATTCGATCCGCTATTGTATCGCCGTGAGGTAGCGAGTGCGGACCACGTCGCGATGATGGAGGTCGTGGCCCGCGATTATGAAGGCGACCGAGCGCACTGTCATGTGGTTCTCGCCGGTGCTCCCTTTGCGATCCCAGGCCCCTGCGGGCATGTTGCGGAACAGGTGCAGCGTGGACTGGCGGACGGCGGCGAATTCCTGGCAAATGGCCTGCAGCGTCAAGTGATGGAAGGGATGAGTGGACATGAAGACATCCTGGTCCATGCTGGAGAGGACTGCATCGTCGTTGCGCCCGAAGCGGAGGGCTCTGTAGGCAAACACGCGCTCTGCGTCGATGACGTGGCCGAGCACTTCCCTGATGGACCACTTGCCATCGGCGTAACGGAACGCGGCGTTCTCTTCGGAAATGCCGCCGTAGAATTCCAGGCTGCGGTTGAGTTCAGCGTCGAGGGCGAGCAGGATGTCGCCTTGCACCAGGTCGATGTAGCGGCCGTAGTAGGGTGAGTACTCTGTTGGGTCTGGTCTCATGATTGATGATACAAGGAAAGATGGGCATGACGGAGAGCGCCACGCGACAGCGCGGTGAGTGTGGTAGGCCGGCTGGATCCATGGTCTTGCAGCTTGACGTTAGGGGTCAGTAGATTATCCACACCTCTGTGCTTCAGGTTTCAGCACCTACCGTTGACGTGCCATAACGTCTTTACGAAATCCTTACGGGTTCTCTATTACTTCCTCACGGCCTGATTCTTAACATCAGGTTGTGAAGCAAATGAATCCCTCAGAAAGCCGGCTGCTCTTTGAGATCCCGCTCGCGCGGCAGGCCACCACTTCGGCGCTCGATGTACACGTTATCTGCACTAACATCCCAGGCACGATTCAGGCGATAGAGCACGCCGCCGCGCTGGCCAAAGACCTGCACGCGCGAATACGGCTGCTGGTTCCACAGGTGGTCCATTATTCGCTGCCACTGGATTCTCCGCCAGTGCTTGTCGAGTTCAGTGAATCTCGATACCGCCGGCTGGCAGAACGGCTCGACGTTGAGGTGGATGTCGAAATCTATCTTTGCCGGGATGCCACGGAGACGCTGATGCACCGGCTGGCGGAACACTCGCTGGTGGTTCTCGGAGGCCGCCAGCGGTGGTGGTGGCCCACACAGGAATCGCTGCTGGCGCGCACTCTGCGCCGGCTGGGCCATGAAGTAGCCTTCGTAGCTTTGAAACGCAAGGAGTAAACCCATGCTCGACCTGGCCTTTGTACTGATTGCAACGCTGTTTTTTGCCGGCTGCTGGCTTTTCATCAAAGCCTGCGACCGGCTGTGAAGGAGATTCCATGGATTACTGGCTCGCCGGAGCAGCGGCCTTTCTGCTCTTTCTATATCTGATCTACGCGCTGTTGCGCCCGGAGCGATTCTGACATGACCACGTCCGGCATTCTCCAGATCGTGATTTACTTTCTCGTGATCCTCGGGGTGACGAAGCCAATGGGCAGTTTCATGGCCAAGGTGTATCAAGGCGAGCGCACGTTCCTGCACAAACCGTTGCGCTGGCTAGAGGCGCTGCTCTACAAACTGACTGGAGTGAAAGAAACCGCGGAGCAGCGTTGGACCGAATACGCGGGTTCAGTGGTCGCCTTCAGCCTGGCGAGCTTCTTGTTCACCTACGTGATCCAGAGAGCGCAAGCGTGGCTGCCATTCAATCCGCAGAGGTTCGGGGCCAACAATGTCAGTCCGGACCTCGCGTTCAATACCGCTGTGAGCTTTGTCACGAACACCAACTGGCAGGCTTATGGCGGCGAAACCACGATGAGCTATTTTGTGCAGATGGCGGCGCTGGCCGTGCAGAACTTCGTTTCGTCGGCGGCGGGTGTGGCGATCGCGATCGCGGTGGTGCGAGGGTTCTCGCGGCAGCAATCGAAAACCATTGGCAATTTCTGGGTAGATCTGACGCGAGGCATCGTTTATATCTTCCTTCCCCTGTGTATCGTGGGCGCGCTGTTTCTCGCTTCACAAGGCGTGATCCAGAACTTCAATGAGTACACCAAGGTGCAGACCGTTGAGGGCGGGACGCAGGTGATCGCGCAAGGCCCCATCGCGTCGCAGGAAGCGATCAAGATGATTGGGACGAATGGGGGCGGCTTTCTCAATGCCAACTCGGCGCATCCTTTCGAGAACCCCACGCCGTTGACGAACTTCGTTGAGATGCTGATGATCTTCCTCATCCCCGGCGGGCTCACTTTCACGTTCGGGAGGATGGTAGGGAGTCCACGGCAAGGGTGGGCTTTGTTCGCCGCGATGAGCGTGCTCTTCCTGGCAGGCGTGTTTATCGCCTATGCCGCCGAGCAGAGCGGCAATCCGATACTGGCGAAGTCAGGGCTCGAAAGCGCGCCTACTGAGCTGCAGGCCGGCGGAAATATGGAAGGCAAGGAGACACGCTTCGGCATTGCGGCCACGGCGCTGTTCGCCACCATAACGACGGGCGCAAGCTGTGGGGCTGTGAACGGCATGCATGACAGTTTCACACCCATCGGGGGCATGGTGCCGCTGTTCAACATCATGACCGGCGAAGTGATCTTCGGTGGGGTGGGCGCGGGACTCTACGGCATGCTGCTGTTCGCAATCATGGCGGTGTTCATTGCCGGCCTGATGGTAGGCCGCACACCGGAGTACATCGGCAAGAAGATCGAGCAGAAGGAAGTGAAGATGGCGATGCTGGCGGTGATCGCCACGGCAGCGGCGATCCTTGTCTTCACGGGTATCAGCAGCGTGGTTCCGTTTGAGAAAGGCGGCTACTGGAACGCACCAGGACCGGCCGCAGCCAACATCAACAACGACGGTCCGCACGGGTTCAGCGAGATGCTTTACGCCTACACGAGCGGCGCGGGCAACAACGGCAGCGCGTTCGGCGGAATCAATGTCAACACGCCCTGGTACAACCTCACCATCGGGCTGGCGATGCTGGTGGGGCGGTTCCTCTTCCTGTTGCCGTTGGTTGCAGCGGCGGGAAGCCTGGCGGCGAAGAAGCGTGTAGCCACGACATCGGGCACGTTCCCTACTGACGGCCCGCTGTTTGTCGGTCTGCTGGTTGGCACGGTGCTCATCATCGGCGCTCTGACGTTCTTCCCGGCCCTTTCGCTGGGCCCGATTGTGGAACATTTTCTGATGCAAGGAGGCAAGGTTTTCTAATGCCTGCCACGCTCAGTCCTCACAAGATGGAACGTACGCCTGATCCCACGAGTCTGCTTCCCAAGAAGCTGACGCATTCGCGACCGCTGTTCGACCCGGAGATTCTGGCGAGGGCTACGGCGGAGTCATTCAAGAAGCTGAATCCTCTGGCGTTGATGAAGAATCCGGTGATCTTTGTGGTGGAAGCCGGAGCGGCCCTCACTACGATCCTGTTGATCCGCGATCTCTTCGCCGGTGGTGAAAGCATCGGTTTCCAGATTCAGATTGCACTCTGGTTGTGGTTCACCGTCCTGTTCGCGAACTTCGCGGAGGCGATGGCCGAGGCCCGCGGCAAGGCGCAGGCCGATACGCTGCGTAAGACCAAGAGCGACAGCGCAGCCAAGAAACTACTCGCCAACGGACGGATGGAATCCACGCCTAGCTCCAAGCTGCGGGCCGGCGACTTTGTGATGTGCGAAGCCGGCGACACCATCCCGGGTGATGGCGAAGTGATGGACGGGATTGCCACCGTGGACGAGTCGGTGATCACGGGAGAAAGCGCGCCGGTGATTCGAGAGTCCGGCGGCGACCGCAGCGCTGTCACTGGCGGTACGCGGGTACTCTCCGATTGGATCAAGGTGAAGATTACGTCGAACCCAGGAGAGACATTCCTCGACAGGATGATCGCGCTGGTGGAAGGCGCGGAACGTCAGAAGACACCCAACGAAATCGCGCTCAACATCCTCATCGCAGGGCTAACGCTGATCTTCCTGCTGGCTGTTGTGACGCTGCTGCCAATCTCTTCGTTCAGCGTGAGCGCGGCGGGAGCCGGGACCGTTCCGACGATCGCCGTGCTCGTTTCGTTGCTGGTCTGCCTGATTCCCACAACGATTGGCGGGCTGCTGTCGGCCATCGGCATTGCGGGTATGGACCGAGTGATGCAGCACAACGTTCTGGCGATGTCCGGCAAGGCTGTGGAAGCATCCGGTGATGTGAATACGCTGTTGCTCGACAAGACGGGAACGATCACGCTGGGGAACAGACAGGCGGTCGAGTTTCTGACCCTGCCTGGCGTGGAGGAACACGATCTGGTGGATGCGGCGCAACTATCCAGCCTTGCGGATGAGACTCCGGAGGGGCGTTCGGTGGTGGTGCTGGCGAAGGAGACGGACGGACTTCGCGGACGCGATGTGGCGGAGCATGAGGCCACGTTCATTCCCTTCTCGGCCTACACGCGGATGAGCGGTGTCGATATCGACCGCCGGCGTCTGCGCAAAGGGGCGACCGAGGCCATCAGCAACTTTGTGCGCGAGGAAGGCGGACAGGTACCCAAGGAACTGATGGGGTTCGCTGACCGCATTGCCCGCAACGGAGGCACCCCGCTTGCTGTTGCCGACGGGGCGCGGGCGCTTGGAGTCATCCACCTGAAAGACGTAGTGAAGGGTGGTATGAAGGAACGCATCGCACAGCTTCGCGCCATGGGTATCCGCTCCGTCATGATCACCGGCGATAACCCACTCACCGCGGCGGCGATTGCGGCTGAAGCGGGAGTAGACGACTTTCTGGCGCAGGCGACTCCGAAGGACAAGCTCGATTACATCAAAAGAGAACAGGGGGAAGGCCGCCTGGTTGCGATGACCGGGGATGGCACCAACGATGCGCCGGCGCTTGCGCAGGCCGATGTTGGTCTGGCGATGAACACCGGAACCATGGCCGCCAAGGAGGCAGGCAACATGGTGGACCTCGATTCGAATCCGACGAAGCTGATTGAAGTGGTGGCGATCGGGAAACAGTTGCTCATCACGCGCGGGGCATTGACGACGTTCTCTATCGCCAACGACGTGGCGAAGTACTTCGCTATCATCCCGGCGATGTTCATGGCAACTTATCCCGCTCTGGGCCAATTGAACATCATGGGGCTGCATACGCCGCAGAGCGCTGTGCTGTCCGCCGTGATTTTCAATGCGCTGATCATCATTGCTCTGGTGCCGCTGGCGTTGCGCGGTGTGAAGTACCGGCCCGTTGGAGCGGCTGCACTGTTACGGCGCAATCTGCTGATCTACGGACTAGGCGGGGTGGTTGCGCCGTTCCCGGGCATCTGGATCATTGATCAATTGGTTGTTTGGCTGAAGCTGGCGTAGAGGAAAGGAAAATGATTGCTCAACTCAAAACGGGACTGTTGATGACCCTGGTGCTGACGGTATTGACGGGTCTTGTGTATCCATTGGTAGTGACGGGCCTGTCGCAAGTGATGTTCCGCGACAAAGCAAACGGCAGCCTCATCGTGCGTGACGGCAAGGTGATCGGGTCGGAGCTTCTGGCACAGAAATTCACCAAGCCGGAGTACTTTCACCCGCGTCCTTCCGCGGCCGGCAGCGACGGATACGATGCGGCGTCCTCGTCTGGATCGAACCTGGGACCGACGAACAAGAAACTCGCGGACCGGGTGAAGGCTTCCGTCGAGGCATTTCGCAAGGACAATCCCGACTTCGCGGGTCCCATCCCCGCCGATATGCTGACCACCTCGGCTAGTGGTCTCGATCCGCACATCAGCCCGGCGGCGGCGGCGGCGCAGTTACCGCGAGTGGCCAAGGCACGCGGAATGTCACCTGAGTCGTTGCGCATGCTGGTGGCGGTCCACACGGAGCGGCCTGACCTCGGCATTCTCGGTGAAGCGCGCGTGAACGTGCTGTTGCTCAACCTCGACTTGGATGCGAAAGGGAAGAAATGATGAGGAGAACGCCGGAGGAATTGCTCCGTCTGGCGCAAGCCGAGGCGGACAAGGAAATCCGCCAGTCGCGCGGCCGATTGAAGGTGTTCCTCGGCTACGCGTCAGGCGTGGGGAAATCGTTCCGGATGTTCGATGAGGGCCGCCGGCGACATGAGCGCGGCGAGGATGTCATTGTCGGCGCACTGCAGCCGAAGATGTCACCGGAAACAGCGAAGGTGGTCGCGCGCCTGGAAGTGATTCCGCTGGTGGCGCACCAATGCATGGACGTGGCTGCAATCCTCCGCCGCCGTCCCCGGGTGTGCCTGGTGGATGGGCTCGCCTACGACAATCCGCCGGGAGCCCGCAATCCTACGCGCTGGGCCGACGTCAGCGAACTGCTGGCTGCCGGCATCTCCGTCATCACTACCGTCAACATTCAATATCTTGACGAATGGCGTGACCGTGTGGAGGCACTCACCGGCAAGCGTGGCTCACAGACCGTTCCGCAATCATTCCTTTATGACGCCGAGGAGATTGTCGTGGTGGACGCTCCGGCGGAGGGCAACGAGCAGGCGCTTTCGGAGCTTCGCGAAATGGCGCTGCTGCTGGTTGCCGATGTCGTCGATCATCAACTCGAGCAGTACCTGCAGCGGCACGGGATCGCGCCGACCTTTGGGACCCAGGAGAGGATCCTGGTTTGCTTCACGCCGCGCGCCAATGCAAGGAACATGTTTGAAAGCGGCAGGCGCAACGCCGACCGGTTTCACGGAGAGTTGCTCGCCGCGTATGTCGAGCAGGCGGATCTAAGCGATACGGACAAGGAATCGCTCGAACGGAACTTGGCGCTGGCGCGGTCCGCCGGAGCGGAGGTCTTGATTCTGCAGGGGAGCGATCCGATTGAGGCCATCCTCGAGTGCGCCAGGCAGCGGGGTGTGACGCAGGTCTTTGTTGGCCATACATTGCAGGGAGGTTGGCGGCAGCGACTTTTCGGCAGCCGCGTGGACCGGCTGATTCGCGATGCCGATGGTATGGACGTGCGGGTGTTTCCGCACTAAAGTCGAAGTGTATGGAGAATGGTGCGGGACGCGGGAAGCTGAAGCTTTTTCTGGGTTATGCGGCCGGCGTAGGGAAGACCTATCAGATGCTGGACGAGGCGCAACAGTTGCGCAGCCGCGGTGTCGATGTGGTGATCGGCTACTTTGAACCGCACGGCCGTCAGGACACGATCGCCAAGACCGAGGGGTTGGAGATGGTGCCGCGACGAGTGGTGGAATATCGCGGAACATCCTTTGAAGAGATGGACACGGCGGCGATTCTGGCGCGCCATCCCGAGGTTTGCCTGGTGGACGAGTTCCCGCATACGAACATCCCTGGGCTGGAGAACGCGAAACGCTGGCAGGATGTTCAAATGCTGCGCGATGCCGGCATCGACGTATTGACGACGATGAATGTGCAGCATCTGGAGAGTCTCAACGATCAGGTGTGGCAGATCAGCGGGGTGAAGGTGCGCGAGACTATCCCCGATTGGATTGTGCAGCAGGCGGACGAGGTGGTGATGGTGGATCTGCCTCCGCAAGCGCTGGTGAACCGGCTGCTGCGCGGCGTGGTGTACGCGCCCGACAAGGCGCAAAAGGCGCTGGAGAATTTCTTCCAGGAATCGACGCTGGGGGCGCTTCGGGAACTGGCGCTGCGGCAGACGGCGCATGCGTTGGATTCGCAGCAACAGGAAGGGAACACGGCGGAGCAACCGGCACGGTCGAGCGAACGGATTCTGATCCATGTCACGTCCGAGCCTTCCTCGGCGATGGTGATCCGGCGGGGCAAGCGCGTGGCGGATTATCTGCATGGAGATTGTTTCGCGGTGGCTGTGCAGGCGACGCCGGAAGAGAGGGAGGCATTGGAGCGGCACTTGAATTTCGCACGCAATCTGCATATCGAGGTGCGTGTGCTGGAAGACGCGGATGTAGCGCGGGCGTTGGTGGAGTTTGCGCATCGCAACGGGATCACGCAGATCTTTTTAGCGCGACCGGGGAGGCGGAGTTGGCCGGAATCGATGCGGAGGAACCTGGTGCAGAAGATCGTCGCGCTGGCGCGGGATATGCAGGTTACGATTGTGGCCGAGCGTAAACCCAGCGGTTGAGTTGTCCTTATAAGAGGCTGTGTTATTATGGAAGAGTTTGTGGGCCTGTGGCGCAGTTGGGAGCGCGCTTCCATGGCATGGAAGAGGTCGTGAGTTCGAATCTCACCAGGTCCACCAAAAGCCCTCAAACACTTACAGCCAACCGCTCGGCCAGTTCCTCGCCCGTGGAGTCCAACTGGAGTCCAAACCCCAATTGATGCACGGGCAGCCATGGGCACCGTGTGAATTTCGATGCCTGCCCACGGTTAGGTCTTCATCCTCAACGCGATCCAATGTATGGGCAGTGTGGGCACCGTTTTTCGCGCTTGTCGTCTGCTGGAGACGACAACAATTACTTTCCCTATAAGGACGTTGCCCAGTCCGCCCACGCCCGCCGCAACTCCTTCTTGGCGAATCACTTTACTGTTGACGACTGAATTTCGTTCCTGATATTCAGGAGGTGTAAGCGCGGCCTCGCCCGAGAGACGGGACTCTCACGAAACTCCTTCCCTTTTTTGCGATACCCGAAGTGTGCCCCGATGAAGTCTCCTGACCAGATTCCGTACTACGCACCAGATGGAAGCTCGATGGGCTTTCGAACGTTGGAAGCCGCCAAGCGCCTCATCGCAGGCGGGTATGTGAAACCAGCCTACGGCCGCAAGGGACATCTGAAGGCGATCTGGCTGCTCCAGAAGGACGGCGGCAACCCCGTTGAGACGCATCCGCGGGCTGGCACGCGGTACAGCTTTCGCGAAGCACTCGACAGCGGACTGCATTGCTGGAAGCTGCGGCGAGTGGATGGGCGAGACGATGACGGCATCCAGGTGACGACGCGCGGTGTATTCCTCCAAGTGATCGCCGATTGTGTGGTCGCGTGAAGGATCGACGGCAGATCGGCGGGCGTTATCTGGCCCGCGTCCGGGGCGCGATCAGCAAGCCACCGAAAAAGCAGGCGACTATCCGAGACACCCATGCGAGTAAAGTCGTTCGGTAAGATCGCCGTCCCTACGCCGGGAACGCTGGTGCGCCTGACCACGGACACTGCACTGCGTGTGGCGCGGCTGCGCTTTGCCGTGGTGATTGGCGAGACCGGACGCGTGTTCGTCGGAGTGGCCGGAATGAACAAGGCGAACGGGACCGGCGTGATCAAAGAGTTCTGGCCGACGGGTGCGGGCGGTGGAGTGGCCGACCAGATCGACATCGCCGCCATCGACAAACGGCACTTGCTCGTTCCTGCCGACTACTATATCGATGCCAACACTGCGAACGAAGGGCTCATCGCCTCCTACTGGTCCTGGTGATTTCATAGGTACTACCGGGCGATCAATTCCGGCGCGTTGCACGATTGCACAATTCCGCTAGCGACAGACGCAAAAAGGGGCGGTCAGGTGGTCAGCGGTCAGGGGCGGCCAGGGCGCGCCCGTGGCGGAGGGTGGTCCAACCAGCCAACCCGGAGCCAGACGGCGCGACACGGGGCACCCGGGCGCGAACGGGTGGCCGATTCTTCGTAGTTCAACCCAATGGCGACACTTCCGGCAACCATAACGCCCGCGATGGCTCGGCGTATCGAGATCTGGCCGACCGACCGGCTAGTGCCGTACGCCAGGAACGCCCGTACTCACTCTGCCGACCAGGTAGCGCAGATCGCGGCGTCCATCGTGGAGTTCGGTTTCACTAATCCGATCCTCGTTGACTCCATGGATGGGATCATTGCCGGCCACGGACGGTTCCTGGCTGCCCGCAAGTTGGGCCTCCCGGAAGTTCCGGTCGTCGTGCTGGACCATCTCAGCGAGACGCAACGGCGGGCGTACATCATCGCGGACAACAAGCTCGCGATGAATGCCGGGTGGGACGAGAAGATCCTCGCCAGCGAGCTGCACGATCTCGAAAAGGACGGCATGGACCTTGCCGTTGTTGGCTTTAGCGACGAGGAACTGGAGGCGCTGCTCAGAGATGGTGACGCGCCGCCGCAGGACGTGGCCGACGAGGTTCCCGAACCGCCAGTCCAACCGGTAACCCAGCCCGGAGACGTGTGGTTGATCGGAAAACACCGTCTGATCTGCGGCGATTGCCGCGACGGGAATGCCATCCGCGCGCTATTCGGCTACGTGTTGGCCAATGTAGTGGTGACCTCACCGCCCTACGCGACCCAGCGCGAGTACGACGCCACGAGCGGCTTCAAACCGGTGCGTCCGGACGAGTATGTGGAGTGGTTCGGCCCGGTCGCGGCTGGAGTCGAGTCGATTCTGGCACCCGATGGCTCCTACTTCCTCAACATCAAGGAACACGCCGACGACGGGGAGCGCGATTTGTACGTGAAGGACCTCGTCATCGCGCACCAGCGGCAGTGGGGCTGGCGATTTGTCGATGAATTCTGCTGGCGCAAGACCGATAACGGCGTGCCGGGCGGCTGGGGAAACCGATTCAAGAACGCCTGGGAGCCAGTGTTCCACTTCTGTCGGCAACAATCGATCAAGTTTCGGCCGCAGGCCGTAAGCCACGAGTCGGAGGACTGCTTTGACTACTCCCCGAACAATCCGAAGTCGAACTCCGGGAGCGGACTCCTGGGGACCGGCGCGCGGGGCGCGGCTGCGGACGATGGGAAGAACCAGAGTGCGTGGCAGCGCGGCAGGAACAGTCTGTCCGACGATTCGGACGGCAGGCACACCGGACTGGCGCGCCCGAGCAACGTAATCGAAGTGAAGAGCGAGTCGAGCCAGGGATCGCACTCCGCTCCGTTTCCCCGCGCGCTCGTGGAGTTCTTCGTAAAAGCATTTTCGGATGCACGCGATGTGGTCTTCGATCCGTTCATGGGGAGCGGAACGACGATGGCTGCTGCAGCTCTGCTCGATAGAACCGGCTACGGCTGCGAGATCAGCCCAGCCTATTGCGATGTGATCGTGCGCCGAGTGATGAACCTGACTGGCGATTCGGCGACCCTCGCAGCCACCGGAGAAACGTTCGCCGCCGTCGCGGAGTCTCGCGGCGTTTCGGCGGACCAAGCACTCAATCCGAAGCAAAGTGACGCTGGTCGCATCCAGCACCACGGACCCAATCCGCACTACGGACCGACAAGGAAAGCCAAGGCATGAAGGCGAAATCGCGCACCATGAATCGGGAGACCGCCAGCATCGGCGGGGCATCTCCGCGTTTCCGCGAACTCGCTGTCCAGATCTGGCCAATCGACAAGTTGATCCCATACGCCCGGAACGCCCGTACGCATACGGACGAACAGGTGGCGCAGGTTGCCGCCAGCATCGTCGAGTTCGGGTGGACCAACCCGATCCTAGTCGGAGCGGACGGAGTGATTATTGCCGGCCACGCGCGCCTCGCGGCTGCACGCAAGCTCCGGATGAACGAAGTGCCGGTCATCTTGCTCGACGGTTTGTCGGAAACACAGAGGCGCGCGCTCATCCTCGCCGACAACCGCCTGGCCATGAGCGCAGGATGGGACGAAGAGATGCTTCGCGTCGAACTCGAAGCGCTGCAAGAGGACGCGTTCAATCTCGAACTGGTGGGCTTCACGGACGACGAACTGGAAGAGTTCCTCCGCGAACCGGAGACCACCGAGGACGGCCTGACCGATCCGGACGCGGTTCCGCCTGAGCAGGAGACGGTCGTCACGGTGCGCGGCGACGTGTGGGTTCTCGACCAGCACCGATTGCTTTGCGGGGACGCCACTCAGATGGGCGACATCGAAAAAGTCTTGGCTGGCGGGCTCGCTGACATGGCGTTCACCGATCCACCGTACAACGTCGCCTATGAAGGCAAGACTGCGAAGAAGCTCACCATCGACAACGATGCTCTCGGCGGCAAGTTCTATGAGTTCCTGCGCGAGGCCTCGGCCAACATGCTCGCGATGACGAAGGGCGCGATCTACATGTGCATGTCCTCGTCGGAACTGCACACGCTTTTCCGAGCGTTCACCGATGCCGGAGGACACTGGTCCACATTCGTGATCTGGGCCAAGCACCATTTCACGTTGGGCCGGTCGGACTATCAGCGGATGTATGAGCCGATCCTGTATGGCTGGCGCGACGGGACGCAGCACTTCTGGTGCGGCGACCGGAACCAGGGCGACGTGTGGTTCATCAAGCGGCCCATGGCGAGTCTGGAGCACCCGACCATGAAGCCGGTGGAACTCGTCGAGCGCGCGCTCCGGAACAGCAGCAAGACGCGCGATACGATTCTCGATCCCTTCGGTGGGTCCGGAACCACATTAATCGCGTGCCAGAAAACAGGACGGCAGGCGCGAGTGATTGAACTGGAGCCAAAGTACTGTGACGTGATCGTCCGGCGATGGCAGGAATTCACTGGGCAGGAAGCGAAGCTTGAAACCGACGGGAGAAGCTACAGCGCGGTCGCCGCAGAGCGAAGCGCAGTGGCGGCATGAAGTGGAGAGGTGCCGCGCGGAAATCGCGGCCGTCGAGGCGTTGCTGCTGGCTGGCCATCCGGATGTCGTGGGCCCTTGTTTGGCGCTGGCGGATTGGTCGGCGGAACTGCGGATTCTTGAGGGAGCAGAAGCAGTACCGCCGCCGGATCGTTGAACCCGGCGGGCGGCATGGATGCGGTTAGTAGCGCGATGCTAGCGGGTGGCGTCCTTGATCTCGCAAGCGATCCGGTGTTCGCCGTCGATTCCGCGCGCCCACACTTTGTAGACGTACGGGCAAAGCGGCGATTCGCCGTGTTCCAGGCGGCGCATCCGGGAGGACATGTCGTCGATGGCGGTCTCTCGCGCCTCGCCGACGTTGGCGACTACCGCGACCGGTTCGTACTGGCCGTCTTCGGACTCGGCGATCAGCATCGCGAGGCCGAGGTCGGTAGCGTCGGTAATCTCGACTGCGAATCCGTTGTACTGGTTCTGCTTCTTCGTGGTGGTTTTCATGACATGACGATTCATCACTCCGGTGCGACCGGAAGGCAAGTCAATAATCGCGACGTGCCGTAAAAAAGCCGCCCGTTTCCAGGCGGCTGGTTGGGAAGCCGGCGTTCCTACTTGGCGATCTTGTAGGTCCGCTCTCCCGCGTCGTTCTTGTTGGACTCGACCGTGAGGCCCATCTTCTTGGTCAGGTTTCCGCTGATGAAGCCCCGGATGCTGTGGTTCTGCCAGTCGGTGGCCTTGGCGATCTCGGCCATCGTCGCGCCCTTGGGGCGGCGCAGGAGGTCCAGGACGATATTCTTTTTCGAGAACTCGCGCGGTACCTTGGCCTCCTTCACTTTGGCGGCGCTTTTGCCGGCGACCTTCTCCTTGGCCTGCTTCTTCGGGGCTGCCTTGGCCTGCTTGGCAGCTTTCTTCGCGTCCTTGCTGGCCTTGGGCGCGCCCTTCTTCTGGCTGGCAGCCTTCTTCGATGCAGCCTTCTCCGGCGCGACGTGCGCGCCCTGTTCCGCAACGGCGGCGGATTCTGTGGTCGTGGTAGCTTCTGCGTTCTTCATCGAGGTGTTTATCCTTTCGGCGGTTGATCCGCGCATGACGATTCATCACTCCGGTGGCCCCGGAAGGCAAGGGCTTTTCTCGGGAATAAACACATGCCAGTCATGAGCCAGCGGGCGTACGCTCGCCATCGCGGAGTCTCGGCCAGCACCGTTCAGAAGGCCATCGTGAGCGGACGCATCCACACGTTGCCCAACGGCCAGATCGATTCCGAGATTGCCGACGCGGAGTGGGCGCGCAACACCCAAACACAAGCGCCACCCGTTGACCGGCGTGGCCAGCCGGAAGAAGACGGCGAGGTCTTCGGCGCATCGCAATATACGAAGGCGCGGGCGGTTCGCGAGCACTATCAGGCGCGCCTCGCCAAGATCGATTACGAGGAACGGATCGCGAAGCTCGTCTCGGGCGAACAGGTCCAGGTCGCCGCCTTCAACAAGTTCCGCCAGTTTCGCGATGCCATGATCAACATCCCTGACCGGCTGGCGGCGATGCTTGCCGCGGAAACCGTAGAGGCCACGGTGCATGCGCTACTGACCACAGAAATCCGGAAAGCTCTGAATGATTTTGCCGACGAATCTAACGGCTGAAGAGATCTACGATGCAGCAGCCGCGGCCGGCGCGCGACCGGACCCGCTGCTCACGATCTCGCAGTGGGCCGACCGGTACCGCTGGCTGTCGCAGCGCGCGTCCGCAGAGCACGGACGCTGGCGCACGGAACGGACGCCTTACCTGCGCGAGATCATGGACTGCCTTTCGCCGTCTTCTTTGATCGAGCGCGTCGCGTTCATGAAAGGCGCGCAGATCGGCGGCACGGAGTGCGGCAACAACTGGATGGGGTACGTCATCCACCAGGCGCCTGGCCCGATGATGTCGGTGCAACCTACCGTCGAAATGGCCAAGCGCAACTCGAAGCAGCGCATCGAGCCGCTGATCGAAGAGTCGGAGGTGTTGCGGAAGCTCGTCCGCGATCCGCGGTCGCGCGACTCCGGCAACACGGTACTGTCGAAGGATTTTCCCGGCGGCGTGCTGGTGATGACCGGCGCGAACAGCGCGGTCGGCCTCCGGTCGATGGCGGCGCGGTACCTGTTTCTCGATGAGGTGGACGCGTATCCCGGCGATGTCGAGGGCGAAGGCGACCCGATTACGCTGGCGATGGCGCGCACCCGAACATTCGCGCGCCGCAAAGTGTTTCTGGTATCGACGCCGAAGATCACGGGCATGAGCCGGATCGAGGCGGCGTATGAGGAGAGCGACCAGCGGAAGTATTGGGTGCCGTGTCCCACGTGCCGCGAGTTCCAGATCCTGAAGTTCGCGCAGCTTCGGTGGCCGAAGGGCGATCCGCAAAGCGCGGCTTACGTCTGCGAGCACTGCGGCCAGGAGATTCGCAACCACCAGAAGCAGTCGATGCTGGCACGCGGCGAGTGGCGCGCAGGCGCGAAAGGCGACGGCAAGACGGCGGGCTTCCACATCTCCAGCCTGTACAGCCCGGTCGGTTGGTTCTCGTGGGGCGACGCTGCAAAGCAGTTCGAGCAGGCGCAGAAGAATTCATCGCTGCTCCAAGTTTTCGTCAACACGGTGCTCGGCGAGACATGGACTCTGCTGGGCGAAGCGCCAGACTGGAAGCCGATCTACGACCGGCGCGAGGAATACAAGACCGGCATCATCCCACGGGGCGGTCTTTTCCTGACAGCCGGTGCGGACGTTCAGAAGGACCGCATCGAAGTCGAAGTCGTAGCGTGGGGACGTGGGAAGGAATCGTGGTCCGTCGACTACCGCGTGATCGAGGGCGACACATCGCGCCCGCAGGTGTGGGACAGACTCACCGGGCTGCTGAATGAAACGTTCACCAGCGCGAGCGGCCTCGAAGTGCCGATCACACAACTCGCGGTGGATTCCGGGTACGCCGCGACGGAAGTCTACACATGGGCCCGGAAACAGGGCCATCGCGTGGTGGTGATCAAGGGCGACTCGCGCGCCGCGGCGCTCCTGGGCAACCCTGCGCCGATTGAAATTGGACCACTCGGTGCCAAGATCAGGCGCGGCGTCAAGGTCTGGCCGGTTAACTCAGGCATGGCGAAAGAGGAGTTGTACCGCTGGCTGCGATTGGAACGACCCACCGACGAAGATCTCCAGCAAGGGCAATCCTTCCCACCCGGCTACTGCCACTTCCCGCGATACAGCGAAGAGTACTTCAAGCAGATCACCGCCGAGCAACTGGTCACAAAGATCGTTAAGGGCTACCGGCGGCACGAGTGGCAGAAGATGCGCGAACGCAACGAGGCACTGGATTGTAGGGTCTACGCTCGCGCGGCGGCGAGTCGGATCGGGTTGGATCGCTACCAGGAGAAACACTGGCAGGCAATCGAAGACCGCATGGGAGTGCCGAAGACTCCGGAGACACCAACTCCTGCTGCTCCGGCCGCGCCAGCGGGATCGCGTCCGCAGCCCCGCCCTGCTAGGAGACGGACATGGGGTCGGTTCTAAGGGGAAGCGATGGCGTATACACAGAGTCATTTGGATGCACTGCAAGAGGCGCTGGCCTCCGGTACGTTGACGGTCACCTTCGATGGACGCAGTATGACGTACCGTTCCGTCCAAGAATTGCAGCGCGCAATCTCCGTTGTGCAGAACTCGCTGAACGCTCAGTCCGGTAAGCGCGTTCGGCAGTACCAACTGTCGGGGAGCAAGGGCTTCTAACTCGTGTTCAACCTGAATTCATTTCTGACCCGCTTCAAGCGGGGCGGGAGTGGTGCGTCCGTGCCGCCACCCACACGGCGCGCCAGTGGTGCGCCATACGAAGGTGCGACTACTGGACGGCGGCTGGGCACCTGGGTTACGACCCGCGACGCCATCAACTCCGTCTGGTATCAGAGCGCGGATCAATTGGTGGCGCGCTCTCGCGACATAGTTCGGAAGGACGGGTGGGCATCGAAAGCGGTGGACGAATGGGTGTGCAACGCCATCGGCACTGGCATCAAGCCGCAGTCGATGCACCCGACGCTGGCAGTAAAGGAGAAGCTCCAGGCTCTCTGGTCTCTTTGGGCCAATGAAGCCGACGCCGCAGGGATGACCGACATCTACGGTCTTCAGGCTCTCGCGTTCCGGTCGATGGTCGAAGGCGGCGAGTGCTTCGCGCGCAGGCACGACCGCGATCTTCGTGAGGGTTTGAGCGTTCCGCTTCAGTTCCAGTTGCTCGAAGCGGAGCAGTTGCCGTTCTACCTGGCGCGGCCCACGCCGAACACGCCGCAAGGCAACGTCGTGCGCGCGTCCATCGAGTTCGATCCCTCCGGCCGCCGCACGGCTTACTACTTCTACAAACAGCATCCGGGCGAGAGGATCTTCTTCCCCACCGATCTGGAACTGATGCGGGTTCCGGCCGCGGAGGTCATGCACCTGTTCCGGTCACTCCGGCCCGGGCAATTGCGGGGAGTCCCGTGGATGGCGAACGCGCTGGTGCGGCTGTGGGAACTGGACCAGTACGACGACGCTGAACTGCTGCGGAAGAAGTTCGCCGCGATGATGATGGGGTTCATCACTCGCCAGAATCCCGACGATGCGTTCTTCCCGAATGCCACCCCGCAGGAACCATCGGACGCCGAGGGCGCGGCGAGTTCGGGCGGTCCTGGAGTTGCGGTGGCTCAGCTCGAAGCGGGCACCATGACCGAGTTGGAGCCCGGTGAGGATGTGAAGTTTAGCGAGCCCGCCGATGTTGGCGGGAACTACGAGTCCTTCGAACGAATCCAGTTGCTCCGGATCGCCGCAGGGCTCGGTCTGCCGTACGACATGCTCACCGGCGATCTGTCCAAGACGAGCTACTCATCGATCCGGGCTGGCATTCTCTCGTTCCGGAGGCTGTGCGAGCAGATCCAGTTCGGCGTTTTCATCTACCAGTTCTGCCGTCCGACCTGGCGCGCGTTTGTCGAGCAGGCAGTCCTGGCCGGCAAACTCGACGCCCGTGATTATCAGCGAAATCGCGACGATTACCTGGCGGTCGAATGGCACACGCCGAAGTGGGCATGGGTCGATCCGGAAAAGGACGTCAGGGCCGAGATCATGGCGATCCGCGCTGGTTTGAAGGCACGGAGCATGTCCATCAACGAGACGGGCCTTGATGAGGAAGAGGTAGACGCGCAGATCGCCCGCGACAACGAACGTGCGGACCGGCTGGGCTTGGTGCTCGACTCCGATCCGAGGAAGACAGACGCGCGTGGCCAGGCGGCGAATGTGCTTGAAACGGGCGACGGCGGCGATGGCCAAGAGAGCAGCGCGCCCGCCGATCCGAAACCGGAACCGCCCAAGCCGAAGCGCAAGGAGCCTAAGAAATGAAAGCGAACTATCTCCCGCACCTCGCGGGACGGGTCTTCGGCGTTCCACTACTGATCCAGCCGCAGAAGTTAAGCGTCATCCTGCAAGCCATCGGGCCGCGTCTTGGCCTGCGCCAAGCGGAGATCGAGATCGAGGGGCTGGGCGCGCCGGTGGTCGCGCGAATGCCGGTGGACGAGGAGGACGATCCCGATGAGATGGCCCGGAGCCAGAAGCCGTATCTGGTGACTCCGGAGGGCATCGCGGTCATTGCCGTCTCCGGGACGCTCGTCAAGAAGGCGAGTTGGCTCGACGCTGCGTCGGGGATGCAGTCTTATGAGAGCATCCGCGCGGACTTCCAGGATGCGGTGCGCGATCCGCGCATTCAAGGCATCCTCCTCGACGTGGACTCGCCTGGCGGCGAAGTCGGCGGTCTGTTCGACCTCGCGGACGAGATCTACCACGCACGGGCTGAGAAGCCCTGTATGGCCATTGCGGACGACGACGCGTTCTCGGCGGCGTATGCCATCGCCAGCAGCGCGCAACGCTTGTTCGTGACCCGCACCGGCGGCGTGGGCAGCGTCGGCGTAATCGCATTGCACCTGGACCAGTCGGGCTTCGATGAGAAGGCCGGCAGGAAGTACACCGCAATCTATGCGGGGGCCAGGAAGAACGATTTCAACCCACACGAGCCGCTGTCCGGTTCGGCCAAGGACGAATTGCAGGCCGAGATCGACCGGCTCTACGACATGTTCGTCGGCACGGTCGCGCGCAACCGGGAGATGAAACCGGCGTTGGTCCGGAACACGGAGGCGGGCCTGTGCTACGCGGAGAAAGCTATCAGTGCTGGCTTCGCGGATCAGGTCGGGACTTTTGATGATGCGCTAACTGCCGTTCTCGAAGCGGCGACGGCGCGAAAACAAGTTCGCGTAGCGGCGTCTGCCGCAACGCAGATTCCCAAAGGAGAAACAACGATGAGCCAGCAAGTCGAAACGAAAACGGCAGACGCCCCCGCTGTACCGACGGTGTCCACCGAAGTGAAGCCCACGGAAACGCCCGCGCCCGCTGCCGCCCTGCCTGTGGTTGACGCCGCCGCAATCGAAACCAGGTTGCGCGCGGAGTACGAAGAGATCGCGGTGCTCTGCACTCTCTCGGGCCATCCCGAATTGGTCGCGGAGTTGATCGCCAGCAAGAAGACGGTCGCCCAAGTCCGCGAGCACCTGCTTTCGCTCAAAGCGCAGGAATCGCAGCGGACGGCTGTGCAGTCGCACGTGCAGGGTAGCCCGACCGGCGCGGAAGGGCAGTTGAATGCCGCCGCGCAGCAACTCGCCGCCAGCCGCAACATTCCGTTCGCGCAGGCATACGTGGAGGCCATGAAACTCCACCCCGAGCTTTACCAGCAGTACCTCGCTGAGAAGTCGGCCCCGGTGCGGGCGAATTAGGGCGGCGAGCCAATCCAACCGAAAAGGAGCAATCGATCATGGCTTTCGAAGTCAATTTGCAAACGATCTCGGTCCCAGCGAGCGCCGACCTGTCCACGAAGCAATTTCTGTTCGGGACGATCAACGCGAGCGGGCAGGTGGCGGTAACCGGCGCGGGCCTCGCGTCGGATGGCGTCATCGCACTCGGTCCCAGCGCGCAGGGTCGCCCCTGCGGACTGGCGTCCTTCCCCGGTCAAATCGCACGAGTGATGGCAGGCGCGTCTTTCGCCAATGGCGCGCTGCTCGAAGTGGACAGCAATGGAAAGGCGGTCACCCAATCTTCGGGCAAGATCGTCGCAAAGGCGCTGGCAGCAGCGGGCGCGGCGGGCGACATCGTCCCGGCGCTGCTGATCCTGATGCGGTAGCAGGCAACTCAGAAAAGGAGCAATGAACAACCATGTATACCCCGACTCCCGGTGACGTCCACGTCAATACGCCGCTGACGCAAATCAGCATCGCGTATCTCCAGAACCAGACGGAGTTTGTGGCCGCGCAAGTCTGCCCCATCATCCCGGTGACCAAGCAGAGCGACCGCTACTACGTCTACAATCGCGGCGATTTCTTCCGCGATCAAATGCAGCGCCGCGCGCCCGGCACTCCGGCCGCGAGCGTTGGCTACCGCCTCGACAACACGCCGACCTACTTCGCCGATGTGTGGGCCGAGGCGAAGCCGATTCCCGATCAGTTGCGCGGGAACGCCGATGCGGTCCTCAACATGGATCGTGATGCGACCGAGTTCCTGTCACAGCAGGCTCTCATTCGGCGTGAGAAAATCTTCGCCGCCAACCTGTTCACGACAGGTAAGTGGGGCACCGACATGACGGGTGTCGCATCCGGCCCGAGTGGCAGCCAGTTTCTGCAGTGGAACGATGGCGCATCGACTCCCATCGAAGATGTTCGCGCCGGCAAACTGGCCATCAAGCAGGCTACCGGCTACCCCGCCAACACGCTGGTGCTGTCCGAGCCGGTGTGGTTGAAGCTCGTCGACCATCCGGATCTGGTGGACCGCGTGAAGTACGGCCAGACGGCGGGCCGTCCTGCCACGGTGAGCCGGGAAGCGCTGGCCGCGATCCTCGAACTGGACCGCATCCTCGTGATGGGCAGCATCGAGAACACGGCGGCTGAAGGTCAGACCGCCGCGCACTCCTTCATCGGCGGCAAGAGCGCGCTGCTCTGCAACGTCGCGCCCAGCCCCGGCCTGCTCACTCCGTCCGCTGCGTACACCTTCTCCTGGACCGGATACCTCGGCGCTGGGAACGAAGGCAACCGGATCAAGCGGTACCGCTGGGAGATCATCGCCAGCGACATCGTCGAGATCGAGATGGCATTCGACTCCAAGCTCATCGCTCCGGAGCTTGGGTACTTCTTCACCAGCGCGATTGCGTAGAGGAGGTTGCTCGATGGGCTATAAGTCATTGCCGAAGTTCGACCACTCAGCCCGCTTCCTCGTCACCGCGCGCCTGCCGGTGCTGAACGGCGTGCCCATGAAACCGGGGGAGGCAATGCCGCCTGTGCCGGTGGAGCCGGGCGCGGCGCGCGTTTACCTGCGACTGCTTCGGCAGTTGTATGAACTGCGGAGGATCACCATGGTCGATCAACCCGCTGTTCCTTCCGTGAAAACCAAACCTGCCGGCAATGTCGGCAAAGGAGATTCCAAATGGCGAAGCAAGTCTTGACGATCTCCGACATCTCGCCGTCGGGGAATTTGAAAAAGGGCGTGATTCAACTGCCGATCACCGAGGCGCGAATCATCGCCTCCAACGATATCGGCGTGAAGGGCGCGACCGACGGCGGCACTGCCTCCAAGGATACGGACCCCATCCTCGAACGCAGTAACGGCGCAACTGACAAATCGTTGCGTCTGTCCTGGGCCTCTGCCTCGGTGATCGAGATCCAGATGCCCCCGGTCGCCTATCCTCCGGATCTGGACGATGCCCAGCCCATCGTGGTGAACATCCTGGCAGCCATGAAGGCTGGTTCAGTCGACGCGCCCGTCATCACGGTTTCGGCGTGGGAGGGCGTTGGCGACACGAACATGGGCGGTGACACTGCGGCTCTCAGTACCGCTCTGCAGAAGCTCACGGTCGTGCTGGCCGCCGCCGATGTGGGTGCCTATCCGAAGTCCTTGACCATCGGTCTGAAGCCCGGCGCGCATGCGACCGCCTCCAACGACGCGTACGTTTATGCGGTCTGGCTGGAGTACACGCGGAAGGCGTGATGTCATCTTTCTCCGCGCTCAACTCGGCGTGCCTCAAGACCTTCGGTTCCCCGGTCACGTACCAGCCAGCCGCCGCTGCGCCGTTAGCGGTCAACGGCATCTTGCAGAAGGACTCGGACGAGGAGCGCCATCAGGACGGAGTGTACGCACGGCTGTTCATCAACCTTGCGGACTTCGCAGCCCCGCCCGAGCAGGGAGACGAAGTGACCGTTGACGGCAAGACCTACAAAGTGTTCGAAGTCCTGTCCGATCCGACGCGAGGCGCGTGGCTGGCTCTCCGCGAAGCATAGAGGTTCCCCCATGGGTTCGGTGCGCATTTATCAGAAGAAGGAAATCCGGCTTGATCGCCTGAACCTCAAGCAGCATCAGATGTTCAAGCTCGGCAACGTCGGTGCGGCGGCGGTGAAGAATCGGCTCGGAGCAGCGGTTGGGGCGAACGATGCGGCGGCGAAGCCACTCACGAAGCGGTACGCGATTCGCAAAACGAAACTGGGCAAAGGTAACCGGCGTAATCTCTCGCTGACCGGCGACATGCTCCGGAACTTTCAGGTGCGGACGGTGAGCGAGAACAGGGCCAAGGCCAGCAACTCGACTCGCAAGGATCGTATCAAGGCTTGGGTGAATCAGAAGATCGAACCCTGGATCGTCTTCTCTCCTAAAAACAAGGCAGCAGTGCTCGATGCCGCCAAGCGAGTCATGAACGAGATGATTCCGCGGCTCACGATAGAGCGCGTCCTCGGAGGCAAACAACGGTGATCGATCCATCCAACCTCGTCAACTCATTGGTGGCCCTGTTGAAGGACATCCCGGACCTCGTCACGGAGATGGACGGCGATCCGGAGCGGATCAAGGCTTACCACGATCAGTACCCGAAACGGTCGAGCCTCGCGATGGCGATCCACACGATGCCCGCGCCGGGAATCATGGCCGTCTGGCAGGGCACGAGTCCGGGGTCGTTCGGCAACGTGGATGTGTGGAAGCACCAAGTGACGCTTTACCTCCGCGCGCGGGAGACGTTTGACGGCGACCCGCCCACTGCCTACTACCGTTTGTTCCGGCTGATCACCAAGGGCGTCCCGGCGGCGGTCGGAGCGCCGATGATCAACGCAACCGTCCACCCCTCCTGCTATCCCATGGACCTGCCGCTCATCCAGCGGCAGACCGACGCGGAAGGGCTGGATTACTTCGAGGTTCCCATTACGTTCACGGAGATCGGCGATGAGTAGCGACCGCGTGTATATGAAACCGCCCTTCGGTTTGGGCGAACCGAAAGAGGTAGAAGCGACGCCCGAGGTCCTGGTGCCACTCATGCTGGCCGGGTGGACCCAGTGCGAGCCGCCCAAGCGCAGCGAGGAGGTGACCAAGAATGTCCACGACTAGATTGCAGGAGGTCTTGATCTGCTTCGGCAAACAGAAGCAGACCGACATCGCCACGGCCAATACCGGCGGGCAGATGTGGCAGTTGCGGAAGCTCAACGCCGCGCTCGCCAACCCGAAACTCAACACCGAAAACGACGCCGAGGAGTTTGGCAAGGGCCACGAGTTCCCAACCCAGTCATTCCAAACATCCTGGGACGTCAACGGCACGCTCGAAAAGTATCTCGGCTCGGAGATCGGCGCGTGGGCGATGGCCTTTGGCCTTGGGAAGGTCGTGAAGTCGGGAACCACGCCGAACTTCACTTACACGTGCACGCCATTGATCCCGGCGAGCGGCGATGCTGCCGAACTGCCGTACTTCTCCTTCGTCGAGCAAATCCGGCCCGGCGCGGGCGTGGTCGTTGACCGCATGGCCGTCGGCTGCGTCGTTGAAGGTTGGACCATCTCCATCGGCAGCGGACCCGGACGCGCCAACTCGAAAATCACCGTCGAGTTTGTGGGCGCGGGCAAGACGACCGAACCGTCTGGCATCACGATGCCGGCGGCGACACTCGAGAAACTCCTGCCGTCTGCGTCGCTGGCGCTCACCATCAACGGAGTCAACTACGTCTCGAACAAGAACATCATTTCACTGGAGACGTCGTGGAAGAACAACGTCCGTCTCGATGGCGGATTCTTCCCTGGCTCCGGTTTCCAGACGCCGGGCGATGCGACGAGCGGCGCGATCCGCGGCCGTCTGGAATTCGCCAATCGCCAGGGCATGCTGAAGTTCGTGGCCCGCTTCGAGAACGGTTCCACGGAACTGACGAAGCTCAAGAACCAGTCGACCGGCACCGCCGTCCTCCTGCTTACCTACGACGCGAACAACTCGCTGGAGGTCACCTGGCAGAAGGTCTCGTTCGCGATGGCCGAGGTTGGAGAGACGGACGGAATCGTGACCGTCTCCGTCGAATGCCTGCCGATGTACGACTCCTCGAACGGCATCGTTTCGGCGGTGGCCAAGTGCAACGTAGACAACATCTGTCAATAGGAGATGAAAATGGAACAGACAATTCCCGTATTCGACGCAGCGCGCCCGATCGCGCTGCAACTGCGGACCTCGAATGGCGTAAAGACCATTCGCGTGCGCTTTCCCTCCGACGAGGAATGGACCGAGCGCCAGCGGCGGCGAAAGGTGATCATCAAACAGTTAGGGCGCGGCGTATCGGAGACGATTATCGCCAACGGTGAGGAGGCTGATGGCGCGTTACTCGCCAAGATTCGCACGCCCGAGGAGAACGCGCCCGAGGTGGACCCGTTCGAGGCCAGTCGGATCATTGAGCAGTTGAGCCAGGCCGAGGTGGATGATGTGGTGCAGGCCGGAGACGCGTTCCGCGTGACGCTTCGAGTCCTCGGCGGGACCGTCACTCACGTGTTGAAGATGGCCTCGGCGAAGGACGTGACTGAGTACCGCCGTGGCTTCGCCCGGGTTCTCGACCTGCCCTACAACCGCCAGGAACTCACCATCAACCTCGCGGCTGCTGGTGCTCTCTACAAGAAGCTGATCACGACCGCTGAGGGTTACGCCGGAGACGCTCCGATCATGCACCAAGCCGTCGCGGTGAAGGCCGCCATCGACGCGCTCGACGCGGGATTCCAGGAGCCGGGGGACCCAAACTCCTAGGCGGGGAATGGCCCGAGCAGCCATCCCTGCGATTCCTTGTTTATTGGGCCTTGCGCAGGGACGAACTCTGCGACCCGAAGCTGTGTCCCGACGCGCCCGACGATGGCAACCGGTGTGACCACTGCACGCTCGATAGGCTCGACGGGGCGCAATCGTCGGAGGCCGGACTCCTCATCCGGCGCGCATTGGACATCCGGGCCGCGCTCAAGCTGGGCATACACGTCGGTCTTGATGACATCCGCGCGGATGAGTTCTACGCGATGTTGATCCTCGAAGACGAACGCGAAAAGCTGGACCGCGAGCAGTTGAATCCCCATGGCAGATAACAAGCTCGAACTGGTCGTCACCGTCGAGGTGGACAAAGCCAACCAGTCCATCAAGAGCGTCAACGCCAGTCTGTCGAGTATGGAAGCGTCCGCTACCAAAAGCGCGAAAGGCGCCACCCAAGGCATCGACGGCATGACGGCGGCCATGGTGAAAGGTGCGACGGCGGGAAGCTTGTTCGCCGACGCCATCAAGAGCGCTCTTACCTGGGCGAAGGATTTTACGGTTGGTTCCGTAATGATGGCGGCTGAGAATTCGAAGGCCGAAGCTTCTCTCAGGGCGCTGGCGACTGCGCACGGCATTGGCGCAGCCGCGGCGTCGAAGCAGGTGGCCGCAATCGAAGACATCGGATTCGAGTTCACGGAGGCGGCGCATGCCGTTCAG
>JACQZR010000270.1 GCA_016213775.1 Acidobacteriota bacterium
CACTCCATCTCACTCCAGTTCAGCTACATGTCGAACGAGCAATTCACATGGTGAACTCCTTTCAGTTCACAAGATCAGATAGGCTTGGCTTGGTGAGCCAAGCTTGGTGAGTCAGGCTTAGCCTGGTGTACCAAAAACGCAGAAGGCGGACGCAGAAGCGCAAATAGGACTGAGGGAATACGACGGCGGAATGGCCAAGCTCGAAGCCGCCAGGTTCTCCTAGAATGAATGATGGCTGCTGTCATGAAGCTTCTGCTGGCGACTCTGTTGGTCCTCCGCGTCCACGCCGGAACCTTGGAAATCCGCCTTACCTCCGGTGGCCGACCGACCGCCGCACGCGTCTATATCACCAACGCGGCGGGGGAACCGGTGAAGGTAGCAGGAGTGGTGAGCTACCTCCGCCGGCAGGAAACACACCTCGTGGTGGACGGTCTGCTGCGTGCCGATCTGCCGCCGGGAATCTACCACATCCGCGCCGAGAAGGGCCATGAATACGGTGTCGCCAAGCGGACCGTGGAAGCCGGCGCGACCGACGTTGTTGTCTCGCTGGAAATCCCGCGGCTTCATGATATGAACCGCCGCGGATGGTATTCCGGCGACACGCACACGCACCGCGATCCGGCGGGGATGGCGCTACTGGCGCGCGCCGAGGGACTGAACGTGGCTCCAGTCATCACTCGTCACGTCGGCGATTCGCGTCCTGCCGCGACGCCGTTTCCTTCCTCGCACCTTATCGCGATCGACGCATCGCATGTGGTGACTCAGCAGAACCAGGAAGTGGAACGGCTCGCCGGCGGTTTCGGCGCGGTATTGCTGCTCAACATGGCGGAGGCTGTGGAGAAGCCGCTGGCCTCGCTCCATCCTTTAGATGTGGAGTTCTGCCGGAGGGCGCGGGCGGCGGGCGCCTTCATCGATGGCGAAAAGCCCATCTGGAAAAACATGCCGGTGCTGGTGGCCTTGGGATTGGTGGACAGTATCGGGATCGTGAACAATCATTTCCACCCGAACGGGATGCTGCTGGACGCGGAGCGCTACGGGTCGATGGAGAGGGACAAGCCCGTGTACCACACGGTGTCCGGCTTCGCTCAGTGGATGATGGACATTTACTACAGCTTCCTCGATTGCGGGTTCCGGCTGCCGGTGTCGGCGGGGTCCGCCTCAGGTGTGATGCCGAGCTGGCCGGGCTATGAACGCGTCTACGTGAAGCTGGATGGCGCATTCTCCCATACAGAATGGTTCCGGCGTTTGAAGGCCGGTGCAAGCATCGCTACGAACGGCCCGTTGCTCGATGTGGCCATTGGCGGTAAACCTCCAGGGGCGGAGTTTCCGATCGACAAACCGCGCGAGGTTGCGGTGTCTGTAGAGGTGCATTCGCGTCATCCGGTGGAGCGTGTAGATGTGGTGTTCAATGGCGAGGTTTTGCACACGGCGCCCGTTCACCAGGCTCGTTGGAAGGGCGTTTTGAAAATCAAACTCACAGGGCCCGGGTGGTTGACAGTGCGCTGCTTCGAGCCTACCGGCAATACGATCCGCTACGCCCATTCCTCGCCTTACTACTTCACGCGCAATCAGAAGCTGCCGGTGAACGCCTCCGCCGCCCTCCGATGGGCGGATTATATTGACAAACTCGGTGTGGAAGCCTCGCCGGGGAAGTTCCCAACCCCTGAGGCTCACGAGCGTGCCCAACAAATCCTGCGCGCCGCGGGCCGCATTTACCGCGAGGCTGCTTCCCGTTCAGAAACCCGTTGACGCCATTGCCATTTCCCTGATAGTCTGCGATTAGACAATAGGGTGTCTTCAACTTCGTTTGCTTGAAGGAAAGGGTCTCGTATGAGCTTCTCGTTTTTGCTCAGTAGCATTCTCTCCGTTTGCATCTCCCTGTCAATGTTCGGGCAGGAATCCCGTGGCAGCATTTCCGGTCGTGTCAGCGACCCAACAGGCGCGGTGGTTCCAGGCGCCGGCATCGCTATCACGAACACCGCAACAAACAACATCCGCCGGACCACCACGAACGACACCGGCTATTACGAAATCAACCTGCTTGAGCCATCCGCTTATACAGTGTCCGTTGAGGCGCAGGGCTTCAAGAAAGCGTTGCGCAGCGGGCTGACTCTGAACGTCTCGGCGAGGCTCGACATCAACTTCGTACTGCAGATCGGCGGCGTCGCCGAAACTATCGAAGTGAATGCCGAGGCTCCGCTGCTGGAAACCACCACCGCCAGCGGCGGCCGCGTGCTCGATCAGCGGCAGTTGGTGAACCTGCCGTTCTCGGATCTGAACCCGTTCGCGCTGACGGCACTCGCGCCTGGCATGCAGTGGACCGGCCAGCCCGAGTACCGGCGTCCTTTTGATAACGGCGGCACGTCCTCGTTTAATACGATGGGCGGAGTCGGACAGAACGAGTACTCCATCGACGGCATGACGGTGACGGGTACGGGCCGCCGGGTTGGTTACGTACCGCCAGCCGATTCGATCACGGAGTTTAAACTCGAGACCACCAACTTCGACGCCAGCCAGGGTTTCACATCGGGCGCGGCGATCAACGTGGTTTCGCGGTCTGGTTCCAACAAGCTTTCCGGCTCATTGTTCGATCAGCACTGGCAACAGCGCTGGAACGCCACGCCGCACTTTGACCGCCTCAACTGGGAACGGAACGTGCGTGAAGGCAGGCAGTCGCCCGATTCGCAGAAGCAGGCCACCGGCCGCTCGAACAATTACGGACTCACGGCATCCGGCCCGGTCTGGATTCCGAAACTTTACAACGGCAAGAACAAGTTTTTCTGGACGTTCTCGTGGAACGGCATCAAACAGTCAAAGGCCGAAACCACCTCTTCGAAGAACGTGACGGTCCCGACGGCGGCGATGAAATCGGGCGATTTCAGTGAACTGCTGCTCGCACCCAACGGGGCCAGCCTCTATACGGTTTACGATCCCCGCAGTGCGCGGACAGAAGGTGGCCGCGTGGTGCGAACACCGTTCCCCGGCAACAAAGGCATCCCAACACTGAACCCGATGGCGCCGTTTTATCTAAAGCTCTTCCCCACGCCGAACAACGTGCCGGGCGTTGTCAGCCCCGAGGGGTTCAACAACTACGTCGGCGTGGCCATGCCGAAGAACGAAAACTTCAACTCGATCATCAGCCGCTACGACTACGTGCTGAACGACAAGCACCGGTTCAACTTCCGCATGCAGTGGAACGATCGTCTGGCGGATGAGTACGACTGGACCTATGAGACCGCGCGCGGACTGCACGCCAACGGCCTCACCCGCATCAACCGCGGTGGTAATTTCAACTACCTCTACGCGATGAACTCCACCAACATCCTGGACGCCAACATCGGCGTGTCGCGATTTGAAGAAGGTAGCCGCAACACGACGCTTGCCGCCTACGGTCCCAAGGATGTCGGTCTTCCCGATTACCTGCAGCAGCGTGCCGGCGCCTACAGCGCACTTCCGCGGCTCGACTTCAACAACATCACCGACGTCAGCGGCGGCTACCCGGTTATCGGAACCCTCTCCACGTCGGGCGAATTGCGCCTTGGCATGACCACCATCAAGGGGAGCCACTCGTTCAAGTACGGCTGGCAGGAACGGCGCAATTACTTCGGCGCACTCGGACCGGGCAGCAGCTCTGGTATCTTCACCTTCCGCAACAGCTTTGTGCGCCGCGCCGATAACGACAACGTGAGTTCGAACCACGGCCTCGATTTCGCCTCGTTTCTGATGGGCCTGCCCACCGGAATCGGGATTGACACAAACGGGTCGGCGTATTATTCGACTCCCCGGCGCGCGTTTTTCTTCCAAGATGACTGGCGCATTTCCAACCGCCTGCGCGTTTCTCTCGGTCTGCGCTACGAGCGGGAGAGCGGAAGCAGCGAGCGATACAACCGTGCGATTTCCCGCGTGTTCATTCCGGATATGAAGCTGCCGATCACCGATGACGCTAAAGCGGCCTATGCCCGCAACCCGATTCCGGAGCTGCCTGCCTCCGCCTTCAACCCTGTCGGCGGCACGACTTACTTCGGGCAGAACGGCTACGACACCGGCACCAAGGGAACGCACATGTTCCTGCCGAAAGTCGGCGTCGTTTACCAGATCAATGACAAGACTGTCATTCGCGCTGGCTGGGGAATGTATATGGATACCTACAACGTATCCAACGACCGTTTCGATACCAACGGCTATAGCCAGTCGACGGGGACGCCTATCTCGAACGACCTCGGCCTGACGTTCTGCTGCGGCGTGGGCGCTTCCTCCGGGCTGGCCTCCGGGAACACCCTCTTGAGGGATCCCTTCCCGGTGCGTTCCACCGGTGCGCGTTTCGATGAGCCTCTGGCAAACGCCCTCGGAGGAATGGTGAGGACCGGCGGCGGCTTTGACGCTCGCCCGTGGGATTACAGGCCCGACCTGCAGAACCGCTGGAGAGTTGGCTTCCAACGCGAGTTGACCCGCAACGTGCTCTTGGATGTTTCCTACAACGGCTCGCATTCGTCGTTGAGCCGCAACTACCGCATCAACTTCCTGCCCTCGCAGTATTGGACCACGGGGACGGCGCGCAATCAGGCCAACGACGACTTCATGAATGTGACCTTCCCGAATCCGTTCAACATTAACAACTTCGCCAGCCTGCGCAGCTCGAATCCGACGTTGTACAACTGGATGGCCGGACAAGGCTTCTATACCGGGACCACAATCCGCCGCCACCAGTTGTTGCGCGCCTATCCGCAGTTCAGCGGCTCGCTCAACGGGATCCGCCCGGGTGACGATTACGCGGAAAAGCGCGGCAACCTGAACTACCGTGATCTGCAGGTGTTGTTGGAGCGGCGCTTCACCAGCGGACTGCAAACAGCTTTCATGTGGACTTGGGCCACGTCGCGGACGAGAGACTGGCTGGCTAACGAGTTCGATACAAGCCTTACGGAACGCGTCAACAACAACGTGCTGCCGCATCGCATCGCTTTCACGGGCACGTATGAGCTGCCGGTTGGCAAGGGGCGTTCGCTTGTGAAGTCGGGTTTCCTGAGCCACATCATCGGCAATTGGAATACGGGGTGGGTGTACCAGTGGCAACTCGGTCCCGCGGCCGGCGACTGGGGCAACCGCTTCTTCTACGGGGACATCAATAAGCTCGGCGACGTGCTCTCCACCAAGGTCCATGAGAGCGACATCCATCAGTGGTTTGAACCTGCCACTTATCGCACCGCGGGCGCGCTGCCTTCCGGATTCGTGGGCTTTGACGGGCGATCGGCCAATCAGCCGGGTTCGTACCACGTGCGCGTGTTTCCGCTCAACAACGACGCGGTACGTTCGGACGGAATCAGCAACCTCGACCTCAAGGTGGAGCGGATGTTCCCGATCAAGCCGGAGCAAGGCATGCGCGTGCGCTTCTCGGTGGACATGCTGAACGCGCTGAACCACACGAACTTCAGCGGACCGAACCTCGATCCGACCAACGCCAACTTCGGCAAGGTGACCTCGCAGCGCGGACTCGCCCGCGTCATCCAGTTCAACCTTCGCTTCGAGTTCTAATTAACGGACTCTCGTTTGCTACTAAGCCCCCCGGGCCGCCGGAAAGCGGTTCGGGGGCTTATGCCAATTGCCATACACTAATGGTATGACCGTCCAGATTGACAAGGCAGGGCGCATCGTTCTGCCAAAGCCCGTCCGTGACCAGCTTGGATTAGAACCGGGGACGTCACTGGAACTGCGAGTAGCCGAAAGACAGGTGATTCTCCTGGCGCCGGACACCGGACCTTCACTTGTTCAGGAGGGCGGTTTCCTTGTTTACTCCGGGGAAGTCCCGGATGGGTTTGAGGTCCGCCGTGCCATCGCCGACGAGCGCGCAGAGCGAATTCGCCGGATATGGGGCGCTTGATCGAGACTGCGGAATGCAACGTTGCTACTTCGACACTTCCGTAGTGGTGGCCGCCGCGGTTGCCCAGCATCCGCACCACTATTGCTTCTCTCGCCAGGCGGAAAGACCTGCGGAGGTTTGGCGGCTATGGGAGAGCATGGTGCTTTCTCAACTGGAATTGCCTGGATTCTCGTGCACTGGCTGGACCTGATCTTTCTCGCGTATCGTCGCCCCTTGAAATGCAGAACATGAGTCTCTCCGTCCACGATTACCACCCCCTTACCCTCCTACCCCTCTCCAGTACGTTGGAACCAGCGAAGGCAACGGGACACCTGTGCTAACCTTGACCGGGGAACATGCCTGCACGTCTTCACCTCATCGGGATCTCCGGGCCGTCGTGCGCCGGGAAGGGAACCCTCACAAACTGGCTCGCCGAACGTCTCGACGCGGAAGTGCTGCCGCTGGACGCCTACTACCGCCCGCTCGATCATCTGCCTCTGGAAGAGCGCGCGAGGGTCAACTTCGACGATCCGGCGTCGCTCGATGAGACGCTATTGGAAGCGCAGTTGGAAGCGCTGCAGCGCGGCGAAACCATCGAGCATCCGGTGTACGATTTCGCGCGCCACACGCGCAAGCCCGAGACTGTCACTCTCGCGCCGCACCGCTTCGTAATCCTGGAAGGTCTGTTCACTCTGCATTGGGAAGGCGTGCGCAATCTACTGGACGCGCGTTTCTACATCACTGCTCCGGACGATGTCTGCCTCACACGCCGCGTCGATCGCGATCAGCGCGAGCGTGGCCGGTCTGAAGAATCGGTCCGGAAGCAGTACGCCAACACCGTCGAGCCGATGCGCCACATCTACATTGAGCCTTCGATGCAGTATGCAGATGTGATCCTGGATGGCACCGAGCGGGTGGAAGTGAACGGGCGGCGCGTGATGGACTACCTGCTCGCGAACATGTCCGAAGATCTGACTCTCACCATGGCTGCCAGCGTCTGAGCGTCCATTAGCAAAACTGAAACGCGTACGAGTGGCATCATAAGCCAGTCTAATGATAAACTGGCCCCTGGTGGATCTCTCACACTGCAAACTCTTTCGCGACATTGCCTCCACGGGAAGTATGAGTCGCGGCGCTTCGCTCAATCACATCAGCCAGTCGGCGGCCAGCCAGCACATTCAGGAACTGGAGCGGCAGTTGGATGTCGAACTGATCGACCGGTCGGTGCGGCCTCTGCAGCTCACCGAAGCGGGCGAACTCTACGAGGAGTACTGCCGCGACTTGCTGCGGCGCCGCGAGGAGTTCGATCATGCGCTTGGCGATCTGCGGTCGGGAGTGGTCGGCACCGTGCGCGTCGCTTCCATCTTCTCCGTTGGGCTGATCGAAATGGATAGCTTGAAGCGCGAGTTCGTCAAGCGCTATCCGCAGGCCTCGCTCGAAGTGGAGTACTTGCGGCCCGAGCGAGTGTACGAGCAACTGCGCAACGACCGTGCCGATATCGGTCTGGTGAGTTATCCGCAAGCGGCTAAGGACATTGTGGCGTTGCCGTGGCGCGAGGAATTGATGTCGGTAGCGGCGTCGCCGGGGCATTCGGTCACGCGGCTGTCCAAGGTCCGTCCGCGCGATCTGCAAGGAGTGGAGTTTATCGGATTCGATCCGGAACTGCCAATCCGCCGCGACGTGGACCGGTTCCTGCGCGAACACGGCGTGACCGTCGAGGTAACCATGCAGTTCGATTCCATCCCGATGATCAAAGAAGCGCTCACCGCCGGCCATGCCGTAAGCATACTGCCCGAACGGATGATGCGTGCAGAAATCGCGATGGGAACGCTGATCTGCGTGCCGTTGGAAGCGCCGGGTCTGATTCGTCCACTGGGCATTCTGCGGCTGAAAAAGAAGCGGTTCAACCGCGCCACGCAGCTCTTTCTCAAACTCCTGCAGGAAGCCGAGAAGCCGGTTACTGGTTTTCCTTCGGTGGGTCCGGTTGCTTCTTCGCCGGCTCGTTTTCAGGCAACTCCTCGGGTTTGACCTTGCGCCAGCCGGGCCCGGTTCTGGCAGGCCCAGCCGTGGTATCGGCGGGCTTGGCCGCGGGCGTTCCATCCGCGGCGGCGCCGACATTCGGGTTCGGTCCGCGAGTGCCACCACCGCCTGGCTCGCCAACCGATGTGCGTCGGCTCACGGTTGTCGATCCCCCGCGACGAATCACCGGCCGGTCGGGATCGTCGTCGGTGCGGCGCGGGGAATCGTCAGAGGTGACGGTATCGCTTGGTCCGGAATCCGCTGGGACGATGTAGGTGCGGCGGTAGCGAAGATCAGCGTCAGGGAATCGCCGTGCCATGGCGTCGGCAAGCTCCACTGAGATGCTGCGCTGCTGGCCTGCGCGCAAGCCGCCGGGGAGCAGGAAGTGGAGTGCGTACCTGTTCCGGATGCGTTCCAGTATGTCTTCCAACGCGGAGGCATGTTCCACCGGGAGGCTGTCGCCGCCCGATTCGCGCGCGATCTCCGCTGTGCCGGCAGATTGCGTGCGGCTGGTCCCTCCTTGCGGATAACGTGGATAACCGCCACCGCCGCCAGGATAACCGCCTCCCGGATAACCGCCGCCGCCAGGATAGGTCGGGCCAAGGATGATGCCTCCGCGCCGCTGCGGATACCGCCCGCCGGGATAGTTGCCGCCGCCTGGATAGCCGCGCGGGTCCTGGCTCATGTAGCGCATCGCGTCCGGTGCCAGCAACGCCATCAGCACGGCGTCCGCGTTAGCCAGCGCGCGGCCCACTCGCTCCTCATCGCGATTGAATTCCGTCTCGTCGTCAGTGACTATGATGATGGCGCGCCGTGCTTCGCGACGCCCTTTGCGTCCGACATAATCCGCGGCATCGAGCAACGCACGGGTGATGTCGGTGCCTCCGTTGAAACGCTCCTGCCGCATCATGATGCGGAACTCCCGCTCCGCCGCATCCTTGGGCTGGAACGCCATCCTAGTCCGGGTCGCGCGGTCGAACACCATCACCGCCACGCGGTCCTTCTCATTCAGTATGCGGAAGGCATTCTGCGCGGCTTCCGTGACGCGACGCACATGCGCGTTCATGCTGCCGCTGACATCAAACAGGAACAGGACATCGAGCGGCATCTCCTCGCGCAGAAAGTTGCGGATCTCCACCTTGCGCCCGTTTTCCCGCAATATGAAGTCGCGGGCCTGGAGCATGTCGAGTGCGCGGTTGTTGCGGTCGAGCACCTGTACGTCAACGCGCGCCAACGCTACATCGCTGCGGAAGACCGCGGTTTCCTCCTTCGGGGCAGGGGTCTGCGGCGGCGGATTCTGAGCGGCCATCGCTGTCAGGAACAACAAGAAAACGACTGCGCTTCGCATAGGAGTTATCGAATCTGACGTGCGGCAAAGATTTTGCGTTTCCTTCTCCGCGGTTCCCTACCGGTTTCCGATACAATTGATGAACTTTGCCCACACGTATCCGCTTTCGAGTTCTGGCTTTCTGTATTGCCCTAGGCGTGGTCACCTACATGGACCGGGTCTGCATCTCGATAACCTCTCCGCAGATCGCCAAGGACCTTGGCCTGTCGGACCAGCAGATGGGATTCGTCTTCAGCATTTTCACTTTGGCCTATGGGGCCTTTGAGATTCCGACGGGGTGGTGGGGCGACCGCATCGGCACGCGATCCGTGCTCACCCGCATCGTCATCTGGTGGTCCTCGTTTACTATCCTCACTGCCACGGCCTTCAACTACGTCAGCCTGCTGGCGCTGCGGTTTCTGTTTGGTGTGGGCGAAGCGGGCGCATGGCCCAACGCCGCGCGAACATTTTCGCGCTGGTTTCCCATTTCCGAGCGCGGACGCGCACAAGGCATCTTCTTTACAGGGGCGCATGGTGGAGGAGCGATCACTCCCATCCTGGTCACCACATTGCTCGGCTACACGAATTGGCGCGGGGTGTTTGTCGTCTTCGGCTGCATCGGCTTCGTTTGGGCCGTGGCGTGGTATAGCTGGTTTCGCAACGAGCCGCGCGATCATTCGGGCGTAAACGCGGCTGAGTTGGACCTGATCGAAAAGGGCAGGGGAGAAACGCCATCGCACGATCTGCACGGAGTTCCCTGGCGCCGCATTCTGGCCGACCGCAACGTGCAGCTTCTCTGCCTCCAATACTTCACGCAATCTTACGGGTTCTATTTCTTCATCACCTGGATGCCGTCCTATCTCGCCCGCGAGCGCGGATTCGCCTCCATGAAACTCGGCCTGTTCGCCGCCCTACCGTTCATATGCAGTGTGGGGGCTGATATCTTTGGCGGCATCACTACTGACGCCTTCAGCCGCCGCTTTGGCCTACGCAAAGGGAAGGCCATCGTCGCCGGAATGTCCTTCGTCTTTGCAGCCATCTGCATGCTTGCCGGTACGGCTGCCACTGACGCTAAATCGGCCGCCGTTCTGTTGTCGCTCGCCGCGGGTTGGGCCTGTTTTCTACTCGGCGCCGCGTGGAGCACGTGCCTCGACATCGCCGGTCCCAACACGGGAGTCGTCAGCGCCTTCATGAACACGGCTGGACAGGTGGGCGGGATGCTGAGCCCCGTGCTCATCGGATTCGTGCTCAATCAGTGGAAAGACTGGACGATGCCACTCTATCTCACCGGGGTGCTGTTCCTGGTTGGTGCGGCCTGCTGGCTGTTCATCGATCCGGGCCGCAAGATTCAGACCGGCTCGTAGTAGCGTTCGCCTGCGCAGGCGCGGCACAACGTGGAGCCATCGGCTCCCGTGACTTCGCGCTGGAAGGCGATGCCTTCGCCGCATTGCGCGCAGGTGACGCGCGGGCCTTTGTAGCCCGGCATGTCCTGCGGTTCCACCGTGACGCGGACCCACTGGTGCGAGAACAGATCGTCCGCACTCATCTCGCGGTACGCCTTCATCTGTTGGGCGTTCTTCGGTTCGATGTGTGGAAACATTTCGCGGGCTTTCTGTTTCGACGACTCCAGTGCGACAACCCGTACCGCCCGCCCCGTCGCAAGATCGCAGAACGTAGCCGCCATCTTGCCGAAGTCGCGAAACTTAAGGGCGCGCTTGCCCATGCGGCATCCCGTCACCACCATCACCGCATCGGTGGCGCAGCGGTCAATCTCGATGTAGGTGACCAGCCGCTTGCGGTCCTTGCCTGTCGGATCGTCGATGCCGAGAAGCTCGCATCCATGGATGGCGAGGCGCAGTCCCAGGACCTGCCCGGCGCACATGTGGCCATGTGCCTGCTCCGCGAGTGCAATGTATTCGTCGAATGGCTTCATCGGGAAGGTATAGATCTACTATACCGGTCCCGGCGGATGTTGCTCACGGCGGCGGCCGTTAACACTCCACTCAAAGCGAAGTTGGTGATGGCGGCGTACTTCTCCTGGTGCGGATGTTTCCGCAGCATCAGGTACTGCGCTCCGGCCACGCCTCCCAGGATGACGGCTTTCAACGCGACGCCTTGTGCGCCGAAGCGGCCATCGCCATTGCGAAGCAGCGGATTAGCTTCGAGGCGTCCCCACGAGGAGCCGGCATCGATGGAGGTGGACGTTACAAGGGCGACGAGGCTGGCTTTCCACCATGTCTTCCGGCGCACCTCCGCGGCGTTCGCTTCAAGACTGCCCAATAACAGGAACGTGAGAAGAAGCTTCATATCGGAAACCCGATTATCTGCCGCTTCTGCCGCTTTTCAACCCGTCATTTCCGCCGGCTTTGTACCAGAACTGCGGCGGCTACTTCGGTACCTCGGGCCAGGCGTGTTTAGGGTACTTCCGCATCAGTTCTTTGCGCACCTGCGGGTACCACTTCTGCCAGAACCCCGCCAAGTCCGTTGTCGTTTGTACAGGCCGCATGTTGGGGGCGAGAAGTAACAGCACTAGCGGTACTTGCCCGTTGGCAATACGTGGTGTTTCCGTCATGCCGAAGAATTCCTGCAATCGCGCGGACAGGCGCGGCGGCTGGCCGTCGGCGTATTCGATGCGGCCCTGGCGTCCGCTGGGCATTCGCAGGCGAGTGGGCGCGATGTGATCGAGTTGACGCGCGGCGTCACCGCCTAGCTTCCCCGTGAGGTAGTGGATCAGCCCGCCGTCGCGGCAGGCTTGTTCCAATTCGGCGAAACTGCGTTTGCCCTGGCACAACTCCGCCAGCCCATCCAGCGCGTCCGCCTCCGGTATCTCGCGCAGCTTGGAATGCTTCGCCGCAAACCGCAGGCGCGTGAGAAACGACTGCAACTCCTCCATGTCGACGAACCGCACGAGTCCCGCCTCGCGAGCCTTTTCGGAGAGGAGCGCCGCCGCCTGCTCGGCATCAATCCTCCCTCCGCGCGATTCATCAATGATGAGCCCGTCGTAAAGCAGCGCATGCACGCTCTCCACGCGGGCCCCGCCGCGATGCCATTCCACGCCGTTGCGCTCGGTGACGCGGTCGGGGTCGATGTCGAGCAGCCACGATGGGTCGATCCTGCTGGCGATACGTACCAGCGGCATGCCGCGCTCCTGGCGCTCTTCGATGTCGATGGCGACGAGGAATTGCGCGTCGTGGACGGTGCTGGATGGGGCGATCATGGCGGAGCCGCCTCCGGCAAGCAGCAGTTCCTCGCCCTGCCGCCGCCGTGCCACGCGATCCGGGAAGCCGGCGAGAATCGACTCGAGCAACGCATTCTCATCGGCGCGCTTCTGTGGCCCGATCCCCATCGCGTTGCGAATGGCGAAGACGAGCCGCCGCGTCATGGGAGGATGCGGCGAGCCTTCCATCAACGCCAGCACATCGGACGAAGTGCGGTGCCGGACTTCGCGTGGCAGCCGTGCGCCCAGGCTCAGCAGCGCAGCCGCGAGCGCGCCGTCATCGCCGACATTTCGCGACCTGGCTTCCACCACAACGCGCGCCAGCCGCGGCGGCAGCGGGCACTGCGACATCGCCTTGCCTGTGTGGGTCAGCCTGGCGCTCGCGTCGATGGCGCCGAGCCGCGTGAGCAACTGAGCAGCCGCTTGCACTGCGCTTTCCGGTGGCGCATCGAGCCATTCCAGCTCTCGCCACTCACCGATCCCCATCGACTTCACCGTGAGCAGAAGATCACTCAAGTCCAACCGCGCAATCTCCGGTGTGTCGCGCTGCGGCCTTCGCAGCAGGTCCTCTTGCGGGTAGAGCCGGATCACGGTGCCCGGCGCTTGCCGTGCGGCTCGGCCCGCGCGTTGTGTAGCGGAGGCCTGACTGATGCGGCCAATCTTCAACAGCGGCAGCCCGCTCCAAGGCGATTGCGAGGCGATGCGCGCCATGCCTGTATCAACCACCGCGCGCACGCCGTCAATCGTCACCGAACTCTCCGCCACGTTGGTGGAGAGAATGATCTTCCGTTGCGATGCAGGCTGCACGGCGCGATCCTGTTCTTCCGGTGAAAGGTCGCCATACAACGGCAGCACCAGCCAGTTGCGGAGCGCCGCTGCCGGCTCCAGTGCGCGCATGGCGCGTTGAATCTCGCCTGCACCGGGAAGGAATACGAGCGCATCGCCATCTGGCGGCAGCGCCTCCACTGCCTGACGAATCTGCTCTTCCAGCGGATCCGCTGTCAGCGGCCGGTATCGCACCTCCATTGGAAACAGACGGCCTTCACTGCGCAGCACCGGACAATCGCCGAGATACGCTGCAATGGGCGAGGCCTCCAACGTGGCCGACATCACCACCAGTTTCAGGTCTGGGCGTTCGGTCCGCTGCAACCGCCGCAGCAGCGCCAGCGCAAGATCGCTATCGAGGTGCCTTTCGTGGAATTCATCCAGCACCACCACCGACGCATCGCGCAATCGCGGATCGGAAAGGAAGCGGCGCGTCAGCACGCCTTCGGTGAGAAAGCGCAATCGTGTGCGCGGCCCCGAGGTTTGCTCAAACCGCACCTGGTAGCCGACCGTCTCCCCCAATGCCTCGCCCATCTCCTCCGCCACACGGCGCGCGGCCAATCGTGCGGCAAGGCGGCGCGGCTCCAACACCCACACCTCCCCGCGCACCATCGGCAGCAGCGCGGGCGGCACGCGAGTAGTTTTTCCCGCGCCCGGTGGTGCTTCCAATACCAGGGCCGCGCTGCGCCTCAGCGTGGCGCAAATCTCCGGCAACAGCGGGTCTATTGGCAGTTGAGTCAACGTAGTATGATAGCTCTTCGCTATGAACCGCCGAGCTTTTCTTGCCTCTCTGTCCGCATCGATGGCCGCAGCCGCGGGCCGTCTACCTGCCAACAAAAACATCAAGTGGGCGGTAAGCCTCGGGCTCTGGAACTACTTCCCCCAAGGCCCGCTTACCGACATCTTTGACGTCATGCGCGACACCGGTTTCATCGGCATGCGCATCACCAGTTTTCCGAGTTTCCTCAAGCGCTATCCGATGTCGATCCCCGAAATCCGCCGCGAGGCCGAGAAGCGCGGCGTCCACATTGTCACCATCTCCTTCGGCGGGCAAACGCACATCGCCGCACAGCAGAAGAAGTTGGTTGCCGATGCGCGCGAGGCCATGACGTTCCTCAAGCAGTTCGACGCGAAACACCTAGTGGTGTTTCCTCCGGGCCGGTTGAAGCCGGGTGAAGATGTGAAGTCGTCGTTCAAGACCATGTGCGACACGTTCAACAAAATCGGCGAAGCGGCAGGCGAAATGGGCTTCCGCGCGGGCGTGCACAATCACCTCGATGAGATGGTGGAAGGCCCCGAGGAAGTGCATCAGTGCATGGCCATGACCGACCCGAAGCTGTTCGCCTTCTTCCCCGATACCGCGCACCTGCACCTCGGCGGCAGCAACGTCCCCGAGATGTTCCGCCGCTACAAAGACCGCATCGAATTCATGGATTACAAGGACGCTCGTTGGACCACGCCCACCGAGGACTGGCGTCACGCCACCGGCAACGTGCTGCCCAAGGATTCCAAGACCGCGAAGTTCTTCGCCAGCATCTATGACCTGGGCGACGGCGACATCGATTTTCCCGCCTGCCACCGCGTCCTCAAAGAGAAGAGCTTCAAGGGTTGGATCTGCGTCGATCTCGACACCGCGCGCAAGGGCCCGCGCCATTCCTACGAGCGCAGCGGCGCGTACATCACCAGCAAGCTGGAGTCGATCTATGCGTAGACGGGAATTCCTTGCAGCCACCGCTGCATGCGCCGTGCAAGCCGCGCCCTCGTATCGCATCCTCGATTCGCACGTGCACGTGTGGAAGAAAGACCCGCGCTATCCCTGGGCCAAAGAAACCACGCGCCCGCCCGCCGAAGACGCCTCAGCGGAAATGCTGCTCGATTTGATGAAGGCCAACAATGTCGAGCGCACGGTGATCATCCAGGTGATCCACTACCGCTGGGACAACTCCTATCTCGCCGATGTGCTGAAGCAGTATCCAAGACTATTCCACGGGGTGGCGCGCGTGAACCCCGAAGATCCCGCCGCGCCGGATCATCTTTCGAAGCTCGTCGAGCAACGGTTTCGCGGAGTGCGTTTGAGCCCTTCAGGCAATGCCGCCGGCGAGTGGATCAACGGTCCGCTGATGCCGCCGCTATGGGCGCGGTGTCAGTCGCTCAAAGTGCCCATGACACTGCTGTTGCCTGTATCACGCGTGCCCGATGCGCAGAAGCTGATCGAGAAGCATCCGGACCTGACTGTCGTGATCGACCACATGGCCGACTCGCCGTTGGACAAGCCCGCGGAACTGGAAAAGCTGATCGCGTTAAAGCGGTACCCAAAAGTGTTCGTGAAGATCTCGCATACCTGGTCGCTGTCGAAGCAGGAGTTCCCGTGGCGCGATTCACAGGCGCAAGTGAAACGCCTCTACGACGCGTTTGGTCCCAGACGGCTCATGTGGGGCACGGACTGGCCGGTGTCGAAATCGCACGCCACATACGCGCAGACGCTGGCTGTGGTGCGGGACGAAATGAGATTCCTCAACGATGAGGACAAGAGCTGGATCCTGTCGAAGACCATCGAGCAGGTCTGGCCCTTCCCCGCATGACGGAGACGCCGCTGCAGGAAGGTGGCGTGCGCGGCATCCTGCACACGCCCGATACGCCAAACGGGACCGCGATGGTTTTGGCCCACGGCGCGGGATCCAATAAGGATTCGGCGATTCTTGTATCTGCATGCCGCTTCTTCTGCGAGCACGGGTATCTGTGCCTTCGCCTCGATCTGCCGTTCCGGCAGCGCGGCACCACACCGAATCCGGCCGCGGCGGTGCATGATCGCGCGGGGCTTCGCGAGGCGTGCGTACTCATCCGCACTCACGGCGTCCAACGTGTGATCCTCGGAGGGCATTCCTACGGGGGCCGGCAGTGCACCATGCTCGCCGCCGAAGACCCCACTGTTGCTGATCGACTGCTGCTGTTCTCCTACCCGCTCCATCCTCCGGACAAACCGCAGCAGCTTCGCACGCAACATTTTCCGCAACTCCGCGTGCCGGCGCTGTTCGTGCATGGCCAGAAGGACCCGTTCGGGAGCATCGAGGAAATGCGCGCCGCGCTGGCGCTGATTCCAGCGGCAACCAGATTACTGGAAGCCCCCGGAGCCCACGATATGCGCCGGCCCCCGTTCCCCGAGATTCTCCAAACTCTGGACTCCTTGCGATAATGAAGAAAGGATGTCCACCGCTGCCATGAGAACCCTTCGGCTGCGCCTCCCGGAAGAAACCCTGGCGCAGATACACGAGTTGTCCGAGCGCAAACAGATCCCGGCAACTTCTCTTGTGACGGATGCAATCGAGAAATTCCTGCGCTCCCCGGCGTGCTCAGAATCGACGGCGCAGCCGCGTCCCAGGAAACCCTCACGAAGGACAAACAACCCTCAACTGACCAGTAGCCACTTCGAACGCTCCTAGCGGATTTGAGCTATTCTGGAGTTGATCTTGCCCTTGGCAGTACGCTTGCCACCGATCCAGGCAATGCCGAGCCCAAGGGCATTATTTCATATGCCCACGGCCATACTGGTTGATGGAGGCTATTTCATCAAACGGTTCCGCAAGGTTGCCATCCCTTCTCACCACTACGATCCAGCAGTCGCTGCCAAGGATCTTTTCACTTGGTGCCTCAAGCACCTTGATGACAAAGATACGGGCCGGCGCGAACTGTACCGGATCTTCTTCTACGATTGCGCGCCGCTCACCAAGAAGGCGCACAATCCGGTGTCCAAACAAGCGGTGGATTTTTCGCAGACTCCCGAGGCCAACTTCCGCCTGCAACTCCACTCCGAGTTGCGCAAGCGAAGGAAGCTCCCGCTACGCCTGGGACGGCTGTCCGATCAAGCCCATTGGTCGATCAATCCCGAGGTCACCAGGAACCTGCTTGCCGGCAAAGCGACGCTGGCCTCGCTAACCCCCGCGGACGTTCACTACGAAGTCCGGCAGAAGGGTGTGGACATGCGGATCGGTCTGGACATCGCCTCCCTCGCCTTCAAGCGCCAGGTGGATCAAATCGTCCTCATTGCCGGCGATTCCGATTTCGTCCCAGCCGCCAAACTGGCGCGCCGCGAAGGCATCGACTTCATCCTCGACCCCATGTGGCACCCGATTCCCGAAGATCTGCACGAGCACATCGACGGCCTGCGATCGACGTGTCCGCAGCCGCCCGGGCAGGTTTGATTACTTTCCCAGCACCTTATCCCGCCACCGCCGCACGCTCATCGCATCAAACCGCTCAGCTTCAAACTCAATCTGCTTCACCGGATTCCTGCCGTTGTTGGTGGCTTTGCGCAGCCAGTCGCGGATTTCCATCCACCGGATGACGCCTTCCGAGTTGCGGTGGACCAGCATGACATGTGAGTCGTGGTCCATCCAATACCGCACATGATCGGGTTTCTTGATGGTGAAAATATCCTTGTCGTCGCGCTCGCGGTGATACAGGTACGTGTCGCCGGACTTCAGTTGCAGGTAGATCCGCTTCGCCGCCGCGCGCCCATCAGGGAGTTTGAATTCGATTTCGGCGTCGATGCCGTGGTCGGCAACGGTGAGTTCGCAGCAGATCTGTCCGGCGAGGGATGCCGTGGCGATCACGTAACCAACCAGTGCACGCTCCTTGCTCTCGTTGTCCAACTTTTCATCGGACATCTTCTGCCATTCCAGGACGAGCCGGCGATGGCCGCACGGTAGCTGATGTGCAGAAGCGCAAGCCGGCAGCCCCACTGCGCCAGCTAAGGCCGTCATCAGATTTAGAACGATTGAGGCGCCTGGCACGATGAAATCCCGACTGACTATCGCGCGGGCGCGAAAGGCCCGAGAGAACGCGCCGGGCCGATGCGGCGCGCTTCGATCTTCTGGTCTTCCTTGGACCAGGTTTTGCCGCCGTCCATAGAGCGGTCGGCGGTCCAGGAGAAGCGATCGGGCTGGATGTTGTAGTAGCGGATCCGCAGGATCGACGTGGTTCCGGTGGCGACGCCGAACTTCTGCTCGATGTGGACTTCACTGCCAACACGCTGCGCCGTGCCCACGTCCTGTAAGCCGCCGCCCTCGACCATCCCGACGAGTTCCCAGCGATCAAGTCCGGCGTTGTAGGAGCGCAGGGTGGAGGTGACGTACCAGGTTTCGCGGTTGTCGCCGACCACGCGGAATTCATCGAGGATTTGTCCTGTGACGAGACGCACGGCCGTCCAATAGCCCTTGCCTGGCCCATGTTCTTTCGAGACGGTAGTGAATCCCCATTCGCCGAGCAGGTAGTCGAAATCGCCTTTGTGGACGTCGAATGAAGCCTTGAGCTCTTTCGAGGTCTTCTTCTTTGCGGGTGTTTGCGCCGCCAGCATCGCGACGACCAGCGCGCTTATCAGCAGACGAAGTGTAGCCATGTTTCGAGGCTAACATTGAAGGGAACGGACGCGGTCCCAGGGCTGGTGGTGAGGGGTCATCTTGTGCTATTCCGATTAGCGAATATGCTGCGTATCGTGCTGCTCGTTTGCGCCTCCCCGCTGGCGGCTCAAACCAGTGTAATCCTCAAGGTTCTTGACGAAGCAGGAGGTCCAATCGCGGAGGCCGTCACGTGGTACGCAGGCGGATGCGCCAAGTGCGTTACCGCAGCCGATGGTTCCGTCGTCATGAATGCCGGCTCCAGGTGGCTTGCCATTCGAAAGCCCGGATACGAAACTGCAAGACTCCAACTCAGCGGCGCCGCAATGCAAAGCGTGGTACTCAAGGCGCAGGTACCCCGAGTCATTCCGAAGTGTTCTCCAAGTGCAAAAATCACACCGGACTTTGCTCGATGGGGAGCGATTCTTCGCTTCCCGCGGATCCCATCGGTGAAAGTGTCTCGTTTATCCACCGACGCCGATTATGCAATGCGCGGTTACTATGTTCGCATCGCCGGCGGCTATGCTGGAATCCGGCACGGCACGGGAGCGATGTGGACCCACGGCGTCCCCAATGATAATGACTTCCAGCAATCGATAGAATACCGCGAGGCGGTGTTAACGACAGCGACGAGGGTGTTGGTTGACGCTCGCGGACGGCTTGCTTCGGGCGAGGTGTGGCGATACGTCGGCATGATCGGCGAAAGCGCCTCCTATAACACCAAGGACCGGCAGGCTGCGGCACTGCTCGACAAGGTTCTCGACGGCGTCTGTGCCCAGTAGTAGCCGCAACCCCCCGTGTTACCCTCAGAGTTTGAAGAAACTGCTTGCACTGAACCGCGGCGAGATTGCCATCCGCATCTTTCGCGCGGCCAATGAACTCCGCCTCCGCACGGTCGCCGTCTATTCCAAAGAGGACCGCCTCAGCCTCCATCGTTTCAAGGCCGACGAAGCCTATCTGATCGGAGAAGGGAAGGGTCCTGTTCAGGCCTACCTCGACTTTGATGGCATCGTTGCGCTGGCCGCTGAGAAGGGCGTCGATGCGATCCACCCCGGCTACGGCTTTCTCTCGGAGAACCCCGCGCTCCCTCGCGCCTGCGAGAAGGCCGGAATCACCTTCATAGGACCAAGCCCCGACTTGCTCGATCTGCTCGGCGACAAGCGCGCCGCCCGCACACTAGCGGAAAAGGCAGGCATTCCGGTTGTCCCCGGCACCAGCGAGCCCATCTCCAAGCTCGAAACGGCTATGTCGCTCGCTGGTCAAATCGGTTTCCCGCTGATCATCAAAGCGGCCTTTGGCGGCGGTGGGCGCGGGATGCGCGTGGTGGAGAACCCCGCCGATTTTCCGTCAAGATTCGAGGAAGCGCGTCAGGAAGCAGCCAACGCCTTCGGCAACGATGCCTGTTTCCTGGAGCGCTACATCCGCCGCGCCCGGCACATCGAAGTGCAGATCCTCGGCGACCGTCACGGCAACATTCTTCACCTCTACGAGCGGGATTGCTCCGTCCAGCGCCGTCATCAAAAGGTAGTGGAAGTCGCGCCTGCTGTCGGTCTCGATGCGCGCATCCGCCGTGAGCTCGCCGACGCAGCCGTTGCCCTCGCTCGCGAATCCGGCTATTACAACGCCGGCACCGTCGAATTTCTGGTGGACGTCGACACGGGCGATTGGTTCTTCATTGAAGTCAACCCGCGGGTGCAGGTGGAACACACGGTCACTGAAATGGTGACCGGCATCGACATCGTCCGCGCCCAGATCCAGATTGCGCAAGGCCACGCGCTCCACGGCAGGGAGATGAGCCTGCCCGCGCAGGGTGATGTTCCGCTGCATGGGTTCGCCCTCCAATGCCGCGTTACTACGGAGGATCCGGGCAACAACTTCATCCCCGATTACGGCAAGATCCACACGTACCGTTCTCCCGCCGGGTTCGGCATTCGTCTCGATGGCGCGTCGGCCTACGGCGGCGCAGTGATCACGCCCTACTACGATTCGCTGCTCGTCAAGATGACGGCCTGGGGCCGGCAGTTCACCGATGCCTGTCAGCGGATGGATCGCGCACTGCGCGAGTTCCGCATCCGCGGGGTGAAAACCAACATCCCGTTCCTGGAGAACGTCGTCAATCACAGCAATTTCCAAGCCGGGGAGGTTGCGACCAGCTTCCTGGACGAACACAAGGAGCTGTTCCGCTTCACGGTCCGGCGCGATCGTGCCACGCGACTGCTCACCTACCTCGGTGACGTGATCGTCAATGGCAACACGGAAGTCGCGAAAAAGACGAAGCCGGCGGTGATCCGCGAAGCGCCCGTGCCTCCGCACATTTCCTCCGCGCCGCCGGCGGGAACCAAACAGCTTCTCGATGAACTCGGCGCGGAAGGCTTCGCCGAGTGGACCCGCCGTCAGAAGCGCCTGCTGCTCACCGACACTACCTTCCGCGATGCTCATCAATCGCTGATGGCCACCCGCATGCGGACCTACGACATGCTGCGCATCGCCAACTATGTAGCGCACTCACTATACAATCTATACAGTCTCGAAATGTGGGGCGGGGCCACCTTCGACGTGGCTCTCCGCTTCCTCCATGAAGATCCCTGGATGCGGCTGGCACGCCTCCGCGAGGCCATCCCGAACATATGCTTCCAGATGCTGCTGCGCGCCTCCAACGCCGTAGGCTATACAGCGTACCCTGACAATGTCGTCAAGGAGTTCATTACCGAATCGGCCACCCATGGCATCGATATTTTCCGTGTCTTTGACTCGCTCAACTGGCTGCCGAACATGAAAGTTCCGATGGAAGCTGTACGCAAAACGGGCCGCATCTGTGAAGCCGCGGTCTGCTACACCGGCGACATCCTCGATCCCAAACGCGACAAGTACCCGCTCACCTACTACGTCAAGATGGCCAAGCAACTGGAGCGCATGGGCGCGCACATCATCGCCATCAAGGACATGGCCGGGCTCGTCAAACCCTACGCTGCCGAGAAGTTGGTGAAGGCGCTTCGCGATGAGGTAGCCCTGCCGGTTCACTTCCATACGCATGACACCAGCGGCATCAACGCGTCTTCGATTCTGAAGGCAGGCGAGGCCGGTGTCGACGCCGCCGATGGCGCGCTTGCTTCGATGTCGGGCACTACCTCGCAGCCGAATCTGAACTCGATCGTTGCCGCGCTCGCCAACACGAAACGCGATAGCGGCCTCGACCTCGACGCGCTCAACGTTTGCTCCGATTACTGGGAGACGGTCCGCTCCCACTACTCCCCATTTGATTCCGCGCCGAAGTCCGGGACTGCGGAGGTCTACCTCCACGAAATGCCCGGCGGCCAGTACACCAACCTCAAAGAGCAGGCCAACTCGATGGGCCTCGGCGAGAAGTGGCCGCAGATCGCCCGCATGTACGCTGACGTGAACATGGCCTTCGGCGACATCGTCAAGGTGACCCCGTCGAGCAAGGTGGTCGGCGACCTCGCGATCTTCCTGGTCAGCCACGGCATGAGCATCCAGGAGTTCCTCAACCTCGGTCCCGACCATTCGATCACGATTCCGAATTCAGTGGTGGAAATGATCTCCGGAGACCTTGGAGAGCCTGACGGCGGCTGGCCGAGGAACGTCGTCGAGGTGGTGCTCAAAGGTGGCAAGCCGCGCAAAGGCCGTCCCGGTGCGCACCTCGCCCCGGCCGACCTCATCGAGACCGCAGCGCAGGTGGAGAAACGCACCGGTCAGAAGCCCACCCGGACCGACCTGATGAGTTACCTCATGTACCCCGAGGTATTCACTAAGTTCGCAAAGAACCGCCAGATGTGGGGTGACATAGATGTTCTTCCCACTCCGCAGTTCTTCTACGGAATGGACAAAGGCTCGGAGATTACCATCGAAATCGAACCCGGAAAATTGCTAATCGTTAAGTTCCTCGCTGTCAGTGAACCCCATCCCGACGGTACTCGCACCGTGTTCTTTGAATTGAACGGGCAGCCCCGCGAAGTGGTGGTACGCGACAAGTCTCTGCAAGTGACAACGGCGGCGCGCGTCAAAGCCGACCCCGCCAACCCCGGTCATGTGGGCGCGCCAATTCCGGGTGTGGTGAGCAGTATCGCCGTGGAAGTGGGTCAGAAGGTGAAGAAGGGGGACCGGGTGCTGGTGATGGACGCAATGAAGATGCAGACCACCGTCTATGCCCCCATCGATGGCACTGTCAACAAACTGGAAGTCAAGGTCAGCCAGAGCGTCGAGCCCAAAGACCTGCTCTTAGTGATTAGCTGAGTACTACCGCCGCGCACGCCGCAGCAGCCACAATCCGAGAATTGCCGCGCCGGCCAGTCCCGAAGTGGCAGGTTCGGGGATGGCTGTGTCGGCATCCGCCTGAAGCTCAAAATACAGGTTCGCGTCCTGGAAGTTCGCCTGGAGGAACCCGTTGGCGTCGCGAGCAATGGCGAAAGTCGGATCGCTAATCCCGATTGTCGGGCCCCCGTAAAGATCGGGTCCGACTATGTCGACGCCGTTGCTCTGGTTGGCGATGGAAAGCGTGAAGATAAGATCCGTGGGAACCAGCAGACTCGGCAAAGCGAACGACACAACGAAACCTGTGAGACCGCCACCGAGGGGTGCGGCGATTCCGGTCAGAGTGAAATCCCCACCGATTTGCGAGCCGACAGGGTTTGCCACGTTGGGCCCAACGTTGAAGAATCGCAGCGTAGTGTCGAAAGTCCCGGCTGCTCCGGCATTATAGAACTCCACCGAGGCGAGAGTGGCCAGACGGTTGGTGCCTGCGAGTTGGATCTGGTCGCCGATCTGGGTGTAGCTGCCCTGGAAGTAGGAGAGCGATTGGCCGAGGTCGTTGGTCACGTTGCTGTACACCACGGCCCCGAACGCCTGGCCAGCCAGAGTGATCGCAAACAGCAAGGATAAGGTAATCCGTTTCACAAAATTCCTCCTGGGACGCCAAGAGCTTGGTTTTCGCTCTTGAGTAGCCCGTGCATTGAATCATATCACGCGCGTCAATAGCCAGCAGTACCAGTGGAGCCTATTTTAAGGGGGCCACCAGGAAACCGTTGGAAAATTGCATTATCGGGGCTTCTTTCGGAGACCTTTATGATAGAATACGGCTCACGGCTGGGACCGGAATTTGCCACGGAGGGACTATGTTTGAACTCAGGAAGCTCGTGTGCGCGGCCATTGGCATTCATTTTGTGACGCTTGCGTACGGTGCTGCGCCGCAGGTATCGACGGTGCCCGCAAACGCCTTAGACCGTTCGCAGGCCCATGTAACCTACTCTTCACGCAGCATCACGCTCAAAGGGGCGTCCTCGGCGCAGGGCCGTCACATAAAGGCTACGTGGGACTTCGGTGATCGCAGCCAGCCCGTCAGTTTTTCTTTGGAACAGGGCTACGATGCGGGCGTCCAGCACACCTATTTTGGAACTGCCGGGACCGAATTTACCGCAATGCTGACCGTTGAGGACACGACAACAGGCGAATCCTCTTCGGCTGTGTACCGTGTGGTTCTCCGGGAAAAGAGCCTCGCGGTAGAGTATGCGGTGGCAATCGACGAAGCTCTGTGGTACCTCCACAAGGCCATGCGCCGCGATCCGGCCAACGTCACTTCCTGGAACCTTTTGGCGATGGAAAGCCAGGGGTTCGTCGCTTCCGGTGATAGCTCGAATCCTTATACGGAAACTGTGGCTGGTGCACTGGCGCAGCTCATGAGCATGCCCGCGGGCAGCCGCGACGACGCCTTCTATGAGGCGATGGCGCGTTCCGGATCCCCGGACGCCGGCGCTCTACTGGCGCGGTCCGGCAGCAACGTCCGGTCGGCGCGCAAGCGGCTCGGACTCACCAACAAAGAAGACCTGGCATCGCGGCTCCGGGCACTGGCGGCCGCCGGCACTGGCCGTCCGGATGCGGAGTGGATGCGGCTGGAGGCCCAACTCCGCGATCAGAACAACTTCGATCTGCCCGTTGCCACACTCTATGAACTGAGCGAGGCCCTGCGCAATCACGCCACCAACGGCGAGCCCAGCCCGTTGAAGACGATCGAGTCCGAGACGATGGGCGCGATTGATTGGTTCAGCGCCGAAGCCTCGTTGGGCGCATCCACCGATGGCGTGGCGCGAGTGGCACTCAGCCGTCAGCGGGCCGACGGCTCGTTCCCCAATGACCCCGACTCCACGGCGAAAGTGATCCTGATGGGCGCGGTCCCACCGGGCAACTCGGTAACGAACGTCACTTCGCAGTTGACCATCACCACATCCCCGTACGTCTACTATCGGGCCAACGCAACCTATCGCACCAACCTTACGATCACCAACAACACGGGATCCGTGATCGTTGGGCCGTTCACCGCGGGCATCCTGAACCTGGCGGTCGGCGCGACTTTCGTGAACGGCAATGGCACGTTCAACGGATGGCCCTACATAAATATTCCTGGCGCCGCGAACCTCGCTCCCGGCGGATCTGCAGTGGTTCAGTTGCAGTTCACTGTTTTGCCGGGCGTGTTGATCACGTTCAACAAGGTGATCTACGCCGGCACGTTCCCCCCGTCCGCGCTCGCTGTAGGTTGTCCGGCCTCCACGGGGACCGATGGCGTTGCGTATTCGTCTTCACTGGTGGGCAGTGGCGGATCGCTTGCCTATACCTATTCCATCGGGCCAGGCTCGCTGCCGAGTCCGTTGATTCTGAATCCCGCTACCGGCGCCATCACGGGCACGCCAACCGGAACGGGGACGGCCAACTTTACGGCCAATATCTCCGATTCGGCGGCGACTGTTCCGCAGACCGCGAGCACACCCTGCACGATCACGATCTCGGCTGTGTCACAGCCAGACCTGACGATTGCGAAATCGCACACTGGCAACTTCACGCAAGGCTCGTCGGGAAACACATATTCGGTGGTGGTAACGAACTCAGGCGCGGGGGATAAGACGGCCGGTCAGGCTGTCTCGGTGACCGATGCACCGCCCACGGGACTGACCGTGACAGGCATGACGGGGTCCGGCTGGACGTGTACGACGCTGCCCACATGCACGCGCAACGACTTACTGGCCGCGGCTGGTTCCTACCCGGCGATCACTGTAACGGTCACAGTGGCGTCCAATGCCACCTCGCCGCAAGTGAACTCCATCAGCGTCACCACGGCGCAATCGGAAAGCAATAGCGGGAACAACACAGCCACGGATTCCACGACCATCGTGCAACCGGACCTGACGATCACGAAGACGCACACTGGCGATTTCGCGCAGAGTTCGACGGGCAACGAGTACACAGTCACGGTGAGCAACACCGGCGCAGGGGACAAACTGTCCGGTCAGGCAGTGTCGGTCACCGATGCGCCGCCGACGGGACTGACGGTGACGGCAATGAGCGGCGCAGGCTGGACTTGCACGACGCTGCCTACATGTACGCGGTCGGATGCGCTTGCAGCCGCGGCCTCCTATCCGGCGATCACGGTAACGGTTTCGGTGGCTGCTAACGCCACGTCCCCGCAGGTGAACTCGATCAGTGTCACCACGGCGCAGAGCGAAAGCAATGCCGCGAACAACACGGCAACCGATTCGACGAACATCACGGTAGCCGGACAGCCCGATTTGACGATCACGAAGACCCATACGGGCAACTTCACCCAGGGCTCTACCGGCAACAATTATACGGTTGTCGTTACCAACTCAGGCGCAGGCGACAAGACCGCCGGGCAGTCGGTTTCGGTGACGGACGCTCCACCGACGGGACTGACGGTAACGGCGATGAGCGGCCCAGGCTGGACCTGTACCACGCTGCCCACTTGCACCCGTACGGACCTGCTGGCTGCCGCCGGCTCTTACCCGGCGCTCACCGTAACAGTGAGCGTGGCATCCAACGCAACGTCCCCTCAGGTGAATTCGATCAGTGTCACAACAGCGCAGAGTGAAAGCAACGCAGCCAACAACACGGCCACGGACAGCACCACGATTGTGCAACCGGACTTGACGATCACGAAGACGCACAGCGGCAACTTCGTGCAAGGATCCACCGGGAACGACTACACGGTGACGGTCACCAATTCCGGAACCGGCAGCAAGCTCGCGGGCCAGGCGGTGTCAGTGACGGACGCTCCGCCGACGGGACTGACGGTAACGGCAATGAACGGCACAGGCTGGACTTGCACGACGCTGCCTACATGTACGCGGTCGGATGCGCTTGCAGCCGCGGCCTCCTATCCGGCGATCACGGTGACGGTGAGCGTTGCGGCGAATGCGGCCTCGCCGCAGGTGAACTCGATCAGTGTCACGACGGCGCAGAGCGAAAGCAATGCCGCGAACAACACCGCCACGGACTCTACCGTCATTACACTCGCGGCGCAGCCGGACTTGACGATCACGAAGAGCCATACGGGGAATTTCACCCAGGGCTCGACCGGTAACACTTATACGGTTGTCGTCACCAACTCAGGTGCAGGCGACAAGACCGCCGGGCAATCGGTTTCGGTGACGGACGGGCCGCCCTCCGGGCTGACGGTAACGGGAATGAGCGGCTCAGGATGGACTTGTACGACGCTGCCTACCTGCACGCGCACGGATCTGCTGGCTGCCGCCGGCTCCTACCCTGCGATCACCGTAACAGTGAGCGTGGCATCCAACGCAACGTCCCCGCAGGTGAATTCGATCACTGTTACCACCGCGCAGACCGAAAGCAACGCCGCTAACAATACGGCCACGGACAGCACCACGATTGTGCAACCGGACCTGACAATTACGAAGACGCACACTGGCACCTTCACTCAGGGATCCACGGGCAACACGTACACGGTGACGGTGACCAATTCCGGGGCAGGCATCAAACTAGCCGGCCAATCCGTGTCAGTGACGGACACTCCGCCGTCGGGACTGACGGTGACGGCAATGAACGGCACAGGCTGGACTTGCACGACGCTGCCTACATGTACGCGTTCGGACGTGCTGGCTCCCGCGGCCTCCTATCCGGCCCTCACGGTAACGGTTTCAGTGGCTGCCAACGCCACCTCGCCCCAGGTGAACTCGATCAGTGTTACCACCGCGCAGAGCGAGAGCAACGCGGCCAACAACACGGCTACTGACTCCACAACGATTGTGCAACCTGACCTGACCATCACGAAGTCGCACAGTGGCAACTTCCTCCAGGGCTCGGCGGGCAACAACTACACAGTGACGGTGACGAACTCCGGAGCGGGAGCGAAGAACGCCGGGCAGTCCGTATCGGTGACGGATGCGCCTCCGGCTGGTCTGACGGTAACAGCAATGAGCGGGACGGGCTGGACTTGCACCACGTTGCCCACCTGCACACGCAGCGATGTGCTGGCGCCCGCGGCTTCCTATCCGGACTTGACGGTTACGGTGACGGTGGCGGCCAACGCCACCTCTCCAAAGGTGAACTCGATCAGCGTCACTACGGCGCAGACGGAAAGCAACGCAGCCAACAACACGGACACGGACTCGACGATCATCGAGGCTCCGCCAACCATTACCAGCGCGAACGGCGTCACCTTCCGGCCGGGCCTTGCCGGGCAGAGCTTCACGGTGACCACCACTGGCTTACCGACGGGTCCGTCGATGGTGATCACGGACGGGGGCGGCTTCCCGTTGAGTGTGGCGCTGACGAACAACAACAACGGCACGGCGACCATCGCCGGAACCCCCGCGGCTTTGACTCAGAACGGCGGGCCCACGAACAACGGGATCTATCCGATCGTCATCACGGCAAACAACGGGATCCCGCCGAACGCGACGCAGAACCTCACTCTCACCATCGCCTGCCCGGCGTGGTCCATCAGCAGCGGTCCGGCAGCGATCAACGGAGTATTTGGCGTGGCGATCAGCACCGCAACGTACGGTCAGACCGGCAACGCCGGCGTCATCACGTGGTCGGCGACGGGTCTGCCGACCAACCTTTCCATCAACAGCGGCACTGGCGCGGTCAACGGCACGCCCAATGTTACCGGAACCTTCCCTGTCACTATCACGGCTACCGACGGCGGCCTGTGTACGGTGACCAAGGCGGTCACGGTTTCCATCGGCCCGAATCTGGTGACCCAGGCTTATACGGGTGTTGGGAACACACAGTTCTTCATCGCGGGCGTGGCCAGTGCACCGACGACGCCGGCGGTCTCCTCCGCCAACGGGCTGTTGGTGGGCGCCTCGCCCGCCTTCTCCGCGTCGCTCACAACCGGTACCCAGCTTACCGGCGCGAGCTGCACGGGTGGAGTGATCAGCAACACTGACACGGCTGGCCGATTCATCTTCACACCGAACGTGAGTGCGACGTCGGCGATGTGTACCTATACAGGTGCGAGCAACACGGGCCCCGGCAGCTCAGGTCCGGCGAGCACGACGGCGAATCTCTCGTTCACTTTGAACAACAAGGTGTGGTACGTGCGGCACGGCGCCGCCGGCGGCGACGGACGGTCCCATCTGCCGGTCAGCGATTTCGGCGCCGGCGCCAACCTGTTGAATTGCACCGCCACCACCGGAACGGGGGACTTCATCTACGTGCATCAGGGATCCGGCAATACCACTGGTGCATGCGCGTTGAAGACGAATCAGTCTCTGATCGGCGCCGGAGCCACGTTGAGCGTCGGTGGGGGCATATTGACGGTTGCGGGCAATGCGGCAAATACGCCAACCATCGCCGGAACCCTTTCGGCCGCTAGTGCCAATGGCCTCACGGTCAACGGCGTCAGCATGAACACTGGCACATCGACCGCCGTTGATATTCAGGGCTCCACTGGGTCTACGTTTACCTTCCGGAGCATTTCGGCAAGTGGTGGCGGCAGAGGAATCGTCCTGACAAACACTACCGGAAGTTTCACGGTAACCGGCGACGGAAGCAACACCTCCGTGGGTGGTAACTCCAGCGGCGGCACCATCTCCGGCATGACGGGAGGCGACGTCGGCGGAGGATCCCAGTCCGTTCCGTTTAACGGAGTTGGCATCTATCTGAACAACGTGCAGAACATCTCGCTGAGCCGGATGACTCTCAACGGCACCAACCAGAACTATGCCATTCGCGGGTTCGCCGTAAACGGCTTTACCCTCCAGTACTCGACGGTAGGTGGCACCAACGGAACAGCCACTTCCCTGAGCGCTCCCGAAAACTATGGTGAAGGAAGCATCTTCTTTGGCAACTCCACCGCGACGGGCGTGTCCGGGGGGGGTACCTTCACCAATAACAACATCACTGGAGGGGCTGCGCGCAACCTGTCTATCGTCAACACGGCAGCGAGCACCACCACTCTGACAGTCACAGGCAACACCTTCGGCACAATGCAGAACCTCAGCGGAGGCAATCAGAGCTTCGCGGTGGAAGCGCGCGTGGCTGACAATGTGATCATCAACTCCACGGTCACCGGGAATACGTTCACCAACGCCGTTAGTGACCTGGCGAATTTCACGGGCCAGGACAATACAAACATGGATGTCGCCTTCCGGAACAATGTGCTTTCCAACAACAGTGCCGGCAACATTATCGGCGGCGGATCACTGGTCCTGGCGACAAAGGGCGTGATGACCTTCCACGTGACCGGCAACACGATGCGGGATGCCCACGGGAGTGCGGTTACGTTATTCAAAGCGGCGCCGTCCCGCGGTGTTCCCTCGATGAACGGTTTCTTTGACAGCAACAGCATCGGGGTTGCGGGCGTCGTCGATTCCGGATCCAAGTCCGGGAACGGTATATTCGTGTCTGCCGGCGGGATCGGCACGATGTCGTTCACCATCTCCAATAATCAAATCCACCAGATCAAAGGCAACGCGCACATCTACGCCGACAATACCGGTGGCAGCTACACGGCGAACTTCACCATCACGGGAAATACTTTCGACACGCCTGGTACAGGGTGGTTTACGGGGATTGCGATCACGAACGGGTCGCCGGCTTCCGCGGACACGGTGAATGTGTGCGCGGACATCGGTGGGGCCGGAGCATTGGTGAACACATTCAATTTCGTCAACAATCCAAACTCCGCCCTGTTCATGTATAATGCCGGCGCCGCAGCCGGGCACACTTTCCGGTTCCCGGGGGCGAACGTCAGCTCCACAGCGAATATTGAAGCCTTCGTCAACGGCCGCAATATCTTCATCGGGAACACCGTTACCACTCACGTGGAGATCCAGCCGAATGCAACATTGGCTGGCTTCAGCAACACCGGTACTAGCTGTCCGACGCCGGCCAGCTAGCGTGATTCAACCAGTTCCAGGGTGGATCGGTTCCACCCTGGGGGTGGTGAGCGGGAAGCGAAAGCAAGAAAGGACCATTTTCATATTGCCCATCTCAAACGGAGGTGATAAGCTGTCGCAAGCACAAGTTTTACTGGCATAAAATTTGAATTGATCCGCGAAGGCGGTCACATTCACTGGGAATTGGCGAGACCCCCTGCCAATTGAGTTGAAGTCTCACCATCCACCATCAGAACGCTGAGAAAGAGAGAGAGTCCATGGCTGAGCCATTCTTGTCAGAGATCCGGATCATGAGTTTTGGGTTCGCCCCGAAAGGGTGGGCCCTGTGCAACGGGCAACTGTTGCCGATCAACCAGAATCAGGCGCTGTTTTCGCTGCTGGGGACGACCTACGGCGGCGACGGGCGCGTCAACTTCGCTTTGCCGAACCTACAGGGACGGGTGCCGATTCACTTCGGGAGCGGGCACATATTAGGGGAGGTTGGCGGCCAACAAGCACACACACTTTCCATCACTGAGCTGCCGACGCACGTGCACACGCTGATGGGCTCCAATACGTCGGCGACGACGAACACGGCGGACAACACACAGTTCCTCGCCCAACAGGCGAACACCTATACCGGGCCTAACAATCTGGCGGCGCTGGCGGCTAGTGAGATCGGCAATACCGGCGGCAGCCAGGCGCACTTGAACATGCAGCCCTTCCTGGTGCTGAATTTCAGCATCGCGCTGCAAGGCATTTTCCCGTCGCAGACCTAAGGAGACAAACACATGGCACAACCCTACATTGGTGAAATTCGAATGTTCGCGGGCAACTTCGCCCCGGCGGGCTGGATGTTTTGCGAAGGGCAACTCGTGCCCATCTCCGAGTATGAAGCTCTCTTCAACCTGATTGGAACCACCTATGGCGGCGACGGCCAATCTACCTTCGCTCTTCCGGACCTGCGCGGCCGGGTGCCTATGCACTTTGGCGGCGGCTTCACGCAGGGCGAAACCGGCGGCGCGGAAGAAATCACTTTGACGGTCCAGCAGATTCCGGCTCACAGCCATCCGATGCTGGCCAGCAACGACGTGCCGGCGGGCTCAAATCCGGGAGGCAGCGTGACGGGACAGGCGGCGGCCAAACTGTACCGCGCCGGGAATCCGACGGTGACGCTCAACCCACAAGCGCTGACGCTGACGGGCGGGTCGCAGCCTCACACCAACTTCCAGCCGTATCTTTGCGTCGATTTCATTATTTCGCTGTTCGGGATTTTCCCGTCTCAAACATAAGGAGAAACCATGGATCCCTTCGTTGCAGAAATTCGCATCTTCCCTTTCAACTTCGCCCCCAAAGGCTGGGCATTTTGTAATGGGCAGATTATGCCGTTGAGCCAGAACACGGCCCTCTTTTCACTCCTTGGCACCACCTACGGTGGAGACGGAAAATCGAACTTCGCTCTTCCGAACATGCAAGGGAATGTGCCGATGCACCCTGGGCAGGGTCCGGGGCTTTCGTTGCATGACCTGGGTGAGACCGGTGGTAGTCAGACGGTTTCGCTGCTCCAATCGGAAATGCCTTCTCATAACCACAGTGTGGGAGCGCAGACCGTTCCGCTGGGTGGCCTGGGCACCCCGGCGGGGAATACGCTCAGCCGTCCGGCCAGCGGGAACCTCTACTCGCCGTCGGCTCCGCAAATCGCCATGAATGAGAACGCCATCGCCCCGGCGGGTGGTGGTCAACCCCACAACAACATGCAGCCGTATCTCACCTTGAACTTCTGCATTGCGTTGCAAGGTGTGTATCCGCCACGCACCTGAGGCCTCACAACAGTGTCATTGGATAAGATCAGCCTTCGTCCCACTACAGAGGGGGACGAAGGCTTTTTACGTGTTGTCTACGCGGAATCACGCCGCGAGGAATTGGATCAGGTGGAGTGGCCGGATGGGCAGCGGGAGGCGTTTCTGCGGTCGCAGTTTGATGCGCAGGCGGCGCATTACATCAAGCATTACCCGGGGGCGGAATTCCAGATTATTGAGGTTGCGGGGCAAGCCGCCGGGCGGTTGTATGTGCGGCGGACTGCGCCGGAGATTCGCATTATGGATATCGCGCTGGTGCCGGAGTATCGCGGCAAGGGGATCGGGACAGCTCTGCTGGGGCAGTTGATTGACGAGGGGCGCGCGGCGCGACAGATGGTGACGATTCACGTGGAGAAGTGGAATCCGGCGCTGCGGTTGTATGAGCGGTTAGGGTTTCGGGTGATCGAGGAGCGAGGGGCGTATTGGTTTCTGCAGTGGGCGGCGAGCGAGGCCGCGGCGGTCTAGTTGAAGACCGCTTCGTAGAGGAAGCCGGCAGTGTCGCGGCCTACCGGCACGAGGAAGATCTCGAGCGTTCCGGTGTGCTCGTTGCGTATGGGATAGGTGCGCTGCTGCAGGAAGGGATCGAGCGGGCCGCGGAAGACGAGCGAGAAGGGCTCGCGCGGTTCTCCTTCCACCGATTTGAGGCGGCGGCATTCCACCAGCTTCAGTTCCACGGTGGTGGATTCGATGAGAAAGGTTTCGTTGAGGCGGGGCTCAAACAGGGCTCGGTCCAGGAGTTCAGGCATGATGGGCGAATGCGTCATTTTAACAGAGTGAATCGGCGCCCGGCCAACTTTTTACGGAAGGCCGGGCGCGGGTGTTTCACGCGCCTGCCGGTGCGGGCGCACAGCCGCAGTTGCAGGAGCATTGCTGGCTCTGGCTTTCGCCGGAGGCGCAGTTGCACGAACAGTCCTGGCACTGGCAGCCGACGCAGCAGGCCGTGTTGTTGTTGGGTGTTGTGTTGTTCATGCCCCTGATGACGAAGCGGCCCCAAAAACCTTACAGTGGGGTTATGGAAAATTCGGCGGTTATGGAGCAGTTGGTGGAGAGCCACCGGAAGTTTCTCGCGTTTTTGGAGAAGCGGGTGGAATCGCGCGAGGTGGCCGAGGATATCCTGCAAGCGGCGTTTGTGCGCGGGTTGGAGAGCGGCGCGGAGTTGCGCGAGGAGGAGAACGCGGTGGCGTGGTTCTATCGGATCCTGCGCAATGCGGTGATTGATCATTACCGGCAGCGCGGGGCGTCGGCGCGTGCGTTGGAGACCTGGGGCAGGGAATTCGCGGAGAGGCCGGAGGCGGATGTGCGCGGGGAGATTTGCGGGTGTCTCGGTGGATTGATTGACGGGTTGAAGGCGGAGTATCGCGAGGCTTTGCAGGTGGTGGATCTCGGTGAGGGTTCATTGCGGGAGCTGGCGGAGAGGGCGTCAATTACGGAGGGGAATGCCGCGGTGCGGGTGCACCGGGCGCGGGCGGCGTTGAGGGCAGCCATGGTGAAGTGTTGCGGCACCTGCGCCGAGCACGGGTGTGTGGAGTGCGGCTGTTCGCGTTGAGAGGTAAGGCAACAGCAAGAATATCTCTCACGGAGGACACGGAGATCACGGAGCCAAACCAACCTGATCTGTCTCCGTGACCTCCGTGCGCTCCGTGTGAAAGAAAAACGCCCGGACAATATGGAAATCCGAAGGAGGCAGGCGGTGTCCAGATTAGTACTCATCTAAATCCATCCGCGAGCATGAAGCCGCGGATGAAAACAGTGGACTGTTTGAGATTGAGACTCAGGCGCAGCGCGGGACGCCCGGACCAGCCGCCCGACCGCCTTTGAGGCCGCCCCACGAAGGCGGCCTATCCAACCTACCGTGTGATATTGTGGGGGGCCTATGAGCAACGCGGCTATTCCCTGGACTCGAAGAATCGACACGTTTTTTCGATTTCTCGACTTGACGACGCAGCGTTTTGACGCCGGCACCCGGCTGGAAGAGTATTTTGGGATTCACCGGCACACGGTGCTGTCGTATCTGTGGCCGGCGGTGGTGTGCACGGCGGTGTTAACGGGGATGCCGGTGATCTCCGGGTGGCGGCTGTTGGCCGCGGCGGCGACGCTGCTATCGGCGGTGGTGATTCTGTTGCTGGCGGCGAAGTTCACGGGCGAGCGAGGCGTGGGCTGGGATGCCCTGTTGCAGTGTGGGCTGGTGCTGGTTTGCTGCCTGGTGGTGGTAGTTGGAGGAAGCCGGAAGGTCCCGGAGGAAGGCGGGCTCTATCTGCACCTGCTCGTGCCCATTGCGGCGATTTTCGCATTGTCGATTGTGGCTGCCGTGTACTTCACTCCGGCATGTTTCCGCAAATACACCGAGACGACGACTTATCCGGCGGGGATTGCACAGACGCAACTCTTCCAACGGCGGCCGCCGCCGCAGCGGGCCGGGCTGGGGACGTTGTCACAGGGCGTGGTGCTGGCGCTGATCCGGGCGCCGCAGCTTCTCTTTCTCCCGTGCCTGGTGGCGATGATAGTGCCCGCGGAGTTTGTGCCGATGTGCCTCTGGGTAACGTTGGTTCCGCTGGTGTTACTGGTTATGTCTGGCTTGGATGAGCGAGTGGAACAGATCGTGAATCAAATGTCGAACCGGTTCTTTCAGAACGGCGCGATGCTGATTTCGTTGCTGGTAATTGCGTTGGGAGCGGCACGTTATTTTGGAGTGAGTTACGTAACCACAGTGCTGGATACCGCGGCGGGCGCGCAGATCTTCCTCTATCTCTGCTTTGCCTACGCGATGGTGTGGTGGCAGGACTACTGGATTGAGCGGCTCGCCGGGCAGGAGATGCTGCGCATCGCTGGTGGTGCGGCGGTGGATGGAACGGACATGCGCATGCACTATGACTTCAAAGGCGACAACGGCGATCTCCAGGTACCGGTGGACAACCGCCGCATCCAGTTACACGGCATCGGGCGGTTTCTCATTCTGCGGCCCGATAGTTTCGAGAGGGCGGTAAAGGGCGAGCAGCCTCCGTTCTGGATCGGCGCAAAGTATCCGGCGTTTCACACGTGGACATTCGCGGAGTTCTTTGCGCACGTTGCGGGACACACACACCCGGCGGGAGACGCGCAGCCATCGCCACAGCGGATCCGGCAGCGGTTGCTGCAGCATGCGATGATCATTCGCGTGCTGACCGGTGCGGCGTTTGTCGCGGCGGGTTTGTGGCAGAGCGGCGGCGTGCAGTATGCGGCGGCCAAAGCGGATAACGTGGAAGCGGGGCCGGTGAAACTGGCCAAACTGATCGCGGAGCACCCGGCGGACCGGCCGGTGATCCTGCTGGCTGCATCGGGCGGCGGCACACGCGCGGCGGTGTTCACGGCGGCGGTGTTGGAGGGGCTGGCGAAGAAGGGCGCGCTTGCGGACGTGTTGCTGGGGAGCGGCGTTTCCGGGGGCGGCGCGTCACTGGCGTACTTTGGGGGCCATCGGGACAAACTGGATTGGGAGAAGTACTTCGCGGCGATGCAGACGGCGTTTATTCGCGATGTGCTGGAGCGGTCGAGTGAGTGGCGGATGGTTGCGGGGAAACGTCTGGGCACGCTGCTGGAAGAGAGCTTCGACCGTCATTGGGATTTGACCGGGCGCAAGGCGATCGGGCATGTGACGGACATGGCGCTGATCTTCAACACGACGATTGCGGGCCATTATGGGGAACCGGCGCCGCGCGAAGATCTGGAGGAGAGTGCGTCGCGGAATCCGCGGAAACACGAATCGGCAATGGCTGGCGGACGGTTGATTCTCACCAATCTGGATACGGTGGGTATGTTCGAGGGCGTGAATGGGCCATACCCGATTCGATTGCCCGTGGTGGTGAACGACCCGCGGTTTAAGCTGACTGCGGCGGCGGCGTTGAACGCGAACTTTCCACCGGTGTTTTCCAATGCTCCGGTGGATGTGAGCAAGGAGGATCGCTACTGGGTGACGGACGGAGGCGCCGCGGACAATCGTGGCGCGGAGATGCTGCTGTACGCGTTGCGGAAGGCGATTCAGGACGCGCCGGAACTGCAGACCCGCCGCATGCTGGTTCTGATTGCGGATGCCGGGGCGGCGCCGGGGACGTATTCACAGGACCGGGGGATTGGCAGCGCCATAGGGGCGGGGAAGCAGTTTGCGATGCACCTCGTGGCGGAATTGTCGCGCGGGTTAGGCGGCAACATAAAGCTGGTGTATGTGCCGATGCCGCGGATGTTGAGTGAATCCTTCGGCACGCATTGGATGCTGCAAAGCACTATCGCGGTGAGCCACGGCGATACGACGGTGAGCGTGGACGGGCCGGAGATGGTGAAGGCGTTGCGCAGTCTTTACGGTCAGGGCGATTGTCAGATGGCGATGGCGAACGAGGCTCGGACGGTGTGCGAATGGGCGCGTACGGAGGCATTGGAATTCAAAGAGGAGTGGGCGAAGGTTGGGGCGTGGCTGGCGGCGAAGTGATTAACGGATGCGTTCGTCTTTTGCCGATCCGACGATGAGCAGGAGCGCTCCGTTCCTGGAAGTGAACGCGCAGTGGTCCGTGCCGGGGATGGCGCGAAAGAAATCGCCGTGGGCCGTGTGGCCGAACAGTAGCCTGCTACCCGGCAGCCAACACGATAGCCACCACCAGTACGATTCGGCTTGCCTTTACTATCATTTAAGACAACTAGATACTCGTGCCCCAACCATCGAAAACACCATCCTCGGCGTTTACTAGTTTGACAAGTTTCTCCGCTAGAGCTGTGGCTACAACAAATCACAACTCCTGACGATGCGGCCGGCTTTGCGCGATGGGGAAATAACACACGATGGCCGTCTGGACGCAACAGTGCCATCTTGGCAGACTTGTCAATCTAAACTCGTTGAACGGATCCATCACGGTCGCGGCCACTTCCACGGGTTGCCACACGCATCATTGCGGTACGATCTTGTCCTCCTTTGATGGGGAAGTGTTTGCCGGTTCAGCGCGAACGAACCAGCTCGGCTGCTCCATCCGCCCCTCCGATCATGAGAGATAGAAATCGAGAAAGTCTCCATTTGGGAGACCGTTTTGGCATCGCAGGACTGCGCGACGTTCCCGACGACAGCGAGGCGATCGACGCGACGACCGCGACGATGAAGGTATTGCTCGGAATACCATCGCGGAAGACCTGGACTGTGGCCTGGGACGTCACTCCGGGAGGAACCTGGAAAGCGACTCGTGCGGGGTTGACGGAGTATACGAGAGCGGAAGTACCATTCACTCTCACTTCGACGCCTTCGAGGTTCGCCGGGGCATTGTTCGGATCGGTCCCGGCGGGAGCGTCCTGCCGAGTGAAAGTACCTCCGGCGAGTTGCGCGCCCTGCACCTGCGCCCACCCACCGGGAACCAGAGGGCCGGCCGCATATGTCGTGCCGTTATCAGGTGATGGCTTAACAGAAAAAAGCTCCGGACCGAGAGCGTAGGCGCCGCGCCCATAAGTGAATGCCACGGTCGTGCCGGTGTCCGGATTGATCTTGATGTCATAGACCGAAGCGTTCGGAAGACCCGATTGCAGGTCGTGGTGCACCCAGGTCGTCGCGCCGTCGGTGCTACGCCACAATCCCGTGTCGCTTCCTGCATAGACCATTTTCGGGTTGCTCGGATCGACTCGGATGACATTGAATGGCTGGTCGAGCGATGGGCTTACGTTTAACCATGCCGGCGACGTGGCGAGCGCATTCGTGGTTTTGAAGATGTGACCCGGCTTGCCTGGAGACCCATCGTCGAAGCTCGAAAACGCGGCGTAGAGCACGTTGGGATCTGTTGTGTCGAATGTGAGTCCGTTCACGGGGCGAGGTGGAAGAGTCTTGCTCGGATCCAGATCGCGCCAGGTCTTGCCGCCGTCGCGCGTCAGTTGCACCTGCCCCAGGCTATTTCCATAAACGTAGGTATTGCAGGTTGTGTCTGATGCGACAAACTCGATTTCAAGAACCGAAGGAGGAAGCCCAAATACCGGGCCCTTTAGCGAACTCTGCGGGCCGTTGGCAACCCATGTTGGTGGCGGCGAGCCAAAGAAATTGTCGGTACGCCACATTCGGGTTGTGCCGGTGAGGAAAACATTGTCGTTGCTCGGGCACTTCCTCACGGGAGAGACGAAGGCTGCGTTGGTCTTGTCGATGCCCGCATCCGCCGCAATCCACGTTTGGCCGCCATCCATGGTGCGGCTTAGCGCGCCGCGGAGATTGCCCCCCATCCAGTCGGTGTCGGGGTGCATCGAGGAAACCGCCACGTCTCCTTCACCGACCGCGATGGCTTGCTTTCCGATGATTTGTTGCCAATCGGCGCTTCCACTTCGCAACACCACGCCTGCTAAATCCCGGACACCGGTAACCATAGTACCCGGCCTGGACGGATGAGTGACGCCGTTGTAAAAAGTCATCGTGGAAAGTGTCTCCGAGTGCAGCCGCCAGGTCTGGCCGCCGTCCATCGAACTGGAAATCGTGTGATCGGTGCCACAAATCAGCCGTCTGTCGGACCATACCAGGGCGTGATAATCCCCCGACCCGGGATGCGTGACCATGGCATCGATGTCGGTCCACACTGGCGATTTACCGCATTGTGTGCAGCGCCACAGATCGACGCCGCCCGCGAATAGAGTGTCCGGATTGGACGGGTCTACCGATATGACATGCGTATAGCCGCATTTACCCACTTCAAACGTGATTCCGGTGCCGAGCATGGTTTCCACATTGCAGTACTGCTGATTGACTGCGACCGGAACCTGAATCCAGGTTGGCGTAGGAGCCCAGGCGTTGTCTGTCCGATAGAGGCCCAGTAGTCCGGTGTCACTGCGGCCGCCATTCGGGGGGACCTGAATGCTGGCGTACAGAGTGTCGGGATTGGACGTCGAGATCGCCAGTTCGATCCGCCCCACTGAAGTAGTTGTAACGTTCGTCGTTCCCCATGGACTCGAAATCAAGACCCAGCTTTGACCGCCATCGGTCGAGCGATAAAGGCCATTGAAAGCGCTGCCTCGTGAATCGTTGTTCAGGCCGTTGGGATAGCGCTGGTCACCAAGCGCCGCGTATTGATTGTTGAAATTCCTCCGGTCGATCTCCAGCGCTGTCGCTTGCCCGGTAAGTGTCCGCACCCAGGTCAAGCCGCCGTCCGCTGACTTGAAGATACCGAATGGTGGCGAGCCTGGCACTCCCTCATGGCTGTCGCGGCCGAACCCGCCCCGCGATGTCGCGGCGAGCACGATACCCGGATTGCTGGGGTGTACGCGTATCCGTTTGAATGCCGCCCGGGCGAAAGTCGGGGCAGCGATCAGCTCCCATGTGCCGCCACCATCGACCGATTTCATTAACCCGAGGCCTGCCTTCGTCACTCCCGGACCAGCGGCCTCGCCGGTACCCACGTAGATCGTATGCGGATCGCTGGGTGCGAAGGCGACCGCTCCGATGGCTAATGTTGGCCAGTTATCGCTACGAGGAAGCCAGTTCGCGCCGCCATCGCGCGTCTCCCACACGCCACCGTTACCGAAACCGGCCAGCCAATGATTTGGATCGGCCGGATCTATAGCGATGGAAGCAACCCTGCCGTTTTGGACATTGGGCCAGGAGATGTCCGTCCACACCGGCCCTGTTCCCGTTGTGCTGACAGTCATTGTGTATGTCTGCGATGCGATTCCACCACCGGCGTCTTTCACCAAAACCGTAAAAGTAAACACTCCCGCAGCGAGCGGCGTTCCCAGGATCGCGCCGGAAGGCAGGAGGATTATACCCTGCGGAAGGTTCCCGGAGACAATGGAGTATGTGTAAGGCGCGGTTCCTCCGGCAGTCAGTGTAGTGGTAAAGGGAGATCCTAGCGTCGCTTGAACTGCGCCGTTTCCGGATAGGCTCACTAAAGGACCCGAGGCAGGCGTCGCCTGCGTATCGAGCGTCCAGACTCCACGGCCAAATGTAAAAGCAAAGAGTTGGCCGTTCACGGCACTGAATTTCAGGTCAAATACCGGAACGTTCAGAAGGCCGCTTAGAGGCCCCAGAAACTGCCAACCCGTTCCGCCATTGGGACTGTACCAGACCGCCGCGTCGGTGCCGACGTAGACCGAATCAGGATTGGCGGGGTCCAGCGCCACTACATTGTTGGGCAAGTCCACTGGAGGACTCACATCGATC
>JACQZR010000271.1 GCA_016213775.1 Acidobacteriota bacterium
CACCGGGATACCAGCTTCAGCCTACACCCCCGAGTATCCTATCCCGCAACTTCTTGGTCGGTCCAGGCGCGTAACCCTCGTACCCAGAAGCCGGAGATTAATTTGACAATTGAGCTGGGGATTATCGAGGTCCGTTACAGCGGGTCACCACTCTCGCGGCCCAGTCTCCCACCGCTTTCCTTTCGGCGAATCGACGACCGCCGGACAACGTGAACTCGCCGCCGGTCATGCTGCTCAGGCGCCGCAACCGCGACTCCCTTGCTTCCGAGCCCGGCTGCCGTTAGCGCCGGTACAAGTACAAGGTGTGGCTCCGGCCCTCCCCATCATCGTCAATCGTCTCGGTCTTTTCCGGCTTCCAGTCCTTGAATTCAAAATCGTGCGACACAATCCGCGCCCCCTTCTTTAACTGCTTCTCCAGCATCGGACGCATCTTGTCATTCGCATGCGGCAGCAGATACACCGTCACCACATCGGCCGACGAGTAATTCTGCGCATACGCATCCCCGTTAATTATCTTCGCCGTCTTCTCCAGCCCCAACGACCGTATCTTCTCGCTCGACTGCTTCCACAAATCGTGATCAATCTCCACCCCCGTCGCCAAGGCGCCGAACTTCTGCGCCGCCATGATCACAATCCGTCCGTCCCCGCTCCCCAAATCGAACATCTTCTCGCCCCGCTTCAGCCCGCCCAATTGCAGCATCTTGTCGACCACGATCTCCGGTGTCGGATAGTAAGGAGCAAGTTTCTCCACCTTCGGCGGCGACTGAGCAACCCCCGGCAACGCGGCAAGCAAAGTAAGTGCGATCAGGGACAGCTTCTTCACAGAATCCTCCGTCAAATCCTCGTTTAGTGAGATGCCGCGGCAGTGGGGGACAGGTACAAACGCACGCGGTTGCTTTGGCCCGGTCCCGCCTGGAGAAACAACTCCGCCGGACCTGCATTCACGATCTGAGGCAACTGTATCTCGATCAAATAAAAACCGATATAGCCCGGTGCAAGCGTCGCCCGCAACACCTCCACCGGCTCCCGGTCCACTTGAACTGTTACAGGTGCAACCACCCGCGGCGTATTCTCGGCTGGAGCAGCCACCCCGGTCGGCCATGCCGGATCCACCGCGCCCAATCCAGTGGCCAGGATCTGCACCCGCATCCCCGGGCGTGCCGGCGCCGACGCATCCAGCGGGGTCCCGCTATCGGCGTCCAGTAGCAGCGGACTCCCATCCCGGTCCACAAATATTGCCGGCGATACCGGCGCCAGCGGTACCGGAAACACCCGGCTCCCCAAATTCGTCTCCAGCGTCAGCGCCAACGACGCCCCCGATGCCTCAAACGGTACCTGCACCTGCGTCTCGTTTGCCGTCGCACTCAACAGCGGCACCGCAACCGTGCCAGTCCGCACCCGGTCCAACCGTGCGCCCAGTATGCTCAGCAGCGATCCCGGTGCAGCCGGCCTTCCGCTGTTCACACTCGATCCGTCCGCCGCATTCACAACCGCCCAGTTCCGCAATCGGTGCGGCGCCAGCGTCCCAAACAGCCCATGCCCTTGAACCAGCGCGAATAGTTGATTCCCGGCATCGTCCAGCTTCACGTCCATCACCGCGCCATCCGGAAGTCCGCCCGAAACCCGCTGCCACGCCGCCGCGAATGTCAGATTCGCCAGATCCGTCGAAGTGTAGTAGACCCCGTCCGGCATCGCCGCATAAATCGAGCCCGTCGCCAGATCCGCCGTCACGCCGTTCACACCCCTCCAGGGCAGATTGCTCGACGCATCGTCCCAAATCCGTCCCCCGGTGCTCGTCCGCGCCACTCGCACGGTCCGGGTCTCACCGGCCCGCACCGCAAACGCCGCCACCGCCACCCGCGCCTCCACCGGCGAAACGTAGATCGCATTCACCGCCCCCGCGCCCGCAAACCCGCTCGGGTTACCCCAGGTCTGCCCGTGATTGGCCGAAGTGAAAATCCGTCCGTCCGCCGTTCCGGCGTAAACATAGTCTCCCTGGGTCGCCACTGTAGTAACACTAACCCCGAGTTGCTGCGAAATCGCCTCCCGCCGGATCTGCTCGTCCTGGCCCTGGTTTGATTGCGCCGGCCTCCAGGCATTCCGTTCCCCCGGAGCCCATTCCAGATCCAGCGCTTCCGACGCCAGCCTGACTTCAACCCGCGCCGGACGCAGTCCAAAAGGAACCGCCAGCAGCCGGTCCGCTGGAAAATTCGGCAATCCCTGGTTCAGTCCCGCCCAGGTAATCCCGCCATCCATCGATCGCCAGATCCCGAAAAGGTTCGATACTGTCACCTCATCCGGATCACGCGGCGAAACCGCCACATCCGACAGTGGCGCTCCCAAAATCGACCTGTCCCGATACCCCGTCACATTCGTCCAGTTTGTCCCCCCGTCATCCGACCGGTACACAAACCGCCCAATGCCATAGCTCCGCGTCGCCCCCGCACGCACCACTCGCGCCAATCCTTCCGGCAGCGTTTCCGCCACCTGGGCGTTCTGCGCAGGAGGTGCCACCCCGGCGGCCCTCCACGTTTCAAAATCGTTCGTCTCGAAGCTGTTTCCCGACGCCGTTAGTGCGAACAACTGGTCCCCGTTTGCCGAATACCACACCCGCTGGACCGGCCCGCTGGCCGCCGACGGCAACGCTAGTTCCACCGCCGAGGTTCCGATGCGCCGCCAATCGAACCGTGGACCATCCGCCCGCAGGGCCCCCGCTGGCGTCACATTCCGCGCCGGGACAGTGCTCTGCGCCACCGCTGACACACCGGTCAGCAGTGTCAACAGTCCCAGTGTGGCAATGCGACACATCCCTGTTGCCATTGTACTCTCACATTCTATCGTCGGCATAGCCAAAAACGTTGAATTATCATGTACTTTTTCGTTGGAATATGGTATCTATGAAATTGCTTAGCAAGTTTGGGGGCAACTGTTCCCCTCACTTCAGTCCGCTCAAAAGCGAGCTGTTCTGCGGAGGACGCGTCAGCCGCCGGTTTGAGTACGGTGATTTCTGTTGTTAGGCTGAGTTCAGCCGGGACGTAGAATGATTCGATCTGCCAAACGGGGGACGTTGGCGGGGCTGCTTGTTGCGGCAACGTCGATGGTGTGCTCCGCCCAGATCCCCTTCTTCTCCCAACCCGCCGCCTCCGCTACTGTAGTCAAGCTACAAGGTCAGGTTTCCGCCCTAAAAGATTCATATCCCTGGGCTTTGGCGCAAGGCAGCACCATCCAGCCGCAACAGCTCATCATCACCGGCCCCGACGGTTACGCACAGTTCCAGGTCTCCGACGGCAGCACCTTTGAAGTCTACCCCAACTCCAAAGTGGTGTTCCGCCCGAATCCCGGCAATCTTCGCGACTTGGTCGACATGGTCATCGGTCGCATCCGCGTTCACATTGAGAGAATCGGTGGGCAGCCGAACCCCAACAATGTGAAAACTCCTACTGCAGTTATTTCCGTCCGCGGTACTATTTTCGACGTCGTGGTCGAGCCGGACGACGACAGCACCACGGTCGCTGTAACTGAAGGTTTAGTCGCTGTCCGCCACAGTCTCCTGCCCACGCGCAGTGAGCGTCTGCTTGGCGCCGGCGAAATGCTCCGTGTTTACAAGAATGAACCCCTTGCCCATAACCGCCTTGACCGTGGCGTCATCATGGATCGCGTCTTCCGTGGCATCACCGACGCCATGATCATGATCATGCGCCAACCGAAAGTCGGCGGCGGAGCCGGCGGGCCAGGACTCCCTGGCGATACCAAGCGTCCCGCTCCTCCACCACCCCCGCCGCCCGCTCCCCCAATCAACTAAACTTCCGCCTTTGTAAGGCAGCCACTCGTGGTTCTACCTACTGCTTTTGCTTCTGCTTATCATGCTTGTCCTTGGCGATCTCTTTGCTCAGCGCGTCCTGCTTAGCCTCAATCTTCACCCGCTCCTTCTTCGTCAACCCTTTCCCATCCTTCCGGTCCTGGACAATCTCCTTATGCAGCGCCTTCTCCTTCGACTCGATCTTCTTCACCTCGCGTTTGGTGAGTTCCTCATTGGCCACCCCCTCCGCGATCCGTTTCTGTTGATTCTTCTGTCGTTGCGCAGGTCGGTCCTGTGCAAACATGGCCGTAGCCGCCAGTAATGTGATTAGAATTGGCTTCATGGCAGGATCTACGCGCCAACCTGGCCAAGAGGAAGAAATTAGCGTACAGTGAGTGCCACCGACCCCGATGACCGCCCATCCTGCGCCAGCACCAGACCCTGCGTCCCCGGGCTCACCCCAGCCAGCTTGAAACTCACCTCAAACGCCCCGCGAGTCGCCGACGCCACAATCGACAGCACACTTTGCGCAACCCCCGCCACCGAAACATCCACACCATCCACGCTCACTACCCCGGTGAACGCGTCCGCCACCAATCCCGTCACCGTCACCGTCACCGTGTCTCCGACACGCACCGGCCTCGCCCCATCCACCGCCGCTCCACCGCTTGTCACCGCACTCACCACCGGTGCCGGCGGGTCAATATTAATGACAATTCCAGGAGCCGCATCCGTCGCCGTGCGCACTCGCAACACCGCGGCGCCCGGCGCCGCATTCAGCGGAATCGTGAACGCAATCTGCCCATTCGCCGCCGACGACACCGTTACAGGCTGATCATTCAGCGTCAATGTGAGCCCCGCCGGCGTGATCCCCGCCGGAAGGTTCAGAGCAAACGCAATCGCCGGTGAGCCGGGCCCTAGCTGCGTGCTACCCGTTGCCGCGTTCAACACCTGCGACAACAACGAGAATTGCTGCGGATTCGCCGCCTGTACCGTGAACCCCCCAGCCTGTGACACAAACTGCAGACCGTTCGCCACCGTCACCGTCGCCACCGCCGCACTCGCTGACGCCGGAATCGCGACATTTGCCAGCAACCGGTTCGGGCCAGTAACCCAAACCCGTCGCACGACAATGTCATTCGTCCCAAAACCCAACTTCGCCAACCCATCAATCAGGCCGAGGTTGGAGCCAGTAACTTCAACCATCGCTTCAATCCCCGCCGGCAGCGCCGCTGGACTCACCGTCAACCCCGCATTCGTCGCCACCGAGCCTCCGTCCCCATCATAGGTGTATGAAGCAGGATTGTTCCCTTGCGCATACAACGAGCTCTGCCCGTCCGGATTCAACGCCACTACCACCGCTTTGGTGCCAATCGCCGCCGGTGGGGGAGCAACCACTGCCCTCCCCGCCTGATCGTCAATCGACCGCATCGCCGCCACATGCCCGTCGAACAGGAACCGCGTACCCGCGTCAAAGTTGGTCCCGCTCAGCGTCACCACGCGAGCACCACCGGCCTCGGTCCCGCTCACCGCCGAACTGATCGATGGAGCGCCCTTCGTGGAGGTGAGAAACGTCGCCGGCAACAAGTACAAATCATTATTGGTGGCAAACACCAGATGTTGCGGCCCATCCGCCGCCTGTCCCGCCAGGTTCAAATCGATCTGTATGTACCCCTGGCTGTAAACCCTCGTCGCCGCCACGCTCGCCGCCGAACCCACCACCGACACCGCCAGCCCCGGGGTAATCGCGTTGGCATTCGTCAGAATCCCAGTCCCACCCACATAAATGCTCCCGCGGCCTGTCGTCCGATTGAACACCGGCGGCTTCACCGCCACATTTCCCACAAACCCATAAGCGACCAGCGAATGCACCGGCACCGTCTGCCGCGCCGTCACCCGGAAGTTGATATTGTCCGTCGACGCCCCCGCATTCACCGTAATCAATGTACCTGGATCCCGCACCCCAGGATAAAACTGCGCCGTAAAATTGGCGCCGAATCCCAACGGCCGGTTGTCCGGACCCACTGGCGACACGATATCCCCAGGGCTCGACTGCCCTTGTAGCGCCGGCGGCAGCGGATGCACATAAACCGCGTATTGCCCCGCCGGAATTCCGTCAATACGGTACGTCCCGTCCGGATTCGTCAGCGTGCTGATCGCCGCCCCTCCCGGTGCCAGCGCCACCACCGATGCCAACAGCACCCCGTCATTGCCAAGCGTCACCCGCCCCACAATCGACCCCGTGCTCGCCACATAACCGCGCGCCGGATACAGCAGACTCAGCCCAGCAACGTCATCGGCCGCAAGAGGCTTCGCCTTCGACGTGCTCCGCGTAATCGACGTCGACATCGTCGCAGACGTGAATGTATGCTGCAAACCGAGCGCATGCCCGAATTCGTGCACCGCTGTCGTGAAGAAGTCTTCGCTGAAACTCGCCTGATCCGCCAGATTCCGCCGGAACATCACCGTGCTCCGCGTAATCGGTACAAATGCGCTGCTCCCCACGTTCTGCACATCGCCTCGCGACGTCACTCCGCCCAGCGCCACAATCCCCGGACCCAGATCGTCCGTGAACACCACGTCGATTCCCAACCCGGACGGCGCTGTTCCCGGCGCCGTCACGCCTCCAAAGCTTAACCGCAAGTCCGACGATTCCACATCGTCCCAGACCTTGGCCGCCAACCGCAATTCGCTGATCACCGCGCCATAGCTGTCACCCGGAGCAAAAGCCGTCGGCGCCTGATCGGAAAGGAAAAAGTTCAATGTTTTGTTGGGCAGAGCCGCCAGATCGTACTTCTCGGCTACCGCCGCGTAGGGTGCTGTTCGCGTCAGATAGTGGACGTAGTGATAATAAGCAGACGCGCTGGGGCTTAGCAGCGCCCCAGCGCTCATCAGATGCAAGACGTGCTTATAAAACTTCACTGCCGTCTTTCCACTTCTCGACGTTTCGGTGGGAGGTCTTCATCTTAATGCCTTGCGCCGGCAAGCGTACGACGAATGCGATCGACCATGTCGCTCAATCGCATACTGACCGGCGCATCCTCCACAACCTTTCCAGAGGAGTCCTGCATCGGTTCGCTAGCCGCGTCCCGTTTTACGTATGGCTCACCCTGGGGGTTTTTCTGTAAGTCGAACAGGCCCTGGCTCAACCCGATGATCTGCCGCAGTCCGCTCCGGCTTGTCCACAGAAATAATACATATTCCTGGTTTTCCACAAGCTTCGGAGCCCCGGCGAAGCGTTGCACCAGCGTGCCGCTCTTGCCGCCCGGTGTGTATACCTCCAGGCTGCTTCCCGCCGTCGTGGCGCCTTTGTAGGACTCGGCGACGGTTACCTGATGGCGTGTGTACACCACAGTCCCACGAACCGTCGCCGGCTGGACTACCACCTTACCGCGTACAATCTCGGTTGACTTCTGGATCATGTCATCCAGGCTCAGCTTCTCCAGCGTCGCCGCTTGCACGGCAACTGTCTGAACCGCCAGCCCGAAGATGATTGTCCCTAACCAACGCATTTCTCACATGGAACTGTCGCAATCAAGTGACCATCCCATCCATCCCTTATTTATGACACACTTGCGCGCCACGCAGCCAGCCCGGTTGGGTTATGCCGACACACATTGGTCGCAATCTGGGACAGTACCCATAGTGGAACCCCGGCGTCTGCCCTCTCAGGATTCGGACGCTTTTCCCCTTGTCAAGCCCGTCGAGGGCAGCGGCGCCAAGGTGATTCCTACGAAAAGCTCTGGCTCAACGATTGCAGGATCAAGGAGTTACGGGTACTCAACCCCGGTTGTCCGCAATAATCTCGCGAGTATCGACTTCCTCTGGGATGACACCGATGTGCTTCACGCAAACCCCAGGCCTTTTGTCGATCCGTACTACTAATACTCCGTCTTCTTTGTTCTCTGCGAAGAAGAGCATCAAGCTGCTTTTGCAACAACCGGTTGGCGGTGGCCTGACGAGCGATCGGGAAACTCGTGAGAACGGCGCGCCCAGCTTCGCTTACCTGATACCGGTTGCTGCCCTTGATCTTGTGGAAGAATGCCGTGAGCGCGGAGCATACGCAACACGCGGCTAACGCGTGCCGTGCGCGTTTGGACACCTTTCGCATCCATACCACCTCGGTCCGGGATTGCTGGAATCGGTCTACGACACCGTTTTGACCTATGAACTCAACCGGCGCTAGCTTCGCACGACACGCCGACAGCCGAGTCCGGTGGTCTATTAAGGAGTCCGCATCGACGTTGGGTTCCGAGCCGACCTGATAGTTGAAGACAAGGTGATTGTGGAGATCAAGTCCGTCGAGGCGCTTGCTCCGGTTCACAAAAAGCAGATTCTCACCTACCTCCGGCTGGCCGACAAGCGCCTTTGCTTGCTCATCAACTTCCATGTGCCGCTCGTCAAAGACGGAATCATTCGTATCGTCAACGGACTTCAAGACGAGCCCCATGCAACGTCCTACGATATCCAATGCTGAGGCGAGATTCCCAAGTTTGGTTGTGGCTTCGCCGCGCTGTGTTGATCAGTGGCCACAAGTCTAAAAAGTCAACCGCGCCGCGACCTGAAACGCACGCGGTCCGCCAGTCCCAAAAATCGGATTCACTCGGCCCGTCGGCTGCCCGAAATTAAATGCTGGATTCGCCGGCTGTCGCCCAGCCGCAGTGGGCCGCGTCACCCGGTCCAAAGTCCCGCTGTAACCAGTCAAGTTAGCAATATTGAACAAATTGAACCCCTCCGCAATAATCATGACAGGCAGCTTGTCACGTATGCGGATCAACCGCGTCAACCGTAAATCATGCGTCAGAAAACTATCCGCATTCGAGAAATTCGGCGGCAACACCACATATGGAAACGCCGACCCCAATGAATCGCGATTCCCCCTCGGTATCTGCGCCAGCAACGCGTTCGCCGGCGCGGGATACTTTGCATTGTACTCATCCACCAACCTCCGGATGTCCGCCGCATTCTGCCCCCTGCCAAAGGTGTTCGGACGCGTGCCAGGCAGCCGGAACACCGACGTCCCATCACCCTCCAAATCAAACCCTCCCAGATTCACCGAGATCGCCGGCCCCGTCGACATGTCCATCAACGTCGACGCCTGCCACCCGTTCAACACCTGCTTGGCGGCACGGTTCCCTCCGCGATACAACGGCAACCGGTAAATAGCGCTCCCGGTAAACCGGAAATGCCGCAGCCCGCCCGCATTGCCGAACCCATCCCATAAATTCTCGAAATTCGACACATTTACAAACGACTTATTCCGCGCCATTGCAAAGCCGCCTCACTCTTGTCCAAGACAGCAGTTACACACAACCTAGCTGAGGTGGAAGCCGTGATTTAGCGAAGTGGCATCGCTTCGCCACAGCCACAGCCTCCCTCAAAATCCTTCAACTTCCCCTGCGGCATTGCGATCAGCGTGCCC
>JACQZR010000277.1 GCA_016213775.1 Acidobacteriota bacterium
GACGAAAAAGTGTGGTTATTAGAAAAGGTATCACACCCGCGCGAATGCCGGGTTTAGCGAAGGATTGTCTGAGAGGAATCGGACGGTGAGGACACTATCGTGATGGAGGGATAGCGCGAGTGCCGGTCGATTTTGGAAACGTCCTTTCGTTCTGACCGGGGGACTCACGGCTGCAACCGTGAGTCAAGCCCCGGGAAAGGAGGTAATCCATGCGATTACGGATTTGCGTCAGCTTGTCCCTAACGCTTGGGCGTTTCGTTTTCACGATACGCTTAGGCTAATGGTCAACACCCCGGCTTTCGGGCCGGGGTGCCCTCCTGATCTCAAGAATACCAGTCGTGGCCGCAAAGTCAATCCTACCCCTGACCGGCAAGGGTGGTATTCACATCCCGCACCGTTAGCGGAGAATGCGTGAGAGGAATCGGAGGGTGAGGACACTATCGTGATGGAGGGTTAGCGCGAGTGCCAGTCGATTTTGGAAACTTCCTTTCATTCTGACCGGGGGACTCACGGCTACAACCGTGAGTCAAGCCCCGGGAAAGGAGGTAAACCATGCGATTACGCATTTGCGTTAGCTTCACCTTAACGCTTCGGCGCTTCGTTCTCACGATACGCCTAGGCTGACGGTTAACACCCCGGCTTTCGAGCCGGGGTGCCCTCCTGATCTCAAGAATACCAGTCGCGGAGGCAAAGTCAATCCTACCCCTGACCGGCAAGGGTGGTACACGCATCCCACGCCAGCGCCGCCGCCCCTAACACCCCGCTTGGGTCCGACAACCGCGTTCGAACCACCGGAATCTCCCGTCGTAGCAGTGGTACCGTCCGCTCATGAAACTGCCGCCGCAGCGGGGCCAACAGCACATCCCCCGCATCGGCAATCTGACCACCGAGAATCACCAACTCCGGATCGAACACAAACGCCAGTGCCGCGATTGCCCCCGCCAGCAGCGCCACGCCGCGCTCGACAATCTCGCGCGCTACCGCATCGCCTTCCGCAGCCTCGCGAAACACCTGCTCGCATGTCGGCGGCTTTCCATGGCTGAGTAGCGTACCCGCCACTCCACGGTGCTGCGCCGAAAACGCCGCCGCCTCGATCGCCTTCGACGAAAACACCGTCTCCAGACACCCTCGATTCCCACAGATACACGTGACGCCGTGCGGGTCCACCGTAAGATGCCCCAAGTGCCCGCCGGCGCCGATCGCACCGCGTACCGGCACTCCGCCCGTGAGAATCCCGCCGCCAACGCCAGTCCCCAGCGTCAGCATAATCACGTCACTCAACCCGCGCGCCGCTCCCCACCGCCGCTCGCCCAACAGCGCCACACGAGCGTCATTGTCCGCGGCCACCGGCATTGCACCCAACCCGAATAGCTCGGCAAGTGTGTGCCCTTCCAGGTAGTGAACCGTCCCCGGCAGCACCTCCACTTTCGTCGTACGCGGGTTGATAATCCCCTTGCATCCGATACCCGCCGCCAGGGCGCCATCGCCCAGTTCCCGCGCCAACATCCGCGCCACTACGACGAACGCATCCAGGGTTGCCGGCGTGTCGATTCTGCGCGACGCTACAACGCTGCCGCGCTCATCCACGCGGGCGGCTTTGATCTGCGTTCCCCCGATATCCACAGCAAACACGTGTGCCATCGCTTGTATGGTATACCTGATCCTTCATGAGTGCCGCCACAACATACTTCCAACGCACCATCACGCTGTTGGAACAACTGCAAACCAACGAACTCGACAACATCCGCAAAGCCGCCTCCATCTGCGCGGAATCCATCGCCAACGGCGGCCTGGTCTTCTTATTTGGCAACGGTCACAGCCGCATGATGTGCGAAGAGATGACGCCTCGCCAGGGCTGCTTCGTCGGATTCGTAGCCTTGGTGGAACTCGCGTTGTCCAATCACGCTTCCATCGTCGGCGCCAACGGACTCCGCGCCCCGCTGCACCTCGAAAAATTCGAAGGCTATTCCGAAGAGATTCTGAAAGGCTTCGGCTTTGGCCCGCACGATGCTTTCATCGTGATCTCGACGAGCGGCATCCGCCCGGTGATCGTCGAAATGGCCGCCGGAGCGAAACAGCGAGGCATGCCGGTGATCGCCATCACCTCGCGCCAGCACTGCGAAAACTCCGTTCCTGCGCATTCGTCCGGAAAGAAGCTGATTGACTACGCCGACGTGGTCATCGACAACCAGTGCCCTCCCGGCGATTGCGTCGTCGAACTGGAAGGTCTCGAATGGCGCACCGGTCCCACCTCCACCGTCACTGGCGGCATGATCATCAACATGCTCCGCTGCGAAGTGGCCGAACTGCTGCTCGCGCGCGGCGTCAAGCCCGTCCTGCTGCCGAGCCATCAATTCGTCGGCAACACCAGCGCCGCCGAGCAACTCGACCGGTTCTACGAAGCCTACCGAAAAAGCCTGAGGCATCTCTATGAGTAACGTCCGCATCGCCATGCTCGGCTCCGGGTTTGTAGCCGAGTTCTACATGCAGGGTCTGGCCAACGTGAACGGCCACGAAGTAGTGCTCAACTACTCGCGGTCAACCAAACGCGCCGCCGGACTGGCCAACCGCTGGAACATCCCCGAATCCACCACCAAACTCGACGCCGCCATCGCACGCCAAGACATCGACCTGTTCATCATCGCGCTGCCCAACGAAGAGCACCTTCCGGTATCGCTGCTGCTCTCAGAGGCCGGGCGCAATCAGATCTGCACCAAGCCGCTCGCCCGCAACCGTGCTGAAGCCAAACAGATGCTCGCCGCAGCCACCCGCGCCGGCAAGCTGCACGGCTATGCCGAGACCGAAGTATTCTCTCCCTGTGTCGTCAAAGCGCGCGAGATGATCGAACAGGGCGGTGTCGGACGCGTCCTCTGGGTGCGCTCCCGCGAATCGCACAGTGGCCCGCACAGCCCGCATTTCTGGGACATCGAAAAGACCGGTGGCGGCGCAATGAACGACCTCGCCTGCCACTGCATCGAAGCCGCCCGCTACTTCTTCGGCAAGGAAGACAAGGTGGTGGAGGTGATGGCCTGGGGCGCCAATCTTGTCCACTCCAAGAAGACCAAAGGCGAGGACAACGCGCTGCTCGTGTTGAAATTCTCCGGCGGCGGCATCGGCCACTGCGAACTCAGTTGGACCACCAAAGGCGGTCTCGACCTGCGCAACGAAATCCACGGTTCCGAAGGTTCGCTCTTTACCGACGTGACCCGCGGCACCCCACTCACCTCGTTCAGCACCAAAGCCGCCGGCTACATCATCGAGAAGGCCGACATCGACTTCGGCTGGACGCGCCCCCTCCCGGAAGAAGCCTTCGCTTACGGCTATCAGGCCGAAATGCGCCACTTCGTCGAATGCACGGCCCAAGGCACAACGCCGCGCGAAACCTATGCGGACGGCTACGCGGTCAACTGCATCCTCGACGCCGGCTATCAGTCGATGCGCTCCAAGCGCTGGGTGAGAGTGAAGTACTGATGCAGCCCACCCCGCTTCGCACCACCGTTATCGGCAGCTATCCGTTTCCCGGCTGGCTCGAATTCGCCTCCACGCACTTGGATCAATTCGGCGAAGACGACCTCGCCGAGCTCATGGACGACGCCGCAACCGTCGCCATTCAGGATCAGATCGCGGCCGGACTCGACGTCATCACCGACGGCGAGCAGACGCGCCTCGACTTCAACCTCTCCTTTTACGGCTTCCTCCAAGGCATCGACCGTGAGCCGCTCCCCCGCCGCCGCTTCGGTCCGCCCGCGCACGATCAGCGTGGCAAACACAAGCTCAACGGGACACTCGACGCCCCGCGCGGCCTCGGCTGCGTTGCCGAGTTCGAGCGCCTCCGCCGTCTCGCCCCCGCCGGTCCCACGCTCAAAATGTCCGTGCCCGGCCCTTACACGCTAAGCGGACGCCTGGTGCCCAACACGCAATACCCGGACCGATACGCCATCACGGAAGCGCTCGTGCCGCTCGTACGCGCTGAACTCGAGGCCCTGGTAGCCGCGGGCTGCGCGGAGATCTGCGTCGACGAGCCTTCCATGAGCTGCTACGGCCATCGCGAGGACCCCGCCCGGTTCGTCGATATCTTCCGGCGTACAGTGGAAACGGTGCGCGGCAACTGCCGCCTCTCCACGCATCTCTGCTTCGGCAACTACAAGGCCCGCGCCGTTGCCCCGCGCCGTTACGCGCCGCTCTTTCCGGCATTTCATTCTCTGCCAGTGGACGAGATCCACCTGGAAATGGCCAGCCGCGAATTCGCCGAGATCGAAGTAATTCGCGACATTACCGAACACGCCGACGTCTCTGTGGGCATCATCGATGTGAAAAATTACTGGATCGAAACGCCGGAGGAAGTGGCCGCCCGCGTCCGCCGCTGTCTGCAATTCGCGCCCGCCGAACGTCTCAGCTTCGCGCCCGATTGCGGACTCAGCCAGACCGCCCGCTGGGCCGCGCGCCAGAAGCTGCAAAACATGGTGGCCGGAGTGAAACAGGTTCGACGGGAGAATTGACATGCTCATCGACAACCCGCGTGGTGGATTCGCATTTCTGAAAGGCATCAGTCCGTATTCGGCAGGCGCGGTGTCACTGCCCGGCTTCACCATCGAGCACGCGCGCTTCCTGCGCCCCCTGCCGCTCAAGACCGGCTTCGACGCCGTGGACGCGCATCTCAAACGCCTCAAACGTCCGCGTCAGGCCTTGTGCGGAATGGAACTGCGCTCGCCCAAGCCGTTCACCTTTGCGGGCTTCAATCAGTTCAACGCGGGCTACATCGACATACTCAAGCAGTGGGACATCCCGTTCAACGGTCTGAATCCCGTAGCGCGCACCAACGTCGCCCCGGAAGTCGGTGCCCCCACCGAACCCTGCCTATACGGCTTCTCTTACACAATCCCTGCAAACGGCGCGCCGAAATCCTTCATCGTCGCCGGCGCCGGCGAACTACCAGAAGGCTCACTCGATCCCAAGGACCTCATCCGAAGCGGCGAAACCAACGTCAGTGCGCTCCAGGAAAAGGCCCGCTTCGTGATGGGCCTGATGGATGGCCGCGTCCTCGGACTCGGCGTCACCTGGGCCGACGTGACGGTGACCGAAATCTACACCGTGCACAACATCCACTCGTACCTGGTGAAGGAGGTCCTCCAGCGTATGGGCAAAGCCACCGACCACGGCTGCACATGGCACTTCGCGCGCCCGCCCATCCAGTTGATCGAATACGAAATGGATCTCCGCGGTTGCCGCCGCGAACTCGTGCTCTAACTTCGCTAATATCAGTTTGGTGCGTCTTGTTTACTTGGCAATTTGGGCGGGTTTCGGCTAAGATTGGTTCGCCATGTCTCCCGGTCATGAAAACGGCAAAGAGCTGACATCCTGGAAAGAAATTGCGGCGTTTTTGGGAGTAAGTGTGCGTTCGGCCCAGCGCTACGAGACTGAGTTGGGGTTGCCGGTGCGCCGGCTGGGGGGAGACAAGGGCCGGGCTGTAGCTGGGGATGTGGAGGACTTGGTTGCATGGAAGAAGCAGAACCTAGCCGCACCGAGGTTCTGGCAGCTTCCGCGGTTCCTGCGCTGGTACTCGATAGGGGCAACCGCCGTGATCCTGGCCATGTCGGTTCCACTCGTGCGCAATGCGGTGGAGCGCTGGAAGACGGGTAAGCCTCATGCCTCCTACTGGCTTCATTCCACTCTAGTTGCAACGGACCAGCAAGGGCGGGAAGTATGGAGACGAGGCTTCCCAGGTTTGCCGATGGGCGGCAATCAAAGCCGTTTCCACGGCGATCTGGATGGAGACGGCCGAGTGGAGACACTTGTACCGTATGCTTCAGCACAACGGGACGAAATTGGATCCTATATCCATTGCATTTCCGAAAACGGGGAGGAGGTGTGGAAGATCGAGCCGCGGAGGGCCGTATCCGATAGGCGAACGAAGTTCACTGGAGTCTATGTGTTTCGGGATTACAAGGTCTTCCCGTCGCCAGAGAAGGACGGGACGCAATGGACTGTAGCAACGTTCGCCCACCATTTCGCGTATCCGAGCGTAGCGGTTGTGGTGGACGGGACGGGCCAAACGCGCGGCGAGTACTGGCATTCCGGCCACCTGGAATGGGTTCATGTGGCCGATCTAGACAAGGATGGGAGGCATGAACTGGTGCTAGCGGGCATGGACTTGGGCTCCTCCCGTGCAGTGCTGCGGGTATTCGATGCACGTAACATGCGAGGCGCGGCGGATCTGCCGGAAGGTCATCGCAACCAGTTGCGGGGTTTTGGGCCAGGAACGGACAAGGCCACAATTCGATTTGCGCGGGGGAGATTGAACCTGCAGCGGAACGAGTTCAATTATGCCTACCGTATCGATGCGGCGCCGGAAGGTCTGATGAACGTGTCGGTGTCAGAGGAAGTGTCAAAGAATCAAGGGTACCTGATTTACGCGATCAGGCCGGATTTGAGCCTGGAGCGGGTGAGCGCGTCGGTTGCGCTATTAACGTCATATCGGGAGGCATCGCTGGAGTTTGGAGATGCGGACCTGCAGAAGTTGCGGAGTGGGTACGATGTGGAGTGGCGCGGGAGGAGGTGACAGGAGGCGACAACGCCTGTTGACGCTTGAAAACAGGGGAAATCCGCTGTAGGCTGAATTTCCACCTGGATCTAGTTGACCTGGGACAGACCTACAACTGTCCCGCGACTAACGCGATGAAGAATGTGGCGTTGAGGATCCATGCGGGTGCAAGACCATTCGCGGAGGTTGTTGGCTTGGAGATCTTAACGAAGTTCTCATTGATCGTGGTTTCCCATCTCATTTTGTTCGCCCCATCTGCCAGGCCGCAGATGAGCCCTGACGGCCGTAGCGGACGGATCCCGACAGAGTCGCTCGGTCGAATCTCCGTTGTTGCCGACGAGGGGAAATCGCATCTCTGGACAGCCCATTTCCGGTTGACAGCAATCGACTCGGCTTCCGTTTCACCGAATCCACGCCATCCGATTCGAGCAGTTGTGGACACGACAGGGAGAGTGTCGCTGCGAATCCCCCCCACCACGGAGGCGGGTATGTACCGGGTTGAACTTAGAGGCCGAGACACGGACAATCGCGAAGTTGCGGCGGTGTTGGATGTGGTGGTTCGAACAGCGGCTGTGCCGAAGGCCGCGGGGAACAAGGTGCCAGTCATCCTTCTGAACGGGTGGCAGAGATCCTGTGAGGATATTGAGTCGGAACAGGGGGAGTCCTCAGAAGATACGTTCGGAGAACTGCAACGGCTCCTGTCTGAGGACGGTTTTCCCGTGCGCTTCTTCAACAACTGTTCCTTCGGGAAGATCTCGATTGAAAAGCTGGCGGGCGAATTGGAACTCTACTTGCGAAGTCTCCGCTTCGAGGATGGAGAACCAGTCCACGAGGTCGACTTGGTAGCCCACAGCATGGGCGGGCTAATCGTACGAGCCTATCTCGCTGGATTACGCGGCGATGGTCTCCCGGCACCTCCGGCGAATCACAAAGTCCGGAAGGTCATCCTCATATCGACACCCAATTTCGGTGCGCTTGCGCCGTCGTGGTTGGGCGGCGAGCAGACGTCCGAGATGTCTCGGGGCAGCGAATTCCTCTGGAACCTGGCGACATGGAATCAAGGACAGGACGATCTTCGCGGGGTCGATGCCTTGGCAATTGTCGGCAACGCCAGCAATAATCTACAGACAAAAGGAGCAGACGACGGGGTGGTAAGCCTCACGAGCGGCTCTATCTTGTTCTCCAGGCCCGACGATCGCACACGGATCATCAACTACTGCCACACCACTCCAGACTGGAAGGAGATCTTCCTGGACTGCGACGGGAGACCGAGCATCGCGAAGGTGCAGGATACCTCACATGATACCTTCCGAATCCTCATGTCTTTCCTTGGTGAGGGAGATGAATGGATGGCTATCGGCCACACGCCTTCCGACGACACGAGGTGGCTCTCGAAGAACGGGGGCCTCTACTTTGGTGTCAGAGACGATCGAGGGAGGTGGTCGAGCCAGATGTCGGGAGTCTCGGTTGACAATACAGCGTTGGATGAAGGGGCCACGGGAAGGTATTACAAGGAGTTCGTGCCAGCAGGGCCCAACTCTGTTAGTTTCAGCACAAGTATTGCACCTCCTCCGAATTGCAGTTCCTACTCGCAACTGGCGGGGCGTTACACCATCGTCAATTGTAAGTACGGTCCGGCAATACGGTCCGTTGATCCGCGGGTTCCTGAAAAGTCGAGTGTGCTTGTGGGTTCTGGCCGATCTATTACGCTCAACGGGGCCGGATTTGGGCCGCGCTGCCAAGACTGCAGAGTCTTGGTCGAGTTGCCTGGTGTAACGCCGGTGTCTTTGGAGATATCTTCTTGGAGCGACCAGTCAGTAGCGGCATTCCTGCCTGCCAGATTTTCAGGTCTGATCAAGATGACGCTGGAAGGTGCTACCGGCTCGGACTCCTTACTTATTATGACGAGGCCTCCCGCAATTGTCCTGTCAGCAAACAAACTTAATTTCGTTTATACGATTCGAGGGGCGACACCAGCCGCACAGTTTGTCAATATCTCCGACCACAACGGAGGCTCGATCGCCGTTACTGCATCCTCCGACCGCCCCTGGATACATGCTGAGAGTTCGACCGATGGCGTGGGCGTCTCCATTCGCCCGGGCGAGCTAACGCCTGGAACCTACAACGGCACAGTCCTCGTGACATCACCCGATGCGGTGAACAGCCCACAAGGTTTTGAGGTGACCCTCCAAGTTACTGCTTCACAGGGTGGGGTGGTTGATATCATTAAGACGATCGCGGGAAACGGGAGTAGTACTGCCAGCGGTAATGGCTTCGTGGCCACCTCCGCAGGAGTACCACAACCCCGCGATGTTGCCGTAGATCCAGCCGGCAACATCTACATCTCTTCTTCGGACAATATTCGCCTGGTCCGACCGGATGGCCTTATCGACACATTAGGGACTATTCCCCTCCCGACTGTGGGTGGGTTTCCAATTCTTGGTCAGAGCTGGACCACTGGCATCGCGTACTTTGAAGGAAGCATCTATGCGGTTCAGAACAGTTCGACCGGCAGTCGGGTATTGCGAGTTGCAAGTGACGGGAGGAGTTCCGTGTTCGCCGAACCTGGAACCCTTGGCTTCAACGTCAATCAAATCGGCCAGTTCGCTGACATAGCGTTCGACAGCAATGGGTTCGTATACATTGCCGACAGCGCCCGTCATCGTGTCGTGGGCCGCAGAAGACAAGACACAGCTTTCTCCGTTATAGCTGGGCGAACAGGCGTCAGCGGTTTTAGTGGCGATGGCTCCAGTGCTACGCTCGCGTCTTTGAATACACCTTCCGGCCTTGCCGTTGATGCGGCCGGCAACCTTTACATTGCGGATTCGGGCAATCACAGGATCCGCAAGGTGGACAAGAGCGGGATCATTGCAACTGTGGCGGGATCCGGCGGTCCAAACGGTGGTTTCGCAGGTGATGGTGGTCCCGCTGTGAATGCACGGCTCAATAGACCACAAGGCCTAACGATCGATGGGTTAGATAATGTGTACATCGCTGACACAGGCAACGCCCGCATCCGGCGGGTGGATCTCAATGGGAGGATTAGTACAGTAGCCGGCTCTGGCGAAACTTCAGAATGCTTTTCCGACACATGTTACAGCGGTGACGGCAGCTTCGCTATTGCAGCCAGACTTAGCCAAAGCGTATCTGGAGTCACGGTAGACACAAACGGTGACCTATTCGTTGCGGATGCTGGAAACGAAAGGGTTCGCAAGATCACGTTTGACGCCCCTATCAGCAGCCTGCCAACCCCGATGATATCAGCTTCAGCCGGTCTCGGTGTGCAGAGTGGGGCATTTGGACGGGATATTTCTCTGGGCAGTCTTGCAGTTATTTTGGGGAACCACTTGGCACCGATTCTGAATGGCCGATTGTGGCGTGACGAGGATCTCATAGACAGAAGGTTACCGAGAGAACTGGAGGGCGTTAGTGTCACAATTGATGGCAAACCGGCTTACATGGTTTCTATAGCTCCGACTGCACTACAGATCATCGTTCCAGATGATGTTTCCACCGGAATTGTTCCAGTTGTGGTGAAGACACCGTCCGGAACAGCCAGGACGTCTGCACGCGTGCAGCAGATTGCCCCTGCTTTATTTAGTTCTGCGCGAGGCCCCATAGGCACCATCTATGCATACGCCGTCCACGCAGACGGTACAAAAGTGGGGCATCCTTCCATCGTCCCTGGTTCCAGACCGGCACGGTCGGGTGACAGGATATCCATCTTCGGCACTGGATTTGGCTTCACGAATCCCCGGCGTCCGGCTGGGGAGCTCGGCGATCCAGCGCCTCTCGCGACGCGTTATACGGTGCGCCTCAACTACGACTCAATCGCAGACTCACCATTTGGCGGCCGAGTCTCTCCCGGGGAGTATCGGTTTGACATCAGGATGCCCGCTATCAGGAGTACAGATTTCATCTTCGTAAAGGTTGAGCTTGACGGAAAAGGCACGGATGATCGTTTCGTTCTGGCAGTTTCTCCGTAGCTTTACGGCAACATAGACCCATTGTCTCGGCTTGAATTCGCGGTTGAGGACGTCGACTGTCGGTTCAGTCGTCGTAGAAGTGTGGGTTATTGGGCGGTCTCGATGGCGGACCGCACAGAGTGCGCTCGCGACAGCCCCCTGGTCGGATGCTGACCGAAGGAGCACCGGAGGACCTACAGTTGGAGGGGGACATTGCACGAAAATCTCCGGTGAGTGAGTAGATTTGGATGGATTGAAAGGAAGGGATTACGGCCTTGATCAAGAGACAAGTTTCGCAGATAGTGTTGACGGTGGTCTTCGTCTGCACACATTTGGGTTCCGGGCTGCCACTGGTTGAACCTCAGACCGAAGACGGAGTTCTCACAAACGAGCAGGTCATTGAAATGGTGAAAGCGAAGCTCTCGCCAAGTTTGATTATCAGCCAGATCAGGAATTCGAAGACGAAGTTCGACCTTTCGACGAAGGAGTTGATCCGGCTGAGCGCGGCGCAAGTACCGGAATCCATCATTGCGGTCATGCGGAATCCCCAAGCAATGGCGGCTGCTGGTGGACCGGCGGCCCCGGGCGGTTCGCCTGGCAAATCGGTGAAACTCGCAGATGGAGAAAAGGTGCGGCTAGTCCTTATGGAGGACATTTCTTCCGCGACCGCGAATCATGGGGATCGAATCAACTTCACCGTGGCCGAAGAAGTCAAGGTTGGAGAGTTTGTCGTTATCGCCAAAGGTGCCGCTGGGCGCGGGTCAGTTGCGGCGGCTAAGAAGAAGGGGATGTTGGGTCAAGGGGGCAAGCTCACGATTGCGATGGAGGGCACTAAGGCTGTAGATGGCCAGAATGTTCGTATCCGCGCCACTGCCGGCCGAGAGGGTGACGACAAGATGGGCAAGACCGTGGCAGTTGCAGTTCTTGCAGGGCCGTTCGCCGTACTCGTGAAAGGCAAAGACATTGTGGCTCCCAAGGGAACGGAATATACGGCCTATATCGACGAGAGCAAAGAGATCATCGTCTCACAATAGCGTCTTTGCGGAGGGAGTGTCTGCGGGGAGGACGGGCGCAGGGCCTGGCGGTCTGTCTCGCGCGTCGATGCTGTGCGTCCGCATGAGTGGGATCCTCGCTGATGCTCAGGCTGCTTATTGGAGATTGCCCGTTAGATCGTAGAAAGTAGCGACTCTCCGCTCGAAGGTAAGCTAGACTCTAGCCCATCCCCCGCCGCCGCCGCCATTCAAACAAGACCACCCCCGCCGCGACCGAAACATTCAACGACGCAATCGCCCCCGCCATCGGAATGCGCACCACAAAGTCGCATTGCTTCCGCACATGCTCGTGCAGCCCCTTGCCCTCGCCGCCGAGTACAAACACACAAGGCTCGGCGTAATCCGTCTGGTCGTAATCCGTCTCGCCGCGTTCGTCCAGCCCATAGATCCAGAACTTCTTCTCTTTCAGCCGTTCGATTTCCTGGCGCACATTGCCGATCTTCAATACCGGCAGATGCTCGATCGCCCCCGCTGAGGCCTTGATCACCGTTTCCGTGACACCCGACGCGCGACGATCCGGTACCAGCACAGCATCCGCTCCGGCGGCATGCGCGGTACGCACGATGGCGCCGAGATTATGCGGATCCTCCACCCCATCCAGCAGGACGAAGCACTTCGCCCGATCCTCCAGAGCGATCTTGCTGGGCAGTTGTTGCGCCGCCGCGAACGCCACCACACCTTGATGTGTGGCCTGATTCGAAGCGCGGTCCAGCGCCTCCCGCGGTTCGTACCGCATGGACACACCAGCCGCCCGGCAGAGGTCGATGATTTCTTGCAGCTTCGCGCCACCCGCGCCTTTGGCAAGGAGCAAGCGATCAATCTGGCGTCCGGCGCGCAACGCTTCCCGCACCGGATGCACTCCGGCAATGACAGTCATCACGCCTACTCTACCACCAACACAATCTTTCCGAGATTACGATTCTCCGCCATGTAGCGGTGGGCTTCCCCCGCCTGTTCGATCGGGAATTGGCGATCCACGACGATCTGGAACGCACCGCCGGTCAATTGCTCCCAGAAGCGTTCGCGAAACGCGCGCACGATCTGAATGTGCTCGCTGCGCGGCCGCGAACGCAGCGTGGAACCCACGATCTTCAGCCGCTTGCGCAACACCGCGTTCAAATCGAGTTCGCCCTTGGCGCCGCCGAGCAGGCCAATGTTCACCAGCCGCCCAAACGGCGCCAGTGCAGCGATGTTTTGTGGCAGATACGACGCGCCAACACAGTCGAGAATCACATTCACCGGCGGGAGCGCGTCCATCGCAACGACCTCCGCGCCGAGATCCCGGCATGCCTGGGCCTTCGATTCCGTACGAACCGTGACGTACGCCCGCGCCCCCGCCGCCCGCGCCAATTGAATCGCAGCGGTACCGACGCCACTCGCGCCCGCGTGTATCAACACCGCCTCCCCCTCGCGCAGATCGCCCTCCAAAAAGAGATTTACGAATGCCGTGAGCCACGCCTCGGGCACCGCCGCGCCTTGCGCAAACGACCAGTTCTCCGGCACTGGCAACAGCATGTCGCGATGCACCGCCGCCCGCGAAGCATACGCTCCACCGGGCACCAGCGCACACACCCGTTCTCCTGTCCCTTCCACCGTTCCCGCGAGTTCCAGCCCAAGTATCGGACTCGCACCCGCGGGCGGCGGATACAGCCCGCGCGCTTGCAGCAAATCCGCGCGATTCACCCCGGCAGCGTGCACGAGAATGGACACCTCATCCCCCATCGGCACTGGATCGGCGGCAGCCTCCCACACCAATGCTCCGTCGCGCACCTGGATGGCCTGCATGGCTACTTCTCTTCCAACGACGCCATCAACCAGTCTTTGTTCTCTCTCACTGCGGCGAGCAGCTTCGCCGCCAGTGAATCGCGGTGATCATACAGCCGGTAGCCATCGGCGTCGCGCAGATACCCGAGCGCTTCGGGATGCCGCTCGCACACTTTCTCCACGCCCATCTCCGCGGCCATCGCCACGAACTTCCGTTTCTTGTCGAGCAGCGCCTTCACCACAAACGGCATCAGCGCCGAGTAATCTCCCTGCATGCTCTCAGTGGTCTTCTGGTAGCTGTCCTTATCCACCTTGCCCCACGTAACAGCCTCCGCCGGCGGGCATGACGACAGAGACCCGTCAGTCACCGGCGCCGACACGATCTGTACATCAAAGTGGTAGCCCCGAATATCCGGCAGCCCCAACACTTGCCCTAGCGCCGGCTCCGGCTGCAGGTTGTAGTTCTTCGGCACGCCGCCGCCGAGAATCAGCGTCGCCAGTTTGCCCACCGGATGATCCAACAACCCCCAACGGTGGTACGCGCACGCCTCAAAGACCTCGGCGTGCAAATCGATCTCGAACGCGTACTCCTCCACCAGACCGGCGTTGCGCATCGCCCAAAGCTTCATCGAATTCAAAAACACGCTGCCATCCGCCGGAGCGCCCACCAGCACCGGAATCGCCATCCGCGTGCACGTCGACAACAGCCCCGCCTGCACCCCAAATCGCGATTCCTGCTCTCCATAGAACTTCCCCAACAGATACCGCAGTTCCGTCCCCGACATCTTTTTCTGGAACTCCGGCCGCCGCAGAATCGCCGACAAATACGAATCCTGATCCAACAGCACCTGCTCTTCAAACGCCATGTCAGTGACGCGAATCGTTCCTTCCTCGCGCAGTGCGCCGTCGTCGCCGAAGATCGGCACTTCAAACACCGGATCGTTCGTGTGATTCCGTAGCGAACGGTGCCCGTCGTGATAACAAACCGCGTCGGTGGTGCTCAAATACGCCACCCAACCCGTTTCCAACAGCGGAATCAGCCACGCCTGGTGCTGCCCCGATACCGTCACCGGTCCGGAAATGGAAAGCGTCATCGGACACCCCATCCCAATGGCCTGATCGAGCAGCGTATAAATCCTGCGCAGGTACGCCCCGCCGAACGCCGGCAGGCAATTCAAAAAGACGTCTTCCAGAGTCTGACATTCATCCACACGGCGCACACGTACCGCGCGCCTGTCATTGTGTTGGTGCATCGTTTTCGACCATAGCATATGCTTACTGCATGACACTGACTCGCCGGCAGGCCATCATGACCCTTGCCTCAGCCGCCACCGCGTCCGCCCGCCCCCAAGGCCTCCTGATCGACACGCACATCCACCTCTTCGCCGATGACACCCGCAAATTCCCGTATCACAGCAGCGGCACGTACACGCCTCCGGCCGCGCCGCTCGAGGCCTATGCGAAGTTCATCGCCGAGAGCAAGATCAACCACACTATCGTCGTCCATCCAGAACCCTACCAGGACGATCACTCCTACCTCGAATACTGCTTCCGCAACGAACCGTCTCCCGGCTTCTTCAAGGGCACCTGCCTGTACGACCCCATCGACCCCGCCACCCCCGCGCGCATGGCAGAGTTGATGAAGCGCAATCCACGCCGCATCGTGGCCCTCCGCATTCACGTCAACCGTAAGCCGGGCTCGGCGCCAACCACCTCCGGCGCCATCCGCGACCGCGATCTCATGCACCCGCAAATGAAGAAGACCTGGGAGGCGGCGCACCGTCTCGGCCTGGGCATCCAGATGCACTTCATCCCGCATTGGGCCAAGCAGATCGGCGAGCTCGCCCGGCAGTTCCCACAAACGCCTGTGATCCTCGACCATCTTGCGCGAGCAGGGCAGGGAACACCCGCCGAGTACGACGAGGTGCTCCGTCTGGCCAAACTGCCCAAGGTCTACATGAAATTCTCCGGTTGGCGCTACTCCTCCAAGCAGGAGCATCCTTTCGCCGACGCCCGCCCGCTCGTTCGCCGAACCTATGACGCGTTCGGCCCCGACAAGTTGATTTGGGGCGGCCTCGGCCACAATCCCAAGGACTTCAACCTGGCGGTCGAGGTCTTTGAAGGCATGTTTGCGTTTGCTTCCGAGCGGGACCGCGCCAGGATCCGCGGCCTTACCGCGAAATCCCTGTTCGCATGGTAAGATGAGAAAGTTATGTCAGCAATTCCGAATGTAAGGCGTTTCCGTATTGCTCACCCGGAAACCGGCCAGGTGGCCACGATCATGGCGGTTCTGCCCAAAGGCACCGATCCCGACGTCTATGTCGCCGATGCGACAAAGCGGTTCGATTGGAAGGGTTGGCAGGAAGCCCAACAGAAACAGTTCAAGATCCGCGTCGGTCAGCAGAAACAGAAGAAGGCAAAGTAGTCCTTCTCCCTCCTACCGCCGAATCTTCGAAAAGAATTCCAGGGCAGCTACGCAATTAAGGCACACGAGCACTGATATTGCGGGCTGCCCGAATTGCTTCCTGGGCCACTTCCGGGTCCGTATCCCCCTTCAAAGCCTCCACCACCGGCAGTGTTGTTTTGTCCCCGTTCGCCCCGAACACCCGCGCCAGCCGGATCTTCTCTTCCTTCGTTGCGTTCGGCTTGCCGATGGCCGGATAAAGCGCATCCCTCGTCTGTGGATCGCGCGTCACTTCAGCCAGGAACGGCTCCGCCGAATCCCGGTACGACTTCGAATTGAGCGTGTTCACCAGATATTGCAGCGGGCTGAATTCGCTCAACTCGCGCTTGCCGATCATGACGCACGCAAACGCCATCGAAAGCCGCACCCCCATCTTGCTCTCCGCCTCGAACGCTTTCTCCAAAGCCGGCAGATCGGTGGGTTGCCGCAGACGCGCATAGCCCTCTGCCGCGGCCGCGCGAAGCCCATCGTCGCTGCCCTCGAAATGCGTCTTGTACAGGCTTCGATTCGCCTCATCCGGCATCATCGCGATGGCAGTCAGTGCGGCACGCTTCACCTTTGCCGAACGGTTGCGTTCCATCACTTCCCGCAGGTCACGCATCGCCGCGCGGTTCTGCAGAATCCCGCTCGTCTCAATCGCCGCGATCTGCACCTTGTCCTTCAAATCGCGCAATAGAAACTGTACCTTCGGCCCCGATTCGATCTCGCGAATCTTCTGAATCGCAATCAACGACTCGTACAGAATGAGATCGTTCTTCGAATACAGGCCTTCGTAAAGGTCCGGCAGCGCAGCCTTGCCGCGCAGAATCCCCAACCCCCGCGCCGCATTGGCCCTCGATTCGAAGCTCACGCCGTTCTTCACCAACCGGCCCAGCGCTTCGATCACATCCGGACGTACCCCAACGTAGGCGTCAATGATGTCGGTGTTGGTGTCAGTGAACCGGCCCTTGATGGACGTGGCCGCCTTCCGGAACGTCGCGCCCAACCCCTCGCCTTTCATGTATCCAGGCAGGTAGAAATTGACCAGGCCGTCGGTGGCCCGGATCTGAATGGCGCCCTGATTATCCTTGGTCGCGGCAACCAATCCGTCCAACGCCCGTGTTCCGCCCAGCTCGGAAATTGCCTTCACAGCCTCCCACCGGACTTCATCATCGGCGTCCTGCAGGTACGGTTCAATCTTCGGCACCGCCGATTGACCCAGCTTCTGGTAATCACGGATGCCGCGAATGCGCGCCTGCTTACCGCCATCGTCGGCGGCAACAAGCAGCAGCGGTAACGAGAGAACAAATAGTAGCCGCATCTAACGTGGGACGTTCAGCGGACGAACTCCAGTTTCACCCGATTCGGGATCAACCCGGCTTCATGGCCCATATCAAGCAGCTTCTGGGCCGCAACCGGCACCTGTTCGCCGCAATCTACCGTGTGGTGGTTCACATACATGCCAACGAATTTCTGGGCCAGCGCCACTTCCATATCGCCGGCAAACTGCATCGCGTAGTTGATCGCTTCATCCTGGTTGTCGAGCGAATACTTGATGCTCTCGCTCATCAGCCGGCAGCATTCTGATTGAATCTCGGGCGGCAGACTCCGCAGCAGGATGTTCGCCCCCAGCGGGAGCGGCAGATTGTACTTCTGCTTCCACCATTTCCCCAAATCGAGGATGTTGTGGAAGCCCGCTTTGGAGTACGTGAGTTGGCCTTCGTGGATCACCAGGCCAAGATCGACCGAACCCTCTTTCACAGCGTCGAGAATCTTGTCGAACGGGATCACCACCGTTTCGAAATCCGGTTCGTAAAGCTTGAGCGTCAGGTAGGCCGATGTCATCGTGCCCGGGATCCCGATGCGCTTCCCTTTGATCTCTTCTGGAGCCATGTGGCGGAGCGAAGCCAGCAACGGTCCATACCCATCGCCAACGCTCGACCCTGCGGCCATCAACAGGTATTTGTCGGCAACATACGGGTAAGCGTGGTAGGAAATAGCGGACAATTCATAAGCCCCTTCCAGCGCCTTGCGGTTCAGGGTTTCGATGTCGGAGAGCACATGCCGGAACTGCACCAGACGGGAGCGGATCTTGCGCGTCGCCAGTCCATAGAACATGAACGCGTCATCGCTGTCGGGACTGTGCGCGCAAACAATCTCGCGAACTTCGGAGGAGGTCATATGAAGTGTGGAACGATCTTCAATCTTAGCAGACCTTACACTCCCAATTGGGGTGAAACACTGATCCCCAACGATGCTGTGCCATGATGGAAGCGCGGTGATGCTATCCTTTGGGCAAGAGCGTTTAACCCAATAGGCCAATGCAATACAGCTACACCGTCTTGTACGAGCAACTCCCCGAGGGTGGCTTTTTGGTGCGCGTGCAGGCCATGCCGGAGATTGTCACCTACGGCCAAACGCGTGAGGAAGCGCGGCTGATGGCTGAGGACGCCATCCGCTGTGTCCTCGAAAGCGCGCAGAAAACCGGCGAGCCCATCCCCGAGGATATCCAGCCCGCGGCAGAGCGTCTGGCTATCACTTTGGCCTAGATGCCGAGACTCCCCATTCTGAAGGCCAGGGAAGTGCTACGTGTGCTCCTCCGCGCCGGATTCTTCATACACCACCAGACCGGAAGCCATGCGCGGCTGCTGCATTCCACTCGTAGCGCCTTCTACATATAAGCCAAAAACTCCGACAGTTCGCAATCTACGCCGCCTATGCGGACAGCTTGGGCTTGGCCGTGTTCGGCGCCTGTCGCGACGAAGCCGTCAATAACATTGCCGAGGCACTCGCAGCCAGGGCAGGAGCGAGCGGGGATCCCTCCGTCGCCAATCCGACTATCGCGGGAAAGGGGAGCGGCTTTGAGCGAGAGGCCCCGGCCTCGCGAGAGCCACAATTAGGGCTGTCCCTGAAGAGAGGCGTTCCAGTCTTTCGCCTTAGCCACCCCTCCCTCACAGAAAGCATACAATATCATCCATATGATGCGACTCAGTTGCCTCTCCTTGAGTTTTCAGAACCAGTTCAGAGCCGGCAAAATGGACATCTTCTCCTTCATGACCCAATGCCGCGCACTGAACTTCGACGGCATCGACCCCCATGTCCGCGATCTGGGTGACGGCGGCAAGGACATGCTGAAGAAGACCCGCCGCCGCGCCCTCGACAACGGCCTCAGTATCTCCTCCATCTGCGTAACCACCGAGTTTGGCAGGAACGCCGCGGCCCACCCCGCCGAAATCGAAAAAGCGAAAAAAGCTATGGAAACCGGCATGTTTCTGGGAGCACCGATTTGCCGCGTCTTTGTCGGCAGCGCCCCATCCCCCGACAAAACTGAAGACGCCTTCCGTTGGAGCGTCGATGCCCTTCGCAAGTGCGCCGAAATCGGCGCCGACCTCGGCATTCTCGTCGCTCTCCAGAATCACAGCGGCCTCACTTCCACCGGCGACGACATGCTCCGCTTCCACAAAGAAGTGAACCACCCCAACTTCAGCCTGCTTCTCGATACGGGGCATTTCACCGGACGCAATGGGCCGAATGGCCCCAAGCGCGAAGGCCACACCTACGACACCTACTATCGCAGCATCGAACAAGTTGCCCCCATCGCCCGCTTTGTGCGCGCCAAACTCTACCAACTGGACGAGCGCGGCAAAGAGCAGTTCATCGACTACAACCGCGTCTTCAACATCCTGCGCGCGGTCCATTACAACGGCTTCGTAAGCCTGGTCTACGAAGGCAAGGAAGACGAACTCGCCGCCATCCCGCGCGGCACTCGCTTCCTGCGATCCTTCGTCTCCGCCGCGTGATTGGCAACCGGCGTGCTCGCGCTTAAGCCGTGAAACTCCCAACTGCGCTGCTGCCTATAAACCTGTTGTGCGCCTCCGCATTCGGCGCTCCTCCCGTCGACCAGCCGCCCAAACCCGATGAGTGGGGATACCGTCCCGCTTCCGGCGCCAAAGTGGAAGTGAATCCGCCGTCGCTCACCTGGGTCGCCTCCGGGGCGAAGATCCTCTACTCGGTTCAACTGGCCGACAACTCCGCATTCCGCGATCCCATCGCTGTCAAAGGAGTCCGCTGGCCGGCCTACACCCACAACACAGTGTTGAAGCCGGGCACTTGGTATTGGCGCTACCAGCCCGAATCCGGCCCGTGGAGCATGGCGCGAACCTTCCAGCTTCCCGCCGATGCAGTGGCCTTTCCCCAACCTACCCTCAACGAATTGAAGAAGCGGATTCCTCGAGACCACCCCCGCCTGTTCGCACGTCCGGAAGATCGCGACAAACTCCGCGCGATGCTCGGTTCCGATCAAGGCAAGCGGCTGCTGCAGCAGGCGGACAGACTCCTCACTGCCACGCCGACTTCCGAGCCGGCGGTGAAGGCAAACTCCCGCGACACCGCCACCAATCAATTCTGGTGGTCCAACCGCGTGCAGACGCTCAAAGCACTGGGCGAGGCGGAGCTGCTTACCTTTGTCTGGTGGGTGACCGGCGATGCCAAATACGCCGCCCCCGCAAAGGCCTTCACCTTGAAGCTCGCCGCTTGGGATCCCGACGGCCCCACCAATTTCAAAATCAATTGCGAAGCAGCCAAGCCGATGCTTCACCGGCTCGCCCGCGCTTACGATTGGGGCTACGGCCTCTTCACTGAAGACGAGCGCGCCACCATTCGCAAGATGCTCCTTCGACGTGCTGAAGACGCCTGGAAGAGCGGCGAAGCACGAGAAGGTTGGGGCCACCTGAACCAGCCCTATGGCTCGCACGCCAACCGCCTCTGGCACAAACTCGCCGAGAACGCCATCGCCACCCTGGGCGATACCGCCGAATCCGATCTCTACCTCGACTACGCCGTCACCAAGTACTTTGCCGCCTACCCCGTCTGGTCCGATGAGGACGGCGGCTGGCACGAGGGGCTTTCCTACTTCGCCGGCTACATGTCCAAAGCCACCTGGTGGTTCCACATCGCCCGCAACGCCCTCGGCATCGACGGCTTCAAAAAACCCTTCTTCCGCAACTTCGGCGACTACCCGCTTTACTCCGCCGTCCCCGGATCTCCCAATCTCGGCTTCGGCGATCTCTCCTCCGGCCGCATCACCGGCGGCTGGTCGTTCATGGATTTCTTCGTGCGCGAAACCGGCAATCCCAATTGGGCCTGGTGGCTGAAGGCCTGGAACGTCAAGACAGAATCGGACGATGCCGTGCTCGCCTTTCTTTGGAGCACTCGCCCCGCCGTGGCCCCGCAACCGCCAACACGGCTCCCCGCCTCGAAAGTCTTCCGCGGAACCGGCGTTGCCATCATGAACACCACTTTGCAGGATTCCGCCGCCAACGTGCAGGTCCGCTTCAAGTCAAGTCAAATGGGTCGCTGGAGCCACGGCCACGATCCCCACAATTCCTTCACGCTCAATGCGTACGGCGAGCCGCTCATCGTGAACAATGTCTACCGCGATCTCTACGGCAGCCCATTCCACAAGGACTGGGTTTGGACCACCCGGGCGCAAAACGCGGTCCTGGTGGATGGGCTCGGTCAGAAGGCGCACACCGCCGATCCGGACGGTCGCATCGTGAGCTGGAAATTTGAGGACACTGTTGATTACGTGGTGGGAGACGCCACGCCCGCCTACTCAGGCAAGCTCACCCGTGCTTTGCGCCACGTCCTGTTCGTCAAGCCAGGTCTCGTTCTGATTGTGGATGAGTTGGAGGCGGACAAGCCTTCAAAGTTCTCCACAATGCTCCACGCTCTATCGGAATTCCGGCTCGACGGCCGCCGGCTCGACTTGCAACGGGAAAAAGCCTCGGTGGCAATCGACTATCCGCCAGATGACGCTGTCCAACTGCGCCAGTGGACCGGATATGCACCGGAGCCCGATCACCGCTACCTCAAATCCATCAATCGCGGTGACATGCCCCCGCAGTGGCACGTGGAAGCCTCCATCACGGATCCCCGGACCAGGGCCTTCCTGATAACGGCGCTGCGCCCTTATCGAAACGGGAATCCGCCAGCGGGGATCACATTCTCCCGCAGCGGGGGGCAAACGCTCATTAAGCTGGGCACCGCCGGCGTCACGCTCAACGCCGCCGGACCTCGCTTCGCAACGGTGCAAGCCAGTGGAAAAACCATACATATCGATCGCTGAGCTTTCCCGCGGGAGCCGGTAACCAATCCCCCCGGCTCTGCGCCTCTATAGCAAGCCATAGTATTATTGTGCCTAGGGTAAAAGCCGATGTCCGCCCTGAGTAATCCTACTCCAACAACTATTCAGGCTCCTCCAAAGAGCCCCGCTCCCATCAAAATCCAGGAGCCACCGCGCAGGAGCGGTCTCTACAAGGGACTCCTTGTGCTCGCCCTCATTGCCGGTGGCGTATGGGCTTTCAACGAGTTCTACCTCAAGCCTCTGCAAAAGAAGGCTGAGCAGAAGGCTGCCGCCAACACCGTTCGCTCCGCGAAGGTGGTGCTGGGGCCGTTCAAGCGTATCGTGCGTGTCGGTGGAATCACTGCTGCCCGCCAGTTTGAAAACGTAACGGCCCCGCGTCTGCGCGGCTTCGAAGGACGCAGCCAGATGGAACTCCTCCGCCTGGTCAAGAACGGCACATGGGTCAAGAACGGCGAAGAACTTGCCCAGATCGATCCCGGCTCCCAGGTTGAGCATATGGACGACATTAAATCGACCATCGCCCAGGCGGAATTGGACGTCAGCAAGCGTCGCGCGGAGCAGGAAGTCGACACTGGTTCCCTGACGCAGACCCTGCGAGTCTCCAAATCCGCCGTCGACAAGGCCCGGCTCGAGAATCAGGCGGCTGAGGTTCGGACCGAGGTCGAGCGCGAACTGCTCAAACTTACGCTGGAAGAGTCTGAAGCGAAGTTCAAACAGGCGCAAAACGATATTCCGCAAAAGAAGATCGGCCAGGAAGCGGAAGTCAAAATCCTCGGATTCACCAAGGAACGCCACGTCCGTCATCACAACCGTCATGAAGTGGACATCAAAGCCTACACCATTCGCTCCCACATGGACGGCATGATCGTGCTCTCCAGCGTCTATCGAGGTGGCGGCGAAAGCCAGCAGTTGCAGCAAGGTGACCAGCTCGGTTCCGGCCAACCCCTCCTCAAGATCGTGAACCCCAATAGTATGCAGGTGGAAGCCAGCGTGAATCAGACCGAGAGCACGGAAATCCGCATTGGCCTGCCGGCTACCATCGGTTTGGATGCCTACCCGGAAGTTAAACTGCCGGGCAAGATCTACAGCATTGGCGCTCTTGCGGTTGGCGGCTGGCGCCAGAACTACTACATTCGCAGCGTCCCCGTCCGCTTCACGATCGATGGCGCACACTCCCAACTCATCCCCGACCTTTCCGCTTACGCGGATGTCCTCGTGGAAAGCACGGACAACGCTACCCTCGTTCCCCTCGGCGCCATTCGTCAGGAAGGCAACAAGAATTTCGTCTACGTCAAACAAGGCGAAGAATGGCAAAAGCGCGAAGTCGCTCTCGGTTCCGCCAACAACCTCCACGCCGTCGCAAAAGCCGGCATTTCCGCTGGTGAGGAAGTACGGGTCTTCTAGGTGAATCCCGGAACAATTGGGATGGAAGTCCAGGCCGATGACGGCCCTGGTGTGCTACACGCTGTTACTGGCGTCATTGCCCGCCACCAGGGCGACATCACCTCCATTGCGATCCTCGAGAGTCAGCCTGGCGAGACCCGCACCTACTTCGAACTCGGTTTCCCCGGCGACGTCGAAGCCGCCGCCATCGCTCTCCAAACCGAACTCAGCACACTCTCCGTTGTCCGCAAAGTCGAACTCACCGGAACCATGCAGCGCATCTTCGGCAAGCGGATCATCATCATCGGCGGTGGTGCTCAGGTTGGCCAGGTGGCCATCGGCGCCATCATGGAGGCTGACCGCCACAATATCCGCGGTGAGCATATCTCGGTCGACACCATTCCGTTGGTGGGTGAGCAACCACTCGCCGAAGCTGTGCGGGCCGTCGCCCGTCTGCCTCGCGCCAAGGCCGTAGTCCTAGCCGGGTCGCTGATGGGTGGCGAAATCGAAAAGGCGGTCCGCGAAGTGCGCGACCAGGGTCTGCTCGTTGTGAGCCTGAATATGGCTGGCAGCGTTCCGGACGCCGCCGACCTTGTCGTGACGGACCCTGTCCAGGCAGGTGTGATGACCGTGATGGCCGTCTCGGACCGGGCCAAATTCACTGTCGACCGTCTAAAGAAGCGCGTGTTCTAAATTCTGCTGCCGTCCTTGTAGGGCAGACGCCCTCGTCTGCGCGCGACCCCCTCGCTCGCGCTTCTGGAGTTTGGACATTTCGCCGTCGTGTGGGGCGGCCAATCCTGGCCGCGGCTGGCCTTTCCAGGCCAGCCTAGCCGGCAGACGCCCTCGTCTGCGCGCGACCCCCTGGACGCTGTTATTGCACTCGCAGTGGATACTCCCTCAAAAGCGCACAAGGTGCCGTGCCCGCGCCGCACTCCGTCAACCGCAGGTTCCTTGGAACCTGTCCGCCCTCGATAGAAACCAAACGCACCCAATAGCTCCCTCTTGCCAGTTTGCGGTCCAGCGGGACCACCAATTCCTGTTCGCCCGCTGCCGCGACCGGTTTCGATTGCCATAGCTGTCTGCCTCCCGCATCCACAATCAAAGCCACCCCGGCAGCAAAGGGAGGCAATTGCTCCACATTCAAGTGGAGCCTAAGCCAGGCGTCCGCGCTCGGACCTGACGGCGATTCCAGCCCGCGAGTTGCCGTCAGGGAGACGTCTTGATACCCCGAAGGAGCTGGATTCGTCCCCGGCACAAGCAGGACCACACCCAACACAGCCACCGCCATACCCGCTCCTATAGCCGCTCGGCTCCACATGCTGCCATCTAGCATCGGAGAGGTGAGGCGTTCCCAGAAGGATGGCCGCCCGGCGCGAAAAAAATCCTGGTCGCGCAGCTTCTTCCCTGCCTGCTTCATGGCGCTGATATACGTCTCTGTTTCCTGCAGCCGGAGGCGGCAGGCGTCGCATATCAGGAGATGGTCCTCCAGGGAATCCAGCTCCGGTTCGGCAAGCCGCTCAAAAACATAAGCTTCCAGAGTCTCGTCCAGCGGATGACTCGGCATTCTGGGATCGGTAAGTTTATCCATGACAGGACCTCTCTTTCCCGGCGGGACGGGGCAGCCCGCCAAGGTGCTCGCCCATTCGACGCGCAAAATTGCATATGCCAGCCGTCGATAGCGATCATCACTATAGTAGTGCTAAGCGGAAAGAGAAGTTCTCACAAAAAATGAACGGATCGGCTTCTTAAAGACTCTTTTTCTCCCGATCTCGCCAAAGCGCGTCTTTGCGCGGGATTTCAACAACCGGAATTGCGTCTCGGAGAGGTTCATTTCCTCGCAGATCTGCTCCTGCGGTTGCTCGTCCAGGTAAAAGCGCGTCAGAATCTCCCGATCGCGCCTCGACAAGCGCCGCAACACCGTCTCCATCAGCGCCGCTTCCTGCCTCCCGATTGCGCCTTCTTCCGGATCAATGTTGGAATCCGCAACAACTACCCCAGTGTCGATATCCAGATGTTCCTTGCGGGTGTGTACGGCGTCGTCTATGTGCGCCGCCACCTGCCGGCGCACTACCGTTCTTATGTATCCCATCAGCCTCTCCGGCTCTCGAACCTCCCCCCGGATTATGGCCTGGACGATCAATACGAATGTGTCATGTACCTTGTCCTCAATCTCCTGAGACCCAAGGTGGCGGCACAGATAAAACCGTACACCCCGAGAGAAGATCCTGTACAGATCCTCCATGGCAGTGGAATCGCCGGACTGAATCCTCTCCACCAGAACCTGAAGGTCCATGCTCGCGGCATGCCTCGATTCGCCTGGAGCGGTGTCCACTACCTCGTCGAGTGCGACCTCTGAGTTCTGTTTAAGGCCGCTTGCTTCTATGACCGATTCCTGATAGGACTCGCGGAACCCGTCCTGCGACACGCTACGCTCGGAATGCCCGAGAGAGACATTCGGCGGTCGTCTAGTTTCGTCACAAATCGATAGCATGCAATCCGCTTCCCTTTCAAGCCATCCCTGAATGGCGGGGTTCGAATCGCCCAGTTAAAACAACAGCACCCCTGATTCACACCCTTCACTACGAGACATAGTTCGCAGCCAACAAAGAGTAGTCAGTTCACGCGAGGATTCTTCTCATCAATTAAGCAACAAGAGGCCAAGAATGAGACCTGTAAGCTATAAGTACTATTGAATTATTTGACAGTTTGGGGTGCCGGGCACGTAGGATGCCATGCGAGCCCCGGGCGGCTGGAGTGACACCAGTCCCATTAGGAGACCACGAAGGCAGGCGGCTCTAGAAAAGCGAACAGTAGTACTAGAAGTATTATACATATGCTTAGGGGTTCTGCAATACCACCTTCACTCAAAGGACTCCTATGACGAAGTATGCCCCCCAGGCATAAGGGTGCGCTCCCGCCCCTCCTCGCCCAATTGCCCCCAACTGCGCCTTCCTCAGCGCTTCCGCGGCAGTTCGTGAATCCGCCGCGGGCATCTCCTGCCTCAGCACCCTGTAGTACTCCTCGAACATGCCTCCCGAATCGTCCACCACGCTCCACAAGGTTGCCAACACTCCCTCCGCCCCTGTTAGCAGCCAGGCGCGCGTCAACCCCAGTAAACCCGTCCCCGGAGCCAGCGTGCCCCGCCCCGACCCGCATCCGCTGAGGGTCACGAACCTCGGTACTGGCTGCATGCTCGCGGGAATGTCCACATCGTTCAGAATCTCCGGAGTCCCCTTCTGCGACAGCCCCAGGAAGATAACCGGAGGTTCGCGGTCAGAATTCAGGCGAACTACGTGCGTAGCAAAATGGAGAGCAAATGGATGGCGCTGTAATGCATCCACTATTCGCTCGCGAGAAACATCAATCCCAACCAGCAGCATCGCCTCGTCGTTCAGCCAATAGCGCCGGCAGCGCTCCAACTCCGCATTGCTCCCAACAAGCCTTGGCGACTCCAGCGGGTTGGGCGGCAACGGGAGTAGGCGTCTCCACCACGGCAGCGCCGCTCTCCACCGAGGGTCGGCGCGGTTGGCCACAGGATCCCCAACCCCCAGGAAGCCACGGCTTCGCGATTCTCTGCGCTTTGACGGAATGATGGCGGTTGGAGCCAGGCGAACAGCGTGGTTCTCAATCAGATAGACCGCCCTCTCTCCCTCCCAGTGGGTCACGAGCGCGGAAAATGGAAGTTCAAATAGGGTGTCATCGGGAATTACGGTGATCAGATGGGAGTCATCCAGTTGAGGAATGTCTCCCAGAAGGCTGCGGAACAGCGCATTTCCCACGATCGACGCCTCTTGAGAACCCTCCGCAATCCTCTTATTGAACAGATCAACCTGGGCAGCCAGGGTCGCCCTGTCCGGCATCAGCCGTACCTCCAGAGTGGTCTGCGTAAGCGTCCATCTCCAACCGCGTTTTTCGCCGACGTGGAATGCAATAAGGAGTTCCCGGGGAAGCATCGTTCTGCGAATGGCTGGAAGTGAAGGCGCGGAATCGATGATCCGGTCTCCTTCCTGGATAGCAGAAGCCTCCATCTCGGTGAGCCGTCTTCGTAGTTTCTGAAGTTCGTCCGCTGAACCTCTCAACTGCATGGTCCTAAGCCTGTCCAAAGTGCGCCAGTACTCCTCGGGCAACTTCTTGCTCCACGATTCCCTGGCTCCGGAGCGCGCTCGCAAACTGGCAGCCCTGTTCTCCAGTGCAGCGATAAAAGACTCCTCCACCAGTTGCTGCGATCGTCCCTCAATTGCCTTCTCCGCAGTCATGTCGCTAAGGAGCGAGAACACGTCCTGTACGCTTGCCTCGCTGGAAATGCGCAGTTGATCGCCAAAGGGGAGGTGCATTCGCAGATCGCGAATCTGCCCGACCGCTACGCGCAATCCCCCCAAAGCACTCGGCCAGTCGTTCAGCAGTATTTGGGTTTGGGCCTTCAGATAGTGAACCTGAAAAGGGAACAAGGCGATTGTCGGTGAGGCAAGTGCCATGTCGAAGAAGCGCAGCGCCTCCCGCGGCCGCCCTTGAAGCTGCCGCAACCGGCCAAGATAACGGAACGAGTGTCCGAGGTAGGAGGGACTGTGGATTCGGCGGATCCGGTACGACTCGATCAGATAGGCTTCCGCCGTCGCCAGATCTCCATCCTTCATCATTCCGATGCTGACCTGTTCCAGCGCGTCTGCCTTGGAAGGCAGATCCGCCCTCGCATCGGCTTCATCAATTGCGAACCGGTATTGCTGTTTGCTCTCTTCCACCTTTCCGGTCTGCCGTAGAATTGCGCCCATCAAGGAGTGCATTTCCAGCTTTCTGGTGCGCTTTGGGTCAAGTCTGGCGGCTTGAGCCAGCATCTCCCGCCCGGTCTGCTCGGCATCACGGTAGTTTCCAAGCTGTCCATAGATGTGCGCCAACGCGTAGTTGGCGACTGAGACCGCGCCCCATGCCTTGGCCTGCAGCGCCAGCGACCGGGTCTTCGTCGCGGCGGAAAGGGCCTTTCCGCAATCGAACAAGCCTATGTGTGCTTGCGAAACGTAATAGTTGAGACCCGAAGCGGTGCGGAAGTCGCCCTTGCGCTCCGCCACCTCCGCCATGGCCGGCGCCGCTTCCAGAATGCGTCGCCACTCATTCTTACGCGCCAATTCACCAATCCAGGTGACCCTCTCGTCAAGCGGAACGTCGGCCCGCCGTTCCCTTATGTGCGCCGGCAGGGAAGCAAGCATCAGCGACAGAATTGCGATCAGTATGGTTCGAAACCCCAAGTGTCACCTTCTTGCCCGGCAGCGTGACAGACTGCCTTATCGGGGACGTCCTAGAAGTACCGCAACCGGTACCTCTAGGAACAAAATCGCGAATCTCGTAGGATTCTGTCAAGCCCCGAAACTTGCCATGCTCTCATTTCGTCGATCTTCACCAGGCATCGGGCCCGGCTTGTTGCTTACATCCAGTCCGGTGGAAACGGCGGCCAGATGGGAGGTAAATCGCCCATGATGTTCTCCTTTCTCCAATCGCTTGCGCGTTTGGCTCTTCTGCTCGCAGGCTAGCGAGCGCAAGGAGAAGCTCCCTTCGAACGTGTTGAGTAAGTGATTGATTATGAAAGAAAAAGAAATCTGTTTTTTCGGTGACTCGCCTTTTCGGTCAACCAACGCAGCTTCCGGCAGGGCACGTTTGGCTACGGGAATGGCGGTGTGATGGAAGGTAGAGGCCGGCGGGCGGATCCTATGCTCTCAGGGGCTGGAGTTTGCCACCCCGTAGGGTAGGCCAATGCGAAAAAGAGGATTTGGAAAATGCCGCGATTTTTTTGCAGGTTGCGGTCCGGCAACTGAGGCGTGATCCCGAACCCCCGCGTCTCACAGACCCTTACGTCGCGACTACCACCCGCGACCGGAAGTACTCCACCGTGTCCCTCATCCCCTCGTCCAATCCCACCAGTGGCTCCCAGCCAAGAATCCGCCTTGCCTTGCCGATGTCCGGCCGGCGCCGCTTCGGATCGTCTTGCGGCAGCGGCTGAAACTGAATCGGCAACCCCGGATTCACGGCATCCCGCACATGGTGCGCGAATTCCAGAATCGTCATTTCCGCCGGATTCCCCAGATTTACCGGGTACCGTTCCTCAGACATCAGCAGCCGCACCAACCCGTCCACGAGATCGCGCACATAGCAGAAACTGCGCGTCTGCGACCCGTCCCCATACACCGTCAGCGGTTCGCCTCGCAGCGCCTGATCAATAAACGCCGGCACCACGCGCCCGTCGTCCAGAGCCATGCGCGGTCCATACGTATTGAATATGCGCGCAATCGTCGACTTCAACCCGTACACGCGGTGGTACGTCATCGTCATCGCTTCCGCGTAGCGTTTGCTTTCGTCGTAACAGGACCGCGGCCCAACCGGATTCACGTTGCCCCAATAGGTCTCCACCTGCGGGTGCACTTCCGGGTCGCCATAGCATTCCGAAGTCGACGTCAGCAGAAACCGCGCATTGTCGCGGCGCGTGATTTCCAGCATGTTGCGCGTGCCCGTAGACCCCGATTCCAGCGTGGCGATCGGATAGGCGTAGTAGAACTTTGGGCTCGCCAGCGACGCCAGGTGGCACACTGCGTCAAATGGGCCATCCATATCGAACGGCTGCGTAATGTCGTGTTCGTAGAACCGGAACCGCGGGTGTCCGCCGGCCGTGTCCAGGTTCGCGTATGAGCCCGTGATGAGGTTGTCCAGGGCCACCACTTCGTGGCCCTCCGCGAGGAAGCGGTCACAGAGGTGTGAACCGATGAATCCGGCCGCGCCGGAAATGAGAATTCTCAATGCTGGAAGGTCCCTTGTCTATTCATTTTATACAACCCGGACGTGTTACCATCGATCCTTCTATGCACAACCCAACGTTGGTGGAGATGCTTCTACTGGCGGCGGCAATGGCCCTATCCGGCTACTTTTTCTGGCAACGGTTCGGCCGCGTGGTCCGCTTGATTCAATCGTCAAAAAAGGACGAGGGTTACCGCTTAGGCGACATTGCGCGGCGCGTGCAGGTCTTCGTTTGGGAAGTCCTGCTTCAGGCCAAAGTCATCCGCCAGCGCCCGCTGCCCGGGCTCGCGCATGCATTCGTCTTCTGGGGCTTCTGCTCCTTCGGCCTTGTGACAGTGAATCATTTCCTGGCCGGTTTCGGGCTGCATCCCTTCCCGCCCGGCTGCCTCGCCTGCAAGATCTACTTCGGCCTCGCGGCAGCGTTCTCCGTTGTGGTCAGCGTCTCGATTCTCGGCCTCGCCTTCCGCCGTCTGGTCCTGCGGCCCAAGTGGCTCGGCGCTGTGTCGTATGAGTCGGGCTTCATCGCGCTGCTCATCTTCACCTTGATGTGGACCTACCTCGTGGACTACGCCATCGAGCCACAAGGCATCCCCGGCCGTCTGCTGTGGTGGCTGCACACGGCCACCATTCTTCTCTTCCTCCCCTTAGTGCCGCACACCAAGCACATGCACCTCATCCTGAGCCCGCTGGCCGTCTTCCTCAAGCGTGACACCTTCAGCAAGATCCCCCCGCTGGTGGGCGACGAGGATTTCGGTCTCGACACCGGCAAAGACGTCACACAGCTTCTGGCGCTTCAGGCGTTCTCCTGCGTCGAATGCGGACGCTGCACCGAGCATTGCCCTGCCAACAACACAGGCAAGGAACTCAACCCGAAACAGATGATTCTCGGCGTGCGCGCCTATCTGAACGAGCTCGGATCCGGCAACGAAGAGCCGCTGCTGGGCAAGCATCTCTCGCAACAGGCCGCCTTCCAGTGCACCACCTGCGGATCGTGCGAATACCAATGCCCCGTAGGCGTGCAGCACCTTCCGCTGATCATCGGCCTCCGCCGCGGCGCCACCAACACCGGCAAGTGGGAGGACGACTACGGCAACAAGCTGTTCCTCAATCTCGAGCGCAACGGCAATCCCATGGGCTTCTCCTCGAGCGAACGCGAAAAGTTCATCACCAAACAACAGTTCCCTATCTACGACGGCTCGCAGGAATACTGCCTCTGGCTCGGCTGCATGGGCGCATTCGATCCCCAGGGCAAGGAAATCATCGTCGCTCTCACTCAAGTCTTGCAGCATCTCGGAGTCACCTACGGAGTGCTGCGCAAGGAGCGCTGCACCGGAGATTCGGCCCGCCGCCTCGGCAACGACCTCACCTTCTCGCAACTGGCCGAACAGAACCTCGAAAACCTCGAAAGCAACAAGGTCACCAAGGTCCTCTCCATCTGTCCGCATTGCGTTCGCACCATGGGTGAGGACTACAAGGAATTCGGCAAGAGCGTCGCCATCGAGCACCACAGCGAGTTCCTCGCACGTCACACAGCCAAGCTGCCGAAATACGCGCAGGACCGCCGCGTCGCCTTCCACGATCCCTGCTACCTCGGCCGCTACCGGGGCGTCTACGAGGAGCCGCGCGCAGTGGCGGCCACTGGTGGCCTGGTGGTCGATCCCCCGCGAAGCCATGAACGCTCCTTCTGCTGTGGCGCCGGCGGCGGTCTGGCGTTCCTCGGCGAGGAGCACGGCGAGCGCGTCAACATGGCCCGCGCTAAGGAACTGGTAGACACCGGCGCGGCAGTTGTGGGTGCGGCCTGCCCCTTCTGCAATACGATGTTCCGCGATGCCCTCGCTGCGGTATCCAACAACCCGCCGAAGCTGATGGACATCGCACAAATCGCCGCCGAGGCCGTGCGCGAAGGCAAGGCGCGGGAGACCGCCCGGCCGTGATTCGTCGCCAGGCATCGCAATTGCTCGCAATAGCGGCAGCCGCTTCCGCCCCCCAACGGCCGCGCGAAATCGGAGCCGTGGCATGAGCCTCCCACTCGCCGGCGTCTGTTCCCGCATCGCCGTCTTCGATGAGCAGTTAGCCCAAACCAAAGCCTCGCTTTCCGTGGATTTCCCCTGGTATCCCTACAACTCGCTCGGTGGGTTCTATGAGTTAATCCAGCGGCTGTCCAATGCGACCCCTGCCGTTTTGTCGATCACCGGGCAAGGCCAGGTCCTGGACCTCTGTTGCGCCGACGGCGACGTGGCCTTCTTCCTCGAATCGCTCGGCTACCAGGTTACGGCCGTCGACTTTGCGGGCACTAACTGCAACAGACTGGCGGGCATCCGGGCGATGAAGGCCGCGCTTGCCTCCTCCATCGAGATTCACGAGATGGACCTCGACAGCCAGTTCCTGCTCAATGACAACTACAATCTCGTGATCTTCATGGGTGGGCTGTATCACCTCAAGAACCCCTTCTATGTAATGGACACTCTCGCGCGCCATGCAGTCCACGTCGTACTCTCCACCCGGATCGCCCGTTACACCCCCGACCGCCTGATCGACATGAGTTCCGCCCCGCTGGCCTATCTCCTGGCACCAAACGAAGCCAATCAGGACGACACCAACTACTGGATCTTCTCCGAGCCTGGCCTAAAGCGCCTGTTCGATCGCACCAATTGGGAACTTCTGTCGCTACTGGCCCTCGGCTCCGAGCAGTCAGACCCCGCCAGGAACGAAGCCGATGCTCGAATCTTCTGCGTTTTGCGCAGCAGGCTGGTTCCTCAAGGCGTCGAACTTTTGGACGGTTGGCACAAAATCGAGTCATCCGGCTGGCGCTGGACCAAACGTGAGTTCGCCATTGGCCTTCCCAACACGGAACCCGGCGTTGTACTGCGGCTTCGCCTCAACTTCGCCCTCGCGGATTCCGTCTTCAATCTGCTGGGACCTGTCACCCTCACCGCGCTCGCCGATGGGGAACCACTGCCCTCGATGCTCATCCCGGCCCCCGGCGAGCACTCCTACGTCGTAACGCTCCCAGAATCCCGCAGCGTCCGTTTCATTTTGAACAAATCCGTGCCACCTGGAAGTCTCGGGGACGACCGCGAGCTGGGGCTGATCGTCACCTCCGTCACGGCAAAGCGGGAGATTGGGTCATTTTCATCGGATGGGTGAAACGCCACATGCGACGCTTGCATGCGTTCCAGCTCTCAAAACGACTCGCTTGGGACCCCGAAAGCCACGCATAACCCATTTCTGATGAATGCGTTACGAACTTGCCCCGTCGTGCAGCTTGACCCCCACCCCCACGTTCTATCTCATGTTGAGTTATTCCCCGCTGACCGCCGGTAAACCTTGGCAGGCCACTTGCTTCCGTTTCCAGTGAAAGGAGTGCTGTTTATGATTGGCCTTCAGTCGATGATGTTGGAGCTTACGATTTTGGCACTGATGACTTTAACGGTGATCGGGCTCGCTTACTACCGCCATACGGTTGCCAAACAGCAGGATTTTCATCTGCATGTGAATGAGACGCAAGGTGTGACCCAACAGACGAATCTCGCCGAACGCCTCACTGCTATCGACAAATGGGGAAAGATCCTCACTGCGTTGACCGTGGTCTACTTTCTAGTGCTCGCCGGCTGGATGTTGTACAGGGAATGGACTCGCGGGGGAGCTTCGTTCGGTTAGTGTACCGAATTGGCCCGCTAGTTGCTCCCTGGCCAAAGGGTGTGGGGCAGACGCCCGCATTGTGGGGCGGCCAATCCTGGCCGCCGCTGGCCTTTCCAGGCCAGCCTGCAAGGGTCAGGAAGAACTAGTGCGCATCGCACTCGGCTGTGCGCGAGCCGAAGTGTCGGAACAGGTGAGTCCGGCAAGATGGAAAAGGGGCAGTGTGAGCCACCGGTTAAGGGTAGCCCGCTGTAGAGGTGTATGTAGTCGTGGCGAGGTTTCCCATGACAATGACAATTTCGGTGGTCCGGCTTGCGTTGTCGGACCTTGCCCGGCTGGGTAAGGTCAGTGCGCCCGCCATCACCATTCTGCTGTCGGGTCGGGCCTCCGGCACGGACCGCGCCCGCGTCTCGCTGCTGAAAAGCAGCGTCGATGCTGTCTTTCACAAGCTTCTGGCGCTCGGGGTGACCCCTCATGAGATCGCCCGGATGGTTGCCCCGGTTCTTTCCGTAGGCGAAGACGCCTCGCTGCACGACAGCCTTCAGACTGGCGCAGCCCTTTTTGTCGATAGCGATTCTTTCTATTGCTTCCAGGTCCCGAATGATACTCCCCAGACGGTGGCCGTAGGCAGCCATTTCTATCTCCGCCCACTACTCGAATGGCTCACGGAACCTCGTCAGTTTTTCATCCTCGAGCTTCTGCCCACCCACCTCAGTCTCACTAAGTGTAGCGAAGACAAGCTTGCGGAGATTCCGTTGCCTCGAGGCGTCCCCTTTTCCCTCGATGCCATGTCTCGCGACGAAGGACCGGAATGGATCAGCCGTCCCGGCGGCCTTCGCAAGGTTCATAGCGAGGAAAGTCCCGGGACGCATGCCCATGCCGGTGCGATTCGCTTCGGTATGGCTTCAGCCAACGAGGAGCGCCGCGTCCGGTTCTTCTGCACCCTCGTCGACCGCGGCCTGCATTCCCTTCTCGTTCAGGAATCCATCCCTGTGGTTCTGGCCGGGTCGGAGCGATTAGTGGCGGCCTATCGCAAGGAGAATACCTTCCCCCACACCGTTGCCAGGACGCTCGGCGGTCAGTTGGAGGGTACCCCACCCGATGACGTCATCCGGCGCGCCCGTAGTCTCATTCGGATGGAGATGGCAGAGGAAGCCACACGGCATCTCGCGGCCATGGAAGAGTACCCCCAGGGTGACCGCTGGTCCACTTCCGTCGAGTGCATTCTTCGCGGTTCCCGCCAGGGACGCGTCTCTCGTCTGTTCCTCGCCCGCTCCGCCGAAAGTGTAGGAAACTTCGAACGCACTTCCGGTCTCCCGCCCGCCGAATTCGACTACCAGGAAGACCTCGTCAACGCTGCCGCTGTGGAAACCCTCGCTCACGGCGGCGAGGTCTACCTCGTCGAATCCGATCAGTTGCCCGCTAAAGCGTCAATGGCGGCCCTGTTCCGCTACTCCACCGGGGCGGACTAGTGCCTCTCACGGTCACGGCTCTGTAAGTAATTTGCTGACAACGACATGCGAAACCGAGCCGCGCGCGTCAGCAAGCGGTTGGGCCAAACAATACGCCAACTCCCATGGAGTCCCCCCGGTCATTGGCTGACCAGCGCTGCATGCACCATCTTCGCAATCGCCGCCGTCAGTGCCCGCCGGTGGCCTGTTCGTGCCATCGCCAGCGCTTGTTTCCGCGCCAGCCGGTGCCCTTTGATCCGGAACAGTTCGTACTGCCGCGACTTGTCCCGCAGCGCGTGCTCCGGCAGAATCGAATGCCCGAACCCCGCCTCTACCAGCCGCTTGATCGCCTCGGTATCGTCGGCCTCCATGATGACGTTGGGCGACAGGCCGATCTCGCGAAAAAACGCGTCGATGATCAGCCTCATGTTGCTGCGCACCGGATACAACAGAAACGGCACACGAGCCAGCACGTCCGGCTCCACCGTCACAATCCGCGTCCTCTGTTTGCCACTCCGCGCCGGCCACAATCCCAAGAGCTCCTCATCAAATAGCGGCATGATCTCCAGATGCTCGTTCGAAACCGGCAGTGAGAGAAGCCCGAGATCGAACCTCCGCTCCACCAACCCAGTGACAATCTCCTCTGTCGCCGCCACCGTCACCCGGATGTCCGATCGCGGAAATTTCTTTCGCACTTCTCGCAGCGGCTTCCCCAACCTGTGGATCACCGCCGTCGCCCCGCTCGCGAAGTGAAACGGCCGCGTATCCAGTGACGGGTCGTCCATGTACTCCAGTTCCAACGCCCGAAGCTGTTCCACTATCGCCCGCGCCTTCACCGCCAGGTGGTTCGCCTGCGGCGTGGGACGGATCGACCGCCCTTCCCGCACGAACAGCGTCACCCCCAGCTCGAACGCTAATCCCTGCAGCCTCTGGCTCACCGCGCCGGGAGACAGATGCAGCGCACCCGCTGCCTTGGCGACGCTCGAATGCTCCAGAACAGCGAGAAAAATCTCCAGCAGCCGCACGTCCATATTGTTTAGTTTTGCTAAACGAACCGTTCAGATGATCCGCTTTGACTTTAGCATTTCGCCGCCCTACGATGCCTATAGTTCTCCGATTGGAGCTTGCTCCGCTTTGGAGGGAGTGACATTATTCGAGCGCGTCGCCGAAACAGGCGACGCGTTTCTCTTCTACCGCCACATCCCCCGCAGTTCCCTTCCAGCAGCATCACCACGCGCGCGGGATCGAGCGCAATGACGGCGTCGCCAAGCAGCCGTCGTATCCACATCGCTGCCGCGAATTCCTGTAGGGCGGACGCGCAGCCGGCCCCCGGCCGGCTTCTTCCCTAATAACGTTAACCCGGCGTTCACCATCTAATGTTTTCCCCCGATCCGCCGATAGTACTGTCATGAAATGGGGCCTATCGGCTCTTACGCTTTCTCTGATACCAGTAAGCGTCCTTTCGATTGGTGGTATTCACATGACGGCTGCCGAGCAAACTCGACCGGCGCGTTGGGCGATCTTCCCGCTCGCCCACCCGGACGCCAAACTCCTGATCGGATTGGACTGGAGGCGGATCCTCGAATCACCTCTCGGGCCCGCGGTTCTTCGCCAGGTGCAACAGGGTGTCCACCCGCTGCTCGGCTTCCTCGAATCCATCGAGAACCTCGACCGCATGATGGTCTCCTCCCCAGGATCCGACGACGGCGGTAAGGCCCCCATGCTCGTGGTGGGCGAGGGCCGCTTCGCTCTCGCCAAGATCCGCGCAATGGCCAAGTCTGACGGCGCTATTTCCAAACGCTACAACGACGTGGAACTCCTGGTGCCGCCAAATGCCGGAACCCTCGACCTCCATTTCGCGCTCCTCGACAGCCAGACCATTCTGTTTGGTGATGGCACCTCTGTCAAGCAGGCGATCGATCGCTGGCAGCGAGGGGAAGGCGGCCACGACCGGAATCCCTCCTTTGCCCGTGCGCAGACTCTCTCCAACACGCAACAGGCTTGGGCGGTAATCCGCGAACCCAATGAGAGTCTCGCCAGCCTTGGCATCGCTGGCTCCACGCTGGCGGAGCAAACCGAATTCATCGAAGTCGGCCTCTCCTTCAACCAGACTTTCAATGCCAGTCTCTGGATCAAGGCAGTCAGTGAGGAAGGTGCGCAACTGCTCTCCACCGGCCTCCCCGCGTTGCTCCAAATGGCCGCCGTAACCTACACCAACCAACCATCACTCACCCAGTTGGCCCGACGGCTCAAGGTGACTACCGAGCAGACGTATCTCAAGATGGGCTTCTCCATCGACAGCAAACTGATGGAACAGAGCATCGCCGAATTCCGCGCAGCCTCGCAACCCAAGGCCGCGCCGCAAACCGCCGCAAGGTTGGAAGCGCCAACAGCCGCCCAATTACAGTCCGCGTCGCAGCCGACCACTCCTGTTCGCAAGATCATTCGCATTGTGGGCATGGATGAAGGAGTAAAGGAAATCCCATACACTACGCTTTCCCCTGCGCCCGAACCCCAGCGCCCGCCCAACTAACTCATCGGTGGCCATTGGCTTCCGCCTTTTTGTCATAATGCACTCGTGGTCCGCCAACTTCATCAAGCAGCAACCGCAATCCTCTTCCTTGCACCCGCGCTCCTCTCCGCCCCACCCGACTGGGAGAAGCTGTGGCGTCCGAACGGCAAAGCAATGCCTGATTCTACCCCCGTCATTGCCTTCTCTCTCGGCGGTCTTGGCAAAGACCTCGAACAGCGCGAATGGCAAATGATCTCCTCCAAATACCACAGCATCTACTTTCAGGAATCCTCCGATCGCGCCAAGGTTCACGCCGTCTTTCAACTCATTGATAACGTCTACGATTTCCTCTCCGCCATCACGCCCGTCAAGGACAACACCCCCATCCAGGTCTATCTTGCTCCTGGCGAGAAAGGCAATTCCCGCCGCGCCACCGACGTCAATGGGATACGCACCGGCGCCGACGCTGAAGTCGCGGTCATCATTGGCACCATCCTTCACGAAGAAACCCATCTCTTCAACAACGCCCTTCTCGAATACTCCACCGCCAACTGGTGGGCCGGCGAGTTCACGGCCTTCTATTTTCAGATGCGCGCCCTCCAACATGTCTCCGGCGGCGACGTGCGCGACTTCATTCGGAAATCCACCCCCCAGGGACCCACCATCTCCATCCTGTCGCTTGATCGCGTGGGCCAACCCGCTATCGCCACCGCCTTCACCGTACTCTACTTCCTGGAAGAAACCTATGGCCGCGAACCCCTTGACGCCTTCCGCCGTGCCATGATCAAGTCCTCTCATCACACCGCTGACCGCTCGCTCGCCGCGGCCGGCTTCGAGAAATCCTTCGGCGACAAGATGCCCGAGATCGAGCGTAAGTGGCGTGCCTTCTACGGCTGGCCGGAGCCCGCCGAGACACCGCTCAAAGTGGAAGGCGCATCGCCGCAGACGAGCGAACTGCTCGCTCAACCCGTCTCCTACGCCACCCGCAAAGCCAGCATCCAGGACATTGTCCGGAACATCGTGAAGCTGGTTGGTCTCCGCTACGACTTCGACACCTCCGCCAAACTCGCCGACCCCGAACGCCGCGCCTACGTCACCGATTTCTCGATTAGTCAGGTCTCCTGCCGCGAAGCCTTGAACCACCTCCTCAAGCCTCGAGGTCTCGATTACCGCCTCGAAGGCGATGCCGTCGTCCTCTTTCGCAGAAAGTGAAAAACTGCCCCCCCTCGCTCGATATGGGAAAATGGGCTCTGTGACCGGTCACCAAATCAGACAGAAGTTTCTTGACTTTTTCGCCGCCCGCGGCCATCGTATCGTTCGCAGTTCGTCGCTCGTCCCGCACAACGACCCGACGTTGCTGTTCACCAACGCCGGCATGAACCAGTTCAAGGACACCTTCCTCGGTATGGAAAAGCGCGATTACTCCCGCGCCACCACTTCCCAGAAATGTGTTCGCGCCGGAGGCAAGCACAACGACCTCGAAAACGTCGGCTACACCCGCCGCCATCATACTTTCTTCGAGATGCTCGGCAACTTCAGCTTCGGCGACTACTTCAAAGCCGAAGCCATCGACTTCGCCTGGGAGCTGGTAACCAAAGACTACGGCATGGCAAAAGACCGCCTCTACGTCACCGTGTTCCGTGAAGACGACGAGGCCGAAGAACTCTGGCAGAAGGTCGCCGGCGTCTCCAGGGACCGCATCTTCCGCCTCGACGAAAAGGACAATTTCTGGCAGATGGGCGAGACCGGTCCCTGCGGCCCCTGCTCGGAAATCCACTTCGATCTCGGCCCCGGCGCCGCCGAACCCGGCCGCGAGCACGAACAGTTCCCCCTCGATGGCGGCGGCCGGTTCGTCGAAATCTGGAACCTCGTTTTCATGCAGTATGACCGGTCCTCCGACGGCAAATTCACTCCGCTCCCGCGCCCCTCCATCGACACCGGGATGGGCCTCGAACGAACCGCCGCAATCCTCCAGGGCAAGCTCTCCAACTTCGAATGCGACCTGCTCTTCCCCATCGTGGAGCGTGGCGCCGATCTCTTCGGCAAAACACTCGGCGATGACCCTCGCGTCGATACTTCGCTCCGCATCGCCGCCGATCACGCCCGCTCCGCCGCCTTCCTCATTCACGATGGCGTGCTGCCTTCCAACGAAGGACGCGGCTACGTTCTCCGCAAGATCATGCGCCGTGCCATGCGCAACGCCCGCATGATCGGTGTAGACGAGCCATTCCTGTATAAGCTCACTGGCTTCGTTGCCGAATGGATGCAATCCCCCTACCCCGAGCTGATGGAAAGCGTGCAGCGCGTCGCCCGCATCGTCAAGGACGAAGAGCATCGTTACGCCACTACATTCCAGGTCGCCGAGAAGTTCTTCCACGACGAAGCCAAAGCCGCTGCCGGCGGAGTGCTTCCGGGTGCCGCCGCCTTCAAGTTGTACGATACCTATGGCCTCGCCCTCGACGAAATGCAGGAAATGGCCCGCGAGCGCGGCATCGAAGTCGACCTCCAGGGCTTTGAAGAATCAATGGAGCTCCAGCGCCAGCGCGCCCGCGCAAGCTGGAAAGGCGCCGAGAAAGCACAGGTCGCGCCCGCATTCCAGACGCTCCAGGAAAAGGGCCGCACCAAATTCCTCGGCTACGAAACCCTCACCTCGCAAGATTGCCGCGTCATCGGCCTCCTCAACGACAGGAAGGAACTGGTTCCTCATCTCGATGCCGGGGACACCGGCGAGCTCGTCTTCGACCGCACACCTTTCTACGCCGAAGCCGGCGGCCAGGTCGGCGACCGCGGCGTTCTCCTTCGCGGCGCCGACAAGATAGCCGATGTGGAAGCCACTTACCCCGCCGTACCTGGACTCTCTTCCCACAAGATCCGCGCGGTCGCCCGAATCGAAACCGGCGAGTCGCTCCACTGCGAGGTCGACCCTTCGTTGCGCCATTCCACCATGCGCAACCACACCGCCACTCACTTGCTTCACGCCGCCCTCCGGACGGTTCTCGGAACACACGTCAAGCAGGCGGGCAGCGTGGTCGATCCTTCGCGCCTGCGCTTCGACTTCACCCACTACACCGCCCTCGACGCCGCCGAGCTCGCCGAAGTGGAACGCCTCGCCAACGAGCAGATCCTCGGCAACATCGGCGTCACCACCAATCGCATGGCCCTCGACGACGCGCTCAAAACCGGCGCCATGGCCTTGTTCGGCGAAAAGTACGGCGAGGAAGTCCGCGTCGTACAGGTGGGTGCGTTCAGTAAGGAGCTTTGCGGCGGTACCCACGTCTCGCGCACCGGTGACATCGGCCTCTGCAAAATCGTTCAGGAAGGCAGCATCTCCGCCGGCGTCCGCCGCATCGAAGCCATCACCGGCGAAGCCGCCCTCGAAAAATTCCGCTCCGCAGCCGACTCCCTCTCCCGAATCGCCCAAACCCTCCGCACCAATGAAAACGAAGCCGGCGAGCAGGTGGAGCGCCTCATGAACACCCAGCGCGCGCTCGAGAAACAAATCGAGCACCTCAAATCCAAACTCGCCCAATCCCAACTCGGCGCAATCGAATCGTCAGTGCGCGAAGTCAAGGGTGTCAAGGTGCTCGCGCAACGTGTCGATGGTCTCGACCGCGCACAGCTCCGCACTCTTGCCGATTCGCTCCGCGGCAAGTGGCAAACAGCCGTCGTAGTCCTCGCCAGCGCCGAAGACGGCAACATCGCTCTCGTCTCCGCCGTCACCAGGGATCTGACCTCGAAGGTGCATGCCGGCAAACTCGCCAGCGCCCTCTCCATCGCGGTAGGCGGCAAGGGCGGCGGCCGTCCCGACATGGCCGAAGGCGGCGGCAAGGACGCCGGCGCGCTCCCCGATGCCCTCGAGCGAGTCTACGCGAGTGTGGAAGGCATGCTGTAAATGTTCGACGCCGTGATTGTCGGCGCGGGCCCCACCGGGCTCGCTTGTGGCATCGAGCTTCAGAAACGGGGCCAGAAAGCCGTCCTCATCGAAAAGGGGTGCGTGGTGAATTCGCTCTACCACTACCCCACCAACATGACCTTCTTCACCACCCCGGAGCTTCTCGAAATCGGCGGCATCCCCATGACGTCGATCAACGACAAACCCAACCGTACCGAAGCGCTCAAGTACTACCGCCGCGTCGCCGATCACTATCATCTCGATATCCGCCAGTACGAGCGCGTCAACCACATCTCCGGTGACGATGGAGCCTTCGTGGTCCATACCATCGATCGCGCCGGCCAGCCCTGCGAATACCCCTGCCGCAAAGTCATCCTCGCCATGGGCTATTACGACATCCCCAACCGCCTCAACATTCCGGGCGGCGACCTCGAGAAGGTGATCCACTACTACAAGGAGCCGCACCCCTACTACGGTCACGACGTCGCAGTGATCGGCGCAAAGAATTCCGCCGCCATCGCCGCATTGGAGCTCTTCTGGACCGGCGCTCGCGTCACCCTCATCCACCGTGGCGAGCGCATCTCCGACTCGGTCAAGTACTGGATCAAACCCAACATCGAAAACCGCATCAAGTGCGGCGAAGTGAAGGCTTATTTCCGTAGCGGCGTGAAGGAAATTCGCCAGGACTCTATCCTCCTCACCACCCCCGATGGGGAAGTCTCTCTGAAGAACGATTTCGTCTTCGCCATGACCGGCTATCGCCCTGACTTCGAGTTCATGGCCGCCCACGGTATCCACCTCGACCCCGCCACGCAAAAGCCGTTCATCAACTCGGATACTCTCGAAAGCGAGCGCAAAGGCATCTACCTCGCCGGCGTCGTTGTCGCGGGCGTCCACACCAACGAGATCTTCATCGAAAACGGCCGCTTCCACGGAGCCATCATCGCCGAAGCCATCGCCCGCTCCTGAGCTTGTGGCGCAGACTCTCATGTCGAGACGCTGGAGTTTCTACATTCGCCGTCTTGTGGGGCGGCCAATCCTGGCCGCGGCTGGCTTTTCAGGCCAGCCTGCTCGGTGGATGGAGCCGCGTCCTTCCTAAGTTCCCTGAAGAAGCGCGTCGTGCGAAAGCGGCGTTCTATATCGGCCTTTATCTGGAGATTGATGAAAACGGAAACCCGGTGGACGTGAGACCCTTGGGACCGGTTGTTCCGAGGACTGAAACCGAATCGGCGGCTCTCTCGGTCATTGTTCCACACGCGCTCGAGGCATTGAAGCAGTGGCGCTTCGCGCCGGCTGAGCGAAATGGCAAACCCATTCGTTCAGCCGCGAGCGCGCAGTTCAACTTCATTCAACGGGTAGGTCTATCGACTCCGAAGGTTGCCGACCTCGGAGCCGACTTCGTTGCCGAAATCAAGCCGTAGCAAAAAAACACAAAAAAATCTCTTGACGCCAAGCCGCAACAGGCGTACCGTATAGTCAGATGCTAAGAATTTAGCATCAAGAGATTTCGCATGGCCCCCAAACAGCTACCACCGCTCAGCCGCCGCGAACGCCAGATCATGGATGTGATCTACCAGCGTGGACGCGCCACTGCGGCCGACGTCCAGGACTCGCTCCCCGACGCTCCTGGCTATTCCGCCATCCGCGCCCTTCTCCGCATCCTCGAGGAAAAAGGTCATCTCCATCATGAGATGGACGGCCAGAAGTACGTCTTCCTCCCGGCTACTCCGCGAGAACAGGCCAAACGCGGCGCCATGCGGCATTTGCTCGAGACATTCTTCGATGGATCTGTGGAGCAGGCCGTGGCCGCCATGCTCGATTCCTCATCGAAAAAACTGAAACCCGAAGAGTTGGAGCGGCTCAGCCGCATGATTGACCAGGCCCGTGACAAAGGAGAAAAGTGATGCTTCCCGAAATGCTTCCCGAAACAATTCGTTTAGCCGAAATCGCATGGCGCGCAACCGCGGTGTTGGCGCTTGCGCAGTTGCTGGTTTGGATGCTGCGGCGGCGCTCCGCGGCGGAGCGTCACGGCCTCTGGGTCCTCGCCGCAGTGTGCCTGCTGGCGCTCCCCTTCTGGCCCGATCGCACAGCCGCAACGGTCATCATTCCGGCGCCGCAGGCCATCAGCGCCCCACTCCTCGCCGCCATCAACACGGCACCCGCGACTCCAGCGCGGCCACCTGTCGTCCCGACTCTCTGGCTCGCCGGCGCCATCCTCATGACCGCCTATTCCGTCATTGGAATGCTGTTGCTCGCCGTCCGCCATCGTAACGGACGCCGCCCGTCTCCGCTCCAATCACTGGTTTCGGTCCGCCGCCACCCGCGCGTCTTTGAATCGGCCTCTTGCCAGTCGCCAATTACCTGGGGTGTGCTCCGGCCAGTCATCCTCCTTCCAGAGGAATCGCGCCAATGGAGCCACGACAAGCAGCGGTCCGTCATCCTCCACGAGTTGCACCACATCCAGCGCTTCGACTACCTGACGCAACTCCTGGCGCAGTGCATGCGCGCCCTCTATTGGTTCCATCCGCTCGCCTGGACCGCCGTCGCCGCCCTTCGCCGCGAGAGCGAAAAAGCCTGCGACGACGCCGTGCTCCAGAGCGGCCTGCAGCCCGCAAACTACGCGCGCCACCTTCTCGACCTCGCGCAGCCCGCACCCCGCGCGGCCGTCGCCATGGCAAGACCGTCGGGTCTCGAATCCCGCATCCATGCCTTGCTGAACCCCTCTATCCCGCGTCACGGAGTCGCGCCCCGCTCCCGCATTGCCGGTGCACTGGCGGTGTGCGTCTTGTCCGTCGCAGTCTCCAGCCTGGTGATCCGCGCCCAAGCGGGCAGCGGCCTGTTTGGGTCGGTGCTCGATGACAGCGGTGGGGCCGTACCGAACGTCGAGGTGCGCGCTATCTCCGAGGACGGCAAGAGGGTGGAGATCGCCATCGCCGGACCCGACGGCGTCTATCGCTTTGCCGAACTCCCCGTGGGCAAGTACAAAGTGGAAGCGCGCGCCCCCGGCTTCATGATGCTTGTCCGCTCCGGCGTCGAAGTCAAGCAGGGTACCATCAACCGCGCCGACCTCAATCTCTCGCTCGGCCGCATCAGCGAACGGATCGAAGTGGTTGGCACGCGCAAAACGGCCCCGCCTCCACCCGCACGCAGTGCCGTCCCGCAACGTATCCGCGTCGGAGGCAATGTCCAGGCCACCAAAGTGCTCCGCATGGCCCGGCCCGAGTACCCCGAGCATCTGCAGGAGCAGGGCATCGAAGGCATGGTTCTTCTGGAAGGCGTCATCTCCAAGGACGGCAACCTCCTCAGTCTCCACAGCCTCAACTCCCTCGTCCACCCCGACCTCACCCGCGCCGCCATCAACGCTGTCTCGCAATGGCTCTATCAGCCGACCCTGCTCAACGGCCAGCCCGTCGAGGTAATCACCACCATCACTGTGAACTTTAAGCTCAAGACCGCGAAGTAGAATCGGGGAACACCCGCCTTCCTTCCTGCGTAATCATTGAGGAAGGGACAACAAGATGTTCACATTCCTGCTGTGGTGCCTGTTGTTTGTGATCTGCTGGCCGCTCGCGCTGGTGGCCCTGATTCTCTACCCGTTCGTATGGTTGATCCTGCTGCCCTTCCGCCTCGTCGGCATCGCCGTCGGCGGAGTGCTCAACCTCATCCAGGCGATCTTCTATCTGCCTGTTCGTCTGATGCGCGGGCCTTCGCGATCCTGGTAGGGCGGGCCCCCAGGCCCGCGGCCGACCCCCTGGTCGGCCATCTCCCTCATCTCCTCACTCCTGCCTGTCAACCTCTGGCCCCAAAACTGCTCGAAAACCTGTTGACATCATCCCGACATCCTGTTACCCTAGGAAGGTTTGGCGAGTTGATTTCTTCAGCTCCTGGCTACCACTCCTTGTAAGATTTCTAGTAGTAAGGGAGTCCGGCTGGGGGTCGGCCCCGAGGTCAAATGCGAACTCTAGCGTCGCAGGAGGCATGGGCCCGTCCGAAGCGCCCTCGCGTTGTTGTGCAAACTCGATCTTCGCAATAAAAGTCGGGCTGCATTGTCATAAAGTTGTTTTTCAGTCGCTGGACTAGTGTTGTGTGGCTTCGCCCACAGTCGAGCTCCGGCAGAGTTACAAGCCACCGCAATTTAGCGCGTGCCTCCATGTGCGGTCACTCGCGCTTGGACGCTGGTAAAAGAAAAGCCGCCAGCGAGTCGAAACAAGGAAAGGGAGCCTCGTGCCTACGTTTAATCAATTGGTGCGAAAGGGGCGAAAGCCTACTATTTGGAAAACCGCCAGTCCCGCGCTGCAATCCTGCCCGCAGCGTCGCGGCGTCTGCACGCGTGTGTATACCACCACCCCCAAGAAGCCGAACTCGGCTCTCCGCAAGGTGGCCCGCGTCCGCCTCACCAATGGTATTGAAGTTACCACCTATATCCCCGGTGTCGGCCACAACCTCCAGGAGCACTCCATCGTGCTCATCCGTGGAGGCCGCGTCAAGGATCTTCCCGGCGTCCGCTACCATATCGTCCGCGGTACGCTCGACACAGCCGGCGTGGCCAATCGCAAGCAGAGCCGCTCCAAGTACGGCGCAAAGCGTCCTAAATCCTAAGGAGCATTGGAGATACTATGCCTCGTAGACGCAGACCAGAAACCCGCGAGATCCTCCCCGATCCGATCTATAACTCCACCCTCGCGGAGAAATTCGTCAACTCCATGATGTGGGATGGCAAGAAGCAGACCTCCATGCGTATCTTCTACGGCGCAATGGACAAGCTCAAAGAGCGCTCCGGCGACGACCCCCTCAAGATCTTCAAAAAGGCCGTCGAGAACTGCAAGCCCGTCCTCGAAGTCAAGACCCGCCGCGTCGGCGGCGCCAACTACCAGGTTCCCGTTGAGGTCTCCAACAACCGTCGTACTTCGCTCGCCATCCGTTGGATCCTCTCCAATGCCCGTTCCCGCCCCGACAAGGGCATGCCCGACAAGCTTTGCAACGAGTTGAACGACGCCGCGAATATGCGCGGCGGTGCCATCAAGAAGAAAGACGACGTCCACCGTATGGCTGAGGCCAACAAGGCCTTTGCCCACTATCGGTGGTAACTCATACTGAGAAAAGGATATTAAGCGCGAGCACAGGTTTTTTATGCCACGCACCATTCCATTAGAGAGAATGCGAAATATCGGCATCATGGCCCACATCGATGCCGGCAAGACAACCACTACCGAACGAGTTCTATACTACACTGGTAAGACTTACAAAATCGGTGAGGTCCACGAAGGTACCGCCGTCATGGACTGGATGGCTCAGGAGCAGGAGCGCGGAATCACAATCACTTCCGCCGCCACCACCGCTTCCTGGCGCGACATCCAGATCAACATCATTGACACCCCCGGTCACGTCGATTTCACTGCGGAAGTGGAACGCTCCTTGCGCGTTCTCGATGGTGCCGTCGCTGTGTTCGACGCTGTTGCCGGAGTCCAGCCCCAGTCCGAAACCGTCTGGCGTCAGGCAGACAAATACGGCGTCCCCCGCATCTGCTTTATTAATAAGATGGACCGCGTTGGCGCGGACTTCTACCACGCCATCGACACGATCGTCGATCGCCTCAAGGCTCGCCCCGTCCCCGTCCAGCTCCCCGTTGGCGCTGAAGACAAGTTCCTCGGTGTCATCGACCTGATCACGATGAAAGCCCGTATCTGGCGCGACGAGACCCTCGGCGCCAAGTACGACGACGTCGAAATCCCCGCCGAGCTCCAGGCCAAAGCCGCCGAATATCGCGAAAAGCTCATCGAAGCCGTTTCGGAAACCGACGACGAACTGATGCACAAGTTCCTCGAAGGCCAGCCTCTCACTAACGAAGAGCTGACCCGCGGCGTCCGCAAAGCCACCATCGCCCAGACCATCTTCCCGGTTGTCTGCGGCTCCGCTTTCAAAAACAAAGGTGTTCAGAATCTGTTGGATGCGGTGGTCGACTTCCTTCCCTCCCCGCTCGAGATTCCCGCGGTCAGTGGTACGGAGATTGGTAAGCCCGAATCTTCCGTCGAACGTCCCACTGACGACACCGCCCCCTTCGCCGGCCTGGTCTTTAAGATCATGACCGACCCGTTCGTCGGCCAGTTGGCCTTCTTCCGGGTCTACTCCGGCAAAGTCAATTCCGGGGATTCCGTCTATATCTCCAGCAAAGGCAGGCGTGAGCGCATCGGCCGCATCGTCCGTATGCACGCCAACAAGCGCGAAGAAATCCAAGAGGTTCTCGCGGGCGACATTGCCGCCGCCGTCGGCCTCAAGCAGGTGATCACCGGCGATACCATCTGCGACGAAAAACATCCCGTACTACTCGAGTCGATCGACTTCCCCGAGCCCGTCATTCAGCTCGCCATCGAGCCCAAGACCAAGCAGGATCAGGAAAAGCTCGGAATGGCCATCGGTAAGCTCGCTCAGGAAGACCCCACCCTCCGCGTGTCCGTCGATCATGAGACCGGCCAGACCATCCTCGCCGGTATGGGCGAACTGCACCTGGAGATCATCGTCGATCGCATGCAGCGCGAGTTCAATGTGGGCGCGAACGTAGGCAAGCCGCAGGTCGCCTATCGCGAAACCATTCGCCGCAAATCCGAAGCCGAAGGCCGTCACGTCCGCCAGTCCGGTGGTAAGGGCCAGTACGGTCACGTCAAGATCCGTGTCGAGCCCCTCCCCGCTGGAACCGGCTTCGAATTCGTCAACGACATCGTTGGCGGCGCGGTCCCCAAAGAATTCATCCCCGCAGCCCAAAAAGGCATGGTCGAAGCGCTCGAAGCTGGCATCCTTGCCGGATACCCCATGTCCGATCTCCGCGTCTCCGTCTACGATGGTAGTTATCACGACGTTGATTCGTCGGAAATGGCCTTTAAGATCGCTGGTTCGCTCGCCATTAAAGAAGCCGCCCGCCGAGCTAAGCCCGTTCTTCTGGAGCCGATTATGGCCGTAGAAGTCGTTGTCCCTGAAGATTATATGGGCGACGTTATCGGCGACCTCAACTCCCGCCGCGGCCGCATCGAAGGCATGGAGCTGCGAGGTACTACACAAATAATAAAATCCTCGGTGCCGCTCGCCGAAATGTTCGGCTACGCCACCGACCTCCGCTCCCGCACCCAGGGCCGCGGAAGCTTCACCATGCACTTCGGGCGGTACGACGAAGTGCCTAATGCGATCGCGGAAGAAATCATCAGCCGCGTCCAGGGCAAGGTTGCTCAATAGGAAAAAGACGCTCAGTAATCATTAGCAATCGAGGAGATTCGACGTTTCATGGCCAAAGAGAAATTTGATCGCTCAAAACCCCACGTCAACATTGGGACGATCGGGCACATCGACCACGGCAAGACGACCTTGACGGCGGCGATCACCAAAACACTGGCAAAGAACAATCCAAAGGTGAAGTTCCGGAGC
>JACQZR010000278.1 GCA_016213775.1 Acidobacteriota bacterium
CGTTTTGATCGGGTTGCATGCCGCGCCGCGGCTTTCTTCCAACGAGTCCATTGCCGCGGAAACGGCGAAGGCGTTGCGAATCGTCCGCGCCACCAAAGCCTTGGGCGGGAGTCTTCTCATCGCGAGCAGTTCCGGGGTGCCGCGCGACGCAAGCGGTGTCATCAACCGCGCGGTGCTCGATGTCTACACGAAGAACCTGGACCGCTTTGGGGGGCAGTGCCGGGAGGAAGGGATCCGTCTGGCGGTTCACAATCACGCCAAGGAGCTGGCGAACGCGGGTGAAGAATTGCATGCGGTGATGGCGGCTTGCGACGCGAGGAATGTCGGCGCGCTGATGGACGTGAGTTTCTTTGTAGAAGCGGGCTTACCGCCGCACGATTTCATCCGCAAATACGCGCCACGCGTTGCGGGAATCCACTTGCGCGACATGAAGGATGGCAAGGAAGTCGAGGTGAGTCAGGGGAACCTCAACCTTCCGGCGCTTGCGGACGCGTTGCGCGATTCGCTACGCGCGGGCTGGGTAATTCTTGAGATGAATAAGCGCGAAGACCAGACGAGCAAGGAGATGATTACGCGGAACCGCGCCCGGATGAAACAACACCTCGGGGTCTGAATCGCGGCACCGTTTTCCAAGGAACAGGGCGGCGGAGGGGAGACACCGCCGCCTGCTGAAGGGCGACCGCTTAAGGGGAGCATGGTCGCAGGGAGCGCATCAGGGAATGCCTCCCTGTTTATCTATGCGAGAAAGCGCCGCGGAATCTTTCATCGGCGGCGAAAATTTTCGCCGCAAGGCCGATCGCGAGCCAAAAGAGCATGTCCAACAGCGCGCGAAACAGGAACAGATGACGCGTGGTCTCGAGACAATCCGCGAGCGCGCTGGCGAAGAATTCCAGGGCTGCCATGCAAAGAATGAGCGCGGCCGGTACAAGGACACCGCGTTCGCGCCACCAACCCATCCCAAGCACAGCCAGGGCCACCAAGCCGTGAAACAACGCGTACCAGATGGGACGCCCTTCGAATATCGCGGTCCTGGCGCCGCTGATCAGTGCAAAGGCGTTGCTCCGCGTCGAGGGTTCCGCTACCGCGTTCTTGGCGAAATTGCCGTAGCCTGCCTGCCGCTCCAACGCCGATTCCTGAAGTGCCTCTTTGATCATTCCCCACGCAACACCGGGGTGCCGGATGTAATGCCTGGCCAACTCCACATGTAGCGACCGCTCCAGTAACGCTGGACGGAAGCGTGGATCCGATATCCCGCTTCGCCCGACGAACGCGGTAGTTCCCGAGAGGACGCTCATCCCTGGAGGCAATCCCAACTCCTCCAGAACAACCCGCGGAGCAGCGGAATTGGGGAGCAGGTGATAGAAGATCACGTTATAGGCGGCGAAGGCCTGGTAGTCGGCGGGCACATGCGATTTCAGCCAGGCAAACGAAAGTAGAAGGGCAACAGCCAAGGTGACGCGTCCGGCTGCGGCGCAGTGCTTCCTGAGACGGGTATCCAGGAACAGGAACGGGATCAGGAACACGATCAGGTAGGCGTGCTGCAGCTTTGACGTGACGAAGAACACCAGCGCCACTGCGAAGCCCACAAAGAACCGCGCCCCTTCATCGATGCGCAGGTAGAACGCAGCCGCGAGCATCAGGAACACGAACGATGCCGCGTCCATGTACATCGAGTTGAAGAAGCTGAAATAGGCCACATCGCAAAAAGCGAGCACCACCCCGAGGGCCACCCACCAACGGCGGCTGAGCAACGGCGCGGCTACGTAAAGCGCCCAAAGGAAGATCGCCATGTGGATCAGACCGGCCCATCGCAGATCGAACTCACCGCCGAAGAAAACGCGCGACAAGTAAGCGAACGGAGCGATGAGCACCAGTTCCGACGTGATCAACCGGAAATAGACAGGCAGGCGCGTGTCGTAGACCCAAACAGGCACGATGTATCTGAAAAAGCGATCGTCCGCATAAGGAGGCGCCGGAGCGAGTTGCAGGGGTATGTTGACGTTGACGAAGTCTGCGTTATCGGCGACGCCTACGATGGGTGGAACAAGAATCTGGGATCCAAGAATAACGGCCGCCGCCAGGACCGGCAGCCACACTTTGAGGCCATGTTGGATTCTGTTTGCAGACACACTACCACGTGGCAGCCGCTAGTTCAGCGGCTTGGCCATGTACAAAGCGTATTCGTCGAGCACGTTCATTCCGAGAAAATACACTGTACCATCATCACGAAGATCGAAGTCGCTCGTCCGTACCAGAAGGTCGCCGTCGGGAGTGAGCTCATTGAGCATATGTATGTAGTGGATCTTCCCATCAGCGCGCTTCACCACCACTACTTGCGTGTTCGTGTTGCATTGCGCCAGGATGTCGCCGTTGCGGTTGACGTCGTAGTTGCCGATGGAATTCGTCCGCTGTCCCGTGGCGAGGATCTCGTTCACTGCGAAGGCAACCTCCCAGTTGGCCTTGTATCGCATGAGCGTGTTGCCAATACCGGCGAGGCTGAAGATCGCATAGAAGCTGTCACCGGCGGCGCGGATCTGAGTGTAGGAGTTCACCAGTGAGCCATTCACTCTTGTTTCCAGCGCCACGGCAACGCGCCGCCACGAACCGCCCTGGTATACGTGGAGCGCCGCGGTGTTGTCGCGGAAGCGCAAAGTCGCCATCACCCGTCCGGTCTCGTCCACAATGTGATCGCTCCAGCCGATGACGTCCTGGCCGTCCACCTTGGTGAGGTAGGCAGCGGCGGCGCTGTTGGTGAGCAGTTGGATGTTCTTGCCGCCCGAAATCAGGACGAGCCGCGTGTCGCCGCGATTCGTGGATGCCTGGATAAGCAAATCGCCACGAGCATTGCCGGATACGTTGGAAGGCGAATTGATCGTGCTCGCGTCCTCGAGAGCCATGCCTGGCCTGACGACGAGCTCCGACGTTCCGCCCTTGATGCGGACCAGCCCGGCGCCGTTGGTCGGCGTTACAAAGAGCTCACCGCTTGCGATTTTGCGCGAATCGCCTGTGTTGGCTCCAGTGAAGAGCGCATTGGTGGAGTAGCGTTCTCCATGCAGGAGCACCGGCTTCAGTTCGCCCGCTTCCGACACTTCATGAATGCTCGATCCGCGGCCGCCGGTCAACAGATGCACCGGACCGGTACGGTCGCCGTTGAGGATGTTGTTCACGCCTACGCGGGCCGCGAAAACACCGGGGACGGGGTCGCCGGCGGCCAGTATCGCGGTGGGTACGGTTTCGCCTGGATTGAGCCGCAGCAGTTCCATGATCTTGTCCTGCGACCGCACGAAGAACGTCACTTCGGCGTTGTTGTTGATCGTGGCCCAGTCGATGGTGGGGACGCTCTTGCCGCGAAGAAGGTAGTTGTTGTTGCCCTGCGCGAACAAGGTTTTCGCTTCGGTGCCGCCATCCCACAACTGCAAGCCGTAGCCACGGCCTACATCCCCCAGAAACAGTGCGCCCACCTTCGGATTCATGGCGAACAGGTTTCCGAAGTTGGTCATCCGCAGGGTCTTCTCGGGCGCATCCCACTTTCCGCCGGAATACTTCAGCAGGTGCAACTGACCGTTGGCCAGACCTACACCTACACCAAGATCGCCGGCGCTGTTGATCATGAAGCCGTTGCCGAGGAAACGCGACACAGTGGACCCGAGCAGCGGCATCCCGATCTCAACCACCTTCCTGACATCGCCATAGCTGTTGACAAACAGGGCGCGCCGCGAACCGCTCGTTGCGGTGAAGTAGACCTGGCCGCTGCCGTCGATTCCGAAGTCGGTGTCAAGATTGTAGGGCGGAGGAAAACCCGGGAGCCCGTCCGCCGTGTTGGCCACCTGGTTGGGGAATCCGCGAGTTGGAACGATGTACAGCGCGGTGAATGTGGGGCCGGTGTTCTGCACGCGGTAGTTGACGCGCATCACAAAGTCGCCGCCGTCGTTGAGGCTGTTGCGGCTGAAGTAAGATCCGGTCAGCAGTTCCGTTCCCGGGAGCGGTGAGGAGTCGATGAACACCGGCTTCAGATCGCCTTCCCACGACGTCTTGAAGATGGTGTTGTTGCTCCCTAAGACCGTACAATGGACGAGCAGCTCCGCGTTGTTGTTGACAGCCAGGTAGTTGAACTCCGCCACCATGGATTGCGGATACATTCCCGGCATTCCACCATGCATCAGAAGCTTGCTGAATCCGCTGTGGAACATCAGCGGACCGTTCACCAGCCCGCTCATTTCCGAGTTGAAGACGAACTGTCCGTTCTCGTTTCCAAGCAGTTGCACGATGCGGCCGCGCAGCTCAAACGGCCCCGCGATCAGCGGCCCGGAGCTCACCAGTTTTGACACTGCATAGCTCTTTGGCGGCCGGATGGACACGTTGGCCGTGGTTGCCAGGTAGCGGTCGAAGCCAGGGACCGAAGTGTTGTAGCCGATGGCCGCCCGTACCTGCACATCGCCGGTGGCGAGCGTGGTGAGCAGCCCGTTACGGATGGTGCAGGTGTTGGTGGTGCCACCGTTCGTGCTCGTTGCAGACCACGTGAAGTTCGGATTCGGCAGCGGTTGATCGTTCTTATCGGTGGCGATCACAGTGAACTGCGCCGTTTCGCCGACAGTGAGCGTTACTCGCTCCGGACTCAGCGTCAACTTCTTCGGCAGAATCTGAATGAACAGTGCGCCAGTGACGCCGCTCATCGTGGCGCGCACCGAAACGATCCCAATGGTCTTGGTGGTAAGCACTCCGCCGGACACCGTGGCGAGATTCGTGTTGTCCACTGACCATGCCGTGATGTCGTTGGGACGCACATTCCCCGCCGCGTCGCGCACCACCGAAGTCAACTGCACCTGTTCGCCCGCGATCACACGCAGGCTGGGAGCGAGCACTTGCACCGATGCCACGGGTCCTTGAGCGGAGACCTTCGCGGCGATGAGTGCGAACAAGAGAACGGTGCGCATAAGCAGATGTATCCTCAAAACCTCTAGCCGCCAAAAACCTCGTCCACCGGGAAGTACGTGCCCAGCGTACCGAACGGGACATATTCGAACACACGATTGGAGGGGGTGTCGGAGATGCGCTTGGTCCAATCGATGCCCAGCGCCGAATAGATAGTGGCAACGATGTCTTCCGTCTGGATGGGACGGTCGCCGCGCCAGCCTGGATCCGATATTTGCGAGCCGTCCGGTGTCTGATCGCCGATTACCTGCCCGCCCTTGACACCACCGCCCATCATCAACGCGGCCATGGAGTTCTTCCAGTGATCGCGCCCGCCGAGGGCATTCAGGTTCCCGGGCGTGCGCCCGAATTCGCCCATCATGACAATGAGCGTACTTTGAAAATCCCCGCTCGCCTTCAGATCTTCCACAAGCGAGCCAACCGCCTGATCCAGGGCGTTGTTCACCACGTAGATGTTCTGCGGATAAGTCACGTCGAACATCTGCTGGTGCATGTCCCAACCGCCTGTGGTGGCGCTAACGAACACCGCCCCGTTGCGCGCGCGGATGGCGTTGCGGGCGAGAATCAGGGCGCGTCCGATGTTGGTGTTGCCGTAGCGGCCCTGGTCGTCGGCGGTGTACCTGAAGACGCCGGCGATGGATGGGTTGTACATCATCGCCTTGGCCGAATCGTAGAAACTGGCGTAGGTGGCGAAGGCGGGATCAGGCGGATTCTGGCGCAATGGAGCATCCAATGCACTGAGCAACTGGAAGCGCTGCTCGAACTTGTTGGCGCTGTTGGCTCCGTAGTAGTTGTGCTCCAGTGTCGAGAGGCCGTTGGGATTCGGCGACGGATTCATCGGGGCGAACCGTCCGCTGAGAAAGGCCTGTCCCTGCTGGCCCGATCCATAGAAAGAAAGGAAGGGCGGGAGCGGCTTGGATGCATCGTACAGTTCGCGCGAAACCACGGCGCCTATGTGCGGCGTCTCCTGCGCGAAGGCCGGGTTCGATGGGTGGCCAGTCTGCATGTAGAACTGGCCGCGGTCGTGAGCGGCTTCCCAGCTCTGCAGAGACCGGATGACGCAGAGATCGTTTGTGATCTTTGTGAGCGTGGGGTAGTAAGCCTCTGAGAGAACGATCTTACCGGGGAATTGCTGAAGCTTCGCGTCGCTGGGATTCCATGGGCCGTCCTTGGGCGCAAATGTGTCGAGGTGGCTGGGAGCGCCCGCGAGGTTGATAAAGATACAGGCGCGCGCGGTCTTTCGCGGCTTCACCGGAGTCGAGGTTACTTCCGCGTCCGCATGGGCCTTCATCAACTGGAAGCCGGCTGCCCCGGCTGCGCCAAACAGGAAGTGGCGGCGCGTGTGCCGCGCATGATTTCCGCAGGTCTTATACATGGTGGTGTCCTCCTGTTAGTAGTTAAAGATGAAGTCCAGCTTGTTCAGCAGCGCCCACTGCAGGTCGCTCAGCCACTCCAGGCGCGTGCCCTTTTTCATACTGAGCACCGTACCCACTTCTTCCGCCGTGGGCGGACGGGTGAGGGTGGCCAGGAACATCTGCCGGATGGCTTCCTCATCGCTGTACTGTGATTGGGCCAGGCGCGCGGGCCGGTTCGACGGAGTGTTGGGGTTCATGGTGAAGGTGCGCAACACGGTCTGGTTGGCGTTCATGCTGTAGAGCAACTGGAGAATGTTGGGCTGCGGATCGCGGGCCACATTGAGCCAGTCGCCACGCCCGAACGCGTTCATGAACTCCAGCACGAGCCCGTCATTGCGCGGTTCCGTCGGATCAGGCAATTGATTGGCGAAGCTGATGGGCTCCGGGTTGCCGTTCACGAACATCGCGGTGGCGGTGTCAGTGGCGAGTTGCAGCACATCGTACATCTCTTCCGCCGACAGGCGGCGTGGGATGTGTTTGGCGAAGTAGCGCGTGTATGCCGGGTTCCACGTACCCGGGTATTTGCTGGAAAGCTGATAGGCGCTGGAATTGGCGATGAGGCGGAGAACGCTCTTCACGCTGTAGTTGTTGAGCACGAAGGCGTCGGCCAGTTGCTCCAGCAGCTCCGGGTGGGTGACCTGGAGAGTCCACGGAGCCGGCGGTGGATTCTTCGGGTCAACACGGGCCAAATCCCATCCATTCGGCGGATCCACCAGACCGTAGTTGAACATGTACGCCCAGAGGTAATTGACGGTTGCTTTCGCAAACTGACGGTCGGTGGTGAGAATGCGGGCCAGCTCCTGGCGCCATTCGCCGTTCTGCGGCTCTTCCCCGGTGGTAATGTAGGCAGGCGTGTACGGCCCGCCCGACCGAGGCGGACGCGGACCGGCGCTGGTCACATAAGAGTAGTAGGCGCCGTTATCGCGATCCGAATAAATCCACTTCATCCGCTGATTGAACGCGTCGCCGGAAACGCGAGCGCCTACCATGCGGGAAAAGAACGACGACATTCCCCAGAACTGTTGACGGGTGCGCTTGGACAACCAGAGGTTGATCTGTTCCAGGTGGCTGCGGCCGGCGTGGCACGAGATGCACTCTGTCTTGAAACCGAGAAAGCGCACGGTGACGCGGTCCGTCAGCGTGTCCCACGTGTCCTGCACAGGGTCGCCGTTCTGCCAGCCACGAGTCAAAAAGCTCACCGGCGCCACCTGATCCGAATCCCCAGTTGCTGTCAAAATCTCCGTCACAACCTGGTTGTAGGGGCGGTCGCGCTGTACAAAGTCGCGCAGGTAGCGGTTGAACAGATTCCGTCCCGGAAATCCGATTTCGTTGTAGAACCCGCTCGTCACTTCAAACTTGTTAGCGAAGAACAGGGTGATCTGATCGGTGTAAGCCGGCGAGCTCAGCAACTGCTCCACGAGCTTGGTGCGCTTGTCGGCCGACTTATCGCTGAGGAACGCCTCCACCTCTTCAGGCGCCGGGATGCGGCCAGTCAGGTCGATAGCGACACGCCGGAGAAACTCAGCGTCGGTTGTCACACCGGCCGGGCTAACGCCATCGGCATCCATCTTTTGAAAGATCTCGTTGTCGATGAAATTGACGCGTGTGATTGCCGAGCGGGCGGCGCTCTTGCTTTTCCGTTCCCTGGCGGCCTTCTGCGCGAACTCCCAGCCCATCCGCTCGAGGTCGAATTGGCCTTGCAGCTCGGTGCGATCGGACGAGGGATAACGAGGGCAGCCGGGGTCGGCCAACTGGCCAAAAGCCAATGAGGCTGAGGCGAGAGACACAAATAGCGCTGTTTTCATGCGTGAGTCCAGTCCTTATCATTATTCTTCGAGAATTGGAATCCCGTCAATCGGCCAAATGCCCGAATCGGCACCTACTACAAAGGGCGCACCCGCCTCACCAGCGTGCGGATAGAACTAAAGGCGAAAACCGGCATACACCCTGCAACAATAAACACCGGAAGGTACCCATACCGGTCCACCAATGCACCTGTGGCAAGCGTCAGCACGATGTTCACGCACCCCTCCATCATGCCCGACAGTCCTGTGATTCGACCCATCACCTGAGGCGAGAACATGTCCGTCAGCAGACCGATGTGATTCGCCGTTCCCGCGCCGAGAGCGAACGTAGCCATGCAAATCAGGATGAGAGCAGTTACCTCGTCGGGTGCCACTGGCACCAGCATGCTCAATGCCGCCATGAGCCCGCAGAGCGTGAAGCTGAGTTTGCGCGCAGTGTCGACGGAGACGCCTTTGCCGATGAGCCGGCCCGAGAACCAGCCGCCCGCGAGATTCCCCAGGCCGGCGAAGAGGAACGGAATGCCCGCGTACCGGCCGATCATCTCCAGGGTGAAGTTCCGGTCATGCTTCAGGTACTCGGGCAGCCAGTACCAATAGAAGTGTTGCACCGGTCCCGCGAAGGCACGGATGCACACGACGCCCCATACTTCGCGCATCCGCAGCAAGGGACCCAGGGGCACGTGCGGCTGAGGCTGGCCCGCGATGCCGGAGCTGCCGGTGGTCCGGTCGCGGTAACCCATCAACCACGGGACGATCCAGATCAGTCCGATCAGGCTCGGCAGGAGAAAGGCGGCCCGCCAGCCGTATGCCTGCATGATCTTCACGATCAGGTAGGGAGCAACGAAGGCGCCGATCACCGAGCCACCGTTGAAGATACCACCGGCGAGCGCCCGCTCCTTTTGTGGAAACCATTGCGAGATGACTTTCACGCCAGCCGAATAGTTGCCGCACTCGCCCACTCCCAGAAGGAACCGGCATCCGATGAGGTGCGCCAGTGTTCGCGCGGCCGCATGCGCCGCATTGGCCGCGGACCACCACAGCATCAGAATGGGCAGCCCGATGCGAGTGCCAATGCGATCGAGCAGCATGCCGGAAGGTACCTGCGCCAGTGTCAGCCCGATGAGAAACGCGGTGACGATGTAGGAGTACTGCGACGCAGTGAGGTGGAGTTCCTCGCGAATCACCGGAGCCAGCACCGCCAACACCTGCCGGTCGAGCAGATTCACGGCGAGCGAGATGAACAGTAGAAACAGAACTCCCCAACGGCGCGAATCCGGTTGTATGCCGGCCTGGTTTTGCTGTTCGGTCATTCTGACTAGGATAAGTCGAATGAATCACTATGCGGAAACGCGGCGCAATGATACATTGAACAATGCACAATGGACGAAGATCCTTCCGTCGACATTACGCGTTTGCTCCGGGCCATCAAGAACGGCGAGGATGGCGCGGCTGACCGGCTCTATGCTCGCGTTTATGTGCAGCTCAGGCAGATGGCTCGCCAGCGGATGCGGGCGGAACGCAAGGACCATTCGTTCCAGCCGACAGACCTGATCCACGAGGCTTTTCTGAAGCTGGTTCACGACAACGAGCGCGACATCACCGGGCGCAGGCATTTCTTCGCGCTTGCGTCGACAGTGATGCGGCGGATCCTTGTCGATCACGCCCGCATGAAGCGCGCTGCGCGGCGTAGCCCGGCGCAGGGCGGGCAAGCCCTGGAAGTCCAGCCGCATGCGAACACCATCGAACTCGATCAAGCTCTGGAGCGCCTGTTCCAGATTGACGAGCGCCAGGCGAAGGTGGTGGAGATGCGGTTCTTCGGAGGATTCACAGAGGAGGAAATTGCGGACGTGCTGGGGGTGGCCTCGAGAACGGTGAAGCGCGACTGGACGATGGCACGCGCCTGGCTGTTTTCCGAATTGGGTCGCAGTCCCGATCAGCCCAGAGCCTGAGACTGGCACTGCCTCACAGCGTGAAGCGCATGGCCTTGGCGACATCGGTCATTCGCTTTGCCCACGCACGGTCAGGCTTGCCAGGCGCCTCACCGCTGTGGTGTAAGCCGATCGCATCTCGTGTAGACGTCTGGATCCAAACCGAACCGGAATCGCCTTCGATGGTGATCTCATTTTGTTTTGGAGGGTTGGCAGGATCGGGAACCATGGTCACATCCTGCCCGGGTAGCCCGACCCCGTCAATCTGTGCGGCCGTCACTCCGGTCACCAGGCCGGACTTGGTTACGGACATTCCGATCAAAGGCTGGGCGATGCTGCGCAATGACGGAAGACCGAGCGCGGTTCGCAGGCTGAATCCGCGCGAGTGGTTCAACCTGGCAACCGCGCAGTCCAGGTCCGACGACCAATCCAGTAGCGTCCCAATCACATCCGCCTCCAGGTTCGTATGCGGCTGGCAAATCTGGTCCCCTGCCTGTCCGCCGCCCCTTACCCACAGGTGGTAATTGCTTAGCCCGAGCAGCTCGCCTGTATCTACCTGGCGGACAATCAAACCAAGTGTCCCCTCCCTGCCAGGAAAGCGCCGGTTTCCACATTCCATGCCTCCCGGCAGCGGATCCAATCGCTCCCGGTGCGCGGGTTCGTGAGGTACCCGCCGGCTCTCGATTACGTCCACGCCGACTCCGGCTATATCGCGGGGAGCAACATCGTTCGCTGCCAAGTCCGCCAAAGGGAGTTTCTTGTGGACAAACACACGAAGGGTCAACTCGTCAGCGTGGCGATTCTCGCGGATTCGGTATCCGGCGTCCGCGTAGTACACGCCAGGTAAAGCAAGCAACCTCCGTTCGTGTTGCTCCAGCAGTGCGAGGAGCCGATCCTGCTCTTCGCGTTCTACCTGTCGCATGTTTCCTCCCATGGCGTCAGCCGGCGGTTGGGCCGCTACGAGCCGGTGGACCTCCGGCTGTTCTGAGACGCTTCATCCCTGCATTTGGAGAAGAAACTCTTCCTGAAGACGTCCTCCCAATCCTTCTCCTCCTTCACGGTCAGAAGGAGTTCCACCACCTTCAGCCGGCCATTGGTACGTACAGAGCCCATGTGGCATGCGGCGGCGAACGTCCCCACTTCCTTCGGTTCCTGTCCATTCTGACAGCGGAATACCCGGACAGACCTTCCGGACCTTCCGCAAGCGGGATCCGTTAGTTCCAGCGACTCCTCTTTCAGACGATTCGCCGTGAAGATACAGGCGTCCTTACCGCCGATCAGGGCGTGGGTCAATTCCTCATCGCAGTCGCCGGACATCACGACCTTCCGCGCCAGCAGTCTGTGTCCCACTCCATCCACAGTCGTGTCATCCAGCTTAACCACGGCATCCACCAGGTCCGTCTGCTCCCGAACCGATTCCTGACTCTCACCTTGTTCGTCGCAGCGGGAGAAGAAACTCTCAGAGAATAGCCGACTCCACTTCTCTGGATTGTTTTCCCGGGTCAACAACAGGTCGCTCACCTGCAATTCCCCGTTGATTCGCTGGGAATCCCTGTGACAGGCCGCGGCCGCGAACTCTTCCACCTCAGAAGGCGGCTTGTCATCGAGACAGCGAATCACTTTCACTTCTCTTCCGGACCGCCCGCAGGATGGCTGGCGAAGCGTACCACATGACTGCACGCTCAAGTCGCCGGCTGCAGAGTTACAGGCTTTTTTGTCTCCGATCAGCACGTGCGTTAACTGCTCGCGGCACGCGCCCACGATTTCCGTGTCCACTTCTTTGGCCAGGAGATTGTGTCCGATTCCGAGATCGGCTCCGTCGGCTTTCACCACGGCATTCACCAGCTTCGTTTGTCTTATCTGAAACTGATCCATATTGAGAACCCCCTTTTCTTTCGAATATTCATGTGTCAGCAGGACGGGCGTTCCCATCCCACACACCGCTAACAGCGGAACCTGCCGGCGGAAGGTGACATTCCCAGCCGGCGCATTGACCCTTTTGCGAGGTCTCGTGATTATCCAACAATCGCGTGGGCAGTTCAATGGCTTGGCAAAACGCGGCAGCACGGCAGCTACCGTAGGGCGGACCCCCGGTCCGCAGACGACCCCCCGGTCGTCTTGCTCGACCAACGGTATTCCGCCGCCTCCTTCACCAATCCAGCTTTCACCGGATTCTCTTCGATATACCAGCGAATCTTGTCAAACTCGCGCCCGTCCCGAACCAGGTGATCGTAGCTCTCCTCTTGCCAGAAGGGTTGTCCCGTTCGTCCCAGCATCACATTGGCGTGTTTCGCCGTGATTCCCTTGAGTGATTTGGTCAACCTGGAGAGCGCGACATGCGGACTCACCAGCATGTGAACGTGATTGGGCATCACGACGAAAGCGTGCAAACTATAGTGTCCGAGTACCTGGGCATTGTAATGGATTGCTTCCACAACCTTGTCCGCGAGGTCGGGCCGGCGCAGGTAGAGAGGTCCGCTTTGGCCGTGATCCAACAACCGGTCCAGGGTGACGAATGCCTGCCCGGAGGTGAGCGACGCTTCCGGAAAGCCGCGTGAAGGAGGTAGGCTGCCAAACAGACGCCAGGTGACAAACAGCGGCTGATCCATTTCGTAGAGATGAGGGAGATGGCGACGGGAGTAGATCACACAGATATAGTGCGTAGCGAGCGGAATTATTCTCAGCTCGAGATGGCCGGCCAGGGGGTCGGCCGCGGGCCCGGGGGCCCGCCCTACAGCGCAAAACGTTCACCAGTCCCCTGTTACGCTAATGCAAGTGAACAGCATCGACCCAAAGCCGATGAGCAGCAGGCGTAAGTTGCGTTTGCCGGACGGAAGTTCCGTTTTCATCGCTGAAGACGGATGGTATTCGTTCTCAGAGGACGTTGAATCGCCCGCCGGGCAGCCCGTGGACCCGGCCGGAGCGTTTTGGGAACTGGCGGAGAAACGGCCTCCGGCGGCCAGCGTCGAGGTTATCCCGATTGGCGTCACCGCTGGATTCCTCACACTCATTCTCGCTCAACAGAATGTCGCCGTCGGACCCGACTCCCCACTGCGGCTGGTTCTCACGGACGACTATCTCCGCCCGGAACTACTGCATGCGGTACTCCCGAAACGGGTTTGCCTGCTTGCCAAACCCGCCGGTAAGACCTTGTGGCTGGGTCCGCTGCTGACACCAGGCAGAGGGGCCTGTTTGCAATGCCTGCAATGGTGGCTGACGCTCAATCGCTACCCGCAAAACGCGTTGCTTCTGTCAGGACATTCCTATGCGCCCGACCATGCGGTCGCCGCATTGCCATCCACTGAAGCAATGGCGGCGAGCTGGCTCGCAAGTGTTACGACACTCCTGCTGGCGGGCGCCGCACAGCCCGAACTTGAGAACGGCATACTGCACTTCGACACGCTTACGCAGCGAATGAGCCACAGTCATATCAACCCGCGAGGCGGCTGTCCGCATTGCCGTGATCGCAGCTACGCGCGTCCACCCGTAGCGAGGTTTGAAGGACGCTATACCGGTCTTGTCCATTGTGTTGACTCCGGCCAACGATTTGGCGTGCATGTCTCGATCGGCCGTTGCATGATGAGTCATCCTGCCTGGCCGGCGGCTGCCGTCGTGGAGCCACAGCGGGCCGGAGGAAAGGGGCGAACTCTTGAAGAAGCGCGCACGGGGTGCGCGGCAGAGGCCCTGGAACGATATGCACTTGTCTATCAGGGGAACGAGAACCTGATCACCGCAAGCGCCGGCAAGGTAGAGGCGATCCACCCTAACGAACTGCTTTGCTGCAGCGCCAGACAGTACGCCGGGCGCAGCGAGGACGCGGACGATTTCTCGTGGACACCGCGCCCGTTTGACACAAACTCGCCAATCCTGTGGGCAGAGGCCCTGAGCCTGACGGGTGGACCTTCGCGTCTTATCCCGGCCGCTTATTGCTACTTCTGGCCTCCCGAGGATCCCCAGGGGAAAGTGTGCCTGTCAGATTCCAACGGCTGCGCCAGCGGTCCGGATTTGGAGTCAGCTCTTTGCTCTGGTCTGTTGGAGCTGATCGAACGGGATGCAGTCTCTATCTGGTGGTACAACCGCGCGCCTCGCCCCGCCCTGGACCTCATGGCGGCAGGGGATTCCACTCTGCGTGAAACAGTTGCCCGCGCTGAAGGCGAGGGCTGGGAAGTCACGATCCTCGATGTGACCACGGATTTCGCAGTACCTGTTTACGTTGCCTGTCTGCGGCACGCGACCGGCCGATTCGCCGTGGGATCCGCTGCTCATCCCGATGCATCCATCGCCGCATACAAAGCCGTCGCCGAAGCGGCATTGGTCGACTTCTGGTCACATCACGGCGGCCCTCAAACCCCCTTGTCGCGATGGCTTGCCTCCATTACTCCAGCAAGGCACCCGCAAATCGTTCCCACGGATCACGTTCCTCCACGCCCGCGGCGCATTGCACTTCGCATCGGCGATCAACTGGAGGAAGTGGTGCGCGCTATCCGGCGCGTTGGACTCCAGTGTTACTACGTGGATCTGACTCGCCCCGAGACGCACTATCCAGTCGTCCGCGTAGTGGTGCCGGGATTACGTCCCTGGAACCCCCGATTTGGTCCCGGAAGGCTCTACGATGTTCCCGTTCAACTCGGCTGGCTCGCATCGGCCAGAGAGGAATGCGATCTCGAACAGACCCCGTTCGCCCTTTGAGCCAACCTACAACCCGAGGCGTTTGTTGAATTGGACGAACCCGTCATGCTGACGGATCCGGGCAAAGTAGGGATTGGTGGGGGCGTACAAAACGGAGCTGTCCTCACGGTCGAAGCCCTGGTTCAACGACTGTATGGCCCGATCCACTTCGCCGGTGACCACGTAGGTGATCGCCATCTGCATCGACTCGATCCCGGCCTTGTCCCATTCCAGTGCCGCGCTTCTGGCCAGCCGCCGGGCCTCGTCTAAACGCCCGCGCGCGGCGGCAAGTGTGATCTTCTGGGGCAGCGAAGGCCCCTGCCCCCCCAAACGGTCCGCCTCGGCGATCTCCTTTTCGGCCTGGTCGAACTTTCCGGCCCACTCGAAAGCCCTGGCAAGCACCAGCCGGCAGAGCGGCTTGTCATAGAACAGCCGCACCAATTCTCGCGCCGCTGCTTCGAATTTCTCCATCCTTTGTGCACGAAAGTATTCTGTCGCCATCTGCTGGTTCAGGGCCAGATCGTCCGGATGCCGTGCCAGTGCCTGCTCCAACATGGATATCGCCTGATCGAATCGCGACAGCCTTCCCAGATGCGCCGCATACCAGTTGATCAGCCGTGCATCGTCGGGGTTGCGTTTCATCGCCCGCTGAAAATAGGATTCCGCTTCCAGCCAGCGGCGCACATTGATCGACAGGTTCCGCGCATACACGGTCAGTGCATGGGCGTTCTCCGGATCGAGGTCGATCGCGCGTTTGCCGGCTTCCGTTGCCAGGCGCAGCGACTCGCGGGTGTCCATGTGCCCGAATCCGTGCAAGGAACTGTAGGCTTCCGCTAATCCCGCCCAGGCAGGCGCATGATTGGGATGAGCTTTGGTTACCGAGGAATATTCTTCCACCGCCGACACGAGACTCTGCTTGTTGCGGTCGCGAAGGAACATCGCGCCGAGTTGCATGCTCCGCTGCGCCGCGGCGGATAGAAGCTGCTCCCTGGGTCCCCGGTACCGCGTGAGTCCTGCATAGCCAAGCGCTGCGGCCGCGGTAAACGCGGCGAGGCCCATGGCGGCATGACGTCGTGTCGGCATCACACGCTTCCCATCCAGCAGGGCTTGCACTTCGCTTGCCGAGCGAGGTCTGCGCTTCGGATCCCGATCCAGACAGCACGCGATCGCTCTCTCCCAGGCCTTGCTGACAGTGGGGTTCAAGGTGCGCACCGGCGGCGCTTCGTTCTCCAGCCGGGCCATCGCGATATCGAAAGGCGTGTCCCCCTGAAAGGGAAGGCGTCCGGCGCGCATCTCAAACAGTATTACCCCCATTGCGTGAAGGTCTGATGCGATGCTGGCGGCTTTTCCGCGCAGTTGCTCCGGCGCCATATAGGCGGGTGTTCCCATGGCAAAACCACTCTCGAGCAGGGTTAGGGTGTCCTCATTCCCCGGCGGCCGCAATCGGGCCAGACCAAAGTCCGTGATTACCGCCCGGGTCCCTCCGTCCGGCTCCGGTGCAAGCATGATGTTGCTGGTCTTCAGATCGCAATGGAGCACATGCCGCGCATGCAGTTCCGCGAGACCCGCGAGAACCTGCCGTGCAATGCTCTTGGCGGTCTCCACAGCAATATCATGGTCCGCGAGATAATCGGCGAGCGTCGGCCCGCTGATCCACTCCATTGTGATGAACACCACATCGCTATCGCGCACTTGCGCCCGCTCCAGATCGTACAGCCGGCAGAGGTTGGGATGCCCCACTGATTGCGCAAGTTTGATCTCATCCTTCATTTGTTGGAGAAACTGTTCTTCCGCGGCAAGCTCCGGCTTGATCGTCTTCAGCGCCACGCGGCGATGCAGGAAGCCGTCCAGGACGAGATAGACTTCGCTGAAACCACCAGAACCCAGGAACTGTTCGACGAGGAACCGGTCACCCAACAGGTCACCCGGCTGAAGGGCACGGGTAGATGATTCGGGGATAGCCAACTCCGGAGTATTCAGCAGAAAATCGCCCGCCTGCTCCAATGCGCCGAGAAGCTTTTCCAACTCCACGGCGGCCTGCGGCGATCGTGCGCGAAGGTCCTCCAGCAGGGCCACGCGGGCCTCAGGTGTCGCTTCCACGGCATCCAGCAGCAGATCTGAGATCTGAGCATGGCTCAACGAAACTTTGACCGCTGCGCTCAATCGGGATTGAATGCAGTCTACCATCCGGTAGCTCACCCGCCAAGATGTAGACAAGAACATCCGGCCCGTGCGTATCCGGATGTTACATTGTGTCATGGTGCCACCCCGATGAATCCTTATCTCGAATTGATGGCTCTTCCGGTGGACGAACTAGCCCGTCGCGCCCGCCTCCCGTTCCGGCTGCTTCCCCACACTGACGAGCTGCTTGCTGACTTCGCTTGCGCCATCGCCGACGAGATCTCCGCGGCCAACCGGGAGGAACGCCCCGCACGCCTCATCCTGCCTGTAGGCCCCGTGCGTCAATACCCGATCCTGGTGGAGATCACCAATCGCGAACGGATCAGTTGGCGCAATGCGTGGGTGTTTCAGATGGACGAGTTCCTCGATTGGCAGGGCCGTCCTATCCCGGTGAGCCATCCACTCAGCTTCACTGGTTTTCTCCAGCGCGAGCTCTTTTCGAAGATCGACCCGGAACTCGCGATGCCGGCGGATCACCACATCGTGCCCCATCCGTTTCGAATCGACGAATTCAGCGAAACGCTGGAGCGGGTGGGCGGCGCCGATTGCTGTTTCGGTGGGATCGGCTATCACGGCCATGTGGCTTTCAACGAACCGCCGATCTCCCGCTGGAACCGCGTCACCGTGGACCAGATGCGGCGTTCGCTGACCCGTGTCGTTGCCTTGGGCGATGACTCCATCGTCGTGCAAAGCATCCATTCGGCGGGGGGCAATTCGCACGCAATACCGCCGATGGCCGTCACCTGCGGTATGCGCGATATTCTCGCGTCGCGCCGGATCCGGCTTTATTGCGCGGCCGGAGAACGCCACCGGGCCATATTCCGGATTGCCGTGGCCGGAGACGTGACTGCCGATTATCCGGTGACGCTGGTGCAAGGGCACGCTGGCGCCGAGGTGCGCACGGACGAGGCCACCGCCGCTCCGGTGCGCGTAGGGCTGCATTGATTCAGGCGGGGAGGATATCGGTTTTGGCGAAGTCCTGTCCGGTGAAGAGCAGCGGATACCCGCTCACCGTCCCTTGCCATATCGAAGAAGCGCTTCAGCCGCTGCTTCCATATGCACCGGAGTGAATTCGACAATCTCCGCGTCGATGCGTGTGAGAAACCCCATTACAATGTTGCGGGGATCGCGCCCCCTCGTCCGCGACCTCAAGGCCATGATCGCTTCCAGAACGGTTGGAGTTCCAACAGAATCGCGGAGGAGTCCGATCATCGGTTACAGCCCAAACAGATCGTCCATTTCCTTCTTGGGCACGCGTGTGCCGAGGCTTTCCGGGCGGATGTTGGGCCATACGGACCGCTGCAAATACTGCATCACTTTGGCCCTGCGGCCAAGCTCGCCGCCCGGCGCGGACAGCCTTTCTTTTCGCTCCAACAAAGCTATTCGAATGGCCTCTGTCTTCGATTCCCTCGCCATCGCCGCGACTTCCGCCGCCAATCGCTCGACTTCCGCGTTCCTGATGTTGAGGCCCATGTAGCCATTATGCCGTTCGCGGACAAAGCGCTGTCCCACACATAACCGATGCTTCCACCGAACGGATCTGCAAACTGCTGAGACCATCTTGCACGAGCGGAATCTGGTCGGTATTTTTGGATTGGTGTCGAAGACGTCGCAAGCCTGTACCCGGAGTACACGGAACGCGGGCTCCCACGCTACACGCCCCCACCAACTATCCATGGGCGTATGAAATGAACGTCCGGGACCCAGTGGACATGTCCGGAGGCTCAATCCACATCTTGCAGCACCAGACACTTCAAATACAGCGTCTCGGGCACAGTCAACAAGATCGGGTGATCCATCGACTGTGCCCGCCGTTCCAGCACGCGTAGCGGACGCCGCGCATCGAGCGAAGCCTCTGCCACAGCTTCCAGCAGGGCCCCTTCCCCGACATGATGCGAGCACGAACAAGTGATCAGCACGCCCCCCGATTCCAGCAATTGCAGCGCCCGCAAATTGATCTCCTTGTACCCGCGCAACGCCGGCGATTCCGAGACCCTCGCTGTTTGCGGCACGGGAGGCGAGAGTGGTATTCACCCTGGATCGTGATTTCCCGGAGATGCTCGGCCTGACCGCCGCGGTTCGCCCTTCGGTTGTTCTGATTCGTCAGCAGGGACTGAAAGCGCGCGAACTGGCAGCGCTGGTCACATCGGTTTGGGAGGATAATGAAGCTGCTCTGCGTGACGGATGTGTCGTGAAAGTGAGTGCACGAGGAACACGCGTGCGACTGTTGGCGTTGAAATGAGCTGAGCAGGATTCCCGCCCAACGTAGATCTCGAGGGCCATCGGACTCCAGCCGGCTCTCCAGATTGGCTCCCCACACTGGACGCATTTAGAACTTTCGCAGAATGAATGGCCAGGCGCTCGAACCGAGGCAACAGGTTTGTTCTCAACAGTATCTGAGCGAAATATCCAATGTCGTCCAGGCTGGGCACCCAGACAGGATGTACTTCGAACTGGCGACTCTCCGGCTTCCCCGGATTGCCGGAGAGTCGCGGTTTTGCGATCAGAATTGGTAACGCAGCCCCACTTGAATCGTCCGTCCGCCAGCAGTGGTCAGTATCCCAAACGTGGGTGAGTCGATGCGTTGAGTTCCGCCGATCACCCAGCTTGGGTGATTGAGGATGTTCGCACTATCCATCCGAAACTCGAGCGACTGCCTCTCGCGGATGCGGGTCTTCTTAATCAAGGCGGCGTTGACGTTGAAGATCCAGGGACCCGAGAACATGTTGCGCTGCAATGTACCCACGGTGCTGGGCCCCGGATGGAAAAAGGCTTGGCCGGGGAAAGGCGCAGTGTCGGGCCCGGCGGCGCGACCATCGCGGCCGACGACGGAAGGGTCGATGAAGTACGGTCCACCGCCGGTTTGCCTGAAATAGAACAGATGGTCGAGTTGAGATTTGTGAAACGGACTGCTGGCCATATTGGCTCCTGAAAGGGCAGCACGGTTCAGAGTACCGCGGCCCGAGACGACGGAGAAAGGAAAGCCTGAGGTGTCGCTCATGGTGGTGCTGGCCGTCCAGCCTCCGAGCAGGAATCGCATGGGCCTGAAATCAAGCCGGTGACCTTGCCCGATCGGCAGATCGTAGATCGCGTTCGCCTTCAGGCGGTGCGTCTGGTCACTTATCTGTCTCGCACGTTGAATGGTGCGATTGTTGTCGTCCATGAAAGGCCCACCCCAGTTTTCCAGTGTCTTGGCATAGGTGTAGTTAAACTGAAACACCGCGCCGCGCGCGCGCCGGCGGAAGTCGACTTCCAGTGCATTATGAGCGGATTGGCCCTGGTTAGTGAGCAACAGAGCGGACAGCGTGTGGGGATTCGGAAAAAAGCGAACACCGCCGCTAAATCCGTTGATCTGATAAAAACTGGCTAGTTGGCCAGGCTGACCTGTCTGGATCATACTTCGCACTGAAGCCTGGTTGAGAAGACCGCCTTGTTGCAGCAGCGGGAAAACGGTCAGTGGCTGGCTTCCAGCGATGCTTGAGCTGTAATTCGGGTTGAATACGCCGGTTGCCGATTGTGCGAGGTTTCCGTTGTTGAGTGCGAGCTCAAAATCGGCGAGGAATCCGTTGTCGCGTAGAACTATTTGGTTGAGGTCGATGGGACCCATCAGCTTCACCCCATGGTTGCCTACGTAGCGAATTTCGAGCACGGAATCGGCAAGCAACTGGCGCTGGATTCCGATGCTCCAGGTCTGAAAGTACGGAGTGCGCAACCTTGGATCGATGGCCACAAGGGAACTCTGACGGTTGCGCGCGTAATTGTCAGAAGCGCGACGGGGAACTTCGAACGCCGCCACGGAGATGGCTGGCAAACCGGAACTAACCCGGCCCGCAAGACCGGACTGAACCACGGTTGCGGTGAGCCCGAAGTTCTGATCGGCACTGGACTGCACGTTGCGCAGATGCTCGTCACTTACAAAATGGACGCTGTAGCCGGCTCGGAGCGCAGTTTTTCCATCGCCGGTGAGATCCCATGCCAGACCGATGTTGGGTGCGAAGTTGTTCACGTCGCGGTCGTACAGACGGCGGCCAGCCGAGGCGCCCGCGAAATCGAGGGTGGCATTGGATCGCAGCGCAGCCGCAGCATCGCGATCTCCCATGCGGGGAAGCAGCATGAGAGAGTCGCGCTCGTTGGGAATTCCGTAGTAGTCGTGGCGGAGACCGAGGTTTACCGTCAGGCGCCGAGCGAGCTTCCAATTTTCCTGGATGTAGAACGCCAGATTGTGGGTTGCGTAGCGGCGGAGGAATGGAACTCCGTTCACGAACCCGGACGACCGGCCGGCAATGTTGAAGGTCTGCATATAGTCACTGACGTATCCCGTGAGCGTGGCGAGCAACTGGTTGGCGGAAATCAGATCCTGCGGGCGAATACCTGGTAATTCGGCGGACATTAATCCCGGGTTGCCTGCTCCGATGCCGATGTTATACACGGGCGTAATGCCGGCCTCGTCCAAAAGACGAACCCGCATCTGCTGCAATTGGAAACCAAACTGAAGGTTCTGTCTGCCGTTCACGTAAGTGGAACGGTTGGCATAGTGATAGGAGCGGGAAATTTCTTCAGCCGTCCGAAGCGTCATCACGGGAGAGGAATACAGGGTACTGGAAACGAGGAGCCGGTCAAGCTTGGTTTGGTTAACGTAGCCGGATGGGGACACGTAGAATCCGCCGGTAACTTCAGTGGTCAAACGCGGTGTCGGGTTCCAGCGCCAGCCGAGCGACACCAACTGCTGGTTGTAGTCGGCAGAAATGGGAGGATCGATGTCGTAGCCTTCAGTGGGGTTCCCGAACTGTGCGCTTCGTCCGGTCAAGAGGCGGTTACTGAACACATACGAGCCTGTGATCTGATGCCGCGATGATGGAATGTAATCGAGCTTAAGACTGACATTATCCTGGTTGGTCCGGCTACGCGCGCCGAAGCTATAACCGGCAGTGTTCTTGAGTAGATCCTCACGGCTATCGCCCACACGAAAGTTGTTGATCCGGTCGGCGCCGGGAACAAGTGCAAGCAGCCGCTCCATGTAAGGATCGCGCCCCACTCCCATTGCTTGCAGCACATTCAGCTTTCGTACCTGGCCTTGTAGATCCTCATACGTGAAGATTCCGCGCCTCGCATCTTCGGTGAGGATGGTTCTGGTTGAGGCCCCGGTTTGCGGGAATCTCATTCCTTCGTAGTTGATGTAGAACAGTACGCGGTCGCGCAGAATCGGGCCGCCGAAACGGAACCCAAAGTAATTGAGGTTGAAGGGAGGCTTGCGGATCCGGTCGCGATTGTTGAACCATGCGTTAGCGCCCAGCACCGCATTGCGGTTTGCCCAATACGCCGCTCCGTGAAACTGGTTTGTACCCGAGGGCGTGACTAGCATGATCTGTGACGTCCCGTTTCCTTGTGAGGGGTTCACGTTCGAAGTCGTGACCGTGACTTCGCTCACCTGGTCCTGGAAAAGCTGAGTCGTGAGGTTGGTTCCCGACGCCCGGATATAATTGCCCTGGATGTTGATCCCATCGAGAGTGATGTTCGTTAGCCACGGACGCTGGCCGTGAATAAAGTAGTTGGGGACTCCCACCTGCGTGAAAATGAGGCTAGTCGCCCCACGGCCGATATTGGGAAGAAAACGAAACTGTTCGGGCGTGACACTAAGCGATACTTCAGTGTTGGCGGTTTGGACCAGGGGCGGTTCACCCGACACCGTCATGGTCTGTGAAGTGGTAGCGAGTTGCAGGCCGATCGGAGGCAGCGAGAGTTGTTGTGCGGCGTCGATTTTGATCGGGCCCAATTCATGCGTCGAAAACCCAGGCGCCTCCACTTTGAGACGATATCTTCCAGCCGCGACGCCGCTGATGAGAAAGAGTCCTTCGCTCGTGGTGACCGCTTCCGCGAGAGGGGCAACTCCTCCATCCAGCACGAGCGTAATGCGCGCACCCCCGATAGCACCAGTGGATGGATCCGTGACAAGACCGCTGACTCTGCCTGTGACCTGTGCCATTGCGACCGTGGCAAGCGTGAGCATGCATGCGATTAGATTCATTTCTCTCCCCTAGCGCAGGAATTTCTCAAGTACCCAAATCTCGGAGTTATCTTGCCCGGAGTGGAACGCGATCGTCTTGCCGTCGCGATTGAGCCCCAGCGTCGCGATCCGCGCCAGGGGCATGCCGATCTTAAAGGGAGCGCTGCCATCAACAGGCACACGCCAGATTTCATGCTTGCCATCAACGCCGCGCGAGGCAAGAATGATTTTCGAATCCTGGGTCCATGTAAATGCACCGAAAGCAAACTCCTCCGGATGCCTGACGCTCATGAGCGGCTTGGCCTCCCCGCCATCAACTGGAACGATCAGCAGGGAACTCCCGTTAGCGGGAAGGCCCGCGGCGTGGAAGGCCAGCAGACGGCCATCGGGGGAGGGCCCCAAATTCTCCTTACCTACCGAGACTCCGGCAGGAGGCACGTAGAGGATCTTCTTCTCACGAGTCCGTGCGTCCAGCCGGTAAATTCCCAATCTCCAGTCATTCGGCCGGTTAAAGTAGTACCGGCCATCGGACGACCATACACCTTCATAGGTGCTGTCGGTCTCTTCTATTGGAAACACCAGCGTTGATTTGCCGTTCGCCGGGTCGAGTCGGTAATGGCCTTGCTTACCTGAGGCGTCCGCGCCAAACACGAACACCGAAACGCCATCCGGATCCCATAAGGGTCGCCCAAGTTTCTTGAGATCAGACGTCACCTCGGTCGTCGCGCCGGTTCGCTGCGAGTATATAAGCGGCAAAGTGCGTCCCGAGCGCCCTCGTGACAGGAACAGAAGCCTCTCCCCATCGAGCGACCACCTTGGGTACATGTGGTCTCCCATGGTCCGGTGACTCACCACTCGGGGCCCTTCGGTAACAACTCCCCGGGCCACATCCAGGGTGGCAGTGTACACATCCATCACGCTGGTGTCGAGGAGATAATAAAGGGATCCGCTCTTCGTGATTCCAAGCGGCCGCCGGATATTCGCATGCCGCAAGAGTACCTCCGGCACGCCGCCAGGCGCGTTACCTGCCATGCGCAACGCCCAGAGATCGATGCTGCCGAGCCGGTCGCTGCCGAACAGCAGTCGACCGTCGGGCAGCAAGCCAATGACGAAGTCATTCGCCGGATGCTGCACTAAGGGCACATTTTTTCCGTCCGAATCCAAATAGCTGATTTCGCCGGGTTGAGAATCCCGGCTCAAGGTAACAATAAGCCCACGGCTGTCCCCCGCGAATAAGGCCGTCCCTATGCTCGATGCATTGCGCGTGATCAAGCGTATGATTTTGCCGTCATCGACGGCTATTATCGCTAGCGCCTCCGTGCGGTCTTTCAGGTACCTCCGGACCAGTAACCGCGTGCCGTCAGCCGACCAGTCAAGAGGAAAGCATTCCCATGCCGCACTGTCTTCAAACACAATGCGGTCGCCGGTTCCGTCAATGGAGATCGACCTAATTTGGACCGTCTGATCTTCTTTATGCCACTGATAGGCGATCTTGCGCCCATCGGGTGAGAAAACAGCACCACGCGCCTGCGCCATGGATTGCTGCCATGTCTCGCGTTTCGTGGTAAGTGCGCGTTGCTCAGCAGTGGCGAGATCGCGAACGGCCAGATTTCCACTCTGCCAATCCGTGAACACGAGCAGCCGGCCATCCGGGGAGGGTCTGGCCATCAGGTCCCCGTCGGTCACCCTTCGGTTAATGGGCCCATTGAGTCTGGATCCCGAGGGATTTAGTTTGGCCCGAGCCAGTTGAACAACTTCTGTCTGTTCTGGGTAATCCTGGATCAGCATCCGCCATACGCGCGCTGCTTCGGCTACGCGGCGCGTCCGGGTGTACAGAATTCCCTGCTGATACAACGCCCGAGCCGCCAGAGACCGCTGGCCTTTTCCACGCTCGGCAACCTCGGCATACAGCCGGATCGCCTCGTCCAGATTCGTATTGCGTTCCTCCAGCAACCGCGCGCGCTCAAACGTGCGCCGCAGGTCAGTTTGCGGCGACGCCAAGACTGCGAAGAGCAACAGTACTGTCAATAGGCGAAACATTGAAGGGCCTCAAGCCGAAACTCGAACGGCATTTGATACTGTCCGGCGTGAGGAGACGCGGAGGCGGTTCCCTTGTAAGCTGTACCCACCTGGAGGTTGTATCCAGCGGGCGTCAGCGAATCGTTATTCGGCAGCGCCCCGCGAACTACCCACGCTGGCTTCACCGTGCCACCGGTCAGGCAATCGTATGGTTGCGGAATCACTTGTGCCGCAGAACCAGAAAAAGGTCGGTTCTCTCGCCCCAGATCAGGGACCTGATGCAAGTCCGGAGCATCGACGCTAAGCGGCATGAATCGCAGAGTGTAATTCGTGCGGTTTATCTCGAACTGTGTGCCGACCCGCGTCGTGAAAGGCTGGTGAGGATTCGAACAACCTACGCAGAGAATGTTCCGGACGTTGATAAACCCGTTGACCGAATATGTCCCGGCCGGAATGTCCTCCTGAATGGTGGAGTTGGGAATGGGAGAAGGAAATGTGAACCTCAGCTTTCGCTTGCTCACCAGCAGATTGAGAACTGCATCGTAGGTCCCAGAACAATACTGGATTGACGCGTCGTACCAATTGCCGTCATTTGTAATAGCGGAGGGTACGGTAGTAACGCCGTCCGGCATCGTCGCGGTAGGGTAGACATAAACACGTAAAGGCTGGTCGGTGCATCTGGCGGCCCAGCCCGTCGCGGTGCTCAACACAAAAATCAAAGGCATCAAGGTCTTTTTCATGAATCAAGCATAAGGACAACTCCAACACCAATTGTCAAGATTTCGTTAAGCTGCGATTCAGGTTTGCTGAAGTTTGTAGCCGACGCCGCGGACGCTCACGATCCAGCGCGGATTGGAAGGGTCTGGCTCAATCTTGCGGCGAAGCGCGAATATGTGAGTGTCTATCACCCGATCGGTCACATTGACATCGCCCCATACACAGTTACAGAAATCGTCGCGACGGACCACTTTGCCGGAATTCGTCAGCAGGAGTGCAAGGATGTCAAACTCCTTGCGCGTCAGAGCGAGGTCCTCATTATTTCGCATCACTGTTCGAGCGTCCAGATCGATCGTGAGATCCCCGAATGCATAAACGGATTGAGCTGTCCTTGCGTGCACCCGGCGAAGGCCCACCCGCACGCGCGCCAGCACCTCGGTCAGCGAAAAGGGCTTTACAACGTAGTCATCGGCACCGGATTCAAACCCCCGGATTCGGTCCCCTTCCTGCCCGCGCGCCGTCAAAAGGATGATCCAGAGATCGGGAGCGTGGCGCCGCAGTTGACGGCATACTTCGAATCCGTTGACACCTGGTAGCATGACATCGAGCAAAACAACATCGGGCTTCCAACTCAACGCCTCGGCGACAGCGGCGGCGCCGTCGCCGACAGGTCGCACGGCAAAGCCCTCGAATTCAAGTTCGTTTCGGACGGCGAGAACAATGGAAGGCTCATCGTCGACTACTAATACTCGTCCTTGGCTCCTCATCATCTCTCCCGCTTGCCGGTGCCGGGCGGCAATCCGATGCGGAACGTGCTGCCAGCCGGAGTGCTTTCCACTTCCACGGTGCCAAGGTGCGCTTCGACGGCCGATTTCACAATGGACAGACCGAGTCCGGTTCCCCGGACATTGTAACGGTCGCCGCGGCTTCCACGGTAGAAGCGATCAAATATGTGCGGCAGATCCGCCTCATCAATACCTATGCCTTGGTCGCGGACTTCAACAATCGCCTTTCCGCCGGCGTTTCGCACGGCAATCGAAACGCATGTCCGCTCCGGAGAGTACCGAATGGCGTTGTCGATCAGGTTGTCAAGGGCTTCTCCGAGCAAGCTGCTATCGGCATGCACAGTTAGATTCAAGCCGGGCTCTTCCATGCGCAGTTCAATGTGTCTCGCCTCCGCCTGCGCGGCAAAGCGGGTAATGGCTCCCTGCGCGAGAGTGTTCAAGGAGCAGCAGGAGTAATGCAGCCGCTCGTTGTGCCCCGCCTTCTGCGAATCCAGCACCCTGGAGACGAGCGTGTCCAGACGGGCGGTCTCACGGTCAATTGACTCGTACAGTTCAGCAGCCGCCTCGGGGCTAGCGGGAGGGCGGCGCGTCAACAGTTCAACCAGCAGGCGGATGCTCGTAATTGGACTCTTGAATTCATGCGTGACGGCCGCCGTAAAGTCCGTTTGCCTTCGGATCAGGTCCATCTCCCGCCGGATGACCTGTGCCGTCATCGTGAGGCCGGAGGCGAACATTACCAACACGAATCCGATAAAGCCGTACCAAAGGAGTTGCTGAGTTTGAAGCGTACGCTCGACCGAGCCGCCGCGGAAACCCCACTTCCAGCCAGGGACACTAGCCAGCGAAACCACATCGTGCGGGGCGCCTTTGCCTGCGGATCCTGACCACAACACGATTCCGCTGGTCGAGTCGCGAAGGTCCGCGTACTCGGCGGACGCCGGAATTGCAGGTGGCAGTCGCGCTGTCAGCGAGCCGCGGAGCGTCGACAGAGGTATCGCTTTGCCCTGAGCCTGGTCTGCCGAAGACGGCAGCACCAGCCAGGCATTTGCGCCATCTACTTCGAAGAAACGGCCCGGACCGGCCGTGAGGCGTGAGGCCGCACGCCGCAGCGACCGTTCGAGCGAGGCCAGTTGCGTCAGGCGAGTGTCAGGTTCTCCCTGCCCTCCCATTAGTACGTGGCGCAATTCGGCATCGTGAAACGATCGCTCATCATAACTCAGCCACCACGTTCCGGCCCGCAGCTTGCGAAGCGATTGGGCAGCAGTACCAGGATCGTCGAAAGCCGCCAATAAGGCGACTGGCAATCCCGAGGGTGTCGTACCTTCGGCCGTGCTGAAGTCCTCCGCACGGCTATGCTCCAGTTGGGCAATGGACCAGCGCACCCACGAACCAAGAGCCGGTTCAACCCGTGCGACTGCCCGATAAAGCGCAGGGTTCCTGTCGGAACGAGCCTGCTCGATGAGGTTGAGAGCAGACTCAGAAAGCGGCTTCGTCAGTTGCTTCGGACGAGCGCCGAACTCTCCAAAGTACACGCGATCGCGTGGAAAGATCAGGAGGCCGCCGGAATCGAATTGGTACGTAATGAGGGCTGCGTCATCGTCTCGCTCCAACTCGGCGACAGTGGCTGCGATAACGGCGTCCACCGTGGCTGCGGACTGGCGGTGTTCCTCTTGCGCCTTTGCTTGAGCCTCCATCCGCACGAGGCGCACTGCGCGAAGCGCTAGAAGGCCAAGAATGATCGCCGGCAGCGCCGTGGCTAATCCAAAGACGTACCACCAGCGGTGCGGGGCTCGATTCATGGTTAAGATATTCTAAATTTACAACGGTCCCGTGAACAGATGCAGCGAGATCGTGGTGGTTGGCGCCTGAATTCTCATGCAGCCGAGCACTGGGTGTGGGTGTTCAGCGTTTGAGTGTCGACCTTAGTTTTAGTTAGGCGCTGGCTCCCCATCCTGGAC
>JACQZR010000275.1 GCA_016213775.1 Acidobacteriota bacterium
AAATCAATAACATGTAGGGAGGGAGGCGAAAAGTAGAACGAATTTTACGGAGCAAGTCGCGCTGATGGCGATTCAGCCAACATCACGAGCAGCAAGGTGGCCCGGCCGCCGGGCCACTGGAGTGCATAATTCAGGTTACAGCACTGTCGATGGTATCTCCGCGTCGGAGAATACCGTCAGAAGTCCGTTTGGTCTCGCGGCCGACAGTATGGGATTGCTCTATTTCACATCAGGCCCCAGTCAAATCTGGGCGATTGACCTTGGCGGCGTGGTGCGGGTTTTTGCCGACGGCAGTTACAGCACGGCCCTTGGAGACGGCGGCCCGGTGCGCTTTGCCAGCTTTGTGTCCCCCCGGGCGCTGGCTGTAGATTCCGAGGGCAACCTCTGGATCGGCGAAAACGCTCGAGTTCGTAAAGTAAACCGCAGCGACGGTTTGATTCAGACTGTGGCTGGAAACGGGCAATCCGGAAACACGGGAGACGGCGGACCTGCCACCAGCGCGCAGATCCGCGGTTCACAATGGATCGCAGTCGATTCGAGGGGAAACCTCTATATCAGCGGCACCTTTGACGCCATTATTCGAAAAGTGGATCGGACTGGCGTCATCAGCACAATCGCCGGAACGGGTGAAACCGGCTTCTCAGGAGATGGAGGACTTGCCACGTCCGCCCAACTGGACTTCCCCAAAGGCGTCGCCGTTGACGCCTCTGGGAATCTCTATATTGCTGACACCGACAATAAGAGGATTCGCAAAGTCTCCGCGAGCGGTGTCATCACAACCGTCGCCGGGGGTGGCGCCTCTCGCGGTGACGGCATGGCAACCGATGTCGATATTCCGGCTCCAGCGGGTGTTGCTGTTGGGCTATCGGGCGAGATCTTTTTCACCACCACCGCAGCCATCTACCGCGTGAGCGTGTCCGGGCGCCTCGAACGGATCGCCGGTGGCGAAAAACCTGGCTGTTCAGGAGACAACGGACCGGCACTCGATGCCAAACTCTATCAGCCGAACGCCATTACGGTTGACCGCACTGGAGCCATCTTCTTTACCGACATCGGCAACCACCGCATTCGCAAGCTGACGCCTGCCAGGGACTGAACTCATGCGACGTTTTCAGCCACGCTGCGGGAGGCCAGACAACGCCGAAGCCGGCACCGGATGGTGACGGCGGAGACTGGGACGAGAGGGGGTGTCGCTTTCGCCCCCCGATCTGTGATAATATCGCCATTCGTAATCGAATGACGAAATCGAAAGCCGATACCAGACTTGCGGATCGTGAGTTGTTCTCCGGGCTCATCCGGCTGCATGTCTTGCACCATGCCGCCGAGGAGTCGATATTCGGCCTCGGGATGATTGAAGAGCTGGCGCGGCACGGATATCGGATCAGTCCCGGCAGCATTTATCCGATGTTGCAGGGTCTGGAGCGCAAGGGCTACCTCAAATCGAGCGAACAACATCAAGGCAAGTCCAGGCGTAAAGTATATCGCGCCACCAGGCTGGGAAAGCAAGCGCTGGCGGCATCGAAGGGCAAGATCCGGGAACTGTTCCATGAACTGGTGGAGGGAGAGTAAGGGCGTGAGAAGATCACTGTTCGCGCTGCTGGCGGGTTTGCCCTGCATGGCCGCAACGTTGACGTTACAGCAGGCTGTGGACCAATCGGTGGAGAAATACCCAGCGCTGCGTGTGTCGCTGGAACAGGTTTCAGCGGCGGCCGCGGGCGTCAAACTGGCCCGTACCACGTTTCTGCCCAAGGCGGATTTTCTGGCGCAGATCAATCGGGCCACGCATAACAACGTGTTCGGGATGATGCTGCCGCAATCGACGATTGCGCCTATCTCCGGGCCGGTGCTGAGCAACAGCTTCTCCAACGTATGGGGAACTGCCGTGGGGCTGCTGGTATCCTGGGAACCTTTCGATTTCGGGTTGCGTAAGGCAAACGTCGCGACGGCGGATGTGGCGCGGAAGCGCGCGGAAGCCGGTGTGGAGCGGACGAAACTGGAAGTTGCCACGGCGGCAGCGGATGCGTTCCTGACGATACTCGCGGCCGAACAGACGGTGCGCAGCGCCAACGCCAGCGTTGAGCGCGGCAAGGCATTGAGCACGGTGGTGAACGCGCTGGTGAAGGCGCAATTGCGGCCGGGCGCGGATTCCGAGCGGACTCGTGCCGAGGTGGCTCTGGCGGAAACGCAGGTGATCCAGGCCGAGCAGGCAGTGGCGATGGCGAAGGCCGCGCTGGGGCAGTTGCTCAACGTAGCTCCATCGGAGGTGTCGGCCGTAGCAGGGAAGCTGATGGCTGTGCCTGCCGCTGCCGACCTCGGCGGCAAAGTGGAGGAGCATCCGGCGGCAAAGGAACAGCAGGTAGCCATCGATGAGGTAAAAGCCCGCGAGGCTGCGCTGGAGAAGATGTGGTATCCGAAGTTCCTGCTGCAAGGGTCCACATACGGGCGAGGAACCGGCGCGTTTCCCAACGGAACAACAGGTGGCGCGGGGTCAGGACTTGGTCCGAACTCGGGCAACTGGGGTGTGGGCTTCACGATGACATTCCCGATTCTGGAGCAGCCATCCATTCGTGCAAAGCAGGAAATTGAAGTGTACAAGGAGCGCACCGAAGCCGCGCGCTACGACCAGATTGTGCGTGATTTGAACGGGCGGTTGGAGCGTTCGAAAGCGATGCTGGACGGCGCGCAGAAGGCCGCGCGGCAGGCTCCCATCCAGTTGGAGGCCGCACGTGCGGTGGAGCAGCAGGCAACGGCGCGCTACAAGGCCGGGCTTGCGAGTATCGTGGAAGTGGCCGAAGCGCAACGCCTGCTGGCACAGGCGGAAGTGGACAATTCGCTCGCGAACCTTGGCGTGTGGCGCGGCCTGCTTGCGATTGCCGCGGCCAAGGGTGATTTGCGCGAATTTCTGGAGAGGGCAAGGTAGATCGCCATGTGGCTGGTACTGACTGCGCTTCGACGGCCTGTGACGATTGTCATCGGCGTACTGACTGTGATTCTGCTGGCGTTCATTGCCGTGCGCCGCATGCCAGTGGATATTTTTCCGAAAGTGGGGGCGCCGGCGATCTACGTCGCGCAGCCCTATGGCGGCATGGACCCCTCGCAAATGGAGGGTTTCATGACGTACTACTACGAGTATCACTTCCTCTACATCACCGGTATAGAGCATGTGGAATCGAAGTCGATTCAGGGCGCCGCGCTGATGAAATTGGTGTTCCATGAGGGCACCGATATGAATCAGGCGATGGCTGAAGTGGTGGGGTACGTCAACCGCTCGCGCGCGTTTATGCCGCCGGGGGCGGTGCCGCCGTTTATCACTCGCTTTGACGCGGGCAGCATTCCGGTGGGGCAGTTGGTGTTCATGAGCGCCAGCCACACGCCCGCGGAGATGCAGGATTTTGCGCTCAACCGCGTGCGGCCGTTGTTCGCGACGCTAAATGGCGTGAGCGCGCCGCCGCCGTTTGGCGGCAACCAGAGGACCATCGTGGTGCGGCTGGATCCGGCGAAGTTGCGGGAGTATCGCGTGTCGCCGGAAGAAGCGATCAGCGCGGTGAACAAGGCGAGCGCCGTGTTTCCATCGGGCAACGTTCGCACGGAGGATCTGATCCGCATCGCCAACACAAACTCCGTGATCGGCGGCAACCTGAAAGAACTCGCTGACGCGCCGGTGCGGATTGGCGCGGGTCCGGCGGTGTTTTTGCGCGACATCGGCGTGGTGGAGAACGGCACCGACATCTTGACGGGCTACGCGCACGTGAACGGCAAACGCACCGTGTACATCCAGGTGACCAAGCGCGCCGATGCTTCCACTGTCGCGGTGCTGGATCGCGTGAAAGCCGCGCTGCCCAGCTTTCGCGCGGTGGTGCCGGAAGGCGTCGAGGTGACGTTGGAGTTCGATCAATCCGGTTACGTCTACAGCGCGATTCGCAGCCTGATCAACGAAGCAGGGTTGGGCGCGGCGCTGACGGCGTTGATGGTGCTGGTTTTCCTGCGCGACTGGCGCAGCGCGCTGGTGGTGATCCTGACGATTCCCTCGGCGCTGCTGGCCGCGGCGCTGTGGCTGTGGATCAGCGGGCAGACGGTGAACATCATGACGCTCGGCGGACTGGCGCTGGCTGTGGGCGTGCTGGTGGACGAGGCGACGGTGGAAATCGAGAACATCCACTCGCACATGGCGAGCGGATTGTCGCGGGCTCGCGCGGTTTTGGACGCGTGCCGCAAGACTGCCGTGCCGCGATTGCTGTCAATGCTCTGTATTCTGGCGGTGTTCGTGCCGTCGTTCTTCATGACCGGCGCAGCGAAGCAGTTGTTCGTGCCGCTGTCTCTGGCGGTTGGCTTCGCGATGATCTCTTCCTATTTGCTTTCGAGCACGCTGGTGCCGGTGCTGTCCACGTGGATCATGCGCAGGGGTTCATCTGAAGAAGAGCACGGGGGCATCAGTGGCTTCGCATTGAAAATCTACGGGGCGTATCTGCGATTGGCAATCGGCGGGCGCTGGGTGTTGGTGCCGCTGTATCTCGTTGTTGCCGGAGGACTGCTGTACTGGCTGTATCCGACCATCGGTGTTGAACTGTTCCCGTCAACCAACGCGAACAATCAGTTCCAGGTGCGGTTGAAGGCTCCGGTGGGCACGCGCATTGAGAAGACGGAACTCGTGGCACTGAAGGCTATTGATCTGATCAAGGCTGAGGTTGGCGAGAGGAACGTCAAGATCACGACGGCGTTCATCGGCGTGCAGCCGGCGAGCTATCCCATCAATACCGTCTATCTGTGGACAAGCGGCCCGCACGAGATCGTGATGCGGTGCGCGCTGCAGCCCGGCGTTCCGCCGATTGATGAAGTGAAGGAAAAACTGCGCGCGCGTTTTGGGCGCGACTTGCCAAGCGTGCAGATGCTGTTTGAAGCGGGCGACATCATCAGCCAGGTGATGTCATTCGGTTCGGCGACGCCGGTGGAAGTGGCGGTGCAGGGTCCGGCTTTACCGGCGAGCCGCGTGCATGCGGCGAAGGTATACGAGGAGTTGAAGAAGATCCCGTCGTTGCGCGATTTGCAGTATGCACAGGCATTCGACTATCCAACTGTGGATGTGAAGGTGGACCGCGAGCGTGCCGGGCAATTCGGTTTGACCATGGCCAACGTGACGCGCTCCGTGGTTGCGGCATCGTCGTCGAGCCGCTTCATCGATCCCAACTACTGGCGCGATCCGGGAAGCGGCAACGCGTTTCAGATCCAGGTGGAGATTCCACAGAACAAGATGCAGTCGCTCGATGAGCTGCGCCAGATTCCGGTGATGTTGAATGGTGAATCGTGGCCTACGCTGGGCGATGTTGCCGACCTGCGGTATGGAACCACGATGGGCAGTGTGGAACGCTACAACATGCAACGCGTGGCGAGTCTGGTGGCGAACGTTCACGGCAAGCCGCTGGGCGACGTCGCCAAGGAAGTGCGCGCGGCCATACAGCGGGCCGGCGCTCCACCGCGCGGCGTCAGTGTGAATCTGCGCGGCCAGATCCCTCCGCTGGAAGATACAGTGAACGGCCTGTCGACTGGGCTGCTGCTGGCGATTGCGTTCATCTTTCTGCTGCTCGCAGCGAACTTCCAATCCGTGCGTCTGGCGTTTGTGGTGCTGATGACCGTGCCTGCTGTGTTGCTCGGCGTGGTGCTGACGTTGAAGCTCACTGGCGGCACGTTGAACATCCAGAGCTTCATGGGCGCGATCATGGCGATCGGCATTTCGGTGGCGAATTCGATCCTGCTCGTCACGTTCTCCGAACTGGCGCGGCACGATTCAAAGAGTGCGCTGCAAGCCGCGCTGGACGGCGGGCGCGGACGGTTGCGAGCCATCGTGATGACGGCCGCCGCGATGATGGCCGGTATGCTTCCGATGGCGCTAGGCATTGGTGAAGGCGCCGAACAGAACGTCCCGCTGGGAACCGCGGTGATCGGTGGATTGGCGCTGGCCACATTCGCCACGCTCACTATTGTTCCCGCTTTTTATGCTTTGCTGCAGCGTGACAGCGCTGCTTCCCGATCCTTGGATCCTGGTGATCCTGAGAGCCGCTACTATGAACATGTTTAATCGAACCCAATTGCTCGCCGCCGCCGGCTTCTTGATGCTGGCGGGCACCGTGACAGCCCAGAGTTTTGAGGTGGCCACGGTCACGTCGAAGGTGCTGGAGCGCAAGACGAGGCTGCCTGGCGAATTCACTTCGTTCCAGATTGTGGATCTGCATGCGCGCGTCAACAGCTACGTGGAAAAGGTGTCGGTGGACATCGGCAGCGCGGTGAAAGAAGGCGATGTGCTGGTGACGCTGAGCGCTCCGGAAATGCAGGCGCAGGTGGCCGAGGCGGAAGCGCGCGTGCCGGCGGTGGAAGCACAGAAGGTGGAGGCGCAGGCGAAGCTGCTTGCGGCCGAGAGCACCTACGAGCGCATCAGGGAAGCATCGAGAACTCCCGGCGCGGTGGCGGCGAATGAACTCGTGCTGGCTGAGAAAGCGGTAGAAGCGGCGAAGGGCGTCATCGGGGCGTTGGACAAGTCCGTGGCGGCGCTGCGGGCAGCGGTTGCCGCGCAGAAGGAACTGCTCGGGTACCTGAGAGTGACTGCGCCGTTCGATGGTGTGGTCACGCAGCGGTGGGCGCATCCGGGCGCGCTGGCGGGTCCAGCCGCGGCGGGCAAGGCACTGCTTCGGCTGGAGCAGCAATCGCGATTGCGGCTGCTGGTGGCCGTGCCGGAAGCCGAAACAGGAGGCATCGTGCGCGGGGCAAAAGTGCCGTTCACCCTGCCTGCGTTTCCCGGCGAGACGTTCACCGGAGCGATCGCGCGCATGCCGCACAACATGGACATGAAGACGCGCACCATGCCTGTGGAACTCGATGTCGTCAACCCGTCGGGCCGTCTGACACCGGGCATGTACCCCGAAGTGCAGTGGCCGTTCCGGCGCCCGCGCGCCTCGATGCTGGTACCGCCGGCCGCCGTGGTGACGACCACCGAACGCACGTTCGTCGTACGGGTGAATGATGGAAAGGCCGAGTGGGTGAACGTCTCCAAGGGCTCGCCCACAGGCGATCTGGTGGAAGTGTTCGGCAATCTCAAAGAGGGCGATGTGGTGGTGAAGCGGGCGACTGATGAGATTCGTGATGGGAGCGCGATCACAGTCAAGCGGTGATCGCGGGCATCATGATGCGTGCGTATTATCATCATGGTGTGCGAACAACCGTTACTCTCGACGACGACGTTGCCCTGAAGCTGCAAGCCCTGACGCGGGAAACGGGTGCTCCCTTCAAGGAAGTGCTGAATCAGACGCTGCGGGAAGGGTTGTTGCTGCGCCGACGCCCCAAACCGCGAGTGCCTTTCAAAGTGAAGCCGTTAGGGCCAGGTGTTGCCATCGAGTTCGAAAGCACGTCACAGTTGTTGGAGCAACTGGACGAACTCGAACATCGCACTGATCGGTAGGCCGGCCACAGTTCATTACAGTCCGGCCTTCTTCCTGAACGGCCGTCAATGCTCGCTGACGCTCTACCGGCGCGAATAGCGGCGAGTTGTTATTGTTGCGGTCCGGAGTTCACTTGTCCGGGAGTGGGTGAAGCGAGGAAAGTCCAATCACCGGTGCCGTTGACACGGCCGTAAGCAACGTCCTTCTTCTGTGCGGGGAAGGTGACGGTGTCGATGAGCGTCGTTCCGTTAGCGGCGTACAGAGAGACGGACTCTCCGTCGGCGCTCAAGGAAAAAGAGGCGTGGCGAGGACCCTGGGTGGGCTCGCTGTCGGCGAGGAAGACAAGGTAACCGCCTGCGGGAATGACGACACCGTCGCCAACCTTCCACTTCGTCGGGTTCTGCGGGTTGTCCGTGATGTACATACCGCTCATGTCGATGGCGGAGGCGGTGGGGTTGTAGATTTCGAACCAGTCTTCGTAGGCGCCGGCTTCGTCGGGATCCTGGTAGATGGAATCGTTGTCAGCCATGACTTCAGTGATGAGCAACTGGCCGGTTCCTGAGGTGGTAACAGCCGGTGTCGCGGCGCTGACGTTGACCGCTCCGGGTGTAGGCTGCGTGGTGAGCTGCCACCTGGCGCCGTAATGGCCGAGGCGGATCTGTGACTGGCCCGAGGAAGTTGTGGCGATAGTGGCCGTATCCAGCGGCGCGGTGGTGGTGGTGCCACCAAAGAGATAGAGCTTTGCGCCGGAGGCCGGCATCTTGAAGCCGGCATGGGAAGCACCTTCAGCGGTTTCGGCGTCGAGCCAGACGACGAGGTATTCGCCGTCGGCGAGCGTCCTGGAGGGCAGCGGCCACTGGGTTGGCTGCGCCGGATCATCAGTAAGGTAGAAGCCGCTGAGGTTGACCGGTCCGGGGCCGAGGTTGTGAATCTCTACCCAGGGGTCACTATCGCCGGCCTCATCCTTGAGCGCGCCGGAGTTGTTGGTGGTGATTTCGTTGATCCGCACATCGGCGGGCTGCGCCTGGTTATCGAGATAGTTCCGCAGGAAGGCATAGCGCTGTGTAACGAACTGATTTATGCCGGGGATGTTTCCGACAGCGGCGTTCAGAGCCGTTTCAAACTGCCCGGCAGTATAGGCTTTGTTGGGATCCTCAGTCACATGGGAGCGAATGAGAGAAGCTAATTGCGTCACCCGCGCGGAGATGGTCTGAGGTGCGAAGCCTTCGCGGATAAACTGCGCGAGGGCGCGCAGGTAGAGGCGTTTGTATTCGTCGACGGCCCAAAGTTTTTCCAGCAGGGGGCGAGCATTGGAGGCTGCGTTGCCGCCGCCCGGACCGCCGCCGGTCGTAGCAGTTGGCAGGTAGAAGGGATCGGTAGTTGCCGGACTGGTCAACCGCGGCGTGCCATCGCCGGTGATGCCGAAACTCTCGTTGTGATCCCACTGGATGTGTATGAATTTGCTATCGAGGGTACGGTCGTAGAGGTAGTATTCGGCGGCGGCTCCGAGGTAGGAATCGAGGTTCACGACGAGGTTGTTGAGGGCCATGGCGTACATCCAGTTTTCAATGTCGGCGATGGATTCGATACTGGAAGGGAGTTCCCCGGCCGGGGTGTTGTTGAGGATATCGAGGAACTGGATGAGGCGTGAGAAGTCGTTCTTCTCCTCGTTGCTCTTGAGGAGGTAGACGGATTCGTAGGCCGACTGCGCAGCGCCGAGGTAGGAGAGGTTCGGGCGTGAGCCGGCGCCCATGCGCTCTTCTCCCTCGTAGAGATTGCCGTCCTCGCTGGAGCCCCAGCGGCTGCGCATCATGACCATGTCGGGCTGCTCGACGGCGAGGTAGAGGCCGTAGAAAGCGTCGTTGACGTAGAGCCGGACATAGACGGAACGCAGGGCCGCGATGTAGTTGCCGGCGAGATCGTGGAGGAGTTTCTCGCGCATGAAGTCGGGCTGCAGGTCGAAGTTGTTGAGGTTGAGTTTCTTGAGTCCGAGGAAGTTGGCGTCATCGTCGTATTCGTTGAAGTCGAGTTTGAACGGTTTCTTGATACCGTTTCGCTGTGCGGAGGAATTACCTTTGAACCGGCAGCCGATCTTTTCGAGTGAGATATCCCCGGAGCGGAAGCGGCAGGGGAAGTAAGGATCCTCGGCGGTCTGATGAGCCCGCAGCAGCGTGTTGTACCAATCGGTGTCGTCGAAGTAGAGCCGGATTTCCCGCACTGCTGAATCGTCGAAGAACACGGCGGCGGTGTCCCGGAGTGAAGACTGCGGCTGCGCCGCCAGTACTAGAGGGAGTAATAGAAGCGGAAGAGATTTAATCATTCTGTAATGCCTAAGTAGCTAAGATGCCCGTCATGCAGGCGCAGTTTCGGTGGGGCCTGAGTCTTAACCAAGCTTTACGGCATGCCGGCAGGCGGCGATGGCCATGGAGGCCCGCGTGGAGACAATGCTGTCCGGGCCGACTACCAATCGGAGGTGGGACGGAATACTCCGTCCCTTTGGCTGGCCTGGAAAGGCCAGCCGCGGCCAGGATTGGCCGCCCCAGTGTGCCCAGCATGGGCAGAATCTTGTTGGATGAAAGGAGCCAACCGGAGCCGATGACAGGCAACCGTAGCGAAACGCAAGGCGTAGCCGCGAGGT
>JACQZR010000276.1 GCA_016213775.1 Acidobacteriota bacterium
CGCACACCGATCAAGTTCGGCGGTTCGGTGGTCGACAAGGTGACGCTGCTCAATGTCAATTGCATTGTGAAGAACAAGGCAGGCAAGTCGGCCAAGGGTTTTGGGTCGATGCCGCTCGGCAACGTCTGGAGCTTCCCTTCGCGCGTGCTGCCGTATGAAACCACGCTGAACGCGATGAAGCAGCACGCCACGCGCGTGGCGGCCATCATTCGCGGCTACAAGGAATCGGGACATCCGGTGGATCACGGCGTGGCGCTGGAGCCGCTGTTCATCAAGGCCGCGGGGGAGGTGTCCAAGCAGTTGCAGTTGAAGGAACCGATCCCGGTGCTGTGCTCGCTGGTGACGGCAAGCCCGTTTGATGCCGCGGTGCACGATGCGTTTGGGAAGTTGTACGGTTTGAGCTGCTATCGCACCTACGGGCCCGACTTCATGAGTAAGGATCTTTCGGCCTATCTCGGGGCGCGCTTCAAAGGCGAGTACCTGGAGAAGTACGTTCTGAAAACGCCGAAGCCGCGCATGCCGATGTACCACCTGGTGGGCGCAGTCGATCCGATCACCGATGCTGACATCAAGAAGAAGGTTGGCGACGGGCTGCCGGAAACCCTGCCCGAGTGGATTCACTACAACGGGCTCACCAACCTCAAAATCAAGTTGAATGGCGATGATCTGAAGTGGGACGTGGAGCGCGTGGTAACCGTGGATCGCGTGGCGTCCGACACGCAAAAGAAGCGTGGCGTTTCGAAGTGGGTGTACTCGCTGGACTTCAATGAGCGCTGCCCCAATGTCGGCTATCTGCTGGAATTCCTGCGCCAGGTGAAGCAGAAGGCTCCGGCGGCCTGGAGCAAAGTCCAGTATGTCGAGCAGCCAACGGCGCGTGATTTGAAGGCCAACCGCCAGAACGTGATGCATGAGGTGGCGAAGATGGTGCCGGTGGTGATTGACGAGTCGCTTACAGATCTGGAAATGCTCAATCTGTCCAGGGAAATGGGCTATTCCGGCGCTGCGCTGAAGGCGTGCAAGGGGCAAACACAGGCGATGCTCATGGGCGCAGCGGTGCAGAAGGATAAGCTCTTTCTCTGTGTGCAGGATCTCACTTGTCCCGGTGCTTCGCTGATCCACTCCGCGGGCTTGAGCGCGCACATATCCAGCGTGGCGGGAATCGAGGCGAACTCGCGCCAGTATGTGCCCATTGCGAACAAAGAGTGGGTGAAGCGATTCCCCGGCATCTTCATCGTGAAGGACGGGACGATGGAGACGGCACTGCTCAACAAGCCGGGCCTGAGCGCGGTTTGAGGCTGGCCTGGAAAGGCCAGCCGCGGCCAGGATTGGCCGCCCCACAAGACACCGCGGCACACATTAGTTCGGGTTCATGTAGGCGATGTAGCCGCGAAAGAGCACATCGCGCGCGGCGCAGCCAAACGTGTCGAAGACGGACTCGCGGACCCACTTTCGCAACTCGACTTCCTCAGCGCCGAGCCGTAGGGCAAGCGCTACGTTTGTTTCCGTCATTGCATAATCGACATAGAAATCCGGCGTCAGGCGAATCGGGAGTTCGAAGCGCTCGTGAGTGGTGACGCGCCAACGCGGATCAATGCCGGCCAGCACATTAGGATCGAGGAAACGCGCATCGCCGCGGGGCGGCGGATAGCGACGCTGGAACTCCGTGAACCATTCATCCAGGGCGTGCGAATCGGGAAAGCTGCGGCCCTGTGAGAAGTCGTAGACCACCAGCGTTCCGTCACGGCGAAGCACACGGACGGCCTCGCGAAAGAATGCGTCGACGTCGGCATAGTTCAACGATCCGGCCGCGGTGATGAGGTCGGCGCACGCGTCTCGCACCGGAAGCGCCTCGGCCCGACCGGCGGCGAACCATGCGCCAGGCGCGACGTCGGGTGCGTAGGGGAGCATTGCCACGGCAGGTTCGATTCCGAGAATGCGTTCGGCGATTCCGACCAGGGGACGCGTGGAGAGGCCCGCGCCACAACCTATATCCAGAGCGCAGTGCAGCGGCGGGCCTGGCGCAAGTTGCCGGCGGACACGCTCAATCACCAACGGATGCACCGGAGGACGGGATCGCGCGTAACCCAAAGCCATGGCAGGCGAACCGAAGGCGTTCATTTTCGTTTCTCCCTTTTTCTGGTGGTCGCGATTCCGTCAAGCACCTGGTGGAGCACCGCATCGGCGAATTCGCGGGTTAGCCTGGCGTGGCCCATCAACAGGCGGAAGTACAGCGGGGCGTAGATGAGATCGAGCGTAACATCAAAGTCGATACCGGCGCGGATGTCGCCTTCTTCCACCGCGGATAGCAGCAGCTTGCGCCCTTCTTCGCGGCTGGCCAGGATGAAATGTGTACGGAACGCCTTGGCCAGTTCCGTTTCCGATTGCGAGGCCGCCACCATCGCCGCGACGCTGCGGCCGGCGGTTGTGGTGAACGTTTCCGCCACCTTGTGCAACTGCGCCCGGAGATTGCCGATTGCGGTGCGCGACCGGCGCGGCGTCGCAGCCGAAGGTGCTGATTGCAGAAATGCTTCCATCGCCACGGTGTGGGCGTTCTTCCAATAGCGGTAGATGGTGGGTTTGCTGACGCCACTGCGGGTGGCCAACCCCTCGACAGTGACGGATGTGAGGCCGCCTTGCTCCAGCATTTCGCGTGCTGCCTGTAAAATCGCATCGCGTGCGGCATCATTTCTCGGTCTTCCACGCGGGCGGGGGCTTGACAATTGTGGCATATTTAATTTACGATACGTAACGTAAATATATCACACCCTGTACGGAGGTTCCAAATGCTCTCACCCCGGCCCACACCTGCCGCCTACCTGGTGGCGAAAGACGCCGCGAAGGCCATCGAGTTCTATACCGCCGCCTTCGGCGCTAAGGAGGAGTTTCGTCTCACCGATCCCGCCGGAATCATCGGTCACGCCGAGATAGCCATCGGGAATTCGTTCCTCATGCTCGCGGACGAGCATCCGTCATTTGGAGCCCTCAGCCCGGCCACCATTGGAGGGTGTCCGGTGTTCTTCCACCTCGCGGTGGAGAATGCCGATGTGGCGGTGGAGCGGGCTTTGAACGCCGGAGCAACACTGGTGCGCCCCGTGCAGGATCAGTTCTACGGGGAACGGTCCGGCATGGTGGCCGATCCATTTGGATACCGGTGGATGCTAGGGTCCCCGATTGAAGAGGTGAGTCCGGAAGAGATGCAGCGCCGGTATGCGGCGATGTTTGTGGGCAAGCCTTCGGCTTGATGTCCCGGCGGGACATAGAAGACAGAAGTCAGGAGCCAGAAGCCAGAATGAAAGCCGCGCATAACGGCTACTCCACTTCGTCTTTGGTTCCGAGCAGGACGTTGATGGTCCGGTTGGCGACACGCGAGACGTACTTGTTCTCGTCTGTGTCGCGGGCTCTGCGCATCGCGGGAATGGACGGTTTGGCGATGGGGCCGAGCTCGTCCAACGCCTGTGCCGCTGCCAGCCGGGCCCATTCCTCGGGGCCGGCCAACTCGCGCTCCAGCACGGCAAGCGACTCGACAACGGATTCGTCATGCGCGGCCAGCGCCTGTGCCGCGGCGATACGCACGGAGGCCGCCTGGTCCTTCAGGAGCGCCTGCAACTCAGCGATTCCCGCCTTGGCCGGCATCACGGCCAAACGTTGCGCCGCGAGGCATCGGACCGACGCCTGCGGGTCAGCAAGAAACGCCACCAACGACCTTGCGTTCGGGGCATCAGACACGCGGAGAAGCTTCGCTGTGAGATGACGATTTTCCGGCGCGCGCATGATCGCCGCTCGGCTGCCATAGCGCTTCTCCATCGACAGGATCTCGGGCTCGGGTACCAGGCCCAGGTCGCGAATCGACTCCATCCAGGCGGTGCATTCCCTGCGTAGGGCCTCGAGTGTTGCCTTGTGCTGCGCCACACCCGCGAGGTTCTTCACCTCATGTGGATCGGCGCTCGTATCGTACAACTCCTCGCGAGGCTTCGGGCGGAAATAGACATCGGCGGTTTCGTGCAGCTTCTTTTCGTCGTGCAGACGCCGTAGGTCGCGCATCGTGGGCGTCTTCTCCGATGTGTTCATGTATTGATACAGCGGACGCGCCGAATCGAAATTGCGGATGTAGCGGTACCGGCCATCGGAGACCATGCGCACCATGTCGTAGCGCTCATCCATACGATCACGCGCGCCATAAAAATACTTGCGCGGCGGCATGAGGTTCTCGCCCAGAAACGGTTGCGACTGCATGTGCCGCGGCACGGGAACCCCGGCCAGATTGAGCACTGTGGGACCGAGATCGATGAGGCTGACGAGGCGCGCATCCACCGAGCCGGGCTTGCCTTGGCCATTGACCCTGAACTTCTCGGGGATGCTCACCACCAGCGGAACATGGGTGCTCGAGTTGTACAGCCAGCGCTTGGCGCGCGGCAGCCCGACGCCATGATCGCCCCAGAAGAACACGATGGTGTCGCCGGCCAGTCCCGCCTGGTCCAACTCGCGCAGCAGTTCGCCTGCCATGTAATCCATCTGCGCAATGTTGTCGTACACGTTGGCGAGGTCTCGGCGCACTTCCGGAGTGTCGGGATAATAGGGAGGCACCGTGACGGCCGCGGGGTCACAGCGTTCTTCCATCTTCAGGCGTGACGTATCGCTCAGATGTCTTGCGCCGCGCAGGGGGATGTGGCTTTCGTGCGTGATGGTGAGGTTGAAGACGGAGAAGAATGGCGCGCCAGCGGGACGATTCTTCCAGTGGGCCTTGTTGCTCACCACATCCCAGGCGGGTTTCGGCACCGGGAAATTGTAGTCGGTTTTTACGTTGTTGGTGCAGTAGTAGCCGGCGTTGCGCAGATACTCGGGGAAGCACTTCACATCTTCAGGGAGCGTTGCCGTGCAGCGCATGTGGTGAGTGCCTAGCGACGGCGGGTACATCCCGGTTATGATGGACGACCGGCTGGGGGCGCAGACCCCGATGACCGAATGCGCCTGCGTGTAGCGCACTCCTTGCGTCGCCAGGCGATCGATGTTCGGGGTTCGTGCGAGCTTATCACCGTAGCAGCCGATCTGCGGACTCGTATCCTCAATGGAGATCCAGAGGATGTTGGGCCGGAGACGGGCCTGCGCGAACAAGGCGCTGCCCGATGCGCCGAGAAATGCCCGCCTGTGCAGCACGGCCTTTACTCCCAGGGGCGGCGAGGGGCGCCGCGGTCGCGGTCTTTCACGCGATCGTAGATGTGCAGCTCGTTAGTGGTTCCGAGGCCTTCATTGTAGAGGCTGATGAGACCCAGGGCTTCACGCAGATCTTCCTCGAAGTTGTGCAGCGCGCGCAAGTGATCGGCAGTGGCGGCGGCTCGCGCACCGCTCGCAGCGAGCCAGAATTTCTGATGGCCGCCGTCGCAAAGCAACCCGATCTCGGCGCCCATGATCATTCCGGTGCTGGCGACAACCGGGAGGGTGCCCGCCTTTTCGGTGACGACAGCGGCGCATCCGTCCCTGCTAACTCGCATGCCGCCGCCCTGTTCGGCCTGCACGGCGAAGCCCTGTTTACGCAACTCATCCATCAATTCGGAAAAGGAAGGATTGTGGGGTTTCTCCCGGCGAAAGAACATAAGAGACCATTCTATCGTGTCACTTCATCATCATGCGAAGGGCGTGGGCCTCGATGTTATTTGGGGAGAGCTTGATCAGCTCGTCCGCTTCCGCTCGTGCCTCTTCCAGTTTTCCCGAGCGCCACAGGGCTTCAGCCAGCGCCAGCCGCACGCCAAGCTCCTGCGGACTGAGCTCCTTCACCACGCGCAAATGCGGTACGGCTTTTTCCGGTTTGCCGGCGCGGATGTAGCCTTGCGCCGCTCTGAGGCGCGCTCCGGCGATCTTGGGCTCAATGCGAATCGCTTCTTCAAAGTGGCGCGCGGAGTCCTCCAGCCGGTCGTTCTCGATGTAGAGATTGGCGAGGTTGAGATGAAGAAAGTCGTTGTCCTCGGTCACCGCAACGCTGTGCTCAAACAGCGTGTAGGAATCTTTCCAATAAGTGGTGTAGCGGTAGGACGCCACCGCCAGCACTGCGCACACCACGCACGCCGCGCCCGCCGCGGCTTTCGACGGCACCCTGAGCCGCGAACACGCCTCGGCGATCATGCCCGAGAGCGCGAGAAACAGGCCCATCGAGGGGATGTACGTGAAACGGTCCGCCATCGACTGCACGCCCACTTGGGCAAAGCCAATCATCGGAACCAGTGCTCCGACGAACCACAGCCAGCCGGTAATCCCGTGCCCGTGCACGCGGGCATACCGCAGGCACAGCGCCGTGATCGCCAGCATCACCAGCCCGGTGAGCCAGAGGTCCAACGAGTCGATCTTATGCAGCGGGTAGAAGATGCTGAGGTTGGTTGGCCAAATGGTCTTCCACAGGTATCCGCCGTAGGAGTTGAGCGCATTGTGAAACCGATAGTAAACCGGCATGCTCTGAAGCGACACCGCCGCACCCACGGCGCTCTGGCCAATAAATGTGATCACGCTGAGCACCACGGAAATGGCGAACAACGGGATCTTTTCCACGATGCGTGGCACCAGCAAGGCTGGGGATTTCAGCCGCTGCAAGGGCCAATAGTCAAGCAGCAGAAGGACGAAGGGCAGGGTCACCACCGACGGCTTGCTCATCGCAGCGGCGGCAGCAGCGGCAAACAACACGAGGTAGCGTCTTGTGGATTGGGCCTTGCAGTACCAGAGGTAGGCGGTGATTGTCAGGATCCAGAACAGGCCGCTCAGCAGGTCCTTTCGCTCGGCGGCCCAGGCAACGGATTCCACGCGCAGCGGATGCACGCAGAACAACGCCGCGGCGAAGGCGCTGCGGCCGGGCTTTCCAGTGAGCAAGAACATCATCCATCCCATCAGCGCGCTGTTGAGCGCATGCAGCAGCATGCTCACCAGGTGATGGCCGCCGGCGTTCAAGCCGAACAACTGGCAGTCAATCATGTGCGAGATCCACGTCAGGGGCTGCCAGTAGTAGTGGTCGATGGTGACGAAGGCCCAGCGTATCCCGGACATGGTCAGCCCGCCGCGCACAGGTGGGTTGTTCGGGATGTAATCGAGATCGTCGAGGTTGACGAAGTCGTGCGAGCCCGTCTGCAAGTAGATGCCGATGGTGACGGCCACCAGTGTAAGCATGCACAACCAGAACCACCTGGGGGCCGGCGCGTCAGGGGCGGCGGGGACGTCGACGATTGGGGCCGCACTGACAGGCGGTTCCACGGGCTTGCGCTTCTTTGCCATGATGTAATTCTTCAGAATAGTGGACATCGTTCAGCTCAGCCAACGTCTCGATCCGGTGAGTGTGCTCGACGGCTACCGCCGCGGCATGTTCCCGATGGGCTATCCCGGAAGGAAGATCATCAGTTGGCATCACCCCAACGTGCGGGCGGTGCTGCCGCTGGATGCACTGCACGTGTCACGTTCCCTGGAGCGCACGTTGCGCAAGGCTCAGTTCGAGGTGACGTTCAACAAGGCATTCCCCGACGTGATGAAGGGCTGTGCGTCGCGCCAGTCGACGTGGATCACTCGCGACATTTTCCGCGTCTATGCGGAATTGCATGCGATGGACAAGGCGCATTCGGTGGAAGTGTGGGTGGATGGCCAACTGGCGGGCGGACTCTATGGGGTGCAGATCGGCGGCGCGTTCTTCGCTGAGTCGAAGTTCCATCGGGTGACGGACATGTCGAAGGTTGCTCTAGTCAGCCTGGCGCGGCGGCTGAAGGAGCGTGGCTTCCGGTTACTGGAGGTGCAGTATCTCACCGAGCATCTGAGCCAGTTCGGAGTGATGGAAGTGCCGGATGCGGAGTACCAGCAGATGCTGGCGCAGGCGCTCGCCGCGGAATGCGTGTTTCCTTAGGGTCAGATGTACGGCGCGGCAGCTACGAAGGGCGATGTTAACCTGAAATCTGATGGACGGTGTGATTGTAGTGAACAAGCCCGGCGGCTGGACTTCGCATGATGTAGTGAACAAAATGCGACGGCTGGCAGGCACCAGGAAAGTGGGGCACCTGGGAACGTTGGACCCGATGGCAACCGGGGTGTTGCCCCTGGTGATTGGACGGGCCACACGATTGGCCCAATTCTTCATGCGCGGTGATAAGACCTACGAGGGGTTGATCCGCTTCGGATACTCCACCTCGACTTATGATCGCGAAGGAGAGCGCACCTCCGAGCCGGTTTCCGTCACGCTCGATCTGGAACAGTTGGAGCGTGCGCTGGGCGGGTTTCGCGGGACGTTCCTGCAAACGCCGCCGGCGGTTTCGGCGAAGAAGATCGACGGCGTGCCGGCCTACAAACTGGCCCGCAAGAACATCGAGGTCGAGATGAAGCCTGTCGAGGTGACGGTGCATTCACTCGAACTGCTCGATCTGACGGCGGACAGTTTGCGCGTGCGCGTGCATTGCTCCGCAGGCACCTACCTGCGGTCGATCGCGCACGACCTGGGCAAGCGGCTCGGCTGCGGGGCTTTTCTGGAAGAGCTGCAACGTGTCACCAGCGGCGATTTCACCATCGCGCAATCGCGCACACTGCCGGAGTTGGAGGAGTTGTCGCAACAGGGCCGGCTTGCGGAAATCCTGGTGCCTTCGTCGCGGCTGTTGCCTGAATTCCCCGGCGAAGTGGTGGACGATCTCACTGTGTCGCAAATCCGCCAGGGCCGCGATTTCCGTGTCTCGCCGTTTCGTGTGCAGCGGGGCGCCAGGTTCGTCAAGGCGCTCAGCATGGCCGGCGACCTTGTGGCTATCGGGGAAGTGAAGCTGCCCAATCTGTATCATCCGATCCTGGTGATGTAAGATAAACCGCATCGATGCGGATTCTCCTGTTTCTCCTATGGCTGTCGCCGTGCCTCGCGCAGGACGGCCGTTATGAGCGCTTGTTGCGCGACATCCTGATCTTTGATGCGCACATCGACACCCCGCGTTACTTGATGGACGAAGGCTACCGGCTGGCTGACCGCCATTCCTATTACGAGCTGGACATCCCGCGGATGAAGGAAGGAAAAATGGGCGCGGTACTGTTCGGCATCTATGCGCAGCCGCAGGATTTCGCGCCGCAGTTGTGGCTGCCGCGTGCGCTCGATGTGCTGGATGCGCTGCATGAAGAAGTGCGGCGCAACGCGGGCTTGATGGAGTTTGCGTGGGGGAGCGAGGACGTGTTGCGGATTCACAAGAGCGGCAAACTGGCCGCGCTCGCCAGCCTGGAGGGCGGCCACCTGATTGCGGATAGCGAGCGTGTGCTGCGCAATTTCCACCGCCTCGGGGTCCGCTACATGACGCTGGCGCATTTCGCCAACAACGCCTTCGCCGATTCGATGACTGATCAGCCGCTGCACAACGGCGTCAGCGCCAAGGGTCGCGCGTTGATTGCCGCGATGAACCGCATGGGCATGATCGTTGATGTCTCGCATATCTCCGATAAGGCAGTGCTGGACGCGGTGGAAGTGAGCCGGTCGCCGGTGATTGCGTCGCATTCCTCGGCCAAGGCGATTGCGCCGATCCCGCGCAACATGCCCGATGAGGTGATCCGCGCGGTGGCCCGCAACGGCGGCGTCATCTGCATCAATTTTCATGCCGGCTATTTGAAAGAAGAGGCGCATGCGGTGTACATCAGGAACCGCCCCAAACGCGATGCCGAGATCAAAGCAGTGGGCCGCGATTGGGAGCGCGTGCGCGCCATCCAGCGCCGCTACTTCGATTACATGCCGCGCGTCAGCTACAAGGAACTGCTGCGGCACATCGACCATGTGGCGAAGCTCACGGGCCCCGATCATGTGGCGCTCGGCTCCGATTTCGACGGCGTCAGCGGCATGGTGCCGGTGGGCATGGAGGATGTGTCGAAGTATCCCGTGCTGGTGAGGGGCCTCATCGAAATGGGATATTCCGATGGCGATATCCGAAAGATCATGGGACTGAATCTGGTCCGCGTGATGCGCGAGAACGAGGAACGAGCCAGGGGGATGCAATGAGGTTCACGCGCCGGCAATTCGGTGCTGCCCTGACGTCGCCGGTGGTAGCGCAGGGCCAGGCGAAAAAGCGGATCGCATGCTTGAGCAGCACCTACCACGTACGGTCGCATTCCGACAATTTCATCACGCGCTTTCTCGAGGGCTACTGGATCGGCGACCGCTACTACGAACCGCCGTTCACGGTGGCGTCGCTGTGGATGGATCAGGTGCATCCGGCCGATATCGGCAACCGGCTGGCCGCGGCGTACAACGTGCGCGTGTCGTCATCCATTGAAGATGCGCTCACGCTCGGCTCCGGCAAACTCGCAGTGGATGGGGTGGTGCTGGTGTGCGAGCACGGCAACTATCCGCACAACGTAAAGCTGCAGCAGTTGTACCCGCGCTATGAGTTCTTTGAGCAGGTGGTGCGGGTGTTTCGCTCGAGCGGGCGCAGCGTCCCGGTGTTCAACGACAAACACCTTTCCTATGACTGGAAGAAGGCGCGCCAGATGTACGACTGGTCAAAGGAATTGAAGTTCCCGTTCATGGCCGGGTCGAGCGTCCCGGTGACTTTTCGCCGTCCCGAGGTGGATCCGCCGCTCGGAATCAGGATGGAGTCGGCCCTCGCGGTGGGCGGCGGCTGGGTGGCCGACGGCGGCATTTTCCATATCCTGGAGACTCTGCAGGCATTCGTGGAGCGCAGAAAGGGCGGCGAGACCGGCGTACGCGCCGTGCGCATGATGACCGGCGATGCGGTGTGGAAGGCGGCGGACGCAGGGCAGTGGGACCGCGCGTTGTTGGACGCCGCGTTGTCGCGGGGGCAGCGCGTAAAGCCTGGCAGGCCCGAGGACACCAAGAACGCGGTGCTCGGCCTGGTGGAGTATCGTGACGGCTTCCAGGCAGCGGTGCTCGCATTGGGCGGCATGGTGAGCGATTACCTCGCAGCCTATCGCGCCGGTGGCAAAATCGAAAGCACGCTTTGCTACATTCCCATCGAAAACTCCAATAATTTTTCCAACCTCGTGCATGGCATCACCCAGATGATCGCCACCGGTAAACCGTCGCACCCGGTGGAGCGGACGCTGCTCGTCAGCGGAACGCTGGCGGCGTTAATGGAGTCGCGCCATCAGGGGGAACGGCGGATGGAAACGCCCGAGTTGGACGTGCGCTATCAGGTGAGCGGGCGTTCCTGGTACGCCGCCGGAGTGGGGAGTTAAGCGATGCAGGAAACACGACTCGAAGCGCGCGAGGAGCGCTTTTGGAAGTGCGTCGATCGGGAGGCGCGGCTTTCCACCGTGGTCTCCGGACTGCAGGGTGTGGCCGGCCTGGTGCATAGCCGAATTGGATACCTGCTCTACACGGCGGACGGGCGGATGGTGCAGCGCGAGGATGGCCGCGACGCCCCATACCGTGTGCAGGTGGAACGAGCCGCTGCGATCACCTTCGACCATCAGGGCCGTGTGCTGTGCTGCACGCGCAATGCGGTGGTCCGCGTTGAGAAGAACGGGTCGGTGTCGATGATGGCCGACGGGTTGAAGGCGGCGGGCGATGTCGTCTACGCAATTGACGGCAGCATTTATTCAACCGACGCCGCGGGTGGCCGCGTGCTGCGGATCACGCGGGAACGCGGCGGCGTCGGCGGCAAGCCGCCGCAGGGCGCGGTGAAGGTGGCGGCCGAGGATTGCGCCTGGCCGGTCGGCGTCGCGCTGTCGCCGAATCAGCAGCGGCTCTACGTTACCGACGCGACGAAGAAGGCGATCCGCGCCTACGATATCGCCGCCGATGGAAGCCTCGCCAACAGCCGCGAATTCGCCAAAGTGGACGGCCGCGGCATCAAAACAGACGAGAGCGGAAATGTTTGGGTGGCAACCGAGGATGGCGTACTGGCACTTGACTCCGGCGGTGTCACGCTGGGACTGGTGCGGCTGCGCGCGCCGGTGGCGTTGAACTGGGGCGGCGGTTTTCGCGGGCTGTACATCGCCACACGCAACGCCATCTATCAACTGCCCACCAAGTCCAGCGGCACGCGTACCTATTGATCACCACACGCGGCACTGCTTGCCTTGGTCGCGCACCATCGCATCGCCGCGCATGCACGGATTATGGCGCCGGCGTGGTTGCGGAGCCTGAGTTTGGAGGCCTATTCAACGAGTGCGCTAAGGTTCCCTGCCATCTCGTTCATGGCGGAGGATTGCGACGACATCGCTGCTGCCGCGGCAGCAGCCTCCTCGGCGGCGGAGGACACGCTCTGCGTGACGACCTCGACCTGGGAGATTGCTTTCGAGACTTGGCGCAGCCCTAGGGTCTGCTCCTCGCTCGCGCGATTGACCTGGTCGGCGATGGTTTTCGTGGCCGATGCGTGGGCGGCAAGCGTGTGGATGAGAGCTGCCACTTCGTCGGCATTGGCCAGACTAGCCGTCGCCTTGCTGACCGATCTGCCGATCAGCTCCGAGGTTTCCTTGGCTGCTTCGGCGGACCGTTTGGCGAGAGAGCGAACCTCGTCCGCGACAACGGCGAATCCCATCCCGGCCGTACCCGCGCGCGCCGCCTCTACCGCCGCGTTCAAGGCGAGGAGATTGGTTTGAAAAGCGATCTCATCGATCACCTTGATGACCTTTGACCCCTCCTGGCTGGCAGCGCTCACTTCCTTCATGGATACCAGCATGCGCTCCACCGCGGACAGTCCGTTCTGCGACGCCCGCTGCGCCTCCTCCAGGCGGTCCATCATGGCGCGCGCGGCGTCGTGACTGCGCGTGGTCATAGTCTGGATTTGAGTGCAAGCCGACGAAGTCTCGGAAATCGAACTCGCCTGTTGCGTCGCCCCGCTGGCCAGCGATTGCGAGGCTCTCTCCACTTCCATGGAGGATGTGGACAGAGAACTGGCAGCCTCATTCATCCGGCGCGAGGCGCCCCGCAGCGTCGCGCTGATATTCCTCGTCAGCAGGAAGGAGCCGGCGGAGGCGAGCAGCACCGCCAACAAACAGCCGGTAATAGTGCCTTTTACTGCTGTGCTCATTTGTGCCGCGTGCCGCCGCGAATCCGATTCCACCAATTCCGAGGCCGTCCGGTTCAAAGTGGACGCCGCTTCCACCAGCACTCCGCCACGTTGCGCCCATCGGGCGACTGTGGCTGCGAACTGTTGCGAGTGGTTCTTTCCCTCCTCCACGTCTTTGAGTATGGAGCGGAGTTCCTTATCGTAAATATCCAGATCCACCGCTAACTGCTCGGTTGCCGGACGCAGTTTCGCCAATTGCGGCATCGCCGGCATCCTCTGCAGCTTCGGCATCAGTTCGCGCGCCTGGCCGAACCGCTTCCAGCCTGCATCGAGCGCGCCCGGCTTTTGGATGGTTACGTGGTAGATGAAATGAATGCGCGCGTTGAGGATTTCCCTCTCAAACGAGTTCGCCAACTCCATTTCGACAAGATAGGCTGTTGTGATGTCGTTCATCGCTCCGGATGCGCCCGCCATTACGGAAATCGCCAGACCTCCGATGCCACACAGCACCACGAGTACAACGGCAAAACCCGCGGCCAGCCGCTTTCCAATCGTCCACGTTCGCACCACGCACCTCCACAATCACCTTATCGGCGGCGGGCGGAATCTCATGGCGAAAAATGCGGGTTGCATCGCGAGGCAACGGAAGCGGAGTCTCGAAAGATCATAACGCGCGCAACCGGCATGAGCATCGCTTTCTGTGGCACGCTTCCACCGGATCTCCACATCACGCTCGGATTCATCGAGCCCGATCGAGGACAATCCGCTGCACCGCGAGTTGGTCGACATTGCCTCGCGAGGCACTGCCGCATAGGGCGAGCTCGTGGATGCGGTGATCACAACATCCGCCGGACAAAGCCCTGAGGGCCGGCGTACGGCACCGCGAAGGAAGCGGTTGGCGAAAACGATCTAGACCGCGGCGATCCATTCCAGGAAACGGCGGGCGTATTCGTCGAGCGTCTTCATCTCACCGCCGTCGTGCAGCGGCGAGCACATCTCGTAGGCGATGGTGCCGCTGAATCCCGACGCGCGCATGCCGGCGAGAAAAGAGCGGTAGTCTATGAAGCCCTGCCCCATGGGCACGGCCTGCACAAACGGCGTCTGCTTTTCGTAGTTCACCAGCGCAGCGTTGTAGCGATAGCGCGGGCGCAATTGATAATCAGCAATGGTAGTGTGGATCGCGTAGCCGCCCATGCGCGCGCCGGCGCTGCCCACGTCGTCCCCTTGCAGCGCCGGGGCCCAGGCATCGAACATGGCCCGGCAGTTGGGATGATCGACGGCGCGAATGAGGTCGTGCATGCTCTCGTGACCCACCGCGACGTCGTGATGATTCTGCACTCCAAGAACAATGCCGAGATCTTCCGCGCGGCTGGCGCATTCGCGCAATGTGTCGACGATGAGCCGCCATTGCCGGGAATGATCGGATGATGGGTTGTCGTAGCCGCTGAAGATGCGGACCGACGCCGCGCCGATGTCGCGGGCCAGACGCGCCAGTTCGGTGATGTACAGGGTCTGGATCTCGCGGTGGGGCACTTCGCCGTGCTCCATGTCGGCGGTCAGATTGTTGTAGCCGGCGATCACGCTGTGGCGGAGGTTGTGCTTTTCGAGCAGCGCGCGCAGTGCGGCACGTTCCTGGGGGCCGTAGTCGAGCACGGAGAGGTGAGGACGCTTCGCCATGAGCATCACACCGTCGTAGCCAAGCACCGCGGCCTTTGCCACGAAGTCATCGACACTGAGATAAGCCTGGCCCCAGAGGCCCGCATAGCTCACCGAATGTAATAAGGAAGGGTTCTTCATGGTGTTTTCTCCAGACCCAACAGCCGCGCCGGATTCGTTTTCGCCATCTTCTCCAACTCCTGCGCCGGTACCCCTTGTTCGCGCAGCATGCGGAACACCTGCTCCATGCCGTCCGGGTGCAGGGGGTTGCCCTTCTGGCCGAAATCGCTCGACAGGACGATGGCGCCGTAGCCGACCTCTTTCATCGCTTTGGCGTAGTCAGGCGCTTCCCACTCCTTGTTGAGCCCGAGGATGGCGTTGCCGACGAATTCGAGCATCGCGCCGAGTTTGACGGCTTCCTTCATTTGCGCGACATTCATGCCGGCGTGGCGGATGAGCGGATGCGTCACAACGATGGATCGCACGCCACGCTTTTTCGCTTCACGAATCAGCATCAGCGATTCTTCTGGACTGGAGTGGCCGGTTGCGAGCACCATGTTGTTTTTGCCCATGATGTCGAGGACGGCAAGCACTTCTGGAAGGAGCGCGCCGTTGCGCGAGACGGGGATGAATGGGCGGTTTTCCTTGGCCCTGCGCACGTGGTTTTCGGCATCGAAAGTCGGCATCCAGACCACCTTGCCGTAGCCGCCATCCACTTTGGCCATCCGCTCGACAGCAGCAGGATTCACACCACCGGCGGTACGGTTGAGCGCGATGCCGCCGAAGACGGCAATGCCGGGGACTTCGGATCGTGCCAGCGCGGCCCACGCCGCGGTCGGTTCGTAGTGATTTTTCAGCACGAGACCCGCGTAGCCCTTCTGTTTGGCGAGGCGCACGAGGTCGAGCGCGTTGATGGAGCGGGGCACGCTGTCGGGAGCCGAGTGCGCATGGATGTCGACAATGCCGGTGAGGCTTTGTGCGGAAGCGCAAACGCAAGTCAATAGGAGAATCAGGCCTGGCTTCATGAAGGGTCGATTATGACAGACTGCGCGCGCAGAGGGCAAAAATACTGTAGTTGCTGGAGTGGAAATGGCGGCGCGCGGGTCTTAGGAGTAGCACTCGCGTCCATCCACAACAACGGAAAACTGAGTGTTCCAACGCCGTCCACCAAACATACTTATTGCATGCGCGTGTCTCGCCGCGGGGATCATTGTCACGCGCGCCGCGAGGCAGTCCATCACCATCGACGAAGCGGATTCCTACCTGATCTGGGCCACATCGCAGGAGCCTTGGCATTGGGAAGGCAATTCGAATAACCACATTCTGAACTCGGCTCTGATGCGGCTGTCCACCAATCTGTTTGGAACCAGCCCGTTCACCACGCGGCTGCCGGCGCTGCTGGGAAGCATGCTCTACATTGGCACGGCGGTGCAGATGGTTACGCTGCTTGCGCCCAATATCGCGGTGCAGGTTTCGTTGTTTGTCTGCCTGGTATTCAATCCGTTTTTGCTGGACTATCTGGTGGCTGCACGAGGGTACAGTCTGGCGCTTGGATTCCTGATGATGGCGCTGGTGTTACTGGTCCGCCACCACCTGCACGACGATACGCGGCGTTGCCCGCCGCGACTGGCTTCGATCGGGGCGTGCCTTGCGCTGGCAATGGCGGCAAACTTCTCATTCGCGCTTGTGTGCGCCGCCACCTTTGTCTTTGCGGCGATGGAAATGCTGCTGTACCAACCCACTGGCCGTCTGCGGCTCGTGCTGCTCGGCGCGACGCCCGGGGCGCTGATCACGATGTTTCTTACTTCGTACGGGCTGTTGCGGTTTCACCGGTCCGATCTCAGCTACGGCGCGAAATCTCTTTCGCAATTCGCCGGCAGCATGGTGACGCCGTCGTTCCATGAGCCGAACAGGTATCTGGTGAATCCCCTGCTACTGCCCGTGTTTCAACATGCGAAACCAGTGCTGCTGGCAGCGCTGGCGGTCTCCGTATCGGTGCTTGTGATCGCTGCGATCCGTCGCGACCGTTCGGTCTTGGCGCTCAGCGCAACGTTCGTGTTCATTGCGTCGGCAGCGTTCGCGACCCATTACCTGATGTTTCGCGCTATGCGCGTACCGCTGCCCGAAGGACGCACAGGAATCTACTTCGTGCCACTCACGATGCTGGCGTTGGGGGCCGCGCTCCGTAGGCATGGAATACACCGCGCAGTCCGGCACGCTCAGGCCGCCACCGGCTTAGCGATGGCGTTGATCGCCGTGCATCACCTGTCCTGCCTGCGGCTGGATTACTTCTATGAATGGCGGTACAACGCCGCCGTCGACAAAGCCTGGCTGGTGGCAGGCTCGTATGCGCACAAGCACGGTGTCAAGACCGTGGCTTCGCGGTGGATGTACATCTCCGCGCTGCGTTATTACAGGAGCGCCTCGAAGGAGACCGGATTCGACATCGTGGAGGCTGCGCGGGCCGGCACAGGTCCTCACATTTTCGCTGTGCACTATCTGTTCGAGCAGGACATTATTCAGAAGTACGGCCTGCAGGTTGTGTATCGGGATGAAGGGAACAGCGATATGGCCATCGCTGTGTCGCCGGAATTGGCCGGGCTATGCTCGCCCACTTGACCTCATTAGCGCCGGATTCGGTGGGATAATTGGAGTCTAAAGAGAGGAGCCGGCATGAAATTCCGAATCGCGATTTGGGCAGGTGTGGGTGCGCTCATTGTCGTGTTATGGACTCTCTACATTTCCGCAACATCACCGGCTCCGCTTGGAACTGTGCGGATTCTGGCTTATCTGACTTGTCCCATTGCGCTGGCTCATCAGTATGCGCTCAGTTTCTATTCAGTTCTTCTTGTGAATGCTGCTACCTACGCGTTGCTCGGTACTGTCGCGGAGACCATGCGGCAGCATTACAAACAAGCGAGTTCCTTGCGCTGAACAAATTCAGCGCCCATTTCCGTCAGATCCCGAGGTCACCGGCCGCGACACCGCCACTTCCGGCCCGCGATGCGCGGACACCGCCAGCAGGAAATTACGGATCTCGTCCACATTCACGGGCTTTGAGATGTAATCGTCCATGCCCGCTGTCGAGCACTTCTCCTTATCGCCATGGAAGGCGTGCGCAGTCATGGCCACAATCGGCGTCCGTGGACGCCCCGACTCTCGCCTCCGGATCTCGCGCGTGGCATCGTAGCCATCCATCACCGGCATCTGACAATCCATGAAGATTGCGTCGTAGGGTAGCCGGTCCGCCATCTGGACCGCCTCTCGCCCGTTCCCCGCCGTATCCACTCGTGCCCCGAACCTCTCCAACAGCGCCACGCCCAGCTTCTGATTGATCGGGTTGTCCTCCACCAGCAGGATTCGCCTGCCAGGGAACACATCCTGATCCGCCGTCAGCGGCACAGCCGTCCGCCGTTCCTTGTTCGCCTCAAACGTCGCCGGCGCCAGCGGCAGCGGAAGGCGGAAGTGGAACGTCGATCCCAACCCCTCCTTGCTCACCACCCCCACCTGTCCGTTCATCGATTCCACAAGTTTCCTGCACAGCACCAGCCCTATCCCCATCCCGCCATGCTTGCGCGTGGTGGACGAATCGCCTTGTGTGAAAGGCTGAAACAGTTTGCGCAACATGTCATCGGAAATGCCTGTCCCGGTATCGCTCACCGACACTCTCACCAGCACGCCCTCGGCTGTACGGCTCTCCTCTTCCACAGCCATCAGAATACGTCCGCGCTCGGTGTACTTGATCGCGTTGTGAACCAGATGTACCGCAATCTGGCGGATGCGCCCGGCATCACCGACAATCCCCCTCGGCACGCTTGTCCCGTAAATCAAGGACAGTTCCACTGGCCGCAAATGGAGGCTCGGCCGCATCCACTCGAGCGTTTCTTCCAACACCGATTCCAGATCGAACGGCGCAGGCTCGAGCGGCAACTGCCCCGCGTCCAGCTTCGCCAGATCCAGCACATCATTGAACATCGCCAGCAACTGGTCCGCTGACCGCCTCACCGCATGCAGGTACTGCAACTGCTTATCCGTCAGCGGCGTGTCCAGCAGCAGCCCGCTCATCCCGACAATCGCATTCATCGGCGTCCGGATCTCATGACTTACATGCGCCAGAAACTCCGTCTTGGCGTTGCGCGCGGCCACGATTTCCCGATCCGCATTCGCCACCGCTTCATCGGCGCGTTTGCGGTCGCTGATGTCGCGCACCAGCACTCGAACAGCGCCGTCCTTTATGTCTTCGCCTGGGATCACCAACATCTCTACCGGAATCTTGCTCCCATCGGTGGCGACAATCGTCTGATCGAGGATCGTCACCTCGCGCCTCAACCGCGCGGCTTCCTCCAGATGCCGCTCCACCCAGTCGCGGTTGGCAAGATCCAGGAAGTCGTTCATTTTGCGATTCAGGCACTCCACCGGACTCGCCGCCCCCACCAGCTTTTCCCACGCCCGGTTCACATCCACAATGCGCCCCTTGCGGCAATGGGCGATCGGTGTCGGCGTCAACTCCAGGAACCGGCTATATCGCAGCTCCATCTCCCGCAGCTCAGCCTTGGCCTTATCACGTTCGAGAATATCGTTGCGGTAGACCTGAAAGAGGACCACCGGTACCAGCCCCAGCATGCAGCAGGTGACGATCAGCATCGTCTGCCGCTGGTTGTTGTCGAGCAGCGACAGCGTCAAGATAATCGAGAGGACTGCCAGTGGAATGGCCAGCCAGCGCCATATTCGCGAATGCGTGTTCCAGGTCATCAGAAAAGAGTGCGGGCCACGCCCCGACAAGGCAACAATCGGCAGATCGGGAAGGGAAGTTTATGGGGTCGCAACCACGACGTTTGGTATGATGTGAATCCGGTCGTCGCACCTTTGCTCGATAAGTAACCACGCGGAATGGCTAAGTCGCTCGAAACTCAAATCCAGCGGGCGCGGCTTCTTGTTGAAACCGCGGCGCACGGCCATTTCATCGTTGTCAATTACAAGACGTTAGACGACCGCGATCACGCCGCCGGATTACTCAAACAAGCGCTCGGGCCGGCCCAGGTGCGCGAGTTCCACTTCTCCGCGGATAACGACAATCCCCTCCCGTTTCTGCGCGGCATTCCTCCTGTGCCGCCGGTCTGCGCCTTCCTTTACGATCCCGTCACTCGCGAGTCGTTCGGCTACCTGAACATCGGCCGCGAGAAAGTTTTTGGCCAGCCGCACACCGTCTTCCTTTTCGTCGATAACGACGCCTTCCGCCGCCTGCTCACTGAAGCGCCGGACATCATGTCCCGCCGTGCAATGGTGATCGTCGCGCAGGATGTCGCCCCGGAGTATCTGTCGCCCGACGGCCGCAAACGCGTCTTCATCTCCTACGCCGTGCGCGACGGCGCGGATTTCGCCCGCCAGTTCCGCCACCGCCTCCACACCGCCGACCCCATGTTGCCCGTGTGGCAGGATATCGTGGCGCTGCGCGGTGGCGACACCTGGCGCAACGCCATCTTCCGCGCCCTCGATCAAGTAGATTGCGTCGCTCTGATCCTTACGCCGCTCGCGCTCCAATCGGAATGGGTCAAGAAGGAAACACTGTACGCCCGGCAGCGCGGAGTACGCGTCATCCCCATCCGCCAGCCGGGCCTTGCCACCGGCGATATCCCCGAATGGATTCGCAATCTGCAGATCGTTACGCTGTCGTTCGATGATGCCGACACCTCGCAATGGAGTGCGTTGCTGCACGATCTGCAACACCCGAGACCGGTGGAGCGCGTCCCATATCTCGCGCCCGACCCACCCGATGGATACGTGGACCGGCCTGAGCAGATCCAGCGGGTGAAGCAGTTCCTGCTGGAGGGGAAACGCGCGGCCATCACGACGGCATTGCAGGGGGCAGGAGGCTTCGGCAAAACGACGCTCGCCGCCCGCATCTGCACCGACGACGACATCCTCGGCCACTTCTTTGACGGCGTCCTTTGGACCACCCTCGGCCAAACCCCCAGCGTGACCGCGGAACTCCAGCGTTGGGGCGAGGCGATGACGGGTGAGCGTCCGCAATGGGCCAATGAAGTGGAAGCCGTGGACAAGATGCGCGCCCTGCTCGCCAACAAGCGCACGCTGCTGGTGATCGACGATGCCTGGCAGCGCTCCCCTTTGCAGGCCTTCCTCGACGTGGCGGGCAGGGACTGCGCCTGCCTCGTCACTACTCGCGAACTCGACCTCGTCGCCGGCCTCCAGCCAGTCCGCGTCGATGAGATGACCTTCGAGCAGTCCCTCGAACTGCTCGGCTGCGGCCGCATTCCGGAAGCCGGGCGTCTCGCCCGCCGTCTCAACGGCTGGGCCCTGCTCGTGGAACTGACCGCGCATCGGATCCGCAAGGAGATGCAGAGCGAGAACGCCAGCATCAACCGCGCGCTGGACTACATCCACAAGGCGCTCGACAAGCGAGGCCTGGGCGCGGTAGACCGGACCAACCCCCGCGACCGCAACGAATCGGTGAGTATCTCGCTGCGGCTGAGCCTGGAAGCCCTGCGCGACCTGGAACCGCGCTACCGGGGATTGGGCATCTTCCCGGAGGATACGGACATTCCCGTCAGTGTGGCCGCCGCGCTCTGGGGAGTGGATGAGTTCGATGCCGGTGAATGGCTGCGGCGGTTTCAGGAACTGGCGCTGGTGCGGATCGATGCTGGCCGCGAGACCTTCCGCTTTCATGACGTGGTTCTGGAATGGCTGGCCCGCGAACTGGGTCCTCAGGCCGCATTCCTCCATGGCAAACTGCTGGACGCCTGGGGTGACCCGCGCCACCTGACTTCCAACTACGCCTGGCGTCAACTCGGCTGGCATCTCCGCGCCGCCGGTCGCCGCGTCGAATGGGACAAACTGCGTCTCGACCTTGAGTGGCTGGAGGCGAAACTCGCCGCCACCGGCGTCAACACCCTGGAGGAGGACTTCGCCGGCTCGCCACAAGGCCCGTACCGTCTGATGGAACGCGCGCTGATGCAGTCGTCGCATATCCTGGCGCGCGACAAGGCGCAGTTGCCGGGTCAATTGTGCGCGCGGCTTGTTGGGGTCGACGAGCCGCAGCTCGACGATCTTAAGGCCAAATGCCGCGCCCGCCTCATCATGGTTCCTCGCTGGCCTTCCCTCGCCCAGGCCGGCGATCCGCTTATCCGCACGCTGGAAGGGCATGCGGGAGGGGTGAGGTCGGTGGCGGTGAGCGCGGACGGCGCGACCGTCTACTCCGGGTCTGCTGACAATACGGTGAAGGTGTGGGAGGCGCATACGGGCCGTCTGCTCCGCACGCTGGAAGGGCATGCGCGAGAGGTGACGTCGGTGGCAGTGAGCGCGGACGGCGCGACCGTCTACTCCGGGTCCGCTGACAAGACGGTGAAGGTGTGGGAGGCGCATACGGGCCGTCTGCTGCGCACGCTGGAAGGGCATGCGGGAGCGGTGCTGTCGGTGGCGGTGAGCGCGGACGGCGCGACCGTCTACTCCGGGTCTGATGACAAGACGGTGAAGGTGTGGGAGGCGCATACGGGCAGTCCGCTCCGCACGCTGCGAGGGCATGCGGGAGTGGTGAGGTCGGTGGCGGTGAGCGCGGACGGCGCGACCGTCTACTCCGGGTCTGCCGACAACACAGTGAAGGTGTGGGAGGCACATACGGGCCGTCTGCTCCGCACGCTGGAAGGGCATTCCGGACGGGTGAGGTCGGTGGCTGTGTTCGCGGACGGCGCGACCCTCTACTCCGGCTCCAGTGACCAAACGGTGAAGGTGTGGGAGGCGCATACAGGCCGTCTGCTCCGCACGCTGCATGGGCATGCGGACTGGGTGTGGTCGGTGGCGGTGAGCGCGGACGGTGCCACGGTCTACTCCGCCTCCCGCGACAAACTCATCAAACTCTGGAACCCCCACACTGGCGAATGTCTACAAACTTTCACTGGCGACTCTTCTTTCACCTGTCTCTCCTTAGCCCAAAACACCCTCGCGGCCGGTGACGAGGCTGGCCGCGTCCACGTCTTCGACCTCCGCCAGGACGCCCTCAATCGCTGTGCAGCGCCGCCACCGGATCAATCCGTGTCGCCCGCAACGCCGGCACCGAACTCGCCACCGCCGTCACCCCCAACAGGAACAAACTCGACACCGCAAACGTAGCCGGATCAAACGGCGTGACCCCCGTCAACAACCCCGCAATCAACCGCATCGCGACTAACGCCAACCCGATCCCTACCACCACTCCCGCCGCCGACAGCACCAACCCCTGCCGCGCCACCTCCGCCAGCACTTCACGAGGCTCGGCCCCCAACGCCATCCGGATTCCGATCTCGCGCGTCCGCTGCTGCACCGTGTAGCTGACCACTCCATGCAACCCCACTCCCGCCAGCAGAAACGCAATCACGCCTAGCGCAGCCAGCAGGCTCGCCGCAAGCCGCAGCGGCATTAACAGCAGTTCGTTGTACTCAGACAAAGCCCCAGCCGTGAAGTTCGTAGCATTCGCGTCAACCGCAGCCGCCGCCGCCCGCAAAGTGCCAATCGCCGCCGCCGGATCCCCCTTCGAGCGGACAAAGAACACCAGGTGCTGTCCTAACTGATAAGACTGCCGGAACGGTAAGTATAAGTGCGGACGCACTGGCTCCGAGTAACTGAAGTATTTGTGATCACGCACCAGGCCGATAATTCTGTGCCATTTCTTCCGCAGCATAACTCGCCGCCCCACCGGTGACTCCCCACGGTAATACCGCACCGCGAACGCCTGGTTCACCAGCATCACCGGCTCCGACTTCCGGTCATCGCTCTCCGTAAAATCCCGTCCCTCCAACAGCGGCACCTGTAACAAGGAAAAATATCCAGGCGCAACCGACGTACGGTGGACCTTCACATCCTCCGGATTCTTCGGCAGAAACCCTTCAGGCGTCGCCTGCAAATACGCCCCGTCACTGGACCACAGCGGCGCGTAATCGGCATACGAAACCGACGTGATTCCCGGGGCCGCCTCCACTCGCTCCCGCAACCGCACGCAAAACGACTCCAGTTCCGCCACCGAATACCCCGCACTGGCGAGCGGAAAGTTCACCAGTAGCACCCCATTACGATCAAACCCCGGGTACATCGTGCTCAGCGAAGAAAACTCGCGATAGAACAGTCCCGCTCCGATCAGCACTACTTGCGCCAGCGCCACTTCCGAAATCACAAGCACGGAGCGAATCCGTTGAGACCGCGCCCCCGCGCTGCCCGATCGTCCACCCTCGCGCAGCCTCCCGCTCAAGCCCGACCGCAGCACAAACACCACCGCCGCCGCGCTCGACCCGATCGCCGTCGCCAAGCACAGCCCGAGCACAAAGGCCGCCACGTGCAGGTTCATCTCGATCAGCACCACATTCGGCCGCGCCAGCTTCGGAAACAGAAGGATCGCCGCATCCGTGATCCAGAACGCCAGCGGCAGCCCCACCACCGCCCCACCCAAACACAGCAGAAACGTCTCCGTAGTGCATTGCCGCGCCAGCCGCCACGGACTCGCTCCCATGGCCGATCGCACCGCAAACTCCTGCATCCGGCCCACCGAGCGCGCCAGCAGCAGGTTCGCCACGTTGGCGCAGACGATCAGCAACACCAGCAACGACACCGCCATCAACACCAGCATCGGCCGTAGAAATGCCGCGCGCCCGTGCAGCCGCGCCCTCCACATAGGCTCCATGATCGCGCTGAACCCGCGATGCCCCACCGGATCGGCCTCGGCAATCCCCTTTGCCACCGGGACAAGCGCCGCGCTCGCCCCCGCCAGCGACGTCCCGGGCGCCAGCCGCGCGAACATATATATGTTGCGCAGTGTCGCATCCTGGAACGTGGTCGCCTCCAACGACCCAAGTTGCACACCCATCGTCAACGGAACCCAGATGTCGCAGTGCATGCCCGTATGGGCCCCGCGAAACTCCGGCGCCGCCACACCAATCACGGTGAGGTTATTTCGATTCACCCGGATCGTCCGCCCCAGTATCCCCGGGTCTGACGCAAACTCCGCCGCCCACAGCCGGTGACTGATCACCGCCACCGCATTCGCTCCCGGCGTATCGCTTGTGTCCTGTGGCGTGAACAGCCGCCCGTGCGCCGTCTTCACCCCGAGCACGGAAAAGTAATTCCCCGACACCAGTTCGCCCGCCACCGGCTTGGCCTGATCGGTCAGCCCCAACGTAAACGCCGTCTCCGTGTGCGCCACCACTGAGGCCACCGGCGTCAGCCTGTCGCGGTAGTCGCGAAAGTCCCGCCACGCGCTTCGCACCACGCTCCCATCCGGA
>JACQZR010000272.1 GCA_016213775.1 Acidobacteriota bacterium
ATATCTTACTTATATGAAGACTGTGATTTCCTCCAAGGGGCAGATCGTTCTGCCTGCGGAATTCCGGCGGATGGATCGAGTGCAACCGGGCCAGGAGTTCGACGTCGAGCGACTCTGCAGCGGCGACTACCGGTTGGTACGGCGAGAGGCTCCTCCGAACGAAGGCGCCATCGATTGGCTGCTGGCCTGTCCGCAAAAGGGCTTTTTCATGCCAGTCGAGTCTGAGTCAACGGATTCATTGTGAAGTACCTCGTCGACGCGAACGTCTTGAGCGAACCCACGAAGCCGGCGCCGGATTCACGAGCGCTTGCCTGGCTTCGGGCACATGAAACCGACATTTCGGTTGATCCGGTTATTCTCGGCGAATTGAGGTATGGAATCCTGATCCTTCCTAAAGGCAGGAAGCGGACTGTACTGGAGCGGTGGTTCGACTCCGGCGCCGGACGGCTGTACTGTCTCGACTGGAATTCCGAAACGGGCCTGCAATGGGCGGAACTGCTGGCGCGCTTGCGCAGGGCCGGAAAGTCGATGCCGGTGAAGGACAGCCTGATCGCGGCAACGGCGATCACTCATAGGCTCACGGTGGTGACGCGAAACCGGATTGATTTTTCCAAGGCCGGTGTTCCGATCATTGATCCGTTCGCGGGCTGAACCGGGCACTGTGCGCCGCTAAACTGCGCATCGATGCGGCATGAGGCGAAATTCTGCTGGATCAGGGACTTCCGGCTCCGGTAGCGTGGCGCACGCCAGGCATTGAGCTTGTAATTCAAAGTCGCGTTCGCAGCCAAAAATGGTTGAGAGAAAAGCCAGGATCAATCCACTACTTCATTGGGAGGGTTGACGTGATCCGGAGGGCGTAGATGGGGATCGTCCTTTTTCCTGACCGGGGGACTCACGGCCGGCAAGCCGTGAGTCAGACCCGGAAAGGAGATGAACCAAATGCGAATCATCTGCATCAGCGTTAGCTTTAACCGGCTGCTGAAGCGCATCGTGATTACGATCCGCTTTGGCTAAGGTCAAAGAACCCCGTCTTTCAATGGCCGGGTTCACTCCCATACTCAGGGTATCAACTTTCGTGGAGCTGTCAATACTCCATGCGACGCGAGAGGATATGGCGCCTACGGATTCGGCTGGCCCAGCCTTCCCACCTGGGGGCTGAACCGTAGAATGCGGGTAGAGAACTTGAACTCGCCGACCCAGAGATTATTTCCGTCGAAGGCCAGAGCTCCGGGCATGAAGAGTTTGGTGGGGCCGAGCCCGGCGCGGAGATCCTGGGGGTTGTTTGCGCCGAGGAATGCGTCGGCAGGTTTGCCAACGATGGCATCCTGGACTCGGTTCCACACCTGGACCCGGTTGTTGCTGCGGTCGGCAACGAAGAACATGCCGTTGACTGCGAGCGCGTCGCCTGGGAGGTTGAAAACGCCACGCCCGCCGATGCGGATGGGTTGGTTGTTGCGGCCGATGTTCTCCACCTGCCACAGCATCACATCCTGACCTTCAAAGGGCGCCACCGCGAGATAGACGCCATCGCTGGACATGCGGCCCGGATTCTCCATCTCCAAAATATGCCTCGGAGCGGTCTGGGGACTGGGAACGCCGTCCCAAACATAGATACGGTTCGCCTGCCGGTCGGCAAGATAGAAGTATCTGGTGTCCATGGCAACGCCAGTTAGCTCCCGTAACTGCACGCCGCCGATGTTACCCGTTAATGTTAGGTTGGGGCGCTCGCCGTTGAGGGGCAAGGTATTCCAGAGATAGACGGTGCTGCGGCCGGCGAGGGCGAGCCGCGTGCCGTGCACGGCGTTGTCCCAAGGGCCCTCCTGAAGATTCATGATCACATCGGGTCTTACAGTGCTCTCGGTGGGGAGGGTGCGCCAGATGAAGAGCTTCCGATCGAAGTCAGAGGAGGCGAAGAGACTCTTGCCGTCCGTGGCGAGCGCGGGGTTTTGAATAAAGAAGTTCTCCGCCCAGGTATCCTGATCGGGACGATCGCTGCCGAGGGCGAAGTCGGGTTGCTGGTTGGCCGTCGGCACGGAGTTCCAGACGAGCACGTTGTTGCCGTTGTAGTTGCACACGTACAGGCGGCCCTGCACGGTGACGGCGTCAGGGCCATCACCGTTGCGGTAGCTGGACGGGCGGAGGACGAGATCGGGGCGCGTGTCCGCAGTCGTTGGCTTGCGGTTGTAGATGGAGACGGACTGAATGCCGGCGAGGATGAGTTTGCCGTCGCTTGTGAAGGTGCCCTTGAACCATTCGGGCCATGTGAAGGCCGGCGGCTGATCGGGAGTGGAAGGCACCTCCAGCCACACCATAGTGCCGGGCCGGCGCTCTTCACCGTTGTTGTGGTCGCTGACGGCGAAGAATGTCTCGCCGTCGCTGGTGATGTTGCGCGGAGTGCCGGCGGCGCGGGGGCGCAGGATGAGATCGGGGGGCAGGTTGTCGCGCGTGGGAATCGAATTCCAAATCAGCACGGCGGCGCCTTGCGTGGCAACGATGGCGAACTTGCGGCCGTCAGTCCACACGCCCCAGGGCCAACCGAATCGCATCCCACCGGGTGTGGGCCCCGGCTGTGAGAGGCGCGTGAGGTCGATGATAACATCGGCGGGTGCGCCGCTGCGGTTGGGGAATTCGTTCCAGATGAGAACGCGATCGTTGTTGGTGTCGGTGACCGCGATCCTTCTGCCGTCGGGCGTGATGGCGACATTGCCGGGCCAGTTGAGCTGGTTCCTGCCGCTGCCCGAGTTGTTGGTGGTGAAGTTGAGCTGGCCGAGAACAAGGTCCGGCGGCGTGTTGGAAGAGGGCGCCACTTTCCAGATGAGGACGCGATTATTCCAGCGATCGGCCATGAGCAACGCTTTGCCGTCGGTGGCGAGTCCCGTGGGGTGATTGAAGAGGCCGGCGCCGCCACTGTCGTTGAAGCCCTTTGCGCCGAGCACCAGATCAGCGGGTTGGCCGGTGATGAACTGACGCCGCGCGGGGGTGATCTTGAAATACATCTTCCAGCCGCCGCGCCAGGGAATGACGAACGGATCGGTGATCTGCTCGTCGGGATTGGCGGCGATGCGGTCACCGGCCTCCTGGGTCCAGTTGATGCCATCCTCGGAGAGAAAGCTGCGGACGGCATTGCCGATGGGGGTGCGCTGGTCGAACGCATAGAGGCGCAGGCGCCCATCGGGCAGCGTGACGGGCGCGGTGGTGCCCCAGCCGGGGGGAGACATCGTGCCTTCGAACTGGAACTGCTGCCCGTCAGTGGAGCGGGAGATGATGGTTCCGCGGTTGCCGGCGAAGACGTACATGAGCCAAGCGCCGGTGGCTGGGACACGGAAGACATCGGGGTCGACGAGGTCGGGGTATTCGAAGACGCTGCCGGATTCGCGGAAGCGGATGCCGTCGTCGGAGAGGGCCATGTGGATGGCGTGCGGATTGGGTCCGGAGGCGGGGTCGCCCTGGTGGTTGGAGGCGAGGTAGTAGAGACGGAAACGGCCATCGTCGTCTTTGAGGATGGACGGGTCGACTGCTTTGAGCGTGCTCAAGCCCTCGATTTGGAAGGCGCGCTCGCGCTCGAAATCCATGCCGTTGGCGGAGACAGCGCAGGCCACCGTCTCCGGCCGGCCGGGCTGGTTAGGAGGTTCGACAAAGTAGAGCAGAACGCGTTCGTCGTTGTCGTTGATGGCGCACGGAACAGAGGCGCGCGAAAGGCGCACGCCCTCATCGCGGGTCCACCTGAGCCCATCTTCGCTGGTCGCGCTGCCAACCCAGTGTGCTTCGATGCCGGCGGTGGGTTGTGCCGGCTGTCCGGGGTTCGCGGCGGTGATGAACGATTTGATCGCCATCAGCCATGAGCCGTCGGGAAGCTGGACCGGCGCGGGGTCGGCGACGCCGAGCGATGCGGGTCCAGTGGCTGGAGCAACGACGCGGTCTCCGTCTTCCACTTGCCACGTTTTGCCGTCAGTGGTGAAGGCGGAGCGGATGCGCATGCGCGCGCCGGTGCGCGGGTCGGCGTTGACGTGGAAGAAAGTGCGCCAGCCGCCGGGCACTTTCACGGTGTCCGAGACCGATCCTCCCCATTCGAACGTTGTGCCGTCGGTGGTGAACTGCAAGCCGTCTTTCGATGTGCAGCGAAGCAGCCTTGGCCCGAGGGAGACGAGCATCACCCATTCATCAGTGGTTTGGAACACATCCGGGTCGGTGGCGTTGGGGAAACGCGCATCGCGGAAGACTTCGCCGAGCGGGGTCCAGTTGAGGCCATCGCGCGACGAATAAGCGGCCATTGCGCCTTGCAGGCCAGCCTTGACGTAGGCGCGATAAGTGCCGTCGCTCAAGCGGAGGATGTTGGGGTCCACTTCGCGGAGGTTGGTGGTGACGCGCCGCCAAGTGCCGTCGGGATCGCGCTGCATTGCGCCGATTCCTTCGGGGGTTCCGCTGGCGTCAACGAACAGGACGGTGGGGCGGCTGTCGGGGTTGAGGAATAGCTCAGGGACTGAGGCACGCTCGGCGAGGATTTCGGGCTGGACGGTCCAGTTGAGGCCGTCGGGCGAGGTGGCGAGCAGGACGCGGTGGTTCCAAGGGCCGTCCTGGGCGAGGGCCGGTGTGGAGGCGAGCAATGCGATGGCAATTCCGGCGAATCGGGGCGTGCGCATGTGAATGTCAGTATAGATTGACGAGGAAGCAATCAACAGGTTTACGCGGGATGTCAAATAAGCGCCGCGCGGTAGACACCACTACTAAGCACCTCCGTGCGACTGAGCCAACCGAACGTGTCGAGCATCAATTCGTTTGCGGGTAGGACGCTGGCCAACAACAAACGGCGTCTTCAGGCCACTAAGGCGCAACGTTGATCCACGGGTGAGGCGCACTTCGCGGGATGGTGGGGCTGCAGCACTGCCTGGTCGATTGCTTCGTGCTTTCCCAGATCAGTTCCCCGTTCCAGACGAGTTTCTAAAACGCCACTCCTTCCCACGCTTGAAGACCTCCTGTTGCGTTTCCACCTTTCCCAATACCCCGTTTTGATTCATCCAGCCCTGCCACGCTTGAACGTCCGCCGTGGTACCCGCTTCCGCCCATGTCGTTACAGTCCGGTTCGTCACGGACGCGGATGTAATCCTGCTTCGGGTTCATCGCGATGAGGTAGAAGAGGACGTACATGTCGAAGCCATGTACGCCAGGGTCATGGCGCATGCGAAGCGGAGAGTCGAATGGCCTTCGCGCGGTCAGTGTCGAAAGCGGATACGATCACTTTGCACGATCCAGAGTTCGCCGGCCGGCCTGCGGTCCTGGAGGATGGGAATGACCCTGCGGATTAGGTTCAGCACGGTTAATTTATCCTGTGTGGGGGGACGAAGTACGATGATGCCCGCATGGCGGCTGGGCGGGTAGGCGCGAATGTTCGCGAAATCGAGATCCAGTGTAAGAAAAACGCGGGCCTCGGTTCGTGCAAGATCCGCGAGCATCTCATCCTGAGCGCCTGACAGTGTTTCGTCCCAGACTGTATGAGCGTCAAATCCAGCTTCTCGCAGCAGAGAGGCCACTTCGAAAGGGAGGTTCTCGTCGGCTTTGAATTTCACGCGCTAAGCTCGATCGGCAAATCGATGGTGCCCTCTCTCGCCAGTTCCGCGGCATACGACAGCGCACAATCGATGTCAGCGGGCTGCAGCGAGGGGTAGCTAGCCAAGAGCTCAGCGCGGTCGATACCGGCTGCGAAATTGTCGAGGATCACTGACACCATGATTCTCGTACCGCGGATGCACGCTTTGCCGTGGCATACAGCCGGGTCGACTGTTATCCGGTCTTTCCAGTTCTCCATATGATTCCGATCTTACCGCGGTTACTCCGCCGAACATGGGCACGACCAACGCAACCCCGAAATCGTCGCAATCGCCAGCACCATCGGATTCGACGCCAGATTAGCGGTCCTGCACTTGCGTTAGTACTTGCCGATCACAGGGTTGGCCCAGTCGTCACAAGAATATCGCACCGAGGAAGCTCAGAAGCGCATGTTCCGCGTCGGGAGCGACCCCATCATTGGCCGGCACGCTTCCAACGCTTCTGGATGGCGAAGATAGCGAGAGCGAAGTTCACTATGACTCCGGCTGGCGGTTTGGGTAAGGCGGAGGGCGATGACGCCCCAGCAATTGATAGAGCCAATTCGCTCTGTCGCCGTCGCAGGCAGCGGAGCGGCCGACGCACATCCAGACGACGTCGGCCCAGCAGCAGCGGCCGTCGAGCCGTGCCAAATTGGCTACGTGGGGGGCCTGATCAGTTAGCAGCAGAGCGCGCGGACAATGGCGGCGACAGCGTTGCCATCCACGAATCGATCGTGTGGAACATTCAGCAACTCACGCACGTATCACTAGGCAAATGGCACTTATCCACGACTTCCGCATTGCCGCTCGCATGTTGCTAAAGAACCCAACGGGGACGCTGATTGCGCTGCTGGCGCTCGCCCTCGGCCTCGGGGCCAACGTCGCCATCTTCTCTGTCGTCGGCCTGATGATTCGCGTCCCGCTTCCCTATCCGGACTCCGCCCAACTCATCTATATCCCCCAAACTAATGCGAGGAGCGGCTTCAATCAGGCGGCTGCCAGCCTGCAAGACGTCCGCGATTGGCAATCCGCGCAAGGAATCGAGTCCATCGGCGCCTACCAGTCGCGCCCGATGGCAATTAGCGGCGAAGGTGAGCCTCAGCACCTCCCGGCCATGCAAGTTACTCCCGAATTCTTTCCTATCCTCGGCATCCGCCCGGCCGTGGGCAGGGTCTTCTCACCCGCGGAAGGTCCTGAATCGGAGTCACGAGTTGCTGTGCTCTCCTACGCTTTCTGGCAGGGGACCTACCGCGGCGAAGAGAGTGTTCTCGGTCAAACCGTTCGTCTCAACAGCCGCAACTACACCATCATCGGGGTGATGCCTGAGCACTTTCATTTTCTCTACCGCAAATCGGACGTGTGGGTTCCCCTGGCGCTGTCCCCGGCCCAACGCGTACGTAGTTGGCGGGGACTGAACACGGTTGCGCGCCTGAGGCCCGGTGTTTCCATCGACCAGGCGGCTGCGCAAGTCCGGTCCATCTCGGCACGCATCGCGATTGAGGACCCGAAGAGCTCTGCCGACTGGAGCGGACAAGTCCGTCCGCTCACCGACCGGGCCATCCCTGCACCGGCACGGGCTTCCGCTGCCGCCATGTTCGGAGCTGTCGGTTTCGTTCTTCTCATCGCCTGCGCGAACGTCGCCAGCCTGCAACTGGCGCGTGGCATGCTGCGCCGCCGGGAATTTGCTCTACGGGCTTCTCTGGGCGCGGGCCGGGCCTCACTCATCCGGCTCCAGGCCGCCGAAAGCCTGCTCCTTTCGCTTGCTGGAGGCGCCGTCGCGGTGATTGCGTCCTATTGGACAGTGCCTCTGCTGAAACAAATCGCCCCCGCGGACATGCAGATCTTCGAGCAGGCACGCGTCGACGTCTCCACCCTGGGGTTCGCCTTCGGGCTTTCGATCCTGTCGGGCACGCTGTTTGGCGCCGTTCCCGCCTGGCTGCTCACTCGGGGCAATCTCGCGGATGGTCTGCGTGAATCCTCGCGCGGTTCCACCGGCGGGCGGCACCTGCTTCTCAAAGGGCTCGTTGTTTCCGAAATGACTCTCGCACTGGTCCTTGTCGCCGGCGCAACTATGATGATCCGCAGCCTCATTCGACAGCAGACAGGCGATCCGGGGTTCGACAAGACCAATCTTACCGCCGCCACAGTGCTGCTGCCCGCAGTGCGATATCCCGAAGCAGCGCAATCGGCGGACTTCTATTCCCGGGCTTTGGAACACGTCCTCCGGGACAACAGCGTCGAGTCAGCCGCAGTCGTCCAAACGCTGCCCCTTGCGGGAGATAACAGCTACATCGGTGTGCGCGTCGAAGGCAACTCCGACCCGCGTCTCGAAGCTCCGACAGGAAACATGATTGTCAGTCCCGGCTACTTCCAGACGATGCGCATCCCCCTAACCGCCGGCCGCGATTTCACCGTCCAGGATCGCGCTGAATCCGCACCAATCGCCATTGTCAATGAGACTTTCGCCCATCGCTATTGGCCCTCAGATTCGCTTCCCCTGGGCCGCCGCCTTCGCGCCGGCGGGGACAAGTCCCCGTGGATCACTGTGGTGGGAGTCGCCCGAGACGTACGCCATCTCGGCTTCAGCGAACCGCCGCGACCCGAGGTGTACCGCCCACACAGCCAAGCGCCCGAGAGGACGATGACCCTAGTGGCGCGCAGCCGCACTCCAGGACAGAGCAGTGCCGCCGCGATTCGATCGGCCATCTTCCAACTGGATCGGGAACAGCCGCTCTTCCGTCTCCAGTCTGTCGAAGCGTTCCTGCTTGCCCGCACCCCCGGCGCCCGCGCTACTACGAAGGTCCTGGGAGGCCTGGCAGCCATCGCGCTGCTCCTGGCCGCGATCGGGACGTACAGCGTGATGGCCTACACCGCTGCCCAACGGCTGCGCGAGATCGGAATCCGCCTGGCCCTTGGTGCGACCTCGCAGTCTGTTTTCGCGATGGTCCTGAAGAACGGCCTGACGCTGGCCGGAATCGGTTTACTCATCGGCCTACCCGCCGCCTATGGGGTAACGCCGTTGCTGCGGATGGCGACCGACGGCCTGCAGCCCAACGAACATCTGGTGTACGCGGGCGTCGCCCTGTTGTTATTCCTGACGGTGATAGTGGCAAGCGCCGCCCCAGCACGAATAGCCATGCGAGTTGATCCCGCGACGATCTTGCGTTCGGATTGATCGGGACGCAGCCAAGCGCAGAGTCGATGTCGGCAGACTGCGGCGAGGGGTAGCTGATCAAAAGCTCATCGCGGTCAATGCCTGCGGCGATATTGTCGAGGATCACTGAAACCATGGTTCTTGTACCGCGAGCTAACTACCCGTTTCGCGACAGAAACTAGCCGCGCATGCTCCGCACCAGGACGCGCGTTCGACAGTATTAGCGGTCGTGTGTCATACGGTCTCGCAGAATCTCGTTGATGCGGATCAGGTGGCCCCGGCCCTTCGATTTCAGCCATTCCAAAACGTCGTTGTCGAGGTGGAATGAGATCTGCGTCTTCACTGGACGGTAGTACTTACAGATCACGGCGTTGGCCCAGTAAGCAGGAGGCAACTGCGGTGCATCAGGATCATCATCAAGCCCCGAGTCATTCCGATGACTTGATAGCGCTGTTTCGAACGAGATCCCATGGAATACTTGATGGAATACGCCGATTCCGGTAACTGGAATTGGTAAGCCACTGGTTCGACCAGTGAGACTCGAAAAGGTTCGACCGTTCCTGGAGTAGTGGGCCGCAGTACCGTGTGGTCTTCTAAAGGCAACAGCAAGAATATCTCTCACGGAGGACACGGAGATCACGGAGCCAAACCAACCGGATCTGTCTCCGTGATCTCCGTGCGCTCCGTGAGAAAGAAAAACGCCCGGACAACGTGGAAATCCGAAGGAGGCAGGCGGTATCCACATTGGATTGGAACGGAAGCAGGTTATCTAAATCCATCCGCGAGCATGAAGCCGCGGATAAAAACAGTGGACTGTTTGAGATTGAGAGTCAGGCGCGCAAGGCGCGACGCCCGGACCAACGGCCCGACCGCCTTCGAGGCGGCCCCACTCATCAAGCCACCCGCTTGCCGGGTGGTGTCTGACTTCATATCACATATTGTATATTCGTACCCGCATGCCAATAGGACCTACACTTCACCCCAACCACGCGCGCAACCGGGGCAGCTCATTCGCGAACGCCACCGCGGAGATGGAGAAATAGAGGACGGCGCAACCGACTAATCCCACGGAGAGCAGCCAGCCCGGGCGCAGCGGTTTCGGCAGCAATGTGTGCAGTACGACGAGGGTATGAATGGCGGAGATGGCGAGCGCGAAGTTCATCATCACACCGCTTGCAATAGCGAGGACGAGCGGATTTGGTGTGAGGCGCAGTGCGACGAGGCCCCATACGCAATAGACGGCGAGCATCCCGTAGTAGACCCACTTGGCTTTGTTACCGTCGAGACCACGGAGGCGGCCGACGCCCATCCATATGACGTCCGTCCAGCGGCGGCAGAGGCCGTCAAGCTGACCCACTTGCGTGGGGGCCATGATAAGGAAGCCACAGAGCAGTGTGAGGTACCAGAAGATCATGCCGTGCTGGGCGCCGATGGCCTGTGCGGACATCGCGGCGACCGCGTTGCCATCGACATTCTTGACGCCATGCACGAACTCGTAGGAGAACATCGCGGGCAACGCCATGCCAAGGATGCAGCCGGGCATCCAAAGCCGGATTTGATCGCGCTCAATGTGACGAAGCCAGCCTTTCCATCGCGCGGTGTTGTCCGGGTCGAGGGGAAAAACTTTGCCGGTGTGCGAGAGCTGGATGGTGAGGCCGCCGACGGCGCTGGGGATTGCACCGACTTCGCTGCCCATGCCCCAGCCTTTGTCGCGTGCGTAGTTCGAAAACGCGCTGTTGGTGAGGCCGCCGGCACCGGCCACGGCTGCGAATGCGGCGAGCGTGGCCCAACTGAAATCGCCGGGTGGGAGCGATCCGAATTTGAAGAGGCCCGACCCAATTTCCCACCATGTGGGGGCATGCACAAAGGCTACAACGACGAAGCCGAGGAAGGAGAGGATGAGCACGAGTTTGGCGATCATCAGTCTTTCGATGGCGTTGTAAATCTTGCCGCCGAAGATCAAGGGGATGAAGGCCGCGAGGAAGATGCAATAGCCGAGCGTGCGAACGAGCGCGGCGTCACCGGAGTTGGGCAGGCGGCCGAGAATCACAGCGGCGAGAGGCACGGCCGCGTTGGAAGAGAGATAGGGCCACATGCCGCCGACATCGAACAGCAGATAGAAGACGGTCCAGAAGCCGGGACCGGGCCAGGTGCGGAAGAAGCCAACGAAGATGGTCTCGCCGCAGTAGAGCGCGTAGCGCATGACGGCAAGGTTGTAGAACACCTGCAAGAGGATGGCGAGGGTGGCAAGCCACATCACGCGTCCACCGTACTGCGCGGTGACGAGCGGGCCGAAGAGCCATTCGCCGCCGCCGATGTTGGAGCCGACCATGAGGAGTCCAGGCCCGATGAGCGCGGTCCAACTGGAGGCGAATCGAAGCGGCGGCTTGGGAAGATCAGCGGTTTCCCATGTGGTGAAGCCGTTGCTTGTGGTGGGGGTAGATTGGCTCACGAGTGATTGGAAGTTGTATTCTATCGCCATGATGCTGGTGAACGTTTTCTGGGTGATGACTCTGGCCTCACACGCGCAGGACATCGCGGACCCGGCCTTGGGGAAGCGGCTTTTCGAATCGCAATGCGTGTTGTGCCACGGGCAGAATGGAACGGGTGGGCGCGGGCCGTCGTTGAATCGTCCGAACCTGGAGAAAGCTCCGGATGATAAGAGACTGGACCGGGTGATTGGCGAAGGCATTGGTCCGGAGATGCCGGGGGCGTGGCAGCTTTCGCCACGCGAAGTGGCCAGTGTGCGAGCCTACGTGCGGACGCTTGGCGCAATGCCGCAAGAGCCATTGCCTGGTGATGCGACGCGCGGTGCGGCCGTGTATCGCGACAAAGGATGCGGCGGGTGTCATATCGTGATGGGCGAGGGCGGCGGGTTCGGTCCGGAGCTGTCGGCGATTGGGACGCGGCGGAACGCAAAGCATCTACGGGAGGCGATTGTGGAGCCGGCGGCCTTTGTCCCGGAGGATTACATGATGGTGGAAGCGACAACCGCGGTTGGCACCGTGCGCGGGGTGCGGGCGAATGAGGATGCGTTCACGGTGCAGGTGAAGACGGCGGATGGCAAGTTCGCGAGTTATCGCAAAGCGGATCTGAAGGCGCTGCGGAGGCCCGCGGGGCAGAGTCTCATGCCATCTTACAAAGGCAAGGTGACGGAAGCGGAACTCGACGACGTTGTTTCTTATCTGGCGAATCTTCGGGGGCGCCAATGAAATTACTGATGATCATTGTTTCCGCGGCGGCGTTCGCGCAGGTGCCGTATGAGCGGATTGTGAATGCGGCGAAGGAGCCGGGCAACTGGCTCACGTATTCCGGCAATTATCAGGGGCACCGTTATTCCCCGCTGGCGGAGATCACGCCGCAGAATGTGAAGAACCTGCGAGTGCGTTGGGCATACCAATACCGCGCGGGTAGCCTGCAGGTGTCGCCGGTGGTGGTGGATGGCGTGATGTACATTAGCGGACCGAACACCGCGGCGGCGTTGGACGCGCGCACCGGGCGCGAGCTGTGGAATTGGAAGCGGACGATTCCGCCGGACTATCAGTCGATCGGGTTTGGCCGGACGAATCGCGGCGTGGCGGTGTTGGGGGATCGCGTCTATGTCGCCACGCTCGATTGCTACCTGGTGGCGCTGGATATGAAGAGCGGGATTGAGCGATGGGCAGTGAAGGTGGAAGACTACAAGCCAGGCTACAGCATGACGCTTGCCCCGCTGGCGATCAAGGACAAGGTGCTGGTGGGCGTGAGCGGTGGCGAGGCCGGAATTCGCGGGTTTGTCGATGCCTATGATGCAGCGTCGGGCAAGCGCGCGTGGCGGTTCTATACCATCCCCGGACAGGGCGAGCCGGGCAATGACACCTGGGGCGGCGACGCGTGGAAGACGGGTGGCGGGTCGAGTTGGGTGACGGGTTCGTATGATCCGGATAGCAACACTGTGTATTGGGGAGTTGGGAATCCGGGGCCCGATTGGAATGGCGATCCGCGGCCCGGCGACAATCTGTTCACCTGCTCGTTTGTGGCGCTGGATGGCGACAGCGGCAAGCTGAAGTGGCACTTCCAATTCACGCCGCACGATACACACGACTGGGATTCAGCCCATGTGCCGGTGCTGGTGGATACGGTGGTCCGTGGGCAAAAGCGCAAGCTGGTGGTGAATGCGAATCGCAACGCATTCTACTATGTGCTCGACCGTGAGAGCGGGACGTTTCTCGCGGGCAAGGAGTATTCGAAGCAGACTTGGGCCAAGGGACTTGATGACAACGGCCGGCCGATTCTGGTGCCAGGGATGGAGCCGAGCGAGAAGGGAACGATGGTGTGGCCGAATCTGAATGGCGCCACTGTGTGGCAGAGTCCAGCATATAGTCCGAAGACGAATTTGCTGTATGTGGCGACGCGGATCAATGGGGCGATCTACTTCAAGCGCGAGGCGAATTTCAAGCCCGGGACGTTCTTTGCGGGAGGAGGGGAGCAGACGATACCCTCGGCGGAACGGTCGGGTGCGCTGCGGGCTTTGGATGCGGCGACGGGTCAGATGAAGTGGGAGTTTCAGCTACTGTCGCCGCCATGGGCCGGTGTGCTGGCGACTGGCGGCGGGGTCGTTTTCTCAGGTACCGATGAAGGGAATTTCTATGCTGTGGATGCGGCGAACGGAAAGCCTCTTTGGGATTTTCAGACGGGTGGGCGGGTGAATGCGAATCCGGTCTCATTCAACATTGACGGCCGGCAGCATGTGGCGATTGCCGCCGACCGCGTGTTGTATGTCTTTGGGCAGTAGCGCGCAAAAAGCGAACTTTATTCGTCGTAGCTTTTCAGCTTGCGGACCCAGATGTTGCGGTAGCGTACAGGGTGGCCGTGATCCTGGAGGCTGAGCGGTTCTTCGGCGCCGTGAGGCCTGTACGTAGCGACGCGTCGATGGACAGCGGTGCCGAGGATTTCCTGGTGATGGTGCATCAGCACACCGTTGTGGACGACGGTGACGAAGCCGGGCTTAGTGAGCTTTTCGCCGTCGAAGCGCGGAGCTTCAAAGAAGATGTCGTAGCTGTTCCATTCGCCTTCGGGGCGGGAGACGTTGACGAGTGGCGGCCACTGGCCATAGAGGGATGCGGCCTGGCCATCGGCGTAGGTGACGTTCTGCGAGGACTCGAGCACCTGGATTTCGTAGCGCATCATCAGCTCGACACCACTGTTGCCGCGGCCCTGACCGGCGCCCTGGCCGCCCGAAGGGATCATCCATTCGACGTGCAACTGGACGTCGCCGAACTTCTCTTTGGTCATGAGGCGGCCGCTGCGCGGGGCGATCTCCATGTAGCCGTCACGAACGGTCCACCTGGGCTCGGCGGGCTGACCGCCGCGCACCTGCATCACCCACTTGGATAAATCCTTGCCGTCGAAGAGAACGATGGCGTCGGCGGGCGCGGGTGCACTGGGGATGGGCAACCCGGGCGTGATCTTGCGCGGTTTGGGACGCGCGGAGTCGTGGACTTTCCACTTCTGATTGGGGATCTGGGGGGTGTCGGTGTAGCCGGTCCGGTCATCACCGGCTTCCTTCGGGGGGCCGGCCTTTTTCTTCGGTTCCTGCGCTACAAGAGTTGCCGCGAGACAAAGTAAAACAAGGATTCGCATAGTGGATGCCATCCATCATATGCTGACCCGGGCGGCTGCGGCTAGCCCGCCGCTAGAGGAGCGGACTTTGCGATCAGCGGCCAGCGGCTGAGAGCTGAATGGCTGAGGCTGGGAGCTGCTGAAAACCAAACATTTTGGGCTGGTTCCGGATCTCCGCAGCTTTGGATAGCGCAAACGATGGAACCTCCACGGGCACAGGCAATTTGAAAATAATCCTCTCCCGCTGATCCTGTTTTTCCTCCGTTTGGATATTACAGGGAAGGGACAGACCGGCTTTCCGTGGCGAAAGCACTGGGAGCGAGGTCAGTCTGCAAGAAAATCTCTCGGAGGTAACTCCATTATGACCAAGATTCAAAGTGGCCCCACGGCGCTGCTGTTCCGCGCCGCCGTCCTTTTGGGAGGTGCGCTGACGGCGAACGCGGCCAGCTATGTCACCAGTACAGCCACTTGCTACAACTCCAACGTGAACAACAGCTCCTCATCGGTCTTCGTTGCGGGACAGACGGCTGGCGCATCCCTCGGGGGCGGGGCGACCTGCAACACCTCTGCCTTTGGCAACTTTTCCTCAATCCAGGATAGCGCCGTAACTGCCCAGGTCCAGGGAGGGATGACAGGCAGCGCGAGCACCGAGATGCGGATCGAATTCTTCCTCTTCGATCCCAGCCTCCCGGCAAACTCGATCATTCCGGACATGGGCATCAGTATCATCTACAGTGTCGATATATCGGCGTCGGCGGGCAGCTCGTCGTTCGCCATCAAATATCTTCCCGGGGATCAGGTGTATACGGTATTCCTTGGAAGCTCTACGGATCCGTTTTCCGGAAATGCATGCCCAAGCCCGTTGCCAACCCTCCCCCGTTGCAACGGAACCTATGCCGGGACAGCGAACATGCAACTTTTGGGACCGACCCGTGTGAATTCGAACGGACCAGGGGGAATTGGACCCAACACCTTTGCCATCTACGTAAACACCACGACGAACGACACTGCCATTTCCGATGCCAGCCATACCGTTACTTTCGGAGGAGCCGTGCTGCCAGCGGGAACTACCTTCTTATATCCGGATGTGACAGGAAACCCTCTGGGACTGTCACTTGCCACGACAGCCTCCGTGCCGGAACCGGGCACGGCGCTGATCGGGATGGCGAGCCTCGGAGCGTTGCTTCTGAAACGGTACAGGGTATAGAGCCAACGGGTCTGGCCCGGCCGGGGGTGCCGCTTGTATACTGGCGAAGCATGCCATCACAAGCGGACGACCACCTTCTGGAAGTCTACTCAGAGTTACGGCGCTTAGCCCGGCTCTACCTGCGAGGGGCGGCGAACGGGGCAACCCTGCAGCCCACCGCGCTGGTACACGAAGCCTACCTGCACCTGTCGGGCAATCAACAATTCGCCAACCGGACCCATTTTCTGGGAGTGGCGGCAGTGGCGATGCGGCAGGTTCTGGCGCGGCACCGCCGGGATAGGTCAGCGATCAAGCGCGGCGGCTTGACGTTGCGCGTCTCCCTGGGAGAGGAAGTGGAGCAGGCCGACGCCAGCGTTCAGGACTTCGACGATTTGGAACGCGCGCTTGACCGCTTGGAAGCAGAAGCTCCGGAGTTGAGCCGCATAGTGGAGCTACGATTCTTCGGAGGATTGTCGGTGGAGGAGTCCGCCGAGTTTCTCGGCATCTCCCCGGCGACAGTGAAGCGGCGATGGTTCATGGCGCGGGCCTGGCTGCAACGGGAGATGGAGCCGCCCGCAACCCCGACACAGGAATGAACGAGCGTTGGCAGAAGATCGACCGGATTTTCGAAGAGCTCTTCGCTCTGCCGGAAAGCGAGCGCGCTGAGCGGCTGGCGGCGCTGACGGCGGGCGATCCGGAGTTGAAGGCAGAGGTGGAATCGCTTCTCGGGCAGCCTGCTCCGGCAAAGGGATTCCTGGAGTTGGGATCAACCTTCGCCCGCGATCTGCGCGGGGCGCTGCTCGGCGACTTCCTGGTGGGAAAACAGCTTGGCCCCTACCGGCTGGATGTCCTCATCGGCGAAGGTGGCATGGGCCTGGTTTACCGCGCCACCGATACGCGGGGAGCGGGTGGAGACTCAGTTGCGCTGAAGGTTCTGCCACCGGAAGCCGTGCGTGATCCGGCAAGGCGGCAGCAGTTTGAGCGCGAGAAATCGGCGCTCGAGAAAATCAATCATCCAGGTGTCGTGCGCCTCCTCGATTTCGGGGAACACGCCGGATTCTCCTACCTCGTCATGGAGTACTTCTCCGGCAAGACGCTGCGCGAGTATCTGCGTGAGACGCCAGCCGGCCGGACAGGGCCGGCCGCTCTGATTCCACAATTTCTTTCCGCGCTCTCCGCCGTACATCGTGCCGGGTTGGTGCATGGGGATCTCAAACCCGAGAACCTGATGGTGAACGAAGCGGGCCTGTTGAAGCTCGTCGACTTCGGTCTCGCCACCCAGGTGAGCCCATCGGCTCTGCGTGCGACTGTGGCCGAGTTCGGACTCGCGGGGACGATTGCCTACGCGGCGCCGGAACGTATCCGCGGTGAGGCGCCTAGCCCGGCGGCGGATGTTTTCGCGGCTGGCTCGATACTCTACGAGATGCTCACCGGCCGCCAGCTCTATGAAGGCAAGACACCGTGGGCCATTGCCGAGCAGATCTTGCAGGGGCGGCCGGATCTGTCGGCAGCGCCGCCGGATTGGCGCCGGTTGCTTCGCGGTTGCCTGGCGGCCAAACCATCTCACCGTCCGGCGGACGCGCTAGCAATCGAGAAGGGGATGGCGCGCCAATCAGGGAAACGGTTGCGCATTTTGGCCGCCGCGGCCCTGTTAGTGCTGGCGGCCGCGCCCGTCGCCTGGCGGTGGGCCGCCAGTGAGATTCCCCTACCAGTTGGCAACATCTCGCTTGGACAGGAAGTCCAGCCGTACGTCTCCTTCAGTTCCGATGGCAAGTGGTTGGCCTATAGCCAGCGTGATCCGGAACAGTTGGAACAGGCCCATGTGTTTCTCCGTCCAACCAACGGCAAGCTGGCCCGCCAAATCACCACCGGCCCCTTCCGAGACCGCTACCCATCCCTGGCCGAAAACGGCCGCGCGGTGTACTTCGAATCCAACCGCTCGCCACAGGGAATTTACTACCAGAGAGTGGGCGAGCCGACAGCCCGGCTGGTAGTGGAGAAATGGTTTGCTCCACGCGTCTCTCCCGATAGCAAATGGCTCGCCTACTTCCTTCATTCGGTCTCCCTGGCGGATCCGGAGGCGGGGAAGCCCGGCGTCGTGATGGTCTCCCTGGAAAAAGGGTTCGTGCAGAAATGGGTGAATGGTGACGCTGTACCCCATGCACCAGTCCTGTGGCGAGACACCGGCGCCGAGATCATCGTGCTGGTCTCCACGCCCGGGACTCCGTCGCCGCGAGCGCGGGCAGTTGCGATTGAACCAGCGACGGGATTCCAACGGATGCATGACAACCAATTCCACGGCTACTGCGGATGGACCCCCTCCGGAGTCTTACTTGGCTTCACGCCTGTGGATGGAATTCAGCCAGAGGGTCTGCTGACGAAGAACGCGGCCAGCGGTTACTTCTATGGCGAGACCGGGGTGGAGTCCTGCGAAGTTCGTAACGGGGTTCTGTGGACAGTGCAAGTGCAAAGGGATCGTGGAATCCTGGCTGCCAATTTGAATCCCCGGTCAGAGTTGCCAGGATCAGGTTTCGCCATGGATCCGAGCCTCGGCGGGTCACATAACATTTCCCTATCCTTGGATGGGCGCTGGATGGCCTACTACCTGGCCGATGGCAACGCAATGCGGCTGGTAACCAGAGACAACGCGGCGCGTAGCCAGCGAGAGGTAGGGGATCTCCCGTCGGCGGGGTTGTCTACGCACCCGCTGCCTGCCAGCGGAAAGTGGATCCTGTTGGACACGTTGAACCGGGGAGTCCCGCAATTCCGCGCGCTCACTCTACCTGAGTTGAAACCGATCGGACGGCCCCTGCCGGTCGAAGCAATCGCCTGGGACAGCGCACTGGCGGGCCAAGTGGTTTTGTGTGCCTCCACCACCAGTCCCCGGTCTGTGCGAGCCATCAGTGTCGAAAGCGGGGAATCGTGGACAGCAGTATCGAGCCCGAAGCACAACCTCTACCTGGCTCGTGTTTCGCCGGATGAACGATGGCTGGTGTTCACGGCGGAGGAAACGGGTCGCCCAGGAGGCCCCATACTCTACGCCGCTCCATTCCGTCCTGGACGATTCGCGCCAGCTAAGGAGTGGGTGCCGCTGGGCCAGGGGGATTATCCGCACTGGTCGGCCAGCGGCAATATGGTGTATTTTCTGGACGAACGGCGTCCAGTGGCGAAGCTGCGCGCCCAGCCGCTGGCCCCGGAGACCAAACGGCCCATGGGAGACCCGGTGGATCTGTTCTCGTTCGATGGAGAATGGAGGCCCTCACGTCTGCAGCCGGGAACGTTCCGGATTGCCGCCAGCCGCGACAGAATTCTCGTTTCCGTGGGGAGAGACCGGACATTCCTCTGGAAAACACCGCTGCGCTGAGCGCTACAATCGAGGACGCCGCTTGTAACTCGCCCGCAGCAAGCGCTCAAGGTGGCGTGTTGCACGTAGTGCGGACGTGCGAGGAACCGCTTCCACCTATGGCCGCAGCTTCTGCGGATCGATGTTGAGCTGCGAGCACTTCTTATAGAGGTGACTGCGTTCGAGACCGAGGGCGCGGGCAGCTTCCGTCATGTTGCCCTGATGGGCGCGCAGTTCGGCCTCGATGGTTTCGCGCTCAAATGCGTCCATGCGAGAGGAGAGTGTGCCGCTGACCGCCGCTGCGGTTTTGCGATCGACGGTTGGGGGCAGCGCCATGCGGACGGTTTCGTCGTCGACTTCGGCATCGGACAACAGAAGCAGGCGTTCCACCGCGTTGCGGAGCTCGCGGACATTGCCCGGCCACGCATAGGATTCGAGGAGCTTCATGGCCGACGGCGCTACCGGCTTTGTCTTCCAACCGTTGAGTTCACAGACGCGGCGGACGAAGTGATCGACGAGGGCAGGGATGTCGGCGCGGCGCTCGCGCAACGCTGGCAGGCGTACCGGAAAGACGTAGATGCGGTGGTAGAGATCCTGGCGGAAGCCGCCCTGCCGGACCTGCTCCTCGATGTCGCGATGGGTGGCGACGACGACACGCACATCCACCTTCAGCGGGCGGTCGCTGCCGACGCGCTCGATCTCACCTTCTTCGAGTACGCGGAGCAGCTTGGCCTGCATGAGGGTGGGCATGTCGCCGATTTCGTCGAGGAAGAGTGTGCCGCGGTGGGCCTGCTCGAACTTGCCGGTGTGACGCGACGCGGCGCCGGTGAAGGCTCCTTTCTCGTGGCCGAACAGCTCCGATTCGATCAACTCCTGCGGGACGGCGGCGCAGTTGAGAGTGACAAAGGGTCCCTTGGCGCGATTGCTCTTTTCGTGAATAGTGCGCGCGATGAGCTCCTTGCCGGTGCCGGTTTCGCCAAGGATGCATACGCGGGATTCGCCGGCGGCGACGCGTTCCACCTGCGACATCAGCTTGCGCATGATGTCGCTTTGCCAGACGATTTCGTGGCGGCCGACACGCTGTCGCAACTCGCGGTTCTCGGCTTCCAATTGGTAGAGCCGGACCGCGTTGTCAACGCTTAGAAGAAGCTTCTCGCTGGAGAGCGGTTTTTCGAGGAAATCGAGCGCGCCGAGTTTCGTCGCGCGGACAGCCATATCGACAGTGGCTTGTCCGGAGATCATGATGACGGGGGTTGTGATACCGAGAGCGCGGATGTCTTCCAGCAGCGCGATGCCGTCCTTCACGGGCATGACGACGTCGGAGAATATGCAATCGAACCGCCCTGCCTTGACGAGTTCGAGTGCGCGCGCCGCGCTGTCGGCAACGGTGACTTCATGGCCGGCCATGCGGAAGGCGCGCGAGAGACTGCCGAGGGTGCTGGTGTCGTCGTCGACCAGAAGCAAGTGACTCATGCGCTCCTCCGCTGGGGCAGATCGATGGTGAAGACAGCGCCTTCGCCGGGTTTGCTACTCACCGAGATGCGTCCTCCATGGTCGCTGACGACGCTTTGTACGATGGCCAGGCCGAGTCCGGTGCCGTGCTGCTTCGTAGTGTAGTAGGGCGTGAAGAGGCGGGCGCATTCCTCTTCCGTCAGGCCCTGGCCGGTGTCGGAGATTTCCAGGCGCAGGTGGCCGTCCGCAAACTCGGTGGAGATGCCGAGAGTGCCGCCATCGGGCATTGCGTCCATAGCGTTGAGGACGAGGTTACGGAGCGCGCGGGTGAGCTGCTCAGGGTCGGCGTTGATCGTCTGGCCGTTGGAGTGCAATTGCATCTGGCATCGAATCCGGTCGCCCAATTGGGCTTTCAACAACTGCATCACTTCTCCGATGACGGCGTCGACGTCCACAGTTTCCATAGTGGGCTTCGGCATCTTTGCGAAGTCACTGAAGCGGCCGATGATGGTTTTGAGATTGCGCAGTTCGGAGAGCAGCGTGTGGGTGCTTTCGTGGAAGACTTCGTCGAACTGGTCCGGGTGGCCGTCGTGGGCGCGCTGCAGGTTCTCGACAGTGAGTTGTAGCGGAAAGAGTGGATTCTTGAGCTCGTGCGCGAGACGGCGGGCGAGTTCTCTCCAGGCGGCGACGCGTTCGGCCTGTACCGTACGTTCGCGTTGTTCTTCCAACTGGCCGGCCATCTGGTTGAACGATCCGGCCATCTGCGCGATTTCGTCTTTGCCGCTGACGGGCACCCGGACGGACCAATCACCCGCTGCGATCTTGCGCGAGCTTTCGGCTAGCTGTACAACGGGTTTGGTGACGCGCTCGGTGGTCCACCAACCCATGAGGATGCCGAGCACGATGCCCGAGAGTCCGGCGGCGAGTCCGGTCCACAGGATGGAGCGTTCCAGCCTCACCTGGTCTGCCAGCGAGGTGCCGGCCATCAGCACCCCCAGCACTGCTCCGTTGCGCTCGAGCGGCATGGCGAGGATAGCTTCGCGGCTGCCGCGGTCAGCGGTCCATTGGATGACTTCGCTTGCCTGCGAGCGTGAGGCGGCCACCCTTTGCGCGAGGCTTGTGAGCGGCTCGCGTTGTGCAAGAGGGCCTGTGGCATCGAAGACTTCCTTTTCACTGAGCCAGAGGATGGCGCGCATGCCTGGGGAACGCCCAAGAGTGGAAAGGAACGATGCGTCGAGGCGGCGCGCGCCGATGGCGAATGTCCCGATGCCGGCGTTGACTTTGCGAGCGGCGGCCAAGGCCACGGCCTCGCCTTCCGGTAGCGGCACGCGGACGAGGGCGGTATCCCGGACTTCGTACTCGCTGGGCGTGAGGGTCCAGTTGTTGGGATAGCTGAAGCGCGCCTGCCAGTGGGCGGAGGAGAGAATGGTTCCGTTGGCGCGCACCAGATCCAGGAAATCGAGACCCACGGATTCCGCCTGGCTTTGCGCTTCCGAAAGAAAACCGCCCAGTTCGACGTCGGGACGCGTGGCTTCCATGGCGAGCCTCAGCACGCTATCGGCATTGGCGACGCGTTCGACTTTGCGCGCGACATCGTCGCCCTGCGATTTCATCTGTTGCTGGAACTGGGTCACAAGCGCGGTGCGGCGCTCCTCATCCATGCGATCGAATGTGCGGCGGATGAAGACGGAGACGGCTCCGGTGACGAGTGCCACCGCGCCGGCGATGGTCAACGAAGAAACGAGCAGGAGCCGCGTGCGGAAGGTCATTGGGTTCTATCGAGCCAGACATCGACCAGCCTCCAGTTGTCGCTGCGCACCCAGTTGCCTTGCCAGTTGCGGACCCGCGTTGAGACGAGGTAGGTGGCAGGCAAGTGGAACAGCGGCACGATGCGGTGGTCCTCCAGCAGCAGCCGTTCGAGCGCATAAGCGTCGTCCTGCGGAGGGAGACGGAACAAGCCTGCCACTTCGCGCACGGCGGCGAGTGGATCGGGTCCGTTGAGGCGAAGCAGACCGAGACGCAGGTCCGCCGATGGTCCGGCCGCGGGTTTCAGCGCGATGGAGGCTTCGCTGGCGTTGAGCACAATGCGATCGCCGATGGCGCGAAGGAGAGCGTCCTGTTTGTCGTAGGCGAAGGTGAGTGTCGCGTTGGGGGCGACTCGTTTCGCTCTGGCGACGTCGCGGAGGGCCGGGAATGTGAAGGCCCATCCGCTGAGCCATTGCGGGAGGAGAGCGCCCGTAGCTTCGCCTTGTTTCAGAAGGAGCACGTTATGGATGGATGAACGGTCGATGGCGAGGGCTACGGCGTCGCGAACGTTTGGCGGGACCTTGGGGCTATCGAAGAAGAGGGAGATGCATTCGGTGGGCCTTGACTGCATCACCTTGAAGGGCCGCTGATGGGACCGGCGAAATTCGTTCCACGGGATCTCGACGACGTCGGCGTTGCCCACGTCGAAGGCGAGGGATTGTTCGCGCCATGCGCGGCCAACCGCGAACTCCACAGTGTCCAGGAAGGGCCGGCCGGCCCAGTGGCCCGTGTGGGCCTGCAGCTTGACGCGTCTGCCCGATTCGAATTCCGCGATGCGGAAGGGGCCTGTGCCCAGCGGCGGATGGTCGGCTCCGGCGCGTACGACTGCGTGTTGTGGTTGGGAGAGCTCTCGTAACAGTTGTTCGATGGGGCGGTCGTCCGGGAAGTAGGAAGGCTCCACGGGTTGACCGTCATGCCAGGCTGCGTTGGGGCGAGGGGTGAAGATCCAACGCTTCCGTGGGGCGTCGTGAGTCCAGGTGGCGGCCAGCGCGGGGAGGACCGCGCCGCGATCGTCCATTTCGACCAGCGTTTCGAAGACCTGTCGTAGAACCTTGCCCTGTGCGGCGGCGTCGGCGGGGTCGGGTGGGCGAGCGGCGATGTCGAGAGTGCGCAGCGGCGCCCGCAGTTGAACGCGCAACTCGCCGCCGTAGCGGGGGCGTTCCGCCGGCCATGCGAGGGAGCTAGCGAGCGCAATCCACAGCCACATGATATGCCGCATATTTCTGAGTACCTAAGTCTCGCACCACGGCGACAGCTCCACCGGGTGCCGCACGCAACGACAATACGGGCCCGGGCAGGTCGAGTGGCGCGCTCGCGGGAGTTGCCTTGGCTTCCACGATATCGAAGACGCGCAGTGTGTCGGGTTTGTCGCGCTCGCGGTCGGAAGTGGCGAGGATGCGCGTGCCGCACACTGTCAGCAGGTCGGAGCCGAACCCGGTCCACACCGCCAGCGACTTGCGCGCGGCGTCGTAGAGGTGGGCGCGGCCGTCGGTTTCGGCGAGCACTGTTGCGCCGTTGCTCAGCGAGGCGAGCGAGAAGTAGGGTGGCCAGCCGTTGAAGCGGAATGCGTTGTTATCACCTGCGGATGGCGCGCACTCCAATGCGATGGCGGGACGCCACTGGCCTGTGCAGGTGCGATCGGGTGCGTTGAGTTTGACGGTGCCTCCTTCCACCGAAAGTGTGGCCCGCGGGTCGCGTCCGATGAGGGGAGATGTCCAGAAACGGAGGCGTTCCCAACGGTCCGCCTGCCGCGCATACAGCGCCACTCCGGCGGTATCTGCGACAAGCACTCCCTCGCTCGTTTCGACGACATCCAGCAGTGGAGCCTCCTGTTCCCAGATCATGCGCCTGGCGAGCACAGTGGCGGCTTTCGTTTCGCCGTTCGCGGCTTGAGACCGAAACGCGACCATCTCCACCGTCTTCGTCTCACCCTTGACGATTTCGGCAACCAGTAGGAACTCGCGCGCGGTTTCGCTGAGGGTGACGGTGATTTCCTGCGCCGGCGGGTTGCGTAAGGCCCGTCGCAGCGACCGTTCAAACGTCACTCGCGCGCGGACGGCTTCCGAAGAGGATAGGGAAGAGAGATTCCGGTCAGTAACGCGGACGGCATCGGCGACGGGCACCCGCGCCGCCACTTTGCGCCCGAGCGCGCGTGCGGCCTCGTCCAACGCGTCAGCCGGTGCGAGGAGTGCGAACAGGAACAGGCCGAGAAACCCCCGAATCACGGAAGCATTCTAGCAAAGGCGCGTGAGGACGGTAGCTTGAACCTCGGTATCTTCCGGTTGTTTTTGCGTGCGGCTCTTTTCACCAACAAGCACAAACAGGCACACCGGCTTGCTTGACCGCATTCGGCACCGCAGAGTACGGTTCTGACTCGCTAGTGTAGTGCGTCAAACAGATTGACCTTTAGGCAGCGCCGCCTTCGCTCGCTTCACCTTCTCCAGAATATCCTTCGCTGACGCCGTCCAAATGAAGGGCTTCGCAGCCTCATTGTGGCGATCCACATATTCGTCAATGGCGGTGATCAACTCGTCCGCGTCGCGAAACACTCCCCGCCGAATCCGGTTCTCCGTACGTCGCGGAATAACCTCTCCACCATGTGCAGCCAGGAAGCGCTCGTGGGTGTGAAATGGATGTGGAAGCGGGGGTGGCGCTTCAACCAGTTGCGAACCTTGCGATGCCTATGAGTTGCGTAGTTGTCAACGATCAAGTGAAGTTCTTTCCCTGACTGTCGTCGCATCATCGATCAACCGCGGAAAACGCAGCCATTCCGTGTGCCGGCGCCGTTGCTGGCACAGACTGATCACCTTCTCTGGACAGCAAGCGCGGCGTACAGCGTCGTGGTTCCATTGCGCTTATAGTCGTGTGTCATCGTGGCGCCGCGTCTCCGCTGCAGCGGCAAGCGGGTTGGGTCCTGTCCAGCGCCTGGATCTGGCTCTTCTCGGCAACACAGAACACAATGGCATGTTCGGGAGGATTCAAACAAAGTCCCACGATGCGCTCCAACTTCTCGGCAAACTCCGGATCGTTGCTGACCTTGAACGTCTCTACCAAGTGCGGCTTCAGGCCATGACTACGCCAGATGCGCCGGACCCTGGCCTCGCTCACTCCGACAGCGGCTGCCATCAGGCGCGTGCTCCAATGCGTGGCGCGGCTCAAGCGCACCACCGCCGCCCAGAAGAAGCGGTGGGAGGTTCCACAAGGCGAAGGAGCAGAGGTCGTAGATTCCGCGGAATCTATTGCTATTATTTGACATACACACCGCCTGTGTATATGATGTGGGCAGAGATCATTAACCCCACACCACCATGACCAAACGCATCAACATTGTCCTTCCGGTGGATACGGTTCGCGCCATAGACCGGCTGGTAAGGCCGGGCGAGCGCAGCCGGTTCATTGACCGCGCCGTGCATCACTTCGTGGCCACCCAAAGCCAGGATGCGCTGCGAAAGCGCCTTGAGGCCGCGGCAGTGCGCGATCGCGACCTCGACCGCGAAGTAGCTGCGGATTGGCGCGAGGTGGATGAACAGACATGGCAACAAATCGACCAAAATCCCAAAGCCCGAGGCGCGGCGAAATCTACCTCACGGCGCTCGACCCGGCGCTAGGCCGGGAGATCCAGAAGACCAGGCCTGCGCTGATCATCCAAAACGATGTGTCTAATCGCCTGTCGGACATCACCATCGTCGCGCCTGTAACCTCCACAGTCCGCTTCCCGCTAAGCCCGGTGCACGTGCTGCTGCCTGCCGATAGCAATACTGGCCTGTCCGTCGTCTCCGTCGCCCTGTTAAATCAGGTGCGCGCCGTGGACCGCCAGCGGCTTATCAAGCGCCTGGGCAGCGTAAGCCGCGAAACTTTGGCCGAAGTGGATGAAGCCATCCGCGTCAGCATGGGGCTCACGCCGCTGTGAAGAACCACGCACAGAAAAAGACTCCTACCTTCCAGCACGGGAGTCTTCTCAGAAGGCTGAACTGGCTTCGAACTGGCTACGGGATGAATGAAGCAAAGAGCCGCTGCATGTTTGCAATATGAGCTCTGTTCAGAATTCCGCTCATCGAAATCGTCGGCCACCCATCCGGGCCGTACCACATCAACCAATAATACTGCCCATTGGGGTCATCGGCGGCCGAGACGTGCTCCAACCACAGCGCCATCACCCTGAGCCAGCGGACCCGGAAAGACGCTTCCCCTGGATTCCGATTGACCATGCGGTTCCCCAATTCGGATGTTCGTTCGATAGCGCCGATTGGCGCAAGTGTAGTCAAACCTTTGGCCGTTAATTTTAGATCCTTCTCACTGAACCCCCGCGATATCCGCTCCCCTGGCCGATGCCGCGACGGGCAGAGGCCGCGGTATCTCAGAACACAAGGCGAATGCCCAACTGCACCTGGCGCGCCGGCCGCGCGGTGTTGATGATGCCGAACCCGGCTCCCTGAAACTGCGTCGCAGGCAAGCCGAGATTGGGATGATTTGGGAGATTCTGCATTTCGCCGCGGAAGTGCAAC
>JACQZR010000273.1 GCA_016213775.1 Acidobacteriota bacterium
AGGCTGGGAGGCAGCAACAACTCCTCGTCCGGGTAGTAGGGCCGGTAGCTTTTTCCCATAAAACATTATGGGCCGGTTCTGTTTCAGATGCCAGCGCAAAAGGCAGGATCAGGGCAAATTCTCGGACAGGCTCCTAGCCCCTGTCTCCTTAGACCCCAGCGATAGAACGTATTGCAAACGGGAGGCCAAACCTCGTCGGGCTCCTGCTTTAAAATTAAGTAGTGGGCATAGCATCGCCAGGCGCCAGTACCGCCCCCAGTCTCGCCAATGAATTGGACGCCGCGAGGCAAGCCGCCGTGCAGGTTCTGCGCGACTGCAGCCATGCCGGCGGAATGAACGCCTCCGCGGGCAAATCCGGTCATTGTCAGGTCTGGGCCCGCGACAGCATGATCACTCTGCTGGGCGCCTGTACCCTCGACGACCCCCCGATCCGGAACGCCCTTCGCGCCACCATCGCCGCCTTGGGCGAGCATCAATCCCCATCCGGCTGCATTCCCAACAACATCGACCCCGTCACCGGCAAGGTCAACTTCCGAGCCTACGCCGATAGCGGCCTGTGGTTCGTCATCGGCACTAGCCTCCTTCATCCGGAATACTCCCGCATCCAGCGCGTCCTCAACTGGTATGAATGCCAGGATGTGGACCTGAGCGGCCTGATCAGCATTCAGGAGTCTTCGGACTGGCAGGACCTGTTCTGCACCCGTGGTAAGGGGCTGTATGTGAACTGCCTCTATGTGATGGCCCTCCGCCGCGCCGCCGAGATCGCCTCGCGCAACTCAGACGGAGTCACTGCGGAGCGCTACTCGGAGCGGGCGGCTGTGGTCAAGGAACAGATCAACCAGCGCCTATGGTACCGCGGTGACGGTGTGATGCTGCGGCACGTGCGGGATTCTTTCAGCACGGACAACCTGCTTCACGATTCCCTTGGCAGACCCCGCTGGCTCCCGGCCAAACGCATTCTGGTGAACGAGCATTATTACCTCGCCTATCTCGCCTTTCGCGCAGTCGGCGAGTGGTTCGACTGCCTCGGCAATCTGATGGCAATACTCTCCGGCGTGGCCTCTCCGGAGCAGGCCAACGCAATCCTCGACTTCGTCCAACGCAACGGCCTGGCTGAGTTTCCTCTACGCGCAATCTATCCGCCCGTGACTCCCACGGACCCCGACTGGCGAGGATATTATGGCCAACTGAACCAGCAGCATCACTACCACAACGGGGGTGTCTGGCCGTTCATCGGCGGATTCTATGTCGCTGCGCTCGTTGCGGCCGGGCGCATGGACACCGCCGCCGCCGCCCTGCGCCGACTCGCTCGACTCAACCAGGAAGGTACTTTCAACGAGTGGCACCACGGCGTTACCGGAGTCCCCATGGGCGTCCCCTCACAGGCCTGGTCCGCGGGAATGTATCTCTACTCTTACGAATGCGTCCGCGCGGGTCAGTTGCTTTTTCTGTGAGGCCCCCAAAAAAGGTGCAGCCTTGCGCGAATGGTCGTCGCACAAGGCTACCTTCTCCTCCGAGTTAGGCCCGTGTCCCAAGTTTGGTTGACACATGCCGCAAGCGGTCTCTCCCGCTAAGATCTTGTCGGTTACAAAGACTGAATCGGAGTCCCCACCCCCGAACTTTAGCCCTCCACGAGAAAAATCTTTTCCCGCACCGCGTAAACGATATTCCGCCCCCCTCGTTCAATCAGGTAGAACGGCCGTTCCAAGACAAATCACGATTTCATAGGATTCAGGAGAAACCAAGATGCACAAACGTATCGCCCTGTGCGCGCTCATGCTCACCATGGCCGTCGCCGCGCAAACCCCGCCCACCCCGCCGACCCCGCCCGTGGACCTCGTCAAGACTTACCTCACCCTTACCGATCAGCAGATCACCCAACTGCAGCAAATCCGGCAAGCCGAGCGCACCGCCAACCAGACCATTCAGCAGTCCATGCAGCAGAAGCAGCAACAGTTGAACACTCTCCTCACTGGTGGTAGCACCGACGCCGCCGCTATCGGCCGCCTCATGATCGACATCCGGAACCTGCGCAAGCAGATCGAAACCAACCACACCACATTCCACAACCAGGCCCTCAACGTCCTGAACGCTACGCAGAAGCCCAAAGCGCAGGCCCTCGAAGACGCCGCTAAACTCGCTCCCACCATTCACCAGGCCGCTGCCCTCGGACTCGTCCTGCTCCCCGCTCCTCCCGCCGGTGGCCCTGGTGGACCCGGCGCCGGCCCGCGCCCGATGCGCATGCGCCAGCCCCCGCCCGAATTCTAAAACCTCCTCATCCCACTCACGCGGCGGTCCATGCGATATGATGATGCGCAAGTGAACCCCATGGATCGCCGCATATTCTTCCAATCCGCCCTCTCCGCCGCACCTCTCCTCTCCGCCCAAGGCAAGAAGCACCGCACCGCCTTAATCGGTGCCGGATGGTGGGGGATGAACATCCTCCGCGAAGCCGTCGCTTCCGGCGAGTGCTCCGCCGTCGCCTTCGCCGATCCTGACCCCAACCAGATCGACAAGGCCTCCGCCATCCTCGCCACCCTCACCTCCGACCAGCCCAAACGCTACAAGGACTACCGCGAGATGCTCCAAAGGGAGCGTCCCGACATCGCCATCGTCGGCACCCCCGACCATTGGCACGCCCTCCCCACCATCGACGCCGTAAAAGCGGGCGCGCACGTCTACGTCGAAAAGCCAATCTGCCACACCATCGACGAAGGCAAAGCCATGGTCAAAGCCGCACGCGAAGCCGACCGCCTCGTTCAAGTCGGCCTCCACCGCCGCGTCTCGCCCCATCCCATCACAGGCATGGAATTCCTCAAGTCCGGCAAGGTCGGCAAAATCGGCTTGGTCCGGACGTTCGCTCACAGCGCGGGCGGTTTCGGTTCCATCACCCCCGACAGCGAACCCCCAAAAGGCATGGATTGGGACCTCTGGCTAGGCCCCGCCCCCGTCCGTCCCTTCAACCGCGCTATCCACCCCCGCGGCTTCCGCAATTTCCTCGATTTCGCCAACGGCACCCTCGGCGACTGGGGCGTCCACTGGCTCGATCAGGTCCTCTGGTGGACCGAAGAAACTCACCCCCGCAAGGTCTTCTCTACCGGTGGTCGCTTCGTCCGCCAGGACTCCACTGACGCCCCCGACACCCAGATGGTGGTAATGGAGTTCGAAAGTTTCCGTTGCCAATGGGAGCAGCGCCACTATGCAGGCAATAACGCCGAGCGCCACGACATCGGAGCCTATTTCTACGGCACCAACGGGACCTTCCACATGGGCTGGCGCGACGGCTGGACGTGGTACCCCGCCAAGAAGAGCGAGAAACCCATCCACGTCCCGCCGCAGCTAAACGACCCCGACGGCCAGAACATCAAGGAGCTCTGGGCCGACTTCCTCGACGCCATTAAAAACAAGCGCAAGCCCGTCCGCGACATCGAAATCGGCCACCGCGCCACCGCCGCATCGCTTCTCGGAATGGTCAGCATGCGCCTCGGCCGCAGCATCAACTGGGACGGCCGCCAGTGCCCCGGCGACGCCGAAGCCAACAAACTCTTGCGCCGCACCTACCGCACGCCCTGGAAATACCCGGAAGCTTAGCGGGAGTAGCCTCTCATAGCCGGCCCTTCCCCCTCAAGTCGCCGTAGCCTGTATTGCGACCGCCGAGGTCCTACGCCTCGCCCAACCGCCGGAAAGCTTCCGCAACGCACCTTGCGGCCACGCGGACACTATCTGCCGAAGTATCCGCTGACCTCGATAATGGCATGTGTCCCCCCTGCCACCTTTAAGTTGACGGAACCGTTCGCCGATGCCGGGACAATTCCCATGTTCGCGATGGTCTGCCCTTGGAATGCGTTCAATTGAGACACGTTCGGCCATGGACTCCCGGTTGGCCACATGCTGAGAAAAGGCATCGGGTTTCCACTTGGCGTTACGGAGGCATTCAAGACCCAGGCGCGCGCCGCATCGGACAACGCGCACCTCCCAGACGAGACCGGAACGGTCCGGTCGGTTGACGCCGACAGCGCCGGCGGACCGAACGCACCCGTGAACGTGCTGTCCTGTGTGTTTACAACTCGGCATTGGGTTACAGGGTAGTAGTAGAGCCCTCCCCCTGTTCCGTCATCCGCGGCAAAGTATCCGGTCACGTCCATGATGAGATTGGTCGCATCGTACGCGTATACATCGATACTGCCGTTTCCCGATGCCGGCACGATTGCGCTGTTTGCAACTGCGTATCCATGCACTGCATTCATATTGGAAATGTTCGGCTGGGAAGTCCCCGTCGGATAAGCAGTGATGAAGGCCACGGGATTGCCATTCGTAAGTTCTCCCGGCGCCAGCGTCAACTGCATCGAATACGCAGCTGCCACAGGGATCTGGCACGCTGGAGACCCAGGCAACCGGAAGGTTCTTGCTTCCCGCGCCTGCATCCGTTGATTGCCATACGGAGCGGGTAACGAACTGTAAATCGGCCCACGAGTATCCACTGCACGGCAAGGAGTCATCGGGTAGTACAACAAACCCGACACGTTGGCATCATCGGTAAAATAACCGCTGATATCGACGATGAGATGCACACTGTTTGAAGCGTACACGCTGATTGCACCACCCGTGCCGGCCTTCACTATCGCGGCGTTAGCGATGTAACCGCCGGTTGTTGTGCGCAACGTGAAATGCTCTGGACGCGCTTCCCCCGCTGGCCAGAGGGTTACGAAATCAACTGGCCCTGAATTGCCCTCCACCGTGTCCAGGGTGACGTTCAGGACGAACGCTTTGGCGGACGGTGGTATGCCGCAACGCGGAGAAGCCGTTACCGGGATGGTTCGAGTTGCACCCGCCGTCAGGATCGGCGGCCCAAACGAGCCACTCCAAGTGGTCCCGGCATAGGCCGCCCGTGTTTCCACAAGCCGGCATGGAGAAACCGGCACTAATCGAAGTCCCGCAGTTGCTTGTGTCCCAGCCTGCGTCACTGTCACTATCTGCCCGTCGATCATGAGACTACCAGTCCTGCCACTTGCCCCTGCGTTTGCGCTGACCAAGTAAGATACCGTAGCCCCACTAACCGAAAACGTTATCCACGGATCGCTGGCGCTGACGACCAGCGCCCCCGTCGGCGCGGGGGATACGACAATGCTCCCGCTGCCACCGCTGGCCCCCACGTTAATCGTGTTCACGCTCAGGGTCGTAGCACTGATTACAATCACGCCAGCCATTGGTTGCAGCACCGCCGCGATCGTTGTGGTCGATGTCCTCACACGCAAACTCTCCGCAACGGATGAGACCACCGATAGTGCCTTCACCTGCCACGTCAATTGTCTCTGTTCTCCGGGTCCAAGAGTGCCTATGTTCTGAACAAGGCTGTTCTGAACAGTCAGGTTCGGGCCGACCTGTAATTCCCCCGTCACGTTCTCTACCGCCGCGCCCCCTGGATTCCAGGCGGTTGCGCTGATGGTGGCCAGCCCACCGGGGCTGATTTGCTGCGGCGAGATGATTTTGATGATCGCCGCCGATGCTGCGGATATGTCCAGCATCGCTGCCGATCAGGCCCCCGCCGCGGAATGCTGAAACCTGGCTGCCATTGCAAGTAGTGCCGCTGTCTTCGGGCTCACGGCCTCGCGAAGCGTGCTGCCCGGTTGCCCCACTACGATTGCGCTCAGCGTGGTCAATAGGTCCACCTGCAGCAATGCCAGGGATTGGGCGCTTTCGGCCGTTGCCTGATATTCCTCCGCAAATGTCTTCGAGTTGTAGATGGACTGCGGAGCGTAGCACCGCAGCGTGGCCATCACGAGCGTGATCTGATCGGCAAGTTGCACATATGTAGCCGACAGTTCGGTTACCGCTCCGGTCAACTCGTTTTGATTACCGCTACTTACCGCTGCCACCGCCCGTTGCGCCTGGGCCGAATAACGCAGTATCAAATCCGCGCTGGCGGACAATGCGTCGCTTGCCACTGCCGCTCGCGGCGCCAACGCCCCGCGCGCCGGGTCGTTTGTTCTCTTCGTCGCAGTTGCGGTCGCCGCGAACCCCGGAAACAGGAGCGGCACGACGCTGCGGGCTTCGTCGCGTAGCCGCCCGATCTCCCGGTACGGCTCTCGCACCGCGACGAATTGACCCCAAAGCGCGTAGGCTTTCGCCGTAAGCTCAATACCATATGTGATGATAGCCCCGATTCCGGTCACCTTAGCCAAGGCGCCGGCGCTGCCGACCAAATCCCCTATGTCGCTGAAATTCTCTCCCACTTCGTGATACGCCTGTGACTTAATGTCCGCGCTCGCTGTACGTTCCGATGCCATTTGAATGCTCGTGTTGACGCTCGAGATCACGACGCCGGGATCGGAAGGGGATGAACTGCTGCTTAGGGCCGCACTATTAGCCGCATCCAACACGCTTTGTGTATTGTTGACATAGTATGCCGCGATGCTGGATTCGGCGAATTGTTCAGCGAACGTCTTGAGGACCGTCTCCACGACAGCCGTAGGATTCTCCCCTGTTAGCCCCACTTCTATTGCGTCCTTAAGCGAGTCGATTGCCAGCCTCAGGGTTAAACCAAGATCGGGGTCGCCCCATTGGGTTACCGTATCGAGAAGCTGGTTCGCAATGGTGGATTGAGCGGCGAAGATCGACTTTGTCAGATCTTCCAAAACCTTTTCCGTTTGTGGTCCACCTGCCTTCTTCGCCAACTGCAGGTGCTTACCGAATTCGACCAGCGACCAGATTGTCGCCGCAGTGCTTACGGCGCCAATTGCCAGGTCCTTGGCCATCTGCGACGCACCCACACGCCACGGCCCATTATCGGACGGCACGGCTGGCGCCCCAACTCCGTAAAAGTGATACAACACCTTTCCCACCAACATTAGCCGCACGAGCATCGGAAACTGGGCTGGGTTCGAAGCATCGAGTGCCTCCACCCTTTGGCGCAGATTGGACACCCGGTAGAACACTGGCGATGCGAAGATCCGGCTATCGGAGACAATCCGCGGCAGTGTCAGTGCCTGCAAGGAGTCCAGATATTGGAGTGCCACGCTCTTCATAGCCGCGGCTCCCACCGAAATACTGACCGTAGCGCCATCGAGTCCACTCGCCGTTGCGCGGATTGTCAATAGGGCTGGCTGGATGGGTGGTATCAGAGTAGTCGAGGCCCTCCCCGCTGTCACGGTAGCGCTTGTTCCGCTGAGGAACGCGTCGAATGATGCTCCGACAAACTCGAATTGCACCGTTCTCCCATTCTCCGGCACGACTCGCCCTTGCCCATCCACCACTTCGGCAAAGATCTTCGTAATTCCCATTATTGCGTCTGCCGGCACGGCGTTCGACTCGCTCCATACCCTCAGGCGTGTTGCTGTCGAAAAGACTCCACGCACAGTGTAATTCCTGGGTGTAGAACGCACCTGTACTGGCCGTTCCACGATCACTTCAACGGAGTGCGCCCCTGCACGGTCCGTTGGAGCCAAAATCGTCACCGTGTTCTGTTCCGGATACCTGCGCACGAAGCTGAAATCCGTCCGCGCCCCGTCAATCAGCCAGTACCCGCTTACGGTTCCTCCGTAAGTGCCGGTAAAGCGCGCGGAAATGGTGAGGCGCACCCCTTGGTCTACGCTTGTTCCCTCGGGTGGGCTGTCTATCACAGCCGACGACAGCACCGACGAATTGGCAACTGGGAAGGATCCGGCTGTGCTGTATTCCCCCAACCCAGTGCTATTTCCACCGCGTACTTTCCAATAAACCACATACGTGCCCGCGGGCAAGGGCCAGGTGAATTGCGTCTCCGTTAGATCGGGAGTCTCAACCGCCTTCGAAAACGTTTGGTCGGTGGCGATGACGAGCCGGTACCTCGTAGCCCCCGTTTGCGCTTGCCACGAGAACGTTGCGCTTGACCCGCTGGTTGTCTGGCCGTCTGACGGCGCTATTCGCGTCGGCGCCGCGGGGAGCGGGGGTTGCCCGCTACCCACCTGAAACTGCCGAACCGCGCTGAACACTAGGTTTCCACCGATGCCTGCTGCCGTCCCAACTCGCCAGTAGACTGGAGTTTGTAGTGGCAAGGTGCCCGAGTCCGGCACAATGATCGACTGGCTCGAGGTTGTGTACTGTAGCGTCACGGGCGAAAAGGAACTGTTTGCCGCGATCTGTAATACATAGGAGGGGCCACCACCACTCCACGAGAAGATCTCGGGTAACTTGATCGTCGACTGATTTGCCGGACTTGTGAGCGTTGGTCCCACGGCCGCGGCAGTGCCCGCTTGGTTCGCCACGAAGCTCGCCTCCGGCGCCGTGATGGTCCCCGTCCGCCCGCTGCTTGACCCATTTGCCGCAACCGTGTAGCTGATGGTGCCGCTGCCCGTCCCGCTCCCGGAGTTTACCGTCAGCCAGGACGAGTCGCTCGCCCCGTTCCAGGGACAACCGCTCGGCGCGGACACCGCGATCGAGCCGCTCTTGCCGGAGGCCGTTGCGCTGTCCGACACCGGGTTGAACGAGACCGTGCAGTAGCTCTGTGTCACCGTAACGTTCTGTCCCGCCACTGTCACCG
>JACQZR010000274.1 GCA_016213775.1 Acidobacteriota bacterium
ATAGCCTGGTAGAGCTCGTCTTCGACGCGAGCGGCCTCATCGAAAATGAGGAGGGAGACGCCGGAGAAGCCGCGGATGGTGTCTTCTTTGCCGGGCAGGCCGACGATGCGCGAGCGATTTGGGAAGAGTGCGGAAATTTCGTTGGTGCCGTCGCCGCGGATGGGGATGCCCAGTTGGGGGAGGAAGCCGCGGACCTTATTGAGAAACTCGCCGGACTGGCGGGCTGATGGGGAGAGCACTAACGAGAGTGAATTCGGGTTGGTGAGCGCCTGGTGAATGGCTTTGACGGCAGTTACGGTGGACTTACCCCACTGGCGACAGCAGTTGATGATAATACGGAGGGCGGGGTCAGTTAGTAAGTCCGACTGGATGGGATCGGGGGATAATTGCAGCGCGGCGGCTAGGTCAGCCGGTGAGTCGAAGGTAATAGGGACAGGCGCAGGAGTGGTCTGAGCTTTCCGCGGCGTGCGCGGCTTGTCCGTATTGCGATGTATATATGGCATATTTCCTGACTCTCTATCTATAGGGACACTTGTCGCTCTCCCGTTCCTGGTTGGCGGACAGTGCGTGGGCTATTTCATAGTTGAATTGCATGAAGCGTCATGCGGCGAGGTCGACCGGCGGGTCGTTCCAGCGATCGAGCCGATCCTGAAGCTCATCCTTAGTGGGAAAATAACGCGAAAGTGGCTGGTAATTCTCGGGATTCTGGTAGATGGACTGGTCGTCATTCTCAGGACCCTTCCCGGATTCCATTTCGGCTTCTGGGACGGATTCCGGCTCTGCTGGCGGCGGCGTAGGTTCGTGGGGGATCTCTTCGCCACCGGCAGCAGAGTCCGGCTGCACGAATTCGATGACGTTGCTGGACGGGAAGAAGATCACGTCTTCTTCGGGCTGGGGATTGCGGCGTGGCTTCTCGCCGAGACGCATAGTCTGCAACTCGATCAACTCCTTGCGGGAACGGCTGATGAGGCGCTTCAGAGATTCCTCGCAACCCTGCATGCGGTAGAGAATGCCCGGGTGCGCCTTTTCCAGAGTGGAGATGCAGCAGCACTGACGGATTTCGGCGGTGACCGGGTAGAAGGCGCGCTCGACGGCGTCCTTGGTGACGATCATTTCGGTGGAAATCATGCCGGTGGTCTGACCCCAGGCACGGCGAATGCGCCAGCGGGCGTTGACGATGTCGGTGACGAGGTCGCGCTCGTCCTGGCCGATGGGATTCCATTCGTTGACGTAGTTGGTGAGGAGACGCTCGTATTTGGCGGGGTCCTCGTTGGGTCCAATGATCTGCGGGGAATACATGCCGTGGATCGTCGCGGCGCGGCGGCAGCCTTCGATGCCTTCGGGGGTAGATGGGCCGCGGGAGCGCGAGCCGTTGAGTCGGGAAGCGTTTTTCTGGGCTTCGGAACGTTCGTTTTTCATAGTGGGCTATTGCCCTCCTTCTGCTCTTAGCTTCGAGGGCTGCCAAGGGAGGACTACCTCAATGGAGAGGGGATGTTGTTGGAAAGGCGGGAAAAATAAATGTCATTTCGGGCGTGACTGGGGTTTCCGGCTCGTCACATTCGTGTCGTAGGTCTGCCGGATGCGCCGCTCGGGAGTCACGGTAGGGGTCACGGATGAACTCGGATGAAACGGATAAACGCGGATGAGGAGCGATTTTTCTCTTGATTTTTTGCAGAGTCTAGTTTACTTTTGAAAAACGCTTCTTGTGAAGTGGTAAACGATGAGAGAATCGCTGGGCTTGCAGCCTGGACATTCTCCATGATACTGTCCTTGGGTTTAGCGGAGTTATGATCATGTCACGAGCCGCATTTGCGCTCTGTTTTCTCTTTATCTCCCCCCCCATTCGCCTTCGGGCAAATTAGACAACGGAATGTAGATCCGGCTCATCAGGGCGAGCGGCTGTATGCCATCGTGCCCATGGTGGGTGCGGGGACGGCTCGCGATCCCAAACGGCCGCTGTTGGCTCCGGCGCATGGCGAGAATGCGGCGACGGGCACGGCGATTTCGGGGTTCCGTGTTTGGTTGAGTGACGACGGGCGCACGGCGCTGGTGGAGATCAAGGCGCGGGATGCGCGGGCGTTTGCTCCGTTTCTCACGGCCAACCGGGCCGACGTGAAGACATTCGAGCGCGGTAAGTCGCAACTGGCAGATGTGGCGCGGGAGTTTCAGAAGGTCAAGCCTTCGTTCAGCGTGAACCAGTTGGCGGGAGGTCTGCGATGAGACGCGGTTTCCTGCTGATCGGCTTGTTGGCTGCGAGCGCGCTGTATGGGGCGTATACGTATTACGTGACGAATGGCGCGGCCTGGACAACGAACGGGACGGTGGACACGTGCTACGCCTGCGGGCCGAGCTACGGGTACACTTTACGTGACCTCGCAGGGTTCGATGATTTCCACGGCGGCGGTGCCGGACGGAACTTCGGATTACGAAGTGCGGACGTGGAACCAGATGACGCAGGTGACGGGGTCGAATTATGTGTTGTATTTGCGGGCCAGCTCGGATGCTTTGCACAGCGTGAATGTGACGCAGGGGTCGTATTATGCGGTTGTGTTTACGCCGAATACGAACAGCAATGGAGTGCAGAGCGGCGCGCTGACGCTGTACAAACGCGTGGGTGGGACGCTGACGCAGTTGGCGACCACAGTTGCTCCGTGGCGGTCGAATACGGAGGTTCGGGCGGTGGTTTCGGGCAGCGCCATCCTGGTGTATGTGATGGGCGAGCGGTATCTCACGGTTACCGATTCCGATTTGACGACAGGTAAGGGTGGATTTGGCGGGTACGGCTTTGTCGGGTATAACGGGGTGATCCAGTGCCAGTTGGGGCCTCTCGACCGCAATGCGCCTTCCACGCCCAGCGGCACGTCGGCCTACACGACGGCGCTGGCGAACACGGTGGATATTCAATGGGGCGGCGTGGCCGATGATGCCAACGGCGTGGGTGTTTACAGCTACCAGGTGTTTCGTGATGGGAATTATCTTGCCGAGGTTTATGGGACTGGCTTTTCGGACACTACGGTTGCGGCGAGCAGTTCTTACAGCTATTTGATCAAGGCGGTGGACCGGCACAACAATGTGAGTCCTGGGCTGACGCTGGCGGTGACGACTGCGCCCACTGGTTCGATTGAGCCGCGGCGGGTGGGCGTGCGCGGGGACGGGTCGTATTATGGCGGTGCTGGGGAGCAGTTGGATATGCGGAGCGGGAATCTGAATTATTCGATTCCGCTGGTGAAGGCGCAGAGCCGCGGGTGGGGATTGCCGCTGGGGCTTTCGTATAACTCGCAGAACTGGCGCAGGGACGCGACGACCTGGCGGTTCGGGCGGGATATCGGGTATGGGTTCGGGTGGCGGTTGATGGCGGGGTCGTTGACTCCGGTGTTTTCGAATGCGCTTTCGGCGCACCACTGGTTGTTCACGGATTCGACGGGGGCGGAGTACCGATTGAATGTGAACACGAATGGGGTGTGGACTTCCACCGAGGGGACGTACATGACCTATGTGGAGGGGAGCGGGCGGCTGTATTTCAACAACGGCACGTTCTGGCAGATGGATTGTGTGAGCGGCGGCGTTGAAGATGATGCCGGGGCGCGGTATCCGACCCGGATTCAGGATTCGAACGGGAATTACATCGCACTGCGTTATCTGACGGGGATTGATGCGGTGTATGCGAATTCAAGCGGGCGCATTTCGCAGGTGGAAGATGTGCGAGTGGGGAGCGGGGCGGCGACGTTCACGTTCACCTACAACACGGATGCGATACCGCATTTGACGGGGATCACGAATTCGATCAACACGGCGGAGAATTACACTTTTGCGTATTCGACGGCGGCAGGCTTGTGGTCGCCGTTCTCGGGCGGAAGCCAGTTTGGCACGGCGCAGATGCTGCAAACGGTGACGCAGACGGGGACCAGTTTGAGCCACACATTCGAGTATGGCGGGAATGCGGCTGGAGAACTGACGAAGGTGATTATGCCTTACGGCGGGGAGTTGCGGTGGACGCATACGGAGTTTGCGTTCTCGGGTGCGCGGACGGTGCGGGAGGTGACTTCGCGGCAGTTGGTCATGAGTAGCGGGGCGACTCCGTTAACGTATGGGATTTCGCATCCTGGCGGCGATTCTTCTTATTCGACGCGGAGCCAGGCTGTGTTGAGTGATGCTTCCGGGATTGGGGATCGGGTTTGGAATTTCTTCACTACGACGGGGACGACGAACGGGCTGGTGTCGAGCTATCAGCAGCGGCACACGGGCGCGGTGGTCAAGAGGCAGCAGGATTACACGTGGTCGGCGGATCCGGCGGGGCGGCCCTATATTGGGGCGGTGTTGAGCACGGTTGATCCGGGCCAGAGCTATGTGAAGCAGTCGAAGACGGAGCAGACTTTGGATGTGTATGGGAATTTGACCCAACGGAAAGAGTATGCGTTTGGCAACTTGGTGACTCCGGCGAAGACCTACACGAACACTTATCTTTCCACGTCCACTTATTTGAATGCGTACCTCCGCAACCGTGTGTTGACTTCGACGCTGACGGATGGGACGAACACGGTGACGCTGGCTTCGATGGTTTACGATTCCGGCGGCCCGGCCGGGTTGCCGACAACGCCCGGCCAATGGGACAGCCCATTGTCACCGCGAGGGAATGCGACACAGGTCAGTGTGCCTGGCCGGCAGCGGAACTATAATTACGATGGGACGGGTACAGTGTCGAAAGTGACGGATGAGATGGGGCGCTATGTGGAGATGACGAATGGACAATCGTCGGACTACGCGCGGCCGTCGACGATTACGCCGAATGGAAATACCGCAATGGCGGAGACTTCCACCTGGAACAGTTTTCTCGGGCTGTCGCAATCAACCGGCGCCAACGGCGAAACATCGAGCGTAACCTACGATTCGAATGCACGGCCGACATCGACCACTTCGGCGGATGGCGCGGTGACGACTTTCGCTTACACGAATTCGCCGCCGACGGTGAAGGCCACGACAAACAACAAGTGGGTGAAGAGCACGATGGATGGGTTCGGGCGAACGGTCAAAACGGAAAGCGGGTACGGTACGACGACGGTGTCGGTCAGCGAAGTGCAGTATGCGGCCTGCGCCTGTTCGCCTCTCGGGAAGTTGAAGCAGAAATCACAGCCCTACGCACCCGGTGGGACTGTGTACTGGACGGTCTACAGCTATGACGGGGTGGGACGAACGGTGAGCGTGGTGCTGCCGAACAATAGCGGGACAACGACCTATTCCTATACCGGGAACACGGTGACCGTGACGGACCCTGCGGGGAAGTGGAAGACTTATGAAAGCGACGCGTTCGGGAACGTGACGAAAACGACGGAGCCAAATCCGGCGGGCGGGTCATGGGACACCACGTATTCCTATAACCTGACGGGGCAGATGACGCAAACGCAGATGACGCGGGGAAGCGTGACGCAAACGCGGACCTGGAATTACAATCTCACGACGGGGCGGTTGACTTCGGAGACGCAGCCGGAGAGCGGGACCACCTCCTTCACGTATAACAGCGACGGGACGCTGTACTCGCGGACGGCGGGAAACGGGAAGACGTTGACGTTCAGCTATGACAGCTACGGGCGGCTGGGGAGTGTTTCGGGCGGGGATGCGTGCTCGGCGAAGAGTTTTTACTATGATAATTCCACTCCGGACTCGACGCCAACGACGAATGGTGTAGGGCGGCCATCGGCGACATCCTCGGGGGGATATGGGTGCTCCACGCTGCCGTATCCGTATGTGGAGGAGTACAACTACACCCCGAGTGGACGGTTGAGCAGCAAGTACGCGTATTTGATGAAGTATGATGAGCTTGGGAATCTGGTATCTACGCCGCCGGTGAACGGGAACTACTGGTGGGATAATGAAGGCAAGATGACCACGTCGTGGGTGCAGTTGAACGGCAGCACGATCAACTCGTATAACTACGACTACGATGCCATGGGGCGGATGGACAGGATGTACGACAACATGAGTTATTCCTATGTAGTGGGCGGCACGAGTTATAACACGGCGAGCCAGGTGACCTCGATTTCGCATGGCGGGTTGTCGGAATCGCGGCAGTACAATGCGCTGGGGCAGATGACGCGGTTGACGGTGGCGGGGCAGTTCGATCTCGAGTACCGGTTCCCGGCGACGACGAATAACGGGCAGATCACTTCGATGAAGAATTGGACCACTGGCGAGGAAGTGAATTATTCTTACGATTCGCTGGGGCGGTTGACGGATGCGGCGACGACGGGGCCGGAGTGGGGTTTGCACTTCACTTATGACGGATTTGGGAACAAGAGCGGGCAATCGGTGACGAAGGGATCGGGCCCTGCGATGTCGGTTGCGGTTGATGCGAACAACCGGGTGGTGGGGCATAGTTATGATGGGGCTGGAAACACGACGGCGATGCCGGGGATCAGCAGTATGGTGTGGGATGATTGGGGGCGGCTGAAGTCGGCGACTCCGGATGCGTACATGTATGGCCCGGACGATCTGCGGGTGTATCGGAACGGTACGATTTATTTTCGGGGGATTGATGGGCAGGTGGTGGGGGCGTTCACGTTCGATGTGAATAACTTCACTTTGACGACACAGACGACGACGAAGTATTTTGATGGGAAGGAAGTGGGGAGGAAGGAAGACCGGTTGGGGACGGTGCAGAACGGGAGCCGGTTTTTCCCGTATGGGGAGGAAGTGCCGGCGACGACGCAGGACAAGCGGAAGTTCGCGACGTATACGCGGGATTCGGGGACGAATCTGGATTACGCGATGGCGCGGTATTATTCGAGTTCGGTGGGGCGCTTTGTGAGTGCGGATAGAGCTAGGCGCAAGAGTGTATCTGACTCCGCAACCGGGAACAGTTACGCGTACGTCCATGGCGACCCCATCAACTTCATTGATCGGAATGGTCTGGCCACCTGTGAGGTTGCCGGTCAAACGGTGTCTCTATTTCCAGCACTCTATAATATAGAGACTTACTGTAGGAGCATTGCGGGATCAATACCACGATATTTCACCAACCTGGGATTCTTCAACGACGATGCGAACAACATTGCATATGCGGAAAGTACAGGAGGAAGAGCTATCGATCTCGAGGAGTTTGAGAACTTCCAACTGTTATTGAATGAATCTATCACTCGTGTTGAGGGCTATTTGGGCCTCAAGCCCCTCTGCGCGGATGCTTTTGACAGCCCCCTTTCTGCGGCACGAGTTGCAAGACGCATCGGCTTGGAAGACTTGGGTATTCCACAGGTAAATGCCGCTGGATTGCCAGTGCAAGGCACAAGAGACGGGTGGGCAGCAACAGTGGAGGGCGGAAATATAAATCTTAACCGCCGTATTAACTGGACGTCGCCCTCGTATACACGTGCCATGGTCGATGGAAAGTACACATTGTGGACAGCGTGGGACTTTTCTAAGTACGTTGCGGGGAATGCCAAGGTAGCTCAAACACCGGAGCCTGGGCAAGTCATGGATATAGTGATACTACACGAGTTGTCGCACGTTTATGGGGCGTTAGGCGATCCAGATCTTAATTCAGCCATTGAGCCGCGACTATTCAAAGATTGCGTGCTTGCGCCTCGCCCTCAAGCGATGTTCTATCTCGACTGGCCTCCAATCATTGTTCAGCGTTGAGCTGCATGTTCGGTGAGTAGCATTGCGTGAGAGCGGTGAAATGTATCATTATTTGGCTAAGTGCTAGGTGACGGAGTGAGAGTGTCCGAAGGAGGGTTGAGTGAATAGCGTTACTAGTATGATCGTGCTTCTGGGCGTGATCGGCTTAGCGTGTCCAAACGCTATGGCCAGCGATTATTGTTCCCTCATTGTTCGGGTTTTGAACTTGCGCGGTACTCAGGTGTATGCTACCGTTCAAGTTCAGGAAAAGAGTGGGCGAACGATTCGGAGTGAGCAGACACCTCTGGTGGCAGCCAGATTCTGCGACCTTGGGCTTGAGCCTGTAACGGTAAAGACTGGAGGGGGCGGTTGCAACCTTGTGGAAGTTAAGGAGGTACAACTAGAGTGGCAACAAGAGATACAGCTTGTAATAACTCAGAATACTGAGTCGTGCTATTTCCATCATTATGGCGATCGCTCCTGTGAGTTTGTGTTTCGAATCGCTGCGCCCTCCGGCGAGTGGTTGAGTGGAGCATTCGTAAAAACTGAGAACGCACCAGAACCTAAGCTGACGGACCACGCCGGGAGAGCTTTGGTACGAATTAGTCGGGGTGCGAGCGCACGTGGAACAATAACCATGATGGGTTACAGGCCGACGACGTTCGCGGAGCATTGTAGCGACAGCGGGATGGTGCATCTAGATCGCAAGATCGTACTCGAGATCGCGAAATGAACGGCAAGCCGTTGACGTTCAGTCAGACACCACCCGACAAGCGCGTGGCTTGATGAGTGGGGCCGACTCAAAGGCGGTTGGCCCGTGGTTCTAGGCGTCGCGCGAAGCGCGCCATGGTTGATAGTTTAGAACGGTCCTTTTCCATCCGCGCTCTCTTGCTCGCGGATGTATTTTTGATCTGTTCCAATTCGAAGCCGACTGTGGACACAGCATAACCACGAGCCCAGAAATGCTCTCCCTTGAAATTCCGCTCCTTGCCGCACAGTCGGGCAATAGCGATCGCGCCCTTCCCTGTGATATGGGCCGGATTGGCGGTCTCCCGATTCGCGGGCGAAGGCTGGAGATCCGGGGCGGTACGCTAGAGCACATGATTGCTGCTGCGTTTCGCATTCGCCCACGGCAGATTGTTGGTCCGGGATGGCCCCAAACAAGTGGTTTGACGTCGACGCAATTATCCCTTCGGATGCGCGCATTGGCCAAGCCAATGAGAGGCTGCAAGCACTACTGAAGGAGAGGTTTGGACTCCAATCACGTCTCGCTACTCGAGAGCAGGCAGGGTACAATATTGACTGTTGGAAAGGGCGGGCCGAATTTGAAAGTGTCTTCCCCACCGCCCCCCGGAGGACCAAAGCCCGCCGACATGTAGAGCACCGCGATGAGGATGAGAAATCCGGTGCCAATGGGCAGTAGTCATCAGGAGATGAAGCGTTCGACCACTGCACAACTGGCGGATATGCTGGCGAGGCTTCTGGTATCCCCTGTAGCAGACCGCACGGAACTGAAGGAGAGGTACGATTCTGTTATTGATATCCCGCCTCCGGCCGACCCCCAAGATCGCGACCAGACGGGGAGAGTAATGGGATGCCGTGAAAAAGCTTGGGTTAAGTTTGAAAGCCGGCTGCACACGTCTGAACCCCAGGACGACGCTCAGCGCATCGAGGATCTGATGTTCGGTAATTGTCGAAGTACAATCGCTTTCCGTCGCAACCCCCGGCGGCTGGGCGGCAGTGACGCACCGTCCAGTCGCGCCGGTAATACCCTGGGTTCAATGTTCCAAACAGAAAGGGCCGGAAATGTTCTACGCTAAAAGGCGCCAGGATTGGCCACTGCTGCGGTGGAAACGGTCGCGTGGGAGGACGCGCAACGCCCAACCACTGCCGCGCCCAACCACTCCGAAAGACTGGCCGCTTTCCTTGGGCGCGAAAAAGCACCAGCGTCAACTTAGTATCAACCTCGAGGTCGCGACCGGGCGCGATTACTACTGCCCCTTGAACGGCAGCAGCGGACATTCGAAGAACATCTGGGGACCCCCAATAGCGCCCGGGGCGATGGTCAGATGCCCGAGGCTCTGGTGGAATTGGATTTCGGAATACGACGTCAGGATTGGCACTGTGCCATGAGCAGCAAGACCCTGCGCCGTCCACATGACAACGTAGGTTGCCCATCGACCACCGTTATATTCCGGATTGCCGGGGGCCGCCTCAGCCACAGGAAGCTGCACGCCAGGATTGTTGGAATTGACGACCATAAACAGTTTGTCGAATGACTGGGCGTTGTGTTCATTCGGAGGCGGCAGGTCGGCGGTGCCTTTCGTTCCCCAAACCTTGCCATCGCCGTAGATCGCGGCTCCGAAATTTGGCTTCTGGGCGCTGGCGGCGAAAGCCGTGACTAAAATCGCGGCCAACACAACCACTGCGGCTTTGAATCCTCTTAGCTTGGACATTCATGTTCTCCTTGGAGATGGTTTCGGCACGCTCCGGAGATCGACCCGATCCCAGCAACGCAACGGTCGCCGTCCGAAACCGGACACAGGGGACCTTGGAGCCTCCACCTGTAGAGTCGGCCGTAGCCTGGATTTCCCCCTCCGGGAAACTCAGAAAGTATCCGAGCGAGAGGAATTGTCGCATTCTCGCCGGGTGACCACCTCCGCCGGCGGTTCCCGAGAGGGCACCAAGGGATCGCTGGTACTCGACCTGCAACGACGGCCCTCGGGAGCGACTCTCGCGGCGCTCGCGAAGGCCACTGAGTGGCAACCCCACAGGGTGCGGGGCTTCATTTCGGGCGCGATCGGAAAGAAGATGGGCTCAAGGTCGAGTCTACACGCGGCAAGGATGGCGACCGCCTCTACAAACTCACGAAGTAGACCACTGACTAGCGTGCATACGAAACGCCGCCGACCCTCAGTCGACGGCTTTTCTCGTTTTGGCCCTGCCTATAAGCACCGTATGCATAGGATCGGTTTGTCCGCGTCCACGTCGTAATAGAGTGTAAGCCTCAAGAGATATCGCTACGGGGTATGCTCCTTTAAATTCGCCCACCCAGCCTGCTTCCCACTGCCGCCATGGCAGTCACCCCGCCGCGAGCGCCTCACGTCTGGCATCATAAAAGTTAGGGTCGCTTGGAAGCCCTTTGGGTTTCGCGGCTCACCGGCGTTATGTCGAAACTTCCCTCCTTTTTTCTAATAGCTGCGGTTTGTCTTTTTTCTGCCCCTCCCGATCCGAAATACAAGATCAAGGATGGGGACGCGCCTCCGGCGGAAGTCAACCAGGCGATACGCGCACTACTGACAGAGAAGAGCCTTCGGATTGAGACGGCCTCTGCGCAACTGTACCTGGAATTCTGGTTCGTCAAAGCGCCACCGGCGGAATCTGCCAGTCCGGCGGAAAGCGGCGCAACTCTCGCATTACCGCATGGAACTCTGCTCGGGGTGGTTCGCGTGGACAAGAACGTGAATGACCGCCGTGGCGACCGCATTGCCGCCGGGCTCTACCAGCTACGGTTGAGTTTTCATCCCGTCGATGGGGCACATCAGGGCATCTCGCCGCAACGCGATTTTCTCATCCTCACCAAACTCAGTCCGGACAGCGACGCATCCGCCAAGCCCTCGTTCGCCGATCTGATGCAACAGGCAAAGCAGGCGTCGGGCTCCAGCCATCCCTTCTCGTTCAGTTGCTGGAAGCAGGACCAGGAGTTCTCACCGGGCTTACGAGTGGAAGGCGAGGCCGACACCGCGCTGCACGTGCGCATAGGGAGTCTGCCGGTGGTCGTCGTCATCGCCGGCGCCCACGTTGGTTGAACGGAGAGTTGAGTTTCGCGAGCCGCTCGAGGGTAGTTTTGATTTGAGTCGCCGACAGCCATCTTCCATTCCGCATCACACCGTCGATCAATGCAGTACTGGCGACATTCTCAAGCGGGTTCCCTCCCAGAAGTACGAGATCCGCACGTTTGCCGGGTTCGATAGTTCCACGGTCATGCGCGTAGCCGAGGACAATCGCAGGATTAACGGTGGCACATTGGAGCGCCTGGAAAGGCGTGAATCCGGCGTTCACCAGGTCCCGCAGTTCGTCGTGGATTGAAAAGCCGGGCACTACGGCGGATGTCGGTGTATCGGTTCCGGCCAACAACCGGACTCCCGCTTTCTGAAAGGCGAGAAGTAGCCTCTCCAGTACCCGATAGTTGTACCGAAATATGGGAACATCTCGCTTACTAAAGCGGCTGAAATAAGTGTTGTTCGGCGCCCACCAGCCAAAGGAAGTACCCACGGCATACGGTAAGTACGCTACCTCGCGCCGGTTCAGCACCCTCTCCAGTTCCGTTATTTGATCAGCGATCCCCCGGTAGACGTACACCGTCGAGATAACGGCCGTCCCGGATTTGGCGGTGTCGGTTGCCAGCGTCTGTATTCTGTGATCGAGCTGCGGAATCACGCCTTGGATTTGCGAGCCATAGTAGAAATAGCCGTAAAGATATTCTTCCGCGTGTGCAACCACCTGTTGCCGCAGTTCGAGCATCGGCGCTACACCCAGATTTCGCGGCGCGTGGCCCACAACGGGCAGGCTCTCTTTCGCCGAGGCGGTCATGAGTCGCCGGTAGGCGCCGGAGGACAGATCGCCGTGGAGCTTGACGACGTCGTATCCCGAGCGTTTTTGAGCGATCACCTCACGAGCAATCTCTTCCGGAGTCGCAGTTGGTGTCTGCCCATGTGGTGTTCCGACGGTGGGGCCGCTTGTGACAATTGCAGGGCCCGCCAACTCGCCCCTTGCAACGGCAGAGCGGAGTTCGAGATGCATAGGCGTTCCGTAGAGGTTGAGTACGGTTGTGATGCCGTTTGCCAGGAAGAGCTGCAAGGAAGTCCGGTTTGCCGTCTCATCCTGCTGGAAGTGGACATGGGCGTCACAGACACCGGGTATTAGATACTTCCCGGTTCCGTCAATTCGGACTGCGCCTTTCGGCACGGGTGTGTTCGCCGACGGGCCGACCGCCGAAATGCGTCCGCGGCTGGCGACAACCGTTTGATTTGATAGCACGCGTTCGCCGGTCATTGGAATCACCGTGGCGTTCACAATCGCCAGGACGCCGGATCTGGCCAGTGCTGTTGTTTCTGATTGGCCGGTTTGCCCGGATGCTGCGATTGCCGCCGCGATGAGCCGAAGCACGATGAGATATGCCAATGCCAACTGATTCGTGGAGATCAAGGGCGTGAGGGACCTCGGACACGCTGCTGCAATTGGGCTTCCGGAACCATGATGTTGCGCCTGGCGAGGATAGCCGGCGGTCTGCAGACCAGATTTGTCCACTAATGGGATGCGGCGTTTCGATTGCGAACAATTCCCAAACGTTGACATATCACGCTGGGCCATTCGGCAGTTCTCGGGGCTGCGCACGCAGGAATCAACAAACCTATTGACGAACAGCCCGGTTTGCCGTAAGCTGTCTTCTGACATGTCAGGAAACACACTCCTGACCGAGAGGGGATTTCATGCGTGCACACTGGGTTAGTTGCGCAATGTCTCTGTTGTTTTCCTGTTGCGCCATGTTTGGCCAGCAAACCGGGCAGATTGTTGGCATGGCAGTAGACGCCACCGGGGCAGCCGTGGCGAACGCAACGGTGAGAGCTATTGAAGTAGGCACGGGATTCGTGCGCTCCACCGTTACGGGGGCTGAAGGACAGTATGTGCTCGCCGCGATGCGGCCCGCAGCCTACACCATCGAAGCCGAAGCGCCGGGGTTTCGCGGATTTCGCCGCACCGGTCTGGAGTTGCTTGCCAATCAGAGCCTCACTGTCTCGATCGCGCTCGAAGTCGGCTCCGTGACAGAGACTGTCAACGTTGCCGGAGCGGCAACACAGGTTGACACCAGTACCTCGACTCTCATAGAAGTCATTGACCGCTCGCGCATCATCGAGCTGCCGCTGAACGGCCGCGACGCCGCCACGCTGGCCACGCTCGTCCCGGGAACCTCCGTCATCTCGGTGAGCAGAGAGAGTGGCAAGTCGATTCCCGGCGGCCTGCAATTGGCCTCCAACGGAACCGGCACCAGACAGGTGTCGTTCCGCCTCGACGGCGCCGCCAACACCGACACCTACTATCAGGAGAACCAGACCTTCCCGTTCCCCGACGCCCTTCAGGAGTTCTCCATTCAGACAAGCAACTACTCGGCTGTGCATGGAAACACCGCCGGCGCGATGGTCAACGTGGTTACCAAGTCGGGAACGAATTCGCTCCATGGTGGCGCGTTCGAGTTCGTGCGCAACCGCGTGTTCAATGCGCGGAATTTCTTCTCGCCCGAGCGCGACCGTTTGCAGCGCAACCAGATGGGCGGCTACCTGGGAGGGCCGCTTATCCGCAACAAGACCTTCCTGTTTGGTGGCTGGCAAGGGACGAGAATCCGCAACAGGGGAAACAACCTCAACACCTTCGCTCCCACCAGCGACCAGCGGCGCGGCAACTTCTCCACCTGCGGCGCTCCGTGCAATCGCGTCCTTCGCGATCCGCTCGGCGGCAACTTCCCGAACAACGTGATTCCGGTGAGCCGCTTCGATCCCGCCGCGGTGAAGGTGAACGCCCTGATTCCAGAGGTTGGCGGTGACGGATTCTTGTCCATCCCGCGGCCGATTAAACACCAGTTGGACCAGGGCATCATCAAGGGCGACCACCAGTTCACCGACGCCGACCGGCTCAGCATACGTTACTTCATCGACCATTTCTCCAATGCCGGCACCTTCGATCCCTCCAACCTGCTTTCCTATCGCAACCCGACGCTGGCCTCGCGAGTGCGCAGCCAGAGCGGCATGGTGAATTGGACGCACATCATCTCGCCCGCCATCCTCAATGAAACGCGCTTCGGATTCACCAGAATCCACGCCGCGCGCGGGCCCTTCTTTGAAGGGGTCCCCAGTATGCAGTCGCTTGGCGTGCGCTTGCCGTTATACCCCACTCTCCCCTCTATTTCCCAAATCGAGGCGCAGGGCTTCTTCAACATCGGCGACAACCTCGAAGCCAAATTCCCGCGCACGGCGTTTGAAGTCGCCAACCGCACCGGCTGGATTCGCGGCAAGCACAGCATGCAATTCGGCGGCGAGATGGTAAGGCAGCGGGTGGATATCGCCAACGAGTTCCGCCGCGCCGGCCACTTTGTGTTCAGCGGAGACGTTACCGGACTCTCCATGGCCGACTATCTCCTTGGCGCCCTTCGAACCTTCGACCAGGGGACGGGCGAGTACAAAGCATTCCGCGTCACCTATCCCGCGGCGTATTTCCAGGACGATTGGAAAATCCGTCCGCGCTTCACCCTCAACCTCGGCGCCCGCTACGAGGCAACTCCGCCATATCACGAAACTCGAGGCAGATTGGAAGTGTTCAGTCCGGCCGCGTACGCCGCAAGGGTGAAAACATCGCAGTATGCCAACGCGCCCTTTGGCGTCTCATTCCGCGGCGATCCGGGCACACCTGAGGATGGCACTCTTGGTGACTACAACAACGTCAGCGCCCGCTTCGGTTTCGCCTGGGACGTATCCGGCAACGGCAAAACCAGTCTGCGCGGCGGCGGCGGCATGTTCTACAACCAGCACCAGTACGGCGAGTTCAACAACGGCGGCGTCAATGCTCCGCCGTGGAGCATCCGCCTGAGCGTGACCCAACCCCAGGGTCCGTTCTCCGATCCGTACCGCGGACGTTCCGATTTCAACCTCGTCCGCGTCGAATCCATCGGCGATCCCAACGCTCCCTTCCCGCGCCCCGTGCTTGTCACCAGCTACGACCCGCGCCAGGATACGCCAATCACTTACAACTGGAACCTGACGCTGGAACGCGAAGTGATTCGCGAATGGCTTGTCCGCGCCGCCTATGTCGGTTCGGCCACCAACAACGGGCACGCCGTCATTCAACTCAATCCCTCCGTCTACATTCCCGGATCGACGCTGGGCACCGATGCGCGCCGCTTGTTCGCGCCTGACCTTGGCGGGATCGAGTATTTCACCCAGGACCGCCGCGCCTACTACCATTCCGGGCAGTTGTCCATGACAAAGCGCTTCTCACACGGCTATACGCTTCTTGCCAATTACACGCTCTCCAAGAGCCTCGACAACAACGCTGCCTTCATGGTGCCCTACACGTTTCCCGACGCCGACCGCAACCACTACGGCCGTTCCGATTTTGATCACCGGCATCGCCTGGTTGCCTCGTGGGTGTGGGACATCCCCAAGGCTCCTGTCACAAACTCAGTCCTCAAACAAGTGGTCCACGGGTGGCAATGGTCCGGCATCGGCCAGTATCAGTCCGGTGCGCCATTCACCATTCGCAGCGGACAGGACAATTCGCGGACAGCACTTGGCCAGGACAGAGCCCGATTGACGGGCGTCAGTCCGGACGCGCCTTCCGGTGCCGACAAGCGCGTCTGGTTCAATTCCGCCGCATTCGCCACCAACACGCTCGGCACCTTTGGAGACCTGGGGCGGAACTCCTTCTACGGCCCCAACCTGTTCAGTTTCGACATGGGCGTCTTCAAGCAATTCCCCATCCGCGAGCGCTTCAACGTCCAGTTCCGTGCGGAGTTTTTCAATGTGTTCAACCAGGTGAACTTCAACAACCCGAACAACACGGTGACAGGAGGCGGATTCGGCACCATCACCAGCACCAGTCCGTCGGCAGGCGATCCGCGTATCATTCAGTTTGCGTTGAAAATGTCCTTCTGACAGTAGGGCGGAGGCCATCATTGACATATCAGGTTGTGACCTGAGAAGCTTGTGTCGTAAAACTTGTGACGAACCGGCTCATGCGATTCTCCGCTCCATATCAACGTTCCGGCCTCGCGGAGAAGGCCTACCTGATTCTTCGAGACCGGATATTGAAAGGGCAGTTGCCACTGGGTTCCTCTCTTTCGCGGCGCGCGCTCGCCAATGAATTGGGAGTGAGCCTTCTGCCTATCTCCGAGGCTCTGCAACGCTTGGAGAGCGATGGGCTCGTCGAGAGCCGGCCCCGTGTCGGCACGCGCGTCTGTGACCCTACGCCAGAGGAGATCCGCGAGCGTTATGAAGTCCGTGAGGCGCTTGAATCACAGGCCGCCCGCTTGTTCGCGGCGCGAGCCGGGGTGCGGGATCGCCTTCATCTGGTGCGCGAAGCGGAAAGCATGGATGCGATGTTCAACCGCTGCACCACCTCCACAGACCATGACCCGGAGTTCCTCTACGCGGTCCACAGCTTTCATTCGCAACTGCACCTCCGCATCGCCGAGGGCGCCCAGTGCGGCACTCTGCACAAGGCGATCGAGCGCAATCAGGTGCTGATCTTCAACTGGTTGTACGACGTGGCCGCTCACAGGCCTTCGCTGCCTCCCTCCTTCCATTACGACCTTGCCACCTCGATTGCCAATGGAACTCCCGAGGAGGCCGATCGGGCGATGCGGACGCACATCCGATACGGGCTCGAGAATGTTCTTCAATCCTTTGCGCGGGACAAGGGGGCGAAGTCGAAGCAGATTCGCCGCGTCAAGTGATGCAACGCCTCAGCGCTCCCTTGCCGGAAGCCGGAAAGCCGCCATTTCCTGGGCATTTCGTATCAGCAACAGGCCGGAGGCAATCACCGGGTGATTCCAGGTCTTCCCCTCCAGTGCCGCAACTTTGCCCAGTTCCGTAAACGCTGATGGTGACGCCTGCACAAGCGCCAGTTCGCCTTCCTCCGACAGGATCAGAAGCAGGTCCTGATCGGGCAGCAGAAGCATCTGGCCGTTGCCGTAGCGTCCTCCTTTCCACACCCGCTTACCGTCGTTGAGGTCGATGCAGGTGAGAATGCGCGCGTCGAAGCCGTAAGCGTGCCCCTTATGAACGACTGTGTCGTTGAAGTAGGGCTTGAGGGCGAGCGAGGTCCAGCGCGAGTCGACTGTCCATCCGTTGGGGCCACGTACCGGATTGATGAGCCGCGTGCCCTCGGCCTGCGTTGCTGAGATGAGAATGCCGCCTCCGGGGAGGAGCGTCGGTTGCACGATCGGGAGCCCTGGCCATGCGTGCGACCAGATTGCCTTGCCTGTTGCCGGATCTACGCCCGCCGCCCCCTGCGGAGTGACAATGAGCAACTGCTCCGAACCACCGATTGTGGCGAGATGGGGAGAACTGTAACTGCCACCCGCGGATTCGCCCGTCCATTTGAGATTCCCGGTGGCTGCCTCATAGGCGGCGAGCCGGCCTGCGTAGATGATCACCAGATCCCGCGTGACGATTGGCGAAGCGGAGAAGCCCCAGTCGGGAATGCGGCGTTTGGTGTCGTCGGTGGTCTTGCGCGACCACACTCGTTTCCCCGTGGCAGCATCGAGCACGTTGAGAATGCCGGTGGCGCCGAGCGTGTAGACGCGACCGTTGGCCAGTGTAGGAGTGGCACGCGGACCCGCCCCTGCGTTCGATTCGAAGAATCGCACCGGGTCGGAGTGGCGCCAGACGAGGTCGCCGCTGCTTGCCTTGTATGCCGTCACGAGTTCCTCTTCGCCGCGCTGTTCCTGCGTATAGATGAGGCGGCCCTGCACAGCAAACGAGGACCAGCCGGGACCAACGGGTTTCCGCCACACTTCGACAGGTGGCGATTGCGACCATGTCGTGCCGATGGCGACGCCCGGCACCACACTGTCCCGATTGGGACCGCGGAAGCCCGGCCATTCCGGCTTCACGGCCGGCACCACCTCGGGCTTGGCCGCCGCCACTTCGGCGACCACAGGTTCAGGCGTTGCCTTCGCTGGTTCCAGGGGCGGCGCGGGTGGCTTCACGACCAGCCGCTGCTCCGTGGTGGCCGACCAGCGCCACGCGAACGTAGCGTTGTGGTCGCCATCAATGCCGTCCGTTCGGAACAACGTCCAACCGAGCGAGCTCACCAGCGTGGCTCCCGCGATGATCAGGCGGCGTTGCGAAACGCCGAGGTTCCTTGCGGCATACGCCGCCCCCACGAACGCGAGAAGCAGGAACGGTGCGTCGTAAGCGATGAGCCAGGCAGGGCCCATGGATTCGTGCTTCAGGAACCACGCCGAACCAAGCGCCGTGGCAATCAGCACGATTCCGCCGATCCGATCCAGCCATCGCGCGCGGCTGAAGAAAAGCCACCAGACAACCAGCAACACCGCGCATACGAACGCGCCAAAGATGGCCAACTTGAAGCCTTCAAAGCCGGGGATGAGTGCCTTTACCGCGAACCGCGAGAAGAACAGCAAAGCAATGCAGATAACACCAGGCCACACACGAAGCGGTTTGCCGCCGGCGGCGGTGACAGACGGAGCAGTATCCATGTTGAAATGATACGAGCGCCGCGCGGGGTTTGTTCCTTGTACAATGATGACGCGAAGGAAGGAGACCGCTTGTGCACTACCTGGTGATGCTGGTCGCTCTTGTGGCTGATGTGGGGTACGCTCAGAAGTTTGACTACCGCGTGTTAGCCACGACAAAGACTTCGACAATGGAGAAGGAAATGAACGAGGCCGCTGCCGGCGGTTTTGTCTTCGGTGGTGTGATGGGCGGCGAGACGGGAGCTGGAGGCAAGGAGATGGTCGTCATCATGGGTAGGGATGTTGCGGCTCCAGGGCGGCGCTCGTACAAACTGCTGGCTACCTCGCGCACCGGCACCATGCAAAAGGAACTGCAACAGGCGGGCGATGAAGGGTTTCACTATCGCGGACAAACAGTCTACCAGTCGGGCTTCGGCGGCCACGAGGTGGTGATCATCCTCGAGAAGAATTCGGAATCGGCGAAGCGAGTCGAATACAAGCTGCTATCCACTACACGAACCGGCACCATGCAGAAAGAACTGCGCGAGGCGGGCGACAACGGCTACAGGTTCCTCGGCGTCATGGTGGGCAAAACAGCCATGGGGGGAAAAGAAGTCATCAGCCTCCTCGAGAAGGTGCCGGCGCCATGACCGTTGCCGTGCTCGTGGTTTCCCTCAGTTTGGGGACCGCTTTCGGCGCAGAGGATGACTTCCTGCGATGGGATGCAAAAGCGGCCCGCGACCGCGCCCTCACCATGCGTGCCAGGGGGCAAGTCGGCAAGAGCCTGGATATACGCATTACCGGGACCGATCGTGCCTACAATTACAAGCTCCGCGCGACTTGGTTAACTCCCGAGGTGATTCGCGGCTGCGTACGCTTAAAGCAACTGGCGTCAGCCATGACCGACGCCGAGGCAAAGCAGATGGTGGAGGAAGCCGAACGCGCCGGCAGGATCATCATTCAGATTGAGATCGACCCGCGCGAAGGCTCCGGGGTGATACCAAAGGACTGGGTTGCCTTGCTCGGCCCCGCGCCCGGCAAAGCAGCAGTGGGCCGGAACGTCAAAGGTGCCAGCCAGCCCAAGCTGCAGGATGTGGCCGGCCTTGCCGGCGGTGTGCCCCGCGACTACGCCTACGATGCGTTCTGGGTCGTGTTTCCAGACAAATTCGAGGACGGTCGTCCCTTGTTTTCCAACTCGGACATTGAGGCCGAATTGACTGTTCGGATCCACAATAAAGTCGGGAAGGTCCGTTGGACGCTTCCATACTACGTGACGGCGCACTGATCAGCGGCCTGTCTTCTTGCTCCTGGTTTCTCGCCTAAAACGTCACCCGCACCGCGAACTGCAACTGCCGCGCCGCATACGCCGATCGGATCGTCCCAAACGACCCGCTTCCGCGATCCCCATTTCGGCGCGCCAAAATTCGTCTTGTTCAGCAGATTGAATGCCTCCGCCCGAAGATGCAGCGCAAGCTGATCCCGGAACGGCAGCGCGATCTTCTTCTGTATCCCGAGATTGAGCTGATAGTACGGATACCCGCGCACGAGGTTGCGGCCGGCGTTCCCGAACGGCTGCGTCGCCGGCGGGTTCACGATGTTGGCCCGGTCGAAATAATTGTTGATAGACCGCTGATCTTCCGGCGCCATCGGATCGCCCAGCAGATTGGGCCGCAGGTTCACTCCACCAATAAACGTCGCCAGGCCGGCGGTCACCGGCGTTGGGCCCGACGTGTTGTAGCGAATGTTCACCGTGCGCCCACTGCGCATCGTGTTAATCGCACTGAGCTGCCATCCGCCCACGGCCGCATCCAGCGCCCGCGGCAGGTCGCGTCCCATCGCCTTCCCGCGGCCGAACGGAAGAGTCCACACGGCGCTGGTGGAATTCAGCAGCGGAACGTTGTATCCGGAGATCGCTTTGTCATTGGCGATGTTATGAACGTCCTGCGGGGTGCCGCTGCTCCCGTTCGGCTCTTCCAACACCTGGCTCGCATTGTCGATCGCTTTTGCCCACGTGAACGAATTCAGCAGATTCAGGCTCCGCGCCGCGCGATGTTCCAGCTTTAACTGAAGCGAATGATAGGTGCTGAACGCTTCCGGCAGAACAGCCGAAATCGTCCCATATCCCTGAATCGGACGGCGCGCGTTCAACGTCCCGTTTACGTTTTCACCCTCCACCGGAGGACGGGCCTGATTCAGATCACCCAATAGCACCAGCTTCAACGAATGGTTCCCCACATAGGCCGCGTCGAACTGCCAGTTCTGGATGTAGCCGCTGCGCATGTTGCGCGGCACATACAGCGTTACGTTTGTTGGGAAGCGCCGCCGGATAGCCCGCCTGCGTTGTGCGGAAGCAGCCGCTGTATTGATTGCCGCTGCGTAAAGGCAGCAGCCTCGTGACGCCATCGACAGTTTCCGTGGTGCTCTGCGTCATGGTCGACCGCGTCACCTGCGGATAGTTGGTGGCCAGCAGATTCGCGCTTCCCAAACGATTGAAGTAGACATAGCCGATACCGTAGCCGCCGCGCAATACGGTGGTGCGCGTCAGACGGTAGGCGTATCCAAACCGTGGCGCGAAGTTGTTGCGATCCGGATTCACCAGCGACCGTTCGTACAGCGATCCTCCGCTTGCCTGCTCGATCTTCCGGGTCTCCGGATTGAAGTTCGACAGCCGGTTGGAATCCTCGAAGTACGGCGTCACAAACTCGTACCGCACCCCGATGTTCAGCGTCAGCCGCGGCAGCAGCTTCACGTCATACTGCACGTAGCTGTAATAGGACCGCTGCCGCATTTGCGCCACCATCAATGTGGCCAGCTCGTATTGTGTGCGCAGCCCCAACATAAAATCGGCGAGGTTGTATTGATTGCTCGCGGCACGTCCGGCGGGGCGGCTGAACTGGCTGTTGTAACTGTCGAGTCCGTACAGTGGATTGGTGTCCTGCACCTCCGTGTTCAATCGCGCGTATTCGGCCCCCACCTTTACACTTTGCCTTCCGCGATTGTACGTGTAGGTAATGCGCGGGTTGATCACAAACGGATTCTGAAACTGCGGATTCGTCGCCTGCCGTCCCATCGCCGAATAGCCGGTGATGCTTTGCGGCGTCAGCCCGCCGGTGAGGGCGCGATCCTCCGGCAGCCCCGTGATGCCGTAGTATTCGCTCATGCTCGGGCCGCCGATGTAGGGCGGGTGTTTGCCGGCCAGCGTCCGCGAAATGCCAAGCCGGAATTCGATGATCGAATTCGCCGACGCCACATCAGTCACGCCGATCGCCAGTTGTTCCGCAATCGAGTGGATGACGCCGTTCTGCGCCCCTCCCGATGGACCGGCAATGTTGGGAGCCTCTTTGACATTGTTCTTGCTGTGGCTCAGCCGCGCAAACGTGCTGATGCGGTCGTTCAGCTTGTGGTCCAGCCGCAGATTGAACTTGTCCAGATTGGCGCGATTCGGCACCGCCTTCTGATAATTGTTGCTGGTCGCCCCCGGAACATTCGGCTCCGGCAATTCGCTCAGCACCTGTCGCGCAAAGGCGGTCATCGGGACGCGCGTCCCGGCGTTGTATGTGGCGTTCGTGAACGGGTCCAACACTGGCACCGTGAGGATGCCGTCGCGATGCGACAGCGTAGGAATCGTCGAATAGACGAGCGTCTTCTGCACCTGCCGGAAGCCTTCGTAATCGGCAAAGTAGAACGTGCGGTCGCGGCGAATCCGTCCGCCCAACGTGAATCCGAATTGATTGCGGATCAACCCCGGCTTCACTCCTCCGGTGGGCTGAAAGAATCCCTGCGCGTTCACCGCGGTGTTGCGGCCATACTCCCACAGGCTGCCGTGAAGGTTGTTGGTCCCGCTGCGATACGCCGCATTGATCACCGCCCCGCCGCTGCGCCCGTACTCCGCCGAGTACGTGTTGGTCTGCACCTTGAACTCCGCAATCGCATCCGGCGACACCTGCACCACCTGGCTGGAGAAACTCTGATTGCTTGTGCCGTATGCGTTGTTGTCCACGCCATCGAGTTGGAAGTTGTTCGCCGTGTTGCGAAGGCCGTTCACATTGAACGATCCCTCGCGCGCGGTCGATCCGATGCCGTTCTGATTCGATTCGCTCACCCCCGGCGCAAGCAGCGCAAGATCCGAGTAGGCGCGGCCGTTCAGCGGTAGATTCTCAATCTGATCGGCATCGATCACCTGCCCCTTTTCACTCGAATCGGTTTCCAGCAGCTCCACTGCGCCGGTCACCACCACCTTGTCTGTCACGGCACCCACCTGGAGCGTTAGGTCGACGCGCTGCCTCGCATTCACGGTCAGCACCACGTTCTCCACCACGGCCTTTGCGAAACCCGTCAGCTCGGCCGTGATTTCGTAGTTGCCGATACGCGCATTGGGGAATTGGTAGTCGCCGTTAGCGTCCGATTTCGTTTGCACGGAGACCCCGGTGTCCACGTTGAGCAGCGTTACCTGCACCTCGGGCACGCGCGCGCCGCTGACATCTTTCACCGTTCCCAGTACAGCGGCTGAATCGAACTGGGCCATGAGCAGCATCGAATAGGAAAGGAGACCACCAGCCAGACGAAGCGAGAGCATCTCTCCATCGTATTCCACTCCCCGGATCTTGTAGGGCGGCCAATCCTGGCCGCGGCTGGCCTTTCCAGGCCAGCCAGATCGGATACATCCGCCACAATCGTTCGGGCTGCGGGTGCTTCTCTGGTATCCTCTGGAATTACGCTCATGAGTGAAAAGCACGTTCCCGACGAGCCGCCGCCCTTCCTGGGCACCTGGCCGCGCGTCTACATTGCCGTCGTCCTTTACCTGTTGACGCTCATCGCGCTCTTCACCATATTCAGCCGCGTTTTCACGCCTGCCCTATGAGACCACTCGACTGGATCGTCCTTGCTGCGTGGCTTCTGTTCACCATCGTTTACGGACTCTACCGCGCCCGCGGCGCACAGACCACTCAGGCCTACCTTCTCGCCAGTAAGACAATGCCATGGTACGCAATGGGTCTTTCGATCATGGCCACGCAGGCCAGCGCGATAACGTTCATTTCCACCACCGGGCAATCTTATGTCGATGGCATGCGGTTCGTGCAGTTCTACTTCGGATTGCCGCTGGCGATGATTGTCATTTCGATGACGGCCGTTCCTCTATTCCACCGCGCCAACGTCTACACAGCGTATGAGTATCTGGAGAAGCGGTTCGACCAGCGGACGCGATTGCTGGTGAGCATTGTGTTCCTGATCTCGCGCGGACTCGGCGCCGGCATCGCGCTATACGCTCCCTCGGTAGTGTTGTCGATTGTTCTCGGTTTTTCCGAAACCGCCACCACGCTAATCATGGGCATCGTGGTGATCCTCTATACGACGATGGGCGGAGTGAAGGCGATCACGTGGTCGGACGTGCAGCAGATGGTGCTGATCTTCGCGGGCCTGGTGATCGCACTGTTCCTGGCGATTTCCTCACTGCCTTCGAACGTTTCGTTCGCCGATGCCGTCTCGATTGCGGGCGCCGCCGGCCGGTTGAATGCCGTTGTCACCACGTTCGATTGGAACGATCGCTATAACCTGTGGAGCGGGCTGATCGGCGGAATGTTCTTGGCGCTGGCGTATTTTGGCACCGATCAAAGCCAGGTGCAGCGCTACCTCACGGGGAAGTCGATTGCGCAGAGCCGCCTCAGCCTCATCTTCAACGCCGGGGCCAAGATCCCGATGCAGTTCTTCATCCTCTTCATCGGCGCGATGGTTTTCGTGTTCTACGTGTTTGAAATGCCGCCGGTAGTCTTTCAACCAGTGGATCAGCGCAAGATCGAAAGCCATGCTGGATATGGAGACGTGCAGTCGCGCTTTCAACAGGCGCATGAGCAGCGCAAGAACGCGGCGTTCTCGTTCGTCGACGCGCGCCGCGGCCGGGATGAGGCGAAGCAGAAGGACGCCGTCGCGCGCTACCGCGCCGCCCAGAAGGATCTCGATGGCGCCCGCAACGACGCCATGAAACTCACAGGCGGCGGCAATGACACCAACTACATCTTTCTCAACTTCGTCGTGCACCATTTTCCAGCCGGATTGGTGGGCCTCGTGGTGGCGGTGATTTTCGCGGCCGCCATGTCCACCATCAGCGGCGAGGTGAATTCGCTCGCGACCGTTACGGTCATGGACCTCTACCGCCAGGTGAAGCCCGATGCCACTGACACGCATTACCTCATGGCCTCGCGCGCGGCCACGGTGTTCTGGGGCGCCTATGCGGTTGCCTTCGCCGGCTTCGGCCGCTACCTGGGCTCTCTCATTGAGGCGGTGAATATCGTAGGCTCGCTGTTTTATGGTGGAATGCTCGGCGTCTTCGTGCTCGCTTTCTTCGTCAAGCGCGCGAACGCATCGGGTGCATTCTGGGGCGTGCTCGCCGGGGAAGTCGCCATCTTCTCCTGCTTCCTCTTTACCTCGATTTCGTTTCTCTGGTACAACGTGATCGGGTGCGCCGTAGTGGTGTTGGTGGCTTTGCTGGTGAGCAGGCAGAACGGAGATAGGGATGGACAAGGAATCGCAGCGGCAGCATGACCTCGATCGGCTGGCGCACGACTACAAGAGGATGACCAACGACCTGTCGCGGCTACGCGTGCAGGCCACCCGCCAGGCGAGCGTTCTCCGGGCCATCGCCGATGTGCTGGATGGACCGGAGACCGCCGCGCCTACTATCCTGGATGTCCTCCCGAAAGTCGCCGATCTCAAACGTCTGCTCGATACCAGAGCTGAAGTCGCCGCCCTGCGCGGTCAACTCAAAGCGTCGCTAGTGCAGGCCGGCGTCAAGCTCGAAGATTGATTCACTGCGCGAAGTAGCCGTTCAACTCCAGCACGACATGCGTGTGCCGGTACGCGAACACGTCGAGCATCCCGTTTCCCGCAACCGGCACGAGATCCGAGTTCGTCACGGTCTGTCCCTGAAACGCATTCAGCATCGATGCATTCGGACGCCCTTGCCCCGTCGGCCAAACCGTGAGAAAGGGCATCGGCGATCCGCCCGGCAAGGCCGTTGCAGTGAAGTGAACCGCCCGCGCTTCCGGAGGCATTCCGGCGCATGCAATCAGCGGTATCGAACGTGTGATTTCGTCCCCGAACATTGGCCCGCCGCAGAGGCTGTTTGCCGCGCGGCTGTCAAAGAACCTTGCCTGCGTCAACGGGTAATAGTACAGGCCCGTCGACCCGTTATCGGCCGCGAAGTAGCCGTTGATGTCGATGATGACGTCGGTCCGGTTGAATGCAAACACGTCGATGCTGTTGTTGGCGCCCACCGGCACAATCTGATGATTGGTGAGAATCCGCCCCGCGAACGAATTAATGTTCGACACATTCGGCTGCGTCGCCGCCGCCGGCCACAGCGTCATATAGGCAAGCGGCCCCGGCGGTTCCACCGTCACATGCACCGAATACGCAACCGCGCCCACGGGAATCGCACAGTCCGTGGATGCGGGGAACCGCATGCGGCGCACTTCACCCGCGTTCATCGTCGGCGGCCCGAACGGCTGCGGTTGCATCGAATAGACCGTCCGCGTATCCGCCACACGGCACGGCGTCATCGGGTAAAACACAAGACTCGTCTCGCCCGCCAACACCTCCGCGAAGTAGCCTGCAATGTCGATCAGCAGGTCCGCTGCTTGCGTCACAGACACTGACATCAGGCCGTCATTCACCATCACAATGCTCGTGTTCGCCACGATCTGGTTGTCCAGCGACCGGACCGTCCAGGTGTCCGGTTTCAATTCCCCGCCGGGGTACGCAGTGACAAAGTCCACTCCGCCGCGCGGCAATAGCGTGCAGTTGACAAACACCGCCCTGGCAATCAGCGGCACCGGACAGACGTTGGAAGCGTTGAGGTTCAACGTGCGTGTTTCGCCCTGTGTCAGCGCCGGCGGCCCAAAGCTTCCCGTGCGCCCTTCAAAGTTATACTCCGGACGCGTCTCCATCAACCGGCACGGGGTCATTGGAACAAACCGCAATCGCTTGCTGATCGGGACTTCCTTGATCGTCACCCCGCGCACCGAGGCCACATAGGCCTGGTTTCCCGCACTACTCGGCGAGATAGCCAGCGATGCATGGTAAGCATCGGGCCAATCCGCCGCGGGCCCCCAGATGTTGATGTCCGCTGGCATCGGGCGCGTCGGCACCTTCGTAGTGGAAGTCCCGAGTAGTATGCCGTCCACCAGGTAGTCGATTCGAGTGAGCGACCAGCGAATGGTCCAGTTGTGCGCCACCAGTGGATCGAACCCCGCGGGGAGCGGCACCAGGCCGCCGTTGCCCACGCCGAAGGGGTCGTCGGCGTAACGGTTCAGTTGCACCTGAAGCGGCGCACCGGGCTGCAGCTTGTTGGTCAGCAGTTCGATGTCGATCTCATCGTGCCGCTCGCATGCCGCGTCCGGACAACCGAGGAAATAAATCCCTATCACCAACCCGCGCTGGATTGTCTTCAACTGCACTCGTGCAGTGAGCTCGATTGCCGTGTCTGCCGTCGGCAGGTAAGTGGTCCTGGTCTTGCCGTGCGTTCCGTACAACGATTGGCCGGGCCCCGTCGGGTTGAACGTGTTCAGCACCAGCCGGGCGCCATCTGCATCGACGGCGAAGATCCCGCTCGCGCCGGGCGTGATCCAGTCCTGCTGCTGCGTGCGGCCATAGAAGGACGCGTTGCCAATGTCGGTGGTCCACTTATTCAGGTCCAGTTTCTGACCCTGTACCAGAAACTGATCTTCGAACGAAGTGCGAACCTGTGCGCAGTATGCGGCGCCGAACAGTGCGAATCCCAGATAAATCGGAAGAGATTTCACGCGTGCCTCCTGTAATCGAGACGCTGTAAATCCCTAGGATAACCCTCAGTTTTTCGGATTGCTTGCGGCTGGCGCGAGTTTGCGCCGAAGCAAGAAGCCCGCGGCGCCAAGAAGCGCACCAGCGATCAGCCCAGTGCCGGCAACCGCGAGAAGGTTGGGCCACGCCGGAGTAGTGGGCAGCGAAGCCGGGTCCAGGAGAGTGAGCCCTCCCGCGGCGCTCATCAATGCGACTTGCAGATCTTGCGTTACTCGTTGCGCAATCATCGGATCTGGGTACACGAAGTCAACCAGCACCAGCGCCGGTTGCCCGAAGCTGACTCGGATGCTCTGACGCATTTTCTCCACCACGTCTTCGGCCGGCATCCGGGCACGCTCCTCACGGAACAGCCCATGCCGGTCCATGATCCCGATCAGTTCGCTCCGGCGCAACGCGGATTGGGATGCCGCCCCCACCTCGCGCATGATCTGCCGGCGGTCAGAGCCTTGGGCGAGAATGGTCGCGTGGGACACGTAGCGGGCTGGCGTAATTGCGGCCCACATAAGTAGCAGCGACGCGCCTGTGACCGCGCCGGCGGACCCCCAGCCGAGGGGCGAGCGGGCCATGGCGCCGAGCCGCATAGACAGCGCAGCCGTCACGATGCTGGCGATCTTCAATTTGTCTGGCGGGCAGTCGTCGAGAAGCGCATGGAACTCCTCCCCGTAGCGCTCGCGCCAGGCACGCGGATAGAGCCGGACCAACCAGTGTGCAAGCCGTCTCATGCGGATTTCAACCTCCTGCGCCCTGCCTTCACAATGCGCTCCACGGCCGCAAGCTCCGCGGCCAGATGAGTGCTTCCCTCCGCGGTGATTGTGTACGGTTGCCGCCGGTCTTTCGTCTTGACGGGCCGGATCCACCCGGCTTCTTCCAGCCGTGTGATAGCCCCATACAGCGTGCCCGGCCCGAGCCGCACGCCGGCGAATTGTTCAATATCCTCCATCATGGCGTAGCCATGCTTGTCGCCCCCGGCGAGGCTGGAGAGAATGAGTACTGAAGGATCAGTCACTATTACGTCCCACGATATATATCGTGCCGCGTAATAGTGGATTTGTCAAGCCCGAAGTGGAGGTACAATGTTGAACATGGCATCTAATCCGATTCCGCGGCGCATGACCTTCGACGAAGCGCTAGCTGCCGAGCGCGCCGCGGTGGGCGTGAAAAGCGAGTTTTGGCTGGGCCAGATGACGGCCATGTCTGGGGGAACTCGACCTCATTGCCTCATCGCGGTGAACTTGACTGGACTTTTTCTAGACCGACTGCGAGGAAAGCCATGCCAAGCCTTTAATTCGGATATGAAGGTCGGCGTAACCAAAAAGCGGGGATTTGGATACCCGGACCTCACTATTGCTTGCGGGGAGCAGAAGTATCTTGATGACACTGAGGATCTCTTGATGAACCCCGTCATCATCTTCGAAGTTCTCTCTGACAGCACGCGCGCATTCGACCGGGGCGAGAAGTTTATCGAATACCAGAAGCTGGAATCACTGCGTCACTATGTTCTCGTCGAACAACGCTTCCGGTTAGTGGAGCACTTCGAGCGCGTTGAGGGGAACGAGTGGAAGTACCATTCGTTGACAAAAGACAACGATGTTTTGCGGTTGAGCGCCGTCGGAGTAGAAGTCACCGTGGCGGAAATCTACGAAGGAATCAACGTCCCGTTAAGACGCGACGACGACGAGGCCTAAACGTCCCGCACGCAGCGGAAACTGATGTTCGTCGTTGCGCTGTCCACCGTGTTCGATGTCCGCGCCGCCACACGGTACCGGTTGCAGTACGAGCGGTGACACAAATACGAACCACCCTTCATCAAACGCTGCGCACCCGTCGCCGGACCCACGGGATTGGTCCGCGTCGCCGTCAGATGATGCGACGGATGGAACCAGTCATTACACCACTCCCACGCATTGCCCGTGATCACGTAAAGCCCGTATCCATTCGGCGGAAACGCATCCACTGGCGCCGGGGCGGAGTACCCATCCTCGGCCGTGTCCACATTCGGAAACTCGCCCTGCCACACGTTGCACAGGTGCTGCCCGTCCGGTGTCAGTTCGTCGCCCCATGGATAGGTCTTCTGCTCCAGTCCGCCACGAGCAGCGTACTCCCATTCCGCTTCCGTCGGCAGCCGCTTGCCCGCCCAATCGCAATAGGCAATCGCGTCGTTCCACGACATGTGCACCACCGGCTGATGCGGCCGGTTGGCCACCGACGTATCCGGCCCTTCCGGATTCCGCCACGACGCCCCATTCACCTTGCACCACCACCGCACCCCGGGCGCTCGCTGATCCACGATCTCGTTATGGCGCTCCGGCGGAATATGCGTCTGAAACACGAACGACCATCCGAACCGCTCCGCCTCACTCAAATAGCCCGTGGCCTTGGTGAACTCCTGAAACTGCGCGTTGGTTACCGGGTAGCGGTCCATGTAGAACGGATCCAGGGTCACCTCGCGGATCGGCCCCTCGCCGTCGGCGGGAAAGCCCTCAGCGTCTTCAGTGCCCATCCAGAAGCGCCCGCCATCCAGCCGGATCATATCTTCCGGCGAGCCAGATGCAACCCGCTTGCGCTCCGCCGAAGCAACTCGCGATTGCTCCAACGTCACTGCGCGCTGTTTGCTCGGAACACAACAAGGGTGCGGCTTTCCGGCTTGCGCGAAAAGCTCAAATTCGGGCTTCATGCCTGAACCTCTTGCACCTCTTCTATTCTCGCCGCAGCCATAATGCGATCGAGAAACTGCTCAATCGCCTTCTGCCTCTTCTCCTCGGCGAGCTGCTGCGAGATCTGCTGCTTCACTTCATCCAGAGGCCGTGTCCCCGCGGGCTTGCGTTCCATCAGCGTGGCGATGTGAAACCCGAACGGCGACCGGAATATGCCGCTCATCTCACCGGGCTTCATCGCGAACACAATCTCCTCGAACTCCTCCACCATTTCACCGCGCGGAAAGAATCCGAGATCGCCGCCCCGTCCAGGGCAATCGGAAAGCTGATCGGCCACAACCGCGAAAGGAGTGCCGCTCTGCAACTGCTTCTGGGCGTCTTCAATTGCTGCGCGGGCTTCCTCTTCGGTGGTGTTCTCATCGATGTTCTTCACCACATGCGCCGCGTGAACCACCTCCGGCTGCTCAAAATCATCCTTGTGCTTGACGTAGTAGTCGGAGATGTCTTTGTTCTTCGGCGCCGCCACTTTCGCGGTGATCTTGCCCAGTAGACGTTCTACCTTGAACCGCACTTCCAACTCGGAGCGTAGCTGCTCATCGCTCACCGGTGCGACGCAGCCCGATTGCCCCGGTGATTGCGTGCGCACCTGCTGGAACAGTTCCTCCACCGCCTCCGCGGGCACGGGTTCGGAATCCTTCTGCGCTTCCTGCCGCAGCGTAATCCGCTCAATCAGGTTCTCGCGCGCCCACTGGCGGACGCGCTCAGCCAGTTCGAGCGCAGGCAGGTCGCTCATCTCTTGTTCCAGGCGCGGGCGGATCAGCCGTTCTTCCTCGCGCAGCGCTTCGTCGGTTACCAGTTCTCCGTTTACGGAAAAAGCCATACCGTACGATCCTACCAGGGTGTGAAGAAGCCGCGCGTGAGGAACACCGCCATCTGCCCGCGCGTGATGTTGTCATTGGCGCAGAACGTCGAGGCGCTACAACCCGTCGTGATGCCCGTCTGCCTCATCTTTTGCACATATTGAAAGAAACTGTTGTTCGCGGGAACGTCCGTGAAGTACGCCGTTTGCCGGAAGGTGAAGTTGTTGCCGTAACGCGCGCGGATCAGGAACACCGCCATCTGGCCTCTCGAAACCGTCGCATCGGGACAATACAGGTTGTCGCTGCAGCCGGTTGTAATGCCCAGTTCCCGCAGCTTCTGAATCCACTTGAACTGCCCGTGCGTCGCGGGCACGTCGTTAAAGTAGGGCGTGGTTGGGTACGGGAAATCGTCGGAGCCGATCATGCCCCTCACAAGAAAGACAGCCATCTGCCAGCGTGTCACGTTCTCGTCGGGGCAATAGATATTGGCGCCGCACCCGGTAGTCACTCCCTGGTTGCGAATGATACGGATGTGATTGACAAAGGAATTGCTCAGCGGCACATCGTTGAAGATCTGTGTGTTGCTTGTGCCCTTCTGCACAATGGGCACAAGGTTGCCCGCCGCGTACACCGCTCCCGCGCGCGGTTCAGCGCCAGCGTTATTCGCAACGCTGTAGTTCAGCGAGCCGGCGCCTATACCAAACACAGAGGCTGCCGGCGTAAAGGTGATCCACGGCGCGGTACCAAAAGCCACCCAGTTGCAGCCATCGCCGATGGCGATCCCCCCGCCGCCGCCTGCCGGGTCGTAAGTGGTGATGGTGGGACTAACAGTGGCCAGGCATTCCGGAGCAGCCAGTCCGGTTACGCGCGCGACGAAACCGTCCGTCTGGCCGTTATTCGTGGATTGAATAGGGTTGAAGGTCAGCGGAAGATCCACCGAGTTCGTATTTCCGGTAAGAATAACGTCGGCATCGGTTGTCGCCGCCATCGCCCGCGATTGATCTCCCGAAAACCCGCCAAACACCGTCGAGAACTTCACCGAGTTCAACAGCGGATTCAGTGCCACAAGGAATGCATCGCCGAACGTACTACCGGAAAACTGGAACGCATCCGACGTGGTCGGGAAATTATTGGAGAATGTTGTCCCGTTCACCACCATCGCGCCACCCTCTTGTACATACACTGAGGCGGCGGCGTCTGTCGCATTCGACCCCACCAGCGTCGAGGCGATCAGGGCTCCGCCGTCTGAGCTGAACCGCGACACGAAGCCGTCTGATGCGCCCCCTAACAACGTCCGGTAGGCGTTCACTGTTGTTGGAAAGCCCGTGCCAGTCACCTGCCCCGCAATGGCGATGCGCCCGCCGGGCTCCAGCGAAATCGAGTAGCCTCCATCATCTCCCGCGCTTCCGATAAACGTGCTGAAGATGATCCGCTTGCCGTCAAGACTCATCTTTGTCAGAAACGCATCCGCGAAACCCGCGATCGTCCGGCTATACGCCCCCGCGGTCGTTGGAAAATCGGACGAAGAGGTCGACCCGACGATGTAGATGTTCGCCGCCAGGTCGAGCGTGATCGCGTTCGGCACATCGTCTGTCACGCCCCCGATCAGTGTGGAGAAGATAAGCGTCTTACCCGTGGAATTCAGCTTCAGCACAAAACCGTCCGTTCCCCCCGCGAACGTTGTCCGGTGCACTCCAGGCGTCGTCGGAAAAGCCGGACTGTTCGTCGTGCCCGCGATGATTACGTTCCCCGCGCTGTCCACTGCGATTGAATTCCCGGCCTCGAACGTATCGTTGGTCCCTACGAATGTTCCAAACACCAATTGCGCCCCGTTCGGACTCAGCCGCGCCACAAAAGCATCCTGCAGTCCCGAAAAGTCCCTTTGATAAGCGCCCGTGGTCGTTGGGAACGCAAACGACCCTGTGTAGCCCGTGATGTACGCCGACCCACTGCCGTCAATCGTAATCGCAGCCGCACGGTCAAACGCCTCCCCCCCAACATAGGTCGAATAAAGCATCGCATCGCCGGTCGGGCTGATGCGCGTCACAAACGCGTCGCCATTGTTGGCCTGCGTCTGCTGGTAGGCCCCCAATGTAATAGGGAAGTTGGTGGAGGCAGTGTAGCCGGAGATGTATGCCGCCCCAAGATTGTCCACAACAATGGAGGTAACATCTTCCTGCCCACCGCCGCCGAGGTACGTCGAGTAGAACAGCGTCGGGTCGATCACCAATGCATAATCCCCGCGGTACCGGCCCAATTCAATGGAGAAATGGTGATCGGGGCCGAGCACGTAGCTTGCCGCCACTGCCACTTTCCGTCCGCCGATCATCTGATAAACAACTGGCTTCTTGTGACGCAGATCACCCGCCGAAGTAGATACAATCATGTCCCCGCCGCCGTCAATGCGCACTCCGTCCACACCTTTCCACGCCAGCTGGATCCGTGACGGATCGCCTCCGGGCTGCACCACAAAGTCATACTCCAGACGCCCTTCGCTGCTGTAGAAAACGGCGTCGATCCTTTCATAAATATTCTCGTAGCGTAACTGCCCATAGTGCGGCACATAGCTGCGCCACTTGGATGGGTCGTTGCCCAGAAAGTAGTTGCTGATGCCAGGGAGCGGCTCAGCGGGTACCGCGCGCGACGTTGCCGATGCACCAAGAATCTGCAACCGGAATGGCTGGCTGGTTCGCTGGTTCAGGAAGTACGCCTCATTGGCGGTGAGCAATGTCATGAATCCACCGCCCCGCGCGATGTAGCGCACCGACGGATCGGCCTGTCCCATGTTCGGTTCAAAATACAGAGGGGTCCTCCCCAAGCGCTTTTGTCCCTCTGTCTGTAGCGCCGCCTGTCGCCCCTTTGCAGGTGCATGCGGGTTGGGAAGGTGCTGGCTGGATAACGGTACGCGGCCAGCGGCGAATGCGGACACGACTGCCGCAATCCACAGTATTCCCGTGCGGAGAGTTAATTTACAATTCATGGCAAAGCTATGCTCTTAGTTTAACGTTGTACTGATACCGAATGCGCGCTTCGCTCCGCAATCGGATCATGCATCTTGTAAAGTTGTGTTAGGTTCCTGCGTCCAATGAATCGCCGCCACTTCCTTGCAGCGCTTGCCGCTCCCGCCCTCGCCCAGCCGCGGAAGCTACCCAACATCGTCCTCATCTACGCTGACGACCTCGGTTCGGGCGACCTCAGTTGTTACGGCCATCCCACCATTCGCACTCCCAACCTCGACCGCATGGCCGCCGACGGCATCCGCTTCACACAGTTCTACTCCGCCGCGCCGCTCTGTTCTCCAAGCCGCGCCGCGCTCATGACTGGCCGCTATCCGGCGCGGAGTGGCATCAACTTCGTCCTCTTCCCCGATTCCACCGGTGGCATTCCGGACTCCGAACTCACCTTGCCCGAGCTGTTGAAGCAGCGCGGCTACGCGACGCACATGGTAGGCAAGTGGCACCTCGGCCATCTGCCGCAGTATCTGCCGGCGAAGCACGGTTTCGACAATTACTTCGGCATCCCGTTCTCCAACGACATGAGCTTCGCCACCAACGTGGTCTACGACGAGATCAGCAGGAAGAAAGGAACCACACGTTCTCCAAATGTCCTGGAGCGCTATCGCAGCCTGCCGGGCGTTCCATTGATGCGCAACGAAGAGGTGCTCGAACGTGACCCGGATCAAACGCAGTTGACCGCCCGCTACACGGCCGATGCCGCTGCTTTCCTGCGCAAGGCGGCGAAGGGCGCCTCACCCTTCTTCCTCTATTTCGCGCACACCATGCCGCACGTGCCACTGTTCGCCAGCGCCCGATTCCGCGGCAAGAGCAAAGCCGGACTCTATGGTGATGCGGTGGAGGAGTTGGACTGGTCAGTAGGCGAGATCCGCAAAACGCTCGCCGAGCTCAAGCTCGAATCCGACACCCTCGTTCTGTTCAGTTCCGACAATGGTGCCTCGGTTCAACTCGGCGACTACGGCGGATCCAACGGACCGTTCCGCGAGGGCAAAGCCACTACTTGGGACGGCGGCTACCGCGAGCCATTCATTGCCTGTTGGAAGGGCCGCATTCAACCGGGCCGCGTCTCTGCCGAAGTTGCTTCGACTTTGGATATCTTTCCCACTCTCGCTCGACTCTCCGGTGGTGCGCCGCCAAAGGACGTGGTGCTCGATGGAGGCGACCTCGCTCCCTTGTTGTGGGAAGGCGGAACCCGCCCCCAACGCGACTTCTTTTACTACCACGCCGGTGTCGTGCATGGCATGCGTCGCGGCCCCTGGAAGCTCCGCTTCCCGGCCCCCAAACAGCCCGATAAAGTGGAGCTGTACCATCTGGAACAGGACTACGGCGAGCGCGTCAATGTCGCCGCACAGCATCCTGAAATCGTCGGCCAGTTGCGCGACGCCATCGCCACTCATCAGGCGAGCTTCCAACCGGCGCCCACCCAGCGCTGAGCTGTCACCCGCGCCGGTTCGCGTTTGAGCGAAACTTTGAGGAGTAAACGAGTCTATGGACAACACGAGAGTATTCAGAATGGCGTTCGCGAGCGTCTATCCGCACTACATCACCAAGGCGGAGAGGAAGGGTCGTACGAAGGAGGAGGTGCATGCCGTTATCCAGTGGCTCACGGGCTACGATGAGCAGACGCTGCAAGAGCAAATCGACAAGAGGGTCGATTTCGAGACTTTCTTCGCCCGGGCGCCAAGGATCAACCCGAACGCGTCCAAGATCACCGGGGTGATCTGCGGCTATCGGGTGGAGGAGATCGAGGATAAGCTCATGCAACAGATCCGCTACATGGACAAGCTGGTGGATGAGTTGGCCAAGGGAAAGGCAATGGACAAAATCCTGCGGAAGTGAGCAGGCGCCTGCGCGCATCGGGCCTGTCCGCTCTCACTTCGGCATGTGACAGAACGCGCAGTCGTTACTCGCCTTGTTCTTCTCGTGGCACTCCATGCATCCGCCCATGTTGATGTTCGTTTCCTTGAACAACACATCGCGTTCCTTCACCGGCCCGTGACACGTCTCGCACTTCGCCCCTGCCTCCCCATGTGCCTTGTGCGAAAAGTACACCCAGCTCGGAATCTGGTACACCCGCACCCACGGCACCTGCCGGTTCTGTTTCGCAAACCCCGCCAGCTTCTCAATGTGCGGCGAATCCTTCTTCACCGACTGATGGCACCCCATGCACACCTTTACCTCCGGGATGCCCATCATCTCGCCCGGATCCGGATTCGTGTGGCAGTTCTTGCATTGCAGCCCCAACCCCAGATGCAGCTTGTGACTGTACGGAATCGGCTGCGGCACTCCCGGCTTGCGCTGCCCCTCCTGCGAGAACGCCGCCAGCGCCAACAACAACAGCGCTGCCGCCTGCTTCACAAATCTCCTTTCTTGCGCTGCTCCAAAATGTACTCGCTCGCCCGCATCGACAACGACAGAATCGTCAGCGTCGGATTCTGCGCGCCGCCGCTCGGGAACGAACTCCCGTCCACCACGAACAGGTTCTTCACATCATGCGCCTGGTTCCACCCGTTCAGGACGCTCTTCTTCCGGTCGGCCCCCATGCGGCACGTTCCCAACTCGTGAATGCTCTCCCCCGGGGGGACCATCTGCGCGTGCTGCGCCAGAATCTCAAACCCCGCCGACTTGCACAACTCCACGCCAGTCTCCATCGCATCCTTCGCCATGCGATGTTCATTATCCGTGTAGCGCTGCGAAATGTGGAGCACCGGGATCCCCCACTCGTCCTTCACATTCGGATTAATCCGCACATGATTCTCATGCCGCGGAAGCGCCTCTCCCATCGTCGTCATCGAGAATCCCGCCCCCGCGTTCTCATTCATCGCCTTCAGCAGTTCCTCGCCGTATAAAGGATAGTAGCGCGCCTGCGGCGTGAACCCGCTGCCGAAATCATAGGCATAGCCGCGAATGAAGTCCTTCTCGCGATCCTTCACATTGCGGAACCGCACGACGTATCCGCCGCCGCCATTTACCCCGCGTCCTCCGCGTCCGCCCTTCGCTTCTGGTACGGCCGCCACAACCGACCCTTTGACATAAAACTGATCGAACAGATAGTGTCCCAGCGTGCCGCTCGAATTTGCTAGCCCGTTCGGAAACTGCCGCGACTTCGAGTTCAGCAGAATACGCGAACTCTCCAGGCACGACGCCGAAAGCACCACCACGCTTGCCTCGGCCTGAAACTCGCGCTTCGAACGGCGGTCCACAAAGATCGCTCCATTCGCGAGCCCCGTCTTCGGATCCACGGTGATCTCGCGCACCACCGCATTGGCGGTCAACGTCAGATTGCCGCTCTCAAACGCGGCCGGC
>JACQZR010000284.1 GCA_016213775.1 Acidobacteriota bacterium
ACGCTGTACCTCGCGAGTGCAGCACTTCGGAGCGCTGCTATAATCCTTGCGGCGCTCCCCCGTACCGGGTGCTTGAATGGACAGCCCGTTCGAAACGAAGCCAATTCCTCACGCCGGGCGGTCGAACGGAACAGAACGAACACTTCTGAACACTTTTTCGCAACTGTCCGCATCGGACAACCCCGGCCCGCGTTCGAAACGAAGCCAATTCCTCACGGATGGCGCCGCCCACCCATTTGTGGCGAGTGGCTCGGACATGGGCAGCAGTTCCGCGACCGGGAGGGAGGGGGATACAACAATCTCTAGCGGTGTTGAAATTCAGCGTCCGGCGCGTCTACGAACGGGGAAGGCGGGATGGGCAGGGTGAAAATCGGACAGCAGGCGGACGCATGTGAAGGCATGGCGAACAGTATTGTAGAAACGGACATCGGCGGTGACGAGGTCGCAACGCTGTTCCAGTGCCACGGCGAGAAACAGGGCGTCGTAGTAGGAGCATTGGTGGGCCAGGGAGAGGTTGAGAGCGGCTTCGTCGATTGGCAGCGTGGAGATGGGGTATGGCTCGTTCAGGGTGAGATAGCCGAAAGCAGTTCGGGCCTGTTCCGCCGAAATTTCTTTTCGCCGTACACGCTTGGTGAGCACGTGGGACACTTCGTGTACGGCGAAAGCCGGGGCACAGAGGTTCAAGACTCCATCTTGATAGAGATGGAGGAGATTATTGGCGAGATCGCTTTGGTGTTCAGGGAGCAACCATTTCGCAATCACATTAGAATCTACAACCAGCAGAGGAAGGTCGATCAATCCCTTCCCTCCCGAATCAACTCGACGCTGTCCGAGACCGGCGGAATGGCATCGAGGAACTTCCGGTATTCGTCCCGGCTGGCCTTCATAGCAAGCCTTCTGTTCTTCTCCTCCGCTGTAGATACAAGCAAAGAAAGGATATAGCTATTGAGGCTTTGCCCGTTCTCTTCGGCGAGCTTCTTCAAACTCTCGTGAATGCCGACTGGTATTTCTTTGACGGTCACTGTTGCTGTCGTGGACACAATCAAATCCTCCTTCCATTATGATACTCGCAATGGAACCAAAATACAACCATTATTATCCGGTTTTGCCGTCGGAGGCAATGTGCTCCTTCGAACGGTGAGGGCTTACGAAAAAGATGAACCGTGATAGTTTGATCACCAAACCAACTTCAGAAACGCTTCTGTTATGTTATATTGTCCGAAGCCATTAGATCAGAGATGGGGCGCCCGATGGAGGGCGAGGAAAATTCCACACACTGTTGTGACTGGGAGGTCTATCTTGCGAATTTCACTGTTCGCCACGTTGCTCTTGAGCTTGTTTGCGTCGCTGGTTTCGGCGCAGACTCTGGGTGACATCAGCGGTGAGGTGAAGGATCCGACCGGAGCAATGCTGCCCGGCGTCGTGATCACACTCACAAATCAATCCACCAACGCCGTTCGAACGGCAATCACAAATGATTCAGGGGCCTATTCGTTTCCGGCGCTGGTCCCCGGCCCCTACAAGGTGCGCGCCGAAAAAGCCGGGTTCAAGACATCCACATCGGACGTGCTGGAGTTGCAGGTGCAGCAACAGGCGCGGCTGGACTTGCGCATGGAAGTAGGATCGGTGAGCGAGTCAATCGAAGTTGTGGCTTCTGGCGCCTTGCTGTCGACGGAGAACGCGACGGTGGGTACGGTTGTCGACAACAAGCGGATCGTCGAGCTGCCGTTGAACGGCCGCAACTATCTTCAGTTGACGGCGCTGGCTCCTAACGTCAGCTACGGGTTCTCGACGGCCGGTCAATCGGACGCGCGTCAGGGCGGCGACCGGTCGGCGCAGAACATCTCGGTGGCGGGGATTCGCAACAACTTCAACCGCTTTACGCTGGATGGCGTGGAGAACACCGATCCGAACTTTAATTCGTACGTGATCTTCCCGTCGGCGGAAGCGCTACAGGAGTTCAAGGTGCAGAGCGGTATTTATCCCGCCGAGTTTGGGCGCGGAGCGACGCAGATCAACGTGTCTACCAAGGGCGGCGGCAACACGTTCCATGGCGCGGCGTATGAGTTTTTACGCAACGGCTCTCTCGACGGCAAGCAGTACGACTTCACCGGGCGCCCTTTCCAGAAGGATCCGTTCCGCTGGAACCAGTTCGGGTTTACGTTAAGCGGGCCCGTGCTGATTCCGAAACTGTTCAACGGGAAGAACAAGCTGTTCTTCATGACGAACTACGAATGGTTCCGCCAGCGGCGCATTGTGCAGGCGTTGTACACGCTCCCGAACGCCGGGCAGCGCGGAGGTAACTTCAACGATGTTGTGGGTGGGATTTTCGATCCGGCGACGCGTGTAGTCTCGGGTGGCTCGGTTACGGCGAGTCCATTCCCGGGCAACGTGATTCCGACTTCCCGGCTTGCTGCAACTTCGCAGAAGCTGCTGGAGTTTTATCCGGCACCCAATATCCCCGGACTGTTGTCGCAGAACCACCAGATCGGCCAGGGACGGCCGGTGAACAAGGACCAGTTCATTCAGCGATTCGACTTCAATGAATCCGCGCGGTCCCAGTGGTTCGGCCGCTACAGCCGCAGCGATGAGAATCTGACAAACGAGGCGCTGCAATTGAACGGTACGTCCATCATCACCAAGGCAACCCAATGGATGGCGACAAACACCCGCGTCATCACCAATTCGCTGGTGAACGAAACGCGGTTCGGCTACACCAAGTTCTACAATACGACAGGGCCGGAACTGGCTTTCAGCCGCGACGTTGTCGGCACGCTGGGGATTAAGGGACTGGCGAGCGGCCCCCCGGTGCAATGGGGTATTCCGGGAATTGGGATCACGGGATACAGCGGGTTCGGCAACAGTTCGGAAGGGCCGTACGAAAACAACAATTCCGCGATGCAGGTCATTAATAATGTGAGCTGGATCAAGGGTAAGCACAGCCTGAAGTTCGGCGGTGAGTTCCGGCGTGATCAGTACAACCAGGTGGGAAACCAGTTCGCTCGTGGCGAGTTCCAATTCTCGGGTCAGGCGACTCGGAATCCTGCGGTGACTACGGGGAGTGGAAACGCCTTCGCGGACTTCTTGTTGGGGCAGTTGAACCAGTCCGAGGCGGCGGTGGCCATCGCTTCGGCGCAGTTCCGCTCCACCGGGTTCGCCTTCTACGTCGACGACAGTTGGCGCGTGAGTTCCAAGCTGACTATCGCGATGGGGTTGCGTTACGAGAACACCCCTCCGTGGGAAGACCAGACGGGGAACCTGTTCAACGGGATCGTGCCGTTTGATATTCATCCGGCTCGCTCGGCGCCCGTGCCAATAGCAGACTTGAACTTGCACCCGTTCTTCATGCGCCAGGGCGCTCCCCGTCAGAATTGCTACGAGGGTATTTCGTTACGGTGGACCAACATCGCAGTGAAGTGCGACGGAAGCCTCGGCAACCGTCTGGTGGGACGCGACAACAACGACTGGGCGCCGCGATTAGGCATCAGCTATCAGTTGTCGTCGAAGACCGTGCTGCGGGCCGGCGCTGGCTTGTTCTACTCGCAGGACACCGGCAATCCGCGGTTTGACATGGCGCGGAATCTGGCGGGCCGCTTGCGAGCGAATCCAAATCCGCAGATTCCCAATCTGAACTGGGACAACGCGCTGGCTTCGATCGCCGGAGGCGTCGCCAATGTTCCGACGCCTTACACATTCGCCAATCCGTTCAACCGGCGTACTCCGCGAACCTTCCAGTACCTGCTGAACATCCAGCATGAACTGGCGTCGAGCCTCGTGGCCGAAGTCGGCTACATCGGCAACACAACCCGGCATCTGGAATCGCTGCGAGCGGTGAACGAGTCGTTGCCGGCGTGCCGTAACATTCCGGCGGCGAGCGATCCGAATTTCGCGCGCTGCTCGGCGGATGTGTTGCGCGGTATTCCAGAACGTCAGCGTGCGCCATTTCCGGAGTTCGGCCGCATCCAGTTGGTGGACAACGACGGCTATGGAAACTACAACTCGCTCGGTGCAAAGCTCACGAAGCGGTATTCGAGCGGATTCACTATGTTGACGTCGTACACGTGGTCCAGATCGATGGACACGTCCTCGGGCATTCGCAATCCCGGGAACGACACGCTGTTCCCGCAGAACAGCTACTGCCGGTCGTGCGAGTATGCACGGTCGGCGCACGATGTGAGGCACCGGTTTGTGACTTCGGGCCAGTATGATCTGCCTGTCGGCAAGGGCAAGCGTGTGAATGTGTCGAACGCGTTCGCGGACGCGGTGATTGGCGGCTGGTCAGTAGGCAGCATCGTTACCCTGCAAAGCGGATTTGTGCAGAACGTGGGACAGGGGGGTGATCCGTCGAACACAGGCGGACAGTTCGACAGGCCTACGGCAACGGGGCAGAAACTGGACCTCGACAGTGGGGCACGCAGTCCAGCGCGCTGGTTCAATGTGAACGCATTCGCATTCACACCGGACGGGGTGTTTGGGAATGTCGGCCGCAACGTCCTGACTGTGGCGGGTATCGTGCAATGGGACTTCATCACCACGAAGTCATTCCGCATGCCCTGGGCGGAAGGGCACAATCTGCAGTTCCGGTTTGAAGCGTATAACTTCCCGAATCACGCGAACTGGTCCGGGCCGGACTCGGGCATCGCCAGTGGTGGTGTGGATCCGGCAACGGGCGTAGGCCGCAACTTCGGACGCATCACTGGCACCCGCGGGATGCGGAATATGCAGATGGCGCTGCGGTATACGTTCTAACCAGAAGCAGGAACCAGAAAATATTCGGCGCGCTACCTGCCTTCGGGCGGCTGGCGCGCCGCTTCTTTTTTGTTGACAAACATGCCTTAGTGCTCTACCCTAGACAAATAGGGTAGGTGCTATTGTGACTGGTGATTCGGAATCGTTGCAGGGCGCGTTGGAGATGGTGGTGCTTAAGACGCTGGCACGCGGGCCGAATCACGGCTTTGGGGTGGCGCTTCAAATACAGGACACCTCGGAAGGGTTGCTGCGAGTGGATGAAGGATCGTTGTATCCGGCATTGCACCGTCTGGAGAAGCGCGGACTCTTGAGCGCCGATTGGAAGACTACGCCGAATGGGCGGCGCGCGAAAATCTACAAACTGACGCCGGCGGGGCGCAAGCGGCTGGAGGACGTGGAACGAACCTGGCTCACGCTGGCTCGGGGGGTGCATCTCATCCTGGAGGCGAAATGAATCGGGACAGGGATGACGAAATCCGCGAGGAACTGGACTTCCACGAGGCAGCGCGCGCTGATTTGTTGCGCAGCGATGGAATGACGGGACGCGAAGCCTCGGCGGAGGCTCGCAAGCGATTTGGCAACCGGCTGGCAGTGGAAGAGGAGGTACTGGCGGTGCATGCCTGGACGCGGTTGGAACAGTGGTGGAGCGATGTGCGGCTGGCGGTGCGCGGCTTTGCGCGGAATCCCGTGCTGGCGGCTACGGCGGTGGTGACGCTGGCACTGGGGATTGGTCCAGCGGCGGCGGTGTTCAGCGTTGTGGACCGGATTCTCTACCGGCCACTGCCTTATCCCGGCGAAGCGCGGCTGGCGAGCTTTGGGATGAAGGCGCCGATCGAGGCAACGGAGTTTCTGATGGCCCCGGCCTACTTCAATCTGCGTGGGCGGCAAGGCCCGTTCGAGATGGTCACGTCGTGGACTGGAAGGACCGATTGCGATCTGACCGAAGGCGAAGCGCGCCGCCTTTCGTGCGGCATGGTGGAGGCGTCGTTTCTGGAGACGCTCGGTGTGGCGCCGCTGATGGGGCGCGGTTTCACGAAGGCAGAGGACAAGCCCGGTGCGGCGCGGGTGGCGTTGTTGACGTATGCGTTGTGGCGGTCGCGGTTTGGCCGCGAAGGCGGAGTGATTGGCCGCAAGATTTCGCTGGACGGCCAGTTGACGGAGGTAGTGGGGGTGCTGCCGGAGAGCTTCGAGATGCCCACGCTGAATGCGGTGGACGTGCTGGTTCCGGCGGCCATCAATGAGGCGGCGCAAGGACGGCAGGGGACGCTGGTGGTGCGCGCGTTTGGCCGGTTGCGCGAGGGCATATCGATGGAGCGCGCCGCGGCGGAGTTGCAGCCCTGGTTTCAGGACGCGATGAAGGATGTGCCCCCCATGTTCCGCAAGGAGGTTTCCCTCCGTGTGCGTCCATTGCGCGACCGGCAAGTGGGGGACTCCGTGCTGGCCGCTAGACTGCTTCTGGGCGCCGTGCTGCTGGTGCTGTTGCTGGCATGCGCGAACGTTGCGAATCTGCTGATCGCGAGGGGGGTGGCGCGGGAGCTGGAACGGGCGATTCGGGCAACGCTGGGAGCAAGCCGCTGGAGGATCGCGCGCCAGAGCCTGGTGGAGTGCCTGCTGCTGGCGATGGTTGCCGCCGCGGCGGGGCTCGCGCTGGCCGGCGTGTTGATTCGCGTATTCGCGGCGACGGCTCCGGGCGGGATTCCGCGACTGACGCAGGCGGCGCTGGATGGGCGCGTGGGGCTGTTCACTTTGGGCGCGGCGATGCTTTGCGCAGCGCTGTTCGCGGTGGCGTCGATGGGACGCACGAATACGGTGAGGTTGGGACATGGCGCGCGCACGACACGAGGTCGGCAGGGCTGGCTGCGCATCGGGCTGGTGAGCTTTCAAATTGCCGTGTCGGTGGTCCTGTTGCAGGGATCGCTCCTGTTGTTACGCAGCTTCTGGAATGTGCAGAACACCGCGCTCGGTTTTGACGGCGAAGGGTTGATGACGGCGCAGTTGGTATTGGGACAGCACCGGTACCCCGATGCGGCCGCTCGGGTCGCGTTCTTTGAACGGGTGGAAGAGCGGCTGGCCGGCATGCCGGGAGTGGCCTCGTATGCGGTGAGCGATTCGCTGCCGCCGTCGGGGCAGACGCGGTCGATGATCTATTCGATGATCGACGTCGAAGGGCGGGAGCCTGCGCCGCAGGGTACGGGCGGCATGGTTGGGTGGCGCGCAGTGACTCCCGGGTACTTCCGCACACTGTCGATTCCTGTGGAGCAGGGGCGTGCCTTTCAAGAGGCCGACCGCATACCCGGTCAGGATTCGGTGGTGGTGAGCCGTGCTTTGGCTCGACGGCTTTTTGGTGATGGCCCTGCGCTGGGAAAGCGCCTGCGGTTTGGACGCATAGGGCCGTGGTTCACGATAGTGGGCGTAGCGGCCGACGTTCGAAATGGCGGACTGACGGTAGCGCCGGATCCTGAATACTATCTGGCGAGGAAACGCACCGTGACCGGACCCAACCCCGGATTGCCGGACATGCAGCGGCGAGCTTTTATCGCCGTACGCACTTCGCTGTCGCCCGAGCAGACGCTCGCCTGGCTGCGGACTGAGATACGCGAGTTGGACCCGGCACTGCCGGTGGAGGTGGAATCCATGGAGCAGCGCGTGGGAGCGCTGGCGGCGCGTCCGAAGTTCATGGCATTCCTGGCGACGCTGTTCTCAGTAACCGGAATAGTGCTGGCTGCAGTGGGGCTGTACGGAGTGATGGCGTTTCTGGTGTCGGGCCGCACGCGTGAGATCGGCATACGTATGGCGATGGGGGCTACCCCAAGCCGCATATCGCGGATGGTGCTCGGTCAGGCAGGCGTTTGGGTGGCGCCGGGTATTGCGGCGGGAGGCGTTGGAGTGGTGGCGTGCGCGGGGCTCTTGCGATCGCAGTTGTATCAGGTTGGCCAGTACGACGGTGGGTCAATCGTAGTGACACTCGGCGTCCTGACCACGGTGGCGCTTGTCGCGGCGCATGTTCCGGCGCGGCGGGCGTCGCGAGTGGATCCGTCCGTGGCGGTGCGGGAGGAGTAGTGGCAAGAAAAAGACATCGATTCACGGATTCGCGGCTCGTGACGATACACTAATACTGTGGGGCTCTCGCAGTCTTTCTATCGCAACATTCCGGACCTTGTGATTCTTGGCGTGGTCGTAGCCATGCATTTCGTCTGCTACCGTCAACTCGCCGGCAGGCACATTGTGCGCCTGGCGATTGCATTGCTCGGCTGCCTGGCCGCCTTTTCGGTGGCCACGGGGATCCACCCGGTGAACCGGCTGGTGGAGGGATCGGACGGCCTGTACTGGCTCCGCGGGCTGGGAATGCTGTACGCGCTGGCTTCCTTGGGGGCATACGTGCTGTACCGGATTTCGCGGGCCGCTCAAGCGAGCGTGGCGCCCGAGCGTCGCGAGTTCGTGAAAGCGCTCGGTACGGCTTTGGTTGCGGGGCCGGCGATTCTTGCCGGGCATGGTTTTGTTGCGGGGCGGCGCGAGTTTCGCGTCGAGGAAGTGGACATTCCCATTCGGGGTGTGGATCCATCCACGATGCGCGACTTGAACGGCCTCCGCATATTGCATCTGAGCGATTCGCACTTCAGCCCGTTCTTCACTGCGGAAGATTTGGAGCGCGTGGTGGCGATGGCGAATGAGACTAAACCGCACATGGCGGTGTTCACGGGCGACTTTATCACGGACGCACGGAATCCACTGGAGGAATGCATCCGGATCATGGCGAAGTTGAAGGCCGATGCTCCGCTGCTGGCCTGCAATGGCAACCACGAGATTTTTGGCAAGTGCGAAGTGGCGGCGCAGCAGTTGGGGGCGCGCTACGGAATCGAGATACTGCGCCAGCAGAACACGGAACTGCGGTTCGGCAATGCGCGTGTCAATGTGGCTGGGGTTGACTATCAGCAGTATCGAAAGCCCTATCTGGTGGGAGCCGGACAACACTTGCGGCCGGGCGCCTACAACATTCTTCTCTCGCACAATCCCGATGTTTTCCCCGTTGCCGCGGAGCAGGGGTATCAGCTCACACTTGCCGGGCACACACATGGAGGTCAAGTTACGGTCGAGATTCTGAATCAATACGCGAATGTGGCGCGATTCTTCACGCCCTATGTTTCGGGCAAATACACCCGCGAGAATGCGTTGTGCTACGTCACTCGCGGCCTTGGCACGGTCGGCATCCCCGCCCGTATCGGCGCACCTCCGGAGATCACACTCATCCGCCTGTGCGCATCCTGATCATCAGCGACATTCATGCCAATCTGCATGCTCTTCGCGCCGTGAGTAAGCACGCAGAAGGCAAGTATGACCGGGTTGCGTGCCTGGGCGATATCGTGGGCTACGGCGCCGATCCAAACGGAGCCTGTGAATGGGTGCGCGAGTACTGCGCCACCACGATTCGCGGCAATCATGACCGGGCCTGCATCGGCGATGCGGTGGTGCAGGATTTCAACGATAACGCGCAGCTTGCCTGTGCATGGACGCTGCAGGAATTGACGGAGGAGAATCGCCAGTGGCTGCAGAATCTGCCGGCCGGTCCACTGAATGTACTGGATGGGGGCAAGGAGGATTTCTTCATTTGCCACGGCTCGCCGCGCGACGAGGACGAGTACATCACGGACAAGATGACGGCGTGCTCCCTGTTTTCATCGATGCCGGGAAACGTGGTCTTCTTTGGGCATACGCATTGGCAGGGCGGTTATCGAATTGCTCCGGGGCGGGCGTGGGAGATGCTGCCGCCGAAGCCCACGGATGCTGACCGGCTCCATCTGTTCGACCCCGACAAAGGGTATCTGATGAATCCCGGGTCGGTTGGGCAGCCGCGCGATAACGACCCGCGGGCCGCCTATGCCTTGTTCGATTCAGAGGATAGAATGGTTCGGCTGTGCCGCGCTGAGTATGATATTCAGGGTGCGCAGAAGGCCATCATCGATGCGGGGCTGCCGTCGTTTCTCGCATTCCGGTTGGGCGAGGGGATATAGCGCGCACGGGGTACACTAGCGGATATGGCGGATCGCCCGGATCAGTTCAAGTGGGTACACTTCACCGATTGGTGGCGCGGGAGGATCGACGCCGTCAACAACATGCTCGATCCGCCGCCTGCCTCGGCTAATATAGCGTTCTTCACTGGAGACATAGGACGGAACTTTATGGCAGCGATCGACTCGCTGGGCTTTGACAAGCGTATCTCGGTGCCAGGAAATCATGATTGTGATCCGCAGGTCGAAGAGATCGTGACCTTGTTTCGATATTGGGGGAAGGATCCGGACATTCGCGAGAAGTTCTGGTCCGCCGATTCCGAACTTCGCAGACTTGTGGAATTCGCCTTTTCCAGCTATGTAATGACGTGGTCGGTTCGTCTTCCCGCAGTGAAATTCGGAGTGCTGCCCGGAGATTTTAGCTACAGCTTCGACCATGGTTCTCGCCGCATTGGAATCGTCGGACTCAATTCCGCATTTTCGCAGATTGGCATCTTCGTGCCTTCCGCCATCCTCGATCCCATGCAACTCGATTCCGTTACGAATGGTAACCCGTCACAGTGGGCAGAGGAGCACGACGTCCGCATCCTCATGACACACCACTCGGCGTCAAGCCTCGATCGTGCCGTGCAGGGGGCCTTCTTTACGCAGATCGCGCCACCGGGAAGATTTCATCTGCATTTTTGCGGGGGTCGCAATCTGACAAAAGTGGAACTCGTCACAAAAGAGCAACATGCGGTTGTTGTGCGCGGAATTGAAGAAGGTTACGTAGAAGGGCTATTAGACCTCGCCCACCCTGAGAAATCACAGATCAGGGAGCGCTGGTACGACCGCCGAACCTCGATGTTTCGAGATCAAATCCGCTCGCTCTCCATCGAACTGCCGCTGAAGAAGTATGTTCAGTCCGTCACTGAATTGTCACCCGTTGCCGCTCCTAGTGTCACGCTTGTGGAACTGAATCTCCAGGACTTCCGCTGCTTCCCAGAGTTGAAGCTGTCGTTTCGGCACGAGAGCAGGCTCAGTGGCAATTGGACATGCCTCGCCGGGATCAATGGAAGTGGTAAGTCGAGTATTGTGGAAGCGCTCGCAGCAGTGTTCCTGGGCGATCCATTGCTGCGTGAGTTGGGTGGGAGGAGACTGGATAAACTCCGCCGCATTGAAGGCACGATGCGGCATCCGGCGGAAGTGAGCGCAACGTTCGCCGATTCCGCCGGCAGTCGCCACAAGATCACGCTGCGCATCGGCGAAGACGGGCAACTCAGTTCCGACGCCAACTCGCTGTCGTTCTGGAAAGACATGCGGAGCCGCGTCTGCCTTGGATTCGGGGCCACTCGCAATCTCACCGGAACAGCGGATCAGCGCAGCGAGAGCCTATCGCCGGAAGTCAACTGGCAGATGACGATCTTTTATCCACTGGAAAAGATGGTGGCTGCGGAGACTGCGTTCAACAACCGGACTATCGACCCGGCGTTCTTCGTGCTCTTCAGCAAGCTGCTGGAATCCCTGTTTGGTGAGGAGTTCCGGGTGAAGGATCTAGCCGGTGCGATACGATTCTCGGCCAGTGCCGGGGCGATGGTGGAGGCTTCCGATCTTCCCGACGGTTACCGTTCCACTGCCGCCTGGTTAGGGCAGTTGTGCGCGGTGTGGACGGCGAAGTTCCCCGATCTCGCGCGGAAGGGCGATCCGGCGCTCATTGACGGGATCGTGCTGATCGACGAGATTGATCTCCACCTGCACCCGTCGCTGCAGCGGACGCTGATTCCGAAGCTGCGGGCGACGCTTCCGCGCGTGCAGTTTATCGTCACCACGCATTCTCCGATGGTGTTGCTCAATTTCGACAGCAACGAAATCATCGCCTTGGAGAATGGCGAGCGGAGGATGCTCGACCGTCAGATACTTGGTTTCTCGGCCGATCAAGTGTATCAATGGCTGATGGGCACGGATCCGACCGGTGGCGCGATGGAGGGCGAGATTCAGGATCCTACAAAGAGCCGTCAGGAGATCGCGCAACTGCTGATGACATCGCCTTCCGTTCGAGATGAGGAAGCGAAAAAGAAAGTTCAGAAACTGCAAGATCGCCTCAGCCGCTTGAAGTTATGAGAAGCTTCCGCCGCCCTGCTGTCGTGCCGCCGACGCTGGCGGCCATACCGGATCCAACCACCAAGCCGGGCGACTTTCCGAACAAGTGGACGCAGCCGGATGTGAAGGGTGCGTTGTATGCGATGCAGGGCCGCATCTGTGCCTATTGCGGGGCGGATATTTCAGAGAACGCCGTGGATGTGGAGCACTTCCGGCCGAAGGGCAACGTGCTGGAAGATCCAGGCCATGGCGGCTACTGGTGGCTCGCCTACAAGCTCTCCAACTACCTGCTGAGTTGCACGATCTGTAATCAGCGAGCCAAGCGCGACAGCTTCCCACTGCGCGATGGGGCTCGGCGCAGCACCTATCGGACGCGGCGTCAAATTGGCACGGAGCAGCGCGTACTGCTGGACCCCGTAGCCGATCCGCTCGAATCGATGGTGGAATACAACCTACGCGATCTCACGGAGCCGCTACGCGCGCAGAATTCAGTGCCCGCGGGGGAAGCGGCGCGCGTGGTGAGTTCGATTGGCATGTTCGAAGGGTGGATACGGGTGAGTTCTATTCGGAAGAGAGTGGAACTGCTGGACAAGGCAGCCGAAGCAATTGACACTGGAAATCCGCTGAGTGCCCGCGACGACGCGGTGCGGTATCGTTCACACAGTCTCGTCGTCTGGCAGTTGCTGTCCCGAAACGCGCCAGCGGCGCTTCCCACAGCGGAGCAGGAACTCGAATGGCTCCTGAGGGACCTTGTGACGGAGTTGGGATACAAGCTCCGGCAACTCGACCGCGGCAGCACAACGCTCGACGACAAGGAACTGAACGAAATCCTGTACGCGCTGGCCACTCTTTGGAAAGATCCGCCGGCGGGCACTTCCGCCGCTATCGAAAAGTTCTTCGACGATCGCGGACTCAACGTGATGAAGCAGAAAGTGCTCGAAAAGGCCGCTACACTTTACTCGGCGGCGTAGCTGATCTCCATCGATCTGGACCGCCAGGCCGCAACCACCAGCAGCACCAGCGCCAGTCCGAAAACGCCGATGATCGCCACGGGTGTTGATACGGGGTCGGTGCCAAAGGCGAGCATCGCCAGTGGACCGGGAACGCCTTTGTCCAGCGGGATCGCCACAGGGCTCAAGACCTTGAGGTAGTAGATCACGCTGAACTTGCGCAGGATCGCCGGAAGGATTCCGTTGATCGACTCCCAGAGCAGTAGGACGCCGGCGGGAATAAGCGGATTGCGCAGCAGGATGCCGCCGACGAGAAAAGCGCTGCCGTAGCCCGCGCAGGCGAGAATGCTCACACCGATGTAGGAAAGCAGGTGCTGGATGGCGTGGCCTTGCGAGAAATACTGGTCCACCGTTTCCTTGGGGAAGTGGAGGTTCATTCCGGCGAACTGCAGCGCGATGGACACGCCGAAGATGACGCCAGTGGCGAGCAGACCCGCGCCGAACTTGCCAGCCACGACAACTTCGCGGCGGATGGGCGCGAGGAAGTAGTAGTGGAGGCTCTTGTCGAGCATCTCCCCGCGGAACAGGTTCATGAACACGAACACGCAGCCCCAGAAAATCGCGAGGCGCAGGTAGAAGAACTGGAAGATGGCGGCGAAGACCGTGGAGTCCTCTTCAAAGCTGCAACCCTCGCGGAGAGAGATGTTTTCCAACTCGCCATCGCGGAAACGGACGATGAACTCCGCCTTGCCGTCGCTCCAGCGCATAATCTGCACCGGGTGCCGGCGGCCGAACGACTGTTGCCTTGCCGGTGGTCCGAGGATCGCGAGGATTCGCTCTTTGCTCATCTCATCGGTGATCATGGCCATCTTCTGGCGTGTCACTCCGGGACTGCGCTGGGCCATCTTCTGCCGGTCTTCGCCGCGCTCCATCACCTCGTAGCTGTGGCCACCCCAGATGACGATGGGCGCGAAGGCGAGCAGGTAGATCCACAAACCACGTTTGGAGAAAAACGATTTTCCGATCTCCAGCCGCATGACGGCCCACGTTTGCCGCATCCATAAATTCCAGTTGGGGTTCATCGCGTGGGTTCCTCGCTTCCAATCAGGTAGCCGTATACCGAATTGACGTCGTCGTCCACGGGGGCGACGGTTTCGATGTCGATGTTGCCGGCGGCGATTTCATTCATCAGGAGGTAAAAGCGGTCGGCGCTCTTGGTCTTCACCAGCAGGCCGCCGCCATCGGAGTGGACCTTCACCTCCACTACATGGTCGTGTTCAAACAGGCGCGAAGCCAGCCGTTGCGGCTGCTGACAGCGGATGAGGATCTGCATGGGGTGATCCTCAATCTCCTCGCGCACAGCACGGATCTGACCCTCGGCCACGACGTAGCCTGCGGCCATCAGGATCACCTGATCGGAAATAATGTCCACTTCATGCAGCACATGGCTGGAGAGGATCAGATGCCGGCCGGCGGTGGCGAACTCGCGAAACAGTGCGATGGTCTCGGCGCGGACGAGCGGGTCGAGCCCATTCAAAGGCTCATCGAGCACCAGCACCTGCGGGTCCGAACTCAACGCCTGCGCGAGCTTGATGCGTTGCCGCATGCCTTTCGAATATCCGGCGATTTTGCGTTTGGCGGCTTCCTCCAAACCGACCCGCTGGATGGCGGCCCATGCTTTGTCATTGGCCTCGGCATGAGTGATACCAAAGAGGCGCAGGAAGGAGTAGACGAATTGGTAGCCGGTGAATCCTTTGGGGTAGGAATCGAACTGGCTGCAGTAGCCGACGGTGCGAAAGAAGTTCTCAGGATCTTTGGGGCTCATTCCGCGGACGGTGATGGAGCCGCGCGTGGGCTGTATCAGGCCGGTCATCAGGTTCATCAGCGTAGTCTTGCCGGAGCCGTTGGGACCGACCAGGCTCGTGATGCCGGGCGGGATGCTTAGCGCGACGCGGTTGACGCCGAGTACTTCGCCATAGAACTTGGACACGTTGTCGAAGATGATTTCGTTATCCACGAATCACCTCGCATGCTTTGATTTTGCGAGCCAGCAGCCATATACAGAGAGCGGTGTATCCGGCCAGCACCATGATGGAATCCTCAAGCGTAAGCGTGTAACGCGTCTTCACATCGAACATGTGCGTCCAGATGTTCCCCATATTGGAGGAGACGTCGAGGAAGCGGGCCGAGTCGATACGCCAGACCTGCCGGATCGCCTCAGCCAGACCCGCGCCGACGAAGAGGACTACCAGCATCAGGCCGCCGGCGATGATCCGCCACCGCACCCAAGCCGAAAGCGCAAGCGAGAGCATTGCCACAAACACGATCCACACCGACGCCGAAAAGAAGATGCTCCAGGCGATCTTCCAATTGTCAGTGACCCACTTGCTATCGGCCAGGCTTGCCTGCAGACCGAACAGCATCAGGCCGGGAATCCAGGTGATCATCGACAACAGCCCGGCGATCACCATCATCTTGCCCACCACGTAGCCTGTTCGCGAGACGGGCCGCGAAAAATAGAGTGGGAGCGCGTTGTTCGCCAGATCGGGCGAGACCAGGCCCGGACCAATGAACGCGGTGAGAATGAACGCAAGCGTGCATTGGACCACCGTGTAGGTGAGGAAGAACTTGTTGCCGATGTCGAGAATCCCATTCGGCGGCACGGGCATGTACTGGCGAATAAACGCAAGGTTGTTGTTGAGGTAGATGACCACGGCGCAACCAAGCGGATAGAAGAAGCACAACACGTAGAAAATGGTGAGGAGCCGTAGCCGGAAGAGCCCCTGCCATGCGTAGCGGGGGATCACTATCCATCGCGACCATTCCGGAGTGAGGTGGCCGGTATAGGCTTTGTAGCTGCGTTTATAGACGGCCATTGGTGGTCTCCTTATGTTCCGTCATCGCGCGCAGGAAGATGTCTTCGAGCGAATCGCGGCGATGGCTGACGCGGCGGAGTTGCAACTCGCGTTCGGCGGCGAGCCTGTAGATGTCGCGGACTTCCACCTTTTCTCCCAGAATCAGTTTTAAGCGGCCGGAGCCGAGGTCGGCGCACTCGCAGCCCAAACCGCGGGCGGCATCGACAAAACCATTTTGAGTTCCGAACGTTTCCAGCTCCAGGAAGCGCTGATTGAGTTTGCGCTCCTCTTCGAGATTGCTCTGATGGGCAATACGGCCTCCCTTGAGGATGAGCACTTCCTCGCAGGTCTCCTCCACATCCTTTAATAGATGCGAACAGAGCACGATATTCATGGTGCCCGTCGCCTTCATTTCCTGAATGAGGCGAAGCATGCGGATGCGGGCCGGCGGATCAAGCCCGTTGGTCGGCTCGTCGAGGATCAGCAGCCGCGGGCCGTGCACGATAGCCTGCGCGAGTTTGGCCATCTGCTTCATGCCGAGCGAGTAGGTGCCAAGCTTGCGGTATCGCGCCTCGCCGAGGCCGACATAGAACAGCGACTCGTGTGCGCGTTCCAATGCCGCTTCCGGAGGCAGGCCGGATAACTCCGCGAAGTAGCGCAGATTGTTCACCGCGGTCTGCTGCGCGAGGAACGAATCGTTTTCCGGCATGTAGCCGATGAACGAACGGATCTTGCTGTGGTCCTTGCGAATGTCATGACCGAAGATACGCGCCGTGCCGCCGGAGACCGGAAAGAACCCAAGCAACGTCTGGATCAAAGTAGATTTGCCCGCGCCATTGGGGCCGAGAAGGCCGATGGCGCGGGCGGAGACGGAACCAGTGAGGCCGCGCAAGATATCGCGTTTGCCCAGCCTCACGGAGAGTTGATCGAGTTCTATAACCGGAGTCATTG
>JACQZR010000279.1 GCA_016213775.1 Acidobacteriota bacterium
GAAACAGTGGTATACAAAAACCAGCAGGCTGCCAAACAGCTTTGTGAACGATTCCATCGGCTTCTCCTTCGGTCCAGTCTTGACAACCAGACCATCGGCAGAATGCCGGTGGAATCAAAATTTCAAATATCTTTGGCTAGAGCTCATTCACCAACACGCGCGCGATCTCGCTGATCACCAGGTGTCCGGGGTTGTCGACTGTCCAATCCGCCTTCTTCATGTCGTCGATCGTCACGGCAATCGCGATACGCCCCCGCTTGGCGTACACAATTCCCACGTCGCTCCGCAGCGCGTTCAATGCCCCGGTCTTGTTGGCCACGACCGTGGATCCGAGCTTTCGAGGAATGGCCTCGTGGTAACGCTGGCGCTTGAGGATCGTGATCATCTCCCTGGAGGCTTCCGCACTGATCGCCTGCCCGCGTTCGATGCGCTCGAGCAGCGCCACCATGTCCTTCATCGTCGTCACGCCGAGCCCGTACTTCTGCAATTCCTCGCGCTTGCCGGCTTCGGAGAAGCCGCTGGGACTCTTCAAATCGCCGCCGTCCCCACGGACCTTGCGCAGCGATCGGGTTTCGGGCAGACCATACTCATCGAGGTAGCGGTTCACCGTGTCGGCGGTGATGCGGTCGAGGACCAGGTTGGTGGCGGTGTTGTCGCTGACGACGATCATCACCCGCACCAGGTCGATCAAGGGAATCTCCAACCCATCGGAGAACTCATTCAAGATGCCCGAGCCTGAGACGCGATCCTCCTTGCGCAGCGCAACCTTGTCGGTCCACTGCGCACGTCCCGCCGCAACTTCTCCGAACGCGGCGATCATGATCGGCAGCTTGATGATGCTGGCGGTGCGCACACGCTGTTCGCCGCGAATGGAAAAGACGCGCCCCGTGTCGAGGTTTTTCGCGTACACCGAGACGGTGCCTGGAGCACGCTCCACAATCGTGTTTAGATGAGATGCCATCGTTCGCGCGGGCTTCGCGGCGGCAGCTTTTCGCTTCGGTTGTGCGAACGCGCCGCAGGGGAGCAACAGCAGCATGAGGAGGAAGGCAATCATAGATTGCGATCGTAGCATCAGAGTAGGATGAAGAGGAAGGAGTATTCTATGCCGGTTGCCAGTCTGCAGGGGATACAGAATTTCTTAAAGGTCCAGCGGATCGCAATCATCGGGGTTTCGCGAAATGAAAAGGATTACAGCCGCATCCTGATGCGCGATTTCCAAAACAACGGTATTGAAGTGGTTCCGGTGCACCCTACCGTTGAGGAGATGGAAGGCGTGCCCGCCTTCCATGCAGTAACCGAGGTACACCCCGTTCCGGAAGCTGCCATTATTCTCGTGCCGGAGGATCAATTGCTGGCCGCCACTCGACAATCTATCGCGGCGGGGATTCGCATGCTGTGGTACCGCCATTCCGAGAACAGCAGCCATCATTACCGGTCGGCAATTGCCACCGCAAAGGAAGCCGGGGTTGAGGTGGTGGATGGCGAATGCCCGTTGATGTTCCTGCCGAAAGCCGCGTGGTTCCATCGCGCCCACGGATTCGTGAACCGCATCACGGGGTCGTATCCACGGTAGAGTCGTCAATAGCCCGCAATGGCGTTGAACAGCAGCTTGAACGTCTGGTAGCTCTGAGCGCGGTACTGCGGGCGCATGCCGAACAAGAGCAGACGCCCGTTCCCTTGCGGCACCTCCACTAACGCCGCGCGGCCAGTGAGATATTTTTCTCCCAACAGCCAGCCGGAAGCGAGCAGCTTCGATTGCGGATAACGGGCAACGGCGCGATCGTTCGGACCGGTTTCCCAGGCAGGACTGGCCTCGCTCCAGATGGTGATCTCCTTTGGCAGCCCCTTGGCCAGCGGGTGGGTATCGTCGAGCGTGACGTTCAGCAGCGTGCCGGGCGAATAGAATTCACGATTGGAGACGCCGCTGATTGCGTTCTTCAGCCTCACCCCAAGGTGAGCAGCGGCATACTCGGTTGAGGCGTTCAAGAAGATGATGGTGCCGCCGTCGTTGGCGAACGCCTTCAGCGCATCGGCGCCTTTCGTCCCCAGCCCGCCGGTGAACTCCTCCGGCATCGCGCGGACGGAATAGCCGGTGTGGATTGCTGCCGAGCGCTGGTCAGGGAAGAGGATCACATCGTACTTTTTGCGCAGATTGCCGGCGGTGATCTCGTTGTTCTTCAGGCGCGTGTAGGTGAAGCCGAAGGTGTCGAACAGCCAGCGGGTCCAGCCTTCGTCCATGCTCGGCAGGAAGCTTTGATAGAGGGCCAGCCGCGGTTTCTTGAACGGCTTTCGGTCGCCGATGGCAGGCTGGTTGACGTAGAAGTTGCCGGCGGCATCGCGCGCAACGGGCCTGCCGTTATTCCAGGCGCGGTTCACTTCTTTCCAGGAATCCACGTCGCTCGCCGCCAACGCACCTTGCGGCAGCGCCGTGGGGACGGTGAAGTTGAACTGCGTCGCCGCGACAAACTCGCCCTGGAACCGGTCTTTCACGGTTGCCACATCCACGCCCATCAACAAAGGAAGCGTCTGCGCAGTCACATCGTAAGGCCGCTTCGGCGGGCCGTTGGGGTAGAGCCGCAGGTCCGGATAGACCTGCCGTTCGATCAGCGTCTTGGCATAGGCGCTGAACGGCTGCTGCATGCGGATGACAAACGACCCCGCGGGGTAAGGCTTGCCGTCGGCGGTAAACGGCTCCACTGCCTGCTGCACTTCAACGAGTCCGGCCGCGAGCGTCTGAAGGAGTTTGCGGGCCGAGCCCGGATCCAACTGTTCTTTGGACAGCACATAGGCGTTGGGCGACTGGCGCTCCGAAGCCCGCCGCAGGGCGTTGTAGAAATTGCGCAGCAGATCTTCCCGCCGCAGCGCGGCCTGATACAGGCACGACTCCATGGCGATCAACTGATAGTCGACGATGTCGCGAACGGACCAGCGGCCACCGAGCCACGGCTCCATGTGATTCCACGAGGACTGGCGCGGATTGTAGCCGGGGGCGGAATCGGAGATGTCGTCGGCATCGAGCGTAACCGGCGTTGCCAGACGCGCCGACGCCGACTCGCTCAGGATGCGCATTCCGCCATGATAGGCCTGGTAGTGACGCGCCGCGATCCAGAAATCGTAAATGGCATTCACCGCCACACCCTTCTTGCCTGCCGCGGTCAAATCCGCCGCCATGCCCATTCCCACCATGTTCCCCATCTGGATGATGGACGCATCGACGTTCGGATCGATGGGGTCCATCCATGGCGGGACAAACATGCGCGAAGCACTGGAGCCCTGCTGATGGACGTCGTAAACGATTTGCGGATGCCACGTGTTGTGCAGCCGCGAGACCACCGCACGCGTTTCGGGCTGCGAATGAATGTACCAGTCGCGGTTGTTATCGTGGCCGATGTAGGCGTGGTAGAGTTCGGGCGGGGAACTACCCTCGTGCGGTGTGCCCAGGGTCTTGCGATACCACTGGGTGACGATGTCGACACCGTCGGGGTTGAGCGACGGCACGAGGATGAAGATCACGTTGTCGAGGATGGTTTTGTATTTGGCTTTGTTTTCGCTGATCAGCCGGTATGCAAACTCAACCGCCGTCGATGTGGAGGCGACCTCGGTGGAGTGGATGGAGCAGGTGATCATGACAATCGTCTTGCCCTGCGCGATCAACTTTTCGGCCTCCGCCGGCGGAGTCTTGCGCGAATCAGCCAACTGCTTCTGAATGGTCTGGTAGTCGCCGAGTTTCTGGAGGTTTTCGGCGGAGGACAAATAAGCCGCGATCATCGGGCGGCCTTGCACCGTCTTGCCGATGGTGACTGTTTTCACCTGATCGGAGGACTTTTCCAGTGCCTGGAAATAAGAGACCACTTTGTCCCAATCGAGCAGTTTGCGGTCGGCGCCCATCTTATGGCCGAAGTGCGATACGGGATCGGGCGGCGCGGCCATTGCCGCGAGGCTGAGAACAACGCAAAGGATCAGGCGCATTAGCGGTTCAACTCCGACCAAAGGGCGCGATACCAACGGAGAAAGCGCTCGGGTTCTTTCGATTCCTGGGCTTCACAGAGCGTGTAGCGGTCGTACTTGCTCGCCTTCAGCAGCGAGAACAGCTCACGGTACGGATAGGGTCCGGCGAGCTCGTTGATGTGGCAGCTCTTGATCCACGGCCGCAGCAGATCGAAGCTCTGTTTGACACTGCCGTTGACGACATCGGTGGGGTTGGAATTCCAGCAGAGTCCGACGTTGGGATGCTTGGTGGCGCGCATGATGGCAGCAGCCACCGTGGGCACCTGCGTTTCGCGGCCGTGTACCTCGAGCCAGATCTCGACACCCATGCGGGCGCCGTATGCACCGCATTCGCGCAACGATTCGCCGATCATTTGAACGGTTTTCTCGGGGCCCAGTTCCTTGGCGAAGCCGTTCGGGCGCACCTTCACTCCCCATGCGCCCGTATCGTGTGCGAGGTCGATCCACTTCATCGTTTCGTCGATATGCTTGCGGCGGACGGCGTTGTCGGCGGAGTGGTACTCGCAGGTGGTCCCATAGCTGAGCAGACGCAGCTTGGAGCCGGCGAATCTCGCTTTCACTTTTTCGCGCTCCTCTTTAGAGAGCGAGATCTCCACACCATGCTTGTGAGTAGTACGGAGCTCCACGGCTTCAAAGCCGAGAGGCGGGAGCTTGGTGAGAATGGTGTCGAGGTCCCAGTCCTTGATCACGTTGTACGTAACGGCGCCGAGCAGCATGGGCAGACTCCTTGAGGAAATGGCCGAATGGATTTTCTATTGTATCGTGTGCGGGACGTTGAGGCTGCGAAGACGGGCCTCGATGTTCGCGATCCGCGTGGCTACATAGATGTTGTCCTGCGCGGCGGCACGCCACTCGTTCCAGGTCTTCAGTGCATCTTTGTAGGACGCGGACGCTTTGGCTGTGTCGGCGCGGCCCTGGTGGACGCGGCCGAGATACTCCTGCGCCACGGCAAGGTCGCGAGCGAAGTAGAGATCGTTCGGCAGTTCGCGGTGGAGGCGTTGGAGCAGGGTGGAGGCCTGTTCGAGGTACTGTTGCGCCTGCGTCCATTGGCGCGCGAGAAGATGCGCATAGGCAAGGTCTTCGAGTGCCGAGTTGAGGAATGCCTGCCGCACAATGTCCTTGGGACCGGCCATCGCTTCCTTCCGGGCCTCTTGCAGGGTTTCCTCGAGTCGTGGGATCAGCTCCAGCGGCTTTCCCGTTTCGGCCAGCACTCGCGACAAAGCACTGACGCAGTTTCGCCGGATGCGCTGCATGCGCGTGTCGTTGGGAGTGCGGGCGATCATCTGGTCGAGCATGGCGAGGCAGCGGCGTCCTTGAGCGACGGTTTGCGGCCCGGGAGGAGGGATGTAAGTCTGCGTCAAGCGGATGGCGGTGAAGACTTCGTCAAGGCGGGCGCGTGCGTCCTTGGGATCCTTGGCGGTGAGCTGCCGCTGCACCGCGGCCGCCTTTTCGTAGTAAGCAATCGCCTCAGCCGGTTTTTCCAAATTGAAGTAACCGGGATTGCCGGTGTTATTGCCGAGGAGGATATATAAGATGGATAATTCGCGGAAGTAACGGACATCGTCGGGATAGGCGTTGTGTAACTCTTCGATAATCTTCTCGGATTGGTGCAGATAATCGACGGCGGCGGCCGGGTCTCCGAGCTCGTGTGACACGCGGCCCATTCGTTGCAGCGCCTGGGCCACGGTGCGGCGAGTGGGGGCCGAACTCGCGATGGCGTCGGCCCGCTTGGCTGACAGCAACCCTTGTTCCCAGGCTGCTTTGGCCTCTTTGGGCGCCTCGTCCAGGAGTCCGTCGCCAAGTTGCAGCAGGTGGCCGGCGCGGGAGGTCCAATCCTCCAGCGAAGCGTTCGACAGCCGGACGAGACGCTCGCCTGCGTCCACTGCCTTACGCAGCGCGCTGAGCGATTGGGCGGGGTCGCCTTTCACCGAGCCGATCAGGTCGCCCTGCTGGCTGTAGGCGGTGGCAAGAATGCGCAACGCAGCCGCATTGGCCGGCTGTCTGCGGGCCAGCGATTCGGCAATCTGGATCGCCTTGGACAGACTCACGAGCGCCGCATCGCTCTGCCCGAGATTGGCGGCTCGCGGGTTGCCTTGCACGTGCGCCACGCGAAGATAAGCCGTGGCGAGCTCCGTCTGCAAGGCTACGTCGTTACCGGATTCGCTGGCGAGGCTGTCCAGATATTCGAGAGCGGTTTTGACCACGAACTCGCGCGCGGGCGTGGATCCCGCGAGGTGTTCGATCTGATCGTGGAAGGAGAACAGAAAGGTGTTGGCGAGTTTGCGCACCTGCTGAAAGCGCCGCTCCGCGCGTCGCGCCTCAAAGACCGCGACGCCGGCTCCCGCGATGAGGCTGATGGCCGCGAGCGCCGCCGCGCCCACCGCAATGCGGTTCCGTCCGACGAACTTAGTCGCGCGGTAAGAAAATGTGGGTGCGCGGGCGATTACCGGATGGCCGCGCAAATAGCGCGAGATATCCTCGGAAAACTGTTCCACCGAACGGTAACGCCGCTCCGGCTCCTTGCGCAAAGCCATTAGAACAATGTTGTCCAGGTCGCCGGAGAGACTGCGGCGGGTGGCGGAGTCCAGTTCCAGGGAGCGGCTGGGCGGGGACGGGTCCTGGGTGCACACCGCGGCTGTTATCTCGACGGGAGTCTGCCCTTCGGAGCCGATGGGGTGGCGGCCGGTGAGCACCTCATAGAGGATGGCTCCGAGCGAGTAGACATCGGTGGAGGTGCCGACGCTGGAGCCGCGCACCTGCTCCGGGCTCGCATAATACGGCGTCAGCAAACGTAGAGTCGCGGTGACGTCGGCTACCGGCAGCCCGTCCTCGGCGGTGAGCAGCTTCGCGATTCCGAAATCCAGCAGGCGGGGAGTCCCATTCGGCGTGATGAGGATGTTGGCCGGCTTGAGATCGCGATGGACCACGAGTTTGGAGTGGGCGTATTGTACAGCCTCGCAGACTTTCCGGAAGAGCTCCAGCCGCGCGTCCACCGTTAGCCGGTTCTGCCTGACGTAGCTGGTGATCGACACTCCGTCAATCAACTCCATGACGAAGTAGGGCAGCCCTTCCGGTGTCGCACCGCCATCGAGCAGACGAGCTATGTAGGGATGATCCAGTGCGGCGAGGATCTGGCGCTCTGAGCGGAAGCGGCGGAGCAGCGATTGCGTCTCGGCGCCGTGCCGCACCACCTTGAGTGCGACTTCTTTGCGGAAGTGATCGTCGTTGCGCACGGCTTTGTAGACGGCCCCCATGCCGCCCTCGCCCACCAGTCCGGTGACCTGATACACACCGACCTGTTTGCCCACGAGCCACTCGGAGTTTTCGCGAGCCAGCTCATGCGCGGCTTCGCGAACTACGTTGTCGATGGGCATGCCCTGCGTGGCATCGTGTGAGAGAAGCAATTCCACTTCCCGTCGCATCTGGGCGTCGGGACACTCGTGGTCGAGGAAAGATTTTCGTTCGGCGGACGGAAGTGACGCTGCGCGGTGAAACAGCTCCTCAATACGCGGCCAGTCGCTGGGGTTCATGAAGAGTTGCCATCAGTCTACCATGGCGCGCGGCTGATCTGACGCGATTTGCTGGTATCAAACACAGACAGAATATGCGTGGGTTCCGGCAAAGAGAGACGGAACCTAATGGCCACAGATGAACCCCACATGACCGACCCGTGGGATCGGTCGCCCCGAAGGATGAAAATGGAGTACGTGACAGGGTCGAATGCAGAGCCGTCTTGGGGCGTGGCTGGTTTCACGCAAAGACGCCAAGGAAGACGCAAAGAAGACGGTTTTGAGTTCAGAGCGACCATCCGGCGGTGTCCACAGCTTGTGCGTATTTTCGGAGCAACAGTGATGAACACTGATAAAACGGGCCAAGACGCGAGCGCGTCCGATTGGCCCGTTGGCCGGCTCGCCCCGATGCATGAAATGGGTGTCATTGCGAACGCGGAGTTTCACGCAAAAATGCAAAAGGAGGGCGCAAAAGCGCAAACGGGATGGGTGAATTCTCGGACCTATGCAGGCAGGTGCTAGCGTACCGTCTCGAGCCAGACCGCTTGCCCGCCGGCTTCGGCCAGCGCTGCTTCCAGCATCGTGGCGGCATCGACGGTGCGCTTCGACATCGCCACCGATTTCGGTCCACCGCGCCCGTTTTCGTAGATGTGCGCCGTGAACTTTCGTCCCGCGGGAAGAAAGCTCAGCGGGAGTTTGAGACGGCGTGGAACGCTGTTGTTGATCGTTCCGATAAACCAATCGTCACCGCTGCGCCGCGCGATGGATGCATAGCGGCCTATGGCGCCGTCAATCGCTTTCGTCTCGTCCCACACCGTCGGCACGCGATCGAAGAATTCCACTTCGGGCTCGCCGTTGTAGTCGCGCGGCCTGTCGTACCAGTAAAGAAACTGCAGCGGACTGTAGAACACCACCGCGGTGGCGAGCTGGTGCGCACGCGTGGTCTTGATCCGGTCCACGTAATAACAGATGGTGAAATCCGCGGCGCCGGCGATGTAGCGCGTGAACGGCATCACGGTATTGTGATCCGCGGTTGGCATCGTCTCATTACCAGCGATGCCTTCCTGCGTCAGCAGGTTCGGTAGCGTGCGGCTGACTCCGGTGGGGCGGTGCTCATCATGAATGTCCACCATCAGGTGATGCTTCCCGGCCAGTTCCACCGCGTCGTAGAGCCACTTGGTCCAAAACTGCGAACCGACGTTCACAAACCCGAACTTGACCCCCTTGACGCCCCAGCTTTCATACATCGGAGCCAGCACGTTCCACTGCTTTTCGAGTGCGCGGCGATTGACGTACAGCCACACTCCGATGCCGTTGTCGCGCGCGTAGCGGATCACTTCGGGCAGGTCGAGGCCAATGTAGGCGGGGTCTTTCTGTTTGCGTAATGGGTCGACGTTGACAGCCCGCGCATCGGAGGTGTCATCGTTTTCGTGGCCGTACCACCCGGCATCGAACTCGATGTAGCGCAGATTGCGCTGCCGTGCGAAATCGACGGCCTCCTTCGCGCCTTTTGTAGACAAGGTTACTTCGCGAATCACTTTGCCGGGGCGCACCCAGGAGTAGTCGACGGTGGGCCGGTCATTCAAGTTCAGCAGAAAGAAATTGCGTTCGATCAAATCGCCGGGACGGTCCGCGACAATGACGCCACGCCATGGTGTGTGGAAGGGCGTTGTGCCCCAAACGTAAGGCTTGTCCGACTGCTCGCGATTCGCTGCAGCGACGGGACCCGAAGAGAGGTCGCTGACGAGAGTTCCGGGACGGCCCGGGGCAGGGGAGAGCAGCATCCGCGCGTAGTTGCGCGTTCCAGCTTCCACCAGGGCGGCGTACCGGCCGTCGGGATACTCGAGCGTCAGCGGACGCTCGCATTGGGCTTTGAGTTCGTGCGCCCATACGTTCTCATGTGGACGCTGGGCGCCGTGCGTTTCCCAGGCGCGCGTGCCGGGTGGAATCACGAACTCGGTGTGTTCGGCGGTGATGACGAAATCGGAGATGGCTGGCTGCCGCGGGATGACATACCGCACAGCGGCGCCTTCGTTGTAGACGCGCAGTACGATTTGCAGTTGCCGCCGGGAGGCAGCCGTCTCCTCCAGCGAGACCACGGCTTCGCGATAGTGATCGCGGATTTCACTTCGCTCGCCATAAATGGGCTTCCACGTTTCGTCGTGCTGTTTGTCCTGCGTGCCGAGCAAACGGAAGCCGGAGCGCAACGGGCCGGTATCGCGCAAGGTGAGGCCGAGGCGGGAATCCAACAGAACAGGCTTGCCACGATGATTGAGCGAATAGACCGGCTCGCCATTGCGCAGAGTGAACGTAAGGAGGACATGGGAATCGGACGACGTGACCGTGACTTGCGAAAGCATGATTCGAGTGTACACACCCGCCTCCGCTGCCCGTTCAGCGCGTTACTTCTTCGGCCGCAGAAGAAACATACATTGATACCCAAAGAGTCCGGGCATCAGGCCGCTACCGCGCGCGGCAGCAGGTTCGCTGCGCGCATCAACGGATTCACGGAAATCCCCAGCGCCAGCTCCACCGGCATCACGGTCATCACCTGCCGCTTCACTGTGAAACTCGCCCGCTCGATCATCCGCCGCGCGCTCTTCCGGGTGAAGAATCGCAGGTGCGTGTTATCCAGAATGCGGCGCCCCGTGTGTTCCCAGCACCCGAACAACAGCGCCAGCCCCACAGTGACGTTCGGTACGTTGGGTAGCGACAGGATCACTTGCCCTTTACCGGACAGCAGTGGCGCACTCGCGCAACACCTGCCCCGGATCGGGCAAATGCTCAATGATGTCCATCAACGGGATTTTGTCGGATTCACGTTCCTTGCAGCCGCTGCGCCACCGGCGCCAGCCCCTTCGACAGATCGGCCTTCACCGCATCACCGCTTCGCGCTTCGGAGCATCCACGCAGTCGATGCCCGTCACCTCGTTGCCAAGCTCGCGCATATCCGCGGCCTGATGCCCTTCGCCGCGGCCGACATCGAGAACCTTCTGCTGGCTCCCCACCCAATGCCGCAAATAGTAGTGGCTCGAGAAGCGGCTTTCCTTCACCGGATAGTCCGTCCAGTACTCGGCGAACTCCGGCGCTTTCTCCAGCGACTGCACCGTGCGCTTGTACCGCAACACCGCCTTCGTCAAGCGCATACCGCATGCTGTTGACGTAACAGATCGAATCGCCGTAGTAAGTGGGAATTGGAACCTCGCGAATCCGGAATCCCTGATGGTGAAGCTTAATAGTGATCTCCGTGTCGAAGTGGAAATCATCCGTCATGTTGGAGAATTCGATCCGCGAAAGTGCTTTCAGGTTATAGGCTCGGTACCCGCTGTGGAAATCGGTGCCGCCCTTCGGCGGTCCGCCGAAGTCGCCCAAACACCGTATCCGCCTGCCCGCTCACGATCGGATGATAGAGGTGCGACAGGATCTCGGCGCATACTGCCCGTTGCCATGCGGCAGCACAACCACATCAAAACCGCGGTCGATAGAGTAGCGATAGCCGGCCTTCTGATTGCCCCCGTAACCCTTGTTTTTCCGGGTGCCGCACCACATGCAGTTTGTCCACTTGCGAGGAGTCCGATTTGTACCCCAGCGCAAGCTCGTAGGTGGAATTCTGGCTGGCGTCGTCCATCACCGCGACTTCGGCCACATTGTCCCAGGTCTCCTGCGAATGCGGTTGAGGATTTTGGTGAGCGTCGTCACCGCTGGGTGCAATCATACTCGCCCTGGCCGATGGTGGTGGTCAGGCGCATCCATTCATAGAGGAATCCCTCGGCCTCTCTCAGATTTTCGTTTGACGATTTGCCGGTAAACCAGCTCTCGCCGGCTTCATTAGGATACTTTTGGGCCATCAGGTAGAGCGTCGTGTAGTAGAGCAGCCAGTGATTCTCCGTGTCGCCGCGATAGGGCATGTACGTTTTCCAGCTCTGCCGCAGTGCGGTCCGCGCCTCCGTGGTGAGCTGACCCTGATCGAGCAATGCGATCGCTGTTATGGGGAATTGCCAGAACATGTCGCCGCTGGGCTCACGCAGCAGTTCGAGCAGCCGCCGGGAACACCAGTCGGCGTCGCGCCGCAGTTTCAGCCTGGCGGCGATCGTGGCATAGCTGCCGTTGGGGATGTTGGCGCTCGTTTCGATGACTTTGCGGATGCGCTCGGGGAAGGCAGGCGCTTCACCGGCGGTCATCAATGTGGCGGCCATTGCCACTATGAGAAGCTTCATCGCGTCACCTCCGGCACGAATGCGAAGTTGTACACGATGCTGCCGTCCATGCCGAACGCGCGCCAGCGCTTGCCTGCATCATCGGATACGTAGACCGCTTCTTCATGCACGCCCGCATACAGCCGGCCCGGCCGATCCGGGTCGAAGCGCAGGCTCCAGACGTGCTTCGAAGGCAGTCCTTCGTTCCGGCCGGCAAAGGTCGCGCCGCCGTCCTCGGAAACGCGGACCCCGCCGTTCCAGGCGCACACGGCGATGCGCCCCCGAGTCTTCTCGTCGAATGTGACCTGATAGTAGGAATCCGCCGGCAGAGCGGCCATGTGCTGCCACGTCGCCCCGCCATCTCGCGAGCGGAGCACGCCCTTCTCCTGCGTGGTGGCCATCCAGTCCATGGCCTCGTGGGGGGATTGCGCCAGGTGCATCAGCATTGCCGCCTGGCCCGCGGCTTTGTTCCAACGCCCGCCGTTGTCGTCGCTGAAGAAGATGCCGGATTCGGTGCCGGCGAGCAGATGTCGCGGCCGGTTGCGATCGACGCGAATCACCTTTGTGTACTTGCGCTCCAGCCCTTGTTGGGTGCGCTGCCAGGTGCGGCCCTCGTCGGTGGTTTTGGCGATGCCGTCGGGGAGGCCCACAAAGACAGTGCCGGGATGATGCGGATCCGCCGCGACATCGAGCAGCTCGGTCATATCCCACGAGGTGAGGATGCGCCACGTCCGGCCCCCATCCTTCGAGCGGATACAGCCGTTTCCGGCGGCGAGGTAGAGCACGCGCGGATCACGGCGGTCATAGTCGAGATTCAGGATGTAAGGATGTGTATATCCGAGGTGCTCCCACTGCTCGCCGGCGCGAAGGAACAGGCCGCTAGGTGGGAGTTTCATGCCCACCACGTAGCCTTTGGATGCTGCGCCGCAAGCGAGCAGCCGGTGGGCATCCGCGCCGGATGCCAGCACCTGTAACACGAGTTGGAGAATGTGCCAAAACACGCAATGTTCCTTCCGCGCGGCGGCCGCTTGGGGCATTCCGCGACAACCTCTGGATAATCCTTTAGGTAGGACCGCGATTTCCGTGGCACTTGGCGTGCTCCGTACCGCGTATGTTCTTTGTACGCCTTCTGCTAGTGCTCCCTCTTTGCATGCAGGCTGCCGAACCGCCCGGTCGCGCGCATTGGCTCTCCGTGGCCGACCGGCTTATCCAGGCGCCTCCCGATGCTTTCCCATTCAACTGGGGCGAGGGCGTCCAGTGGATCGGCCTGATGAAGGTCTATGAGCGGACCCGGGATACGCGCTATCTCGACTACATGGAACGCTGGACCGCTCTGCATATTAGCAAGGACGTGCGTGTGTTGTTGAACATTACCGGCACGCCTCATTCCAGGGAGCACTCCGCCTATTGCGGCCATTGGAGCCCCGCCACCGCCATCCTCTACTTGAACCGGGCGCGGCCGAAACCGGAGTATTCCCGGCTGGCAGCGCAGGTGGCCGAGTTCATCAGCACCAAGGCGGAACGCAGCCCGGCCGGCGGACTTGGCCACTGGGAGGGCAGCCATCAACTCTGGGTCGATACGCTGTACATGGCGTGTCCGCTGCTCGCCGGAGTGGGTCGCGATCAGAACAAGCCCGCTTATATTGAGGATGCCGCGCGGCAGGTACTCATCTACGCGCCGCCGCTGCAGGACCCCAAGGCCGGTCTGTTCTATCACATGTGGGACTGGCAGACCAAGGACCGGACTCCGGCGCTTTGGGGTCGTGGCAATGGGTGGATTCTGATGTCGATCGCGGACGTGATCGAAGTGCTCGAGAGCAAGGACCCCCTCTATAGGAAACTGATGCACGTGGCGCAGCGGATGATCGAAGGGCTCGCCCGCACCCGCGACCCCGACGGGATGTGGCACACCGTCCTGGACGATCCCAAGAGCTACCCCGAAACGTCCGCGACGGCCATGTTCTGCTACGCCATCCACAAGCTGGTTCGCCTTGGAGCGCTGGCCCCGTCACATGCCAAGCTAGTGGAGCCGGGCTGGCGGACCATCCAGGGCCGTTATGTGAAGGAGGGCCTGGTGACAGGGGTCTCAGCCGGCACCGCCCCCCGAGGGCACGACTACTACCGCTCGCTGCCGGCCGGAACCGAAACCTGGGGCACGGGGTCTTACCTCATGGCAGGCAGCGAAATCTACCGGTAGACAGGAGCCAGAAGCCAGGAGCCAGAAGCCAGCGGCAAAGGGACGACGCAAAGCCGCAGAGAACGTGGGGTTCGCCGCCCGAACGTCCTATCGCATCCCCGCAGACGGCCGGAAGTGCAGATTCACGGTGTAGAACAGCATGTCCACGCGTACCGCATAGCGCGCCTCGATGTAGACACCCGAGGCCGACTTCATCACCCGGATCTGGTCGATCCGCAACGGCACCCCAAGCTGCGCCGCACGATTGGCTACTGACGCCGCAATCACCTCCGGCGCACCCTGACTGACCGCCGGGTTCTTGACTACGTTTTCAACGAAGGTTTGTAGCTTCCAGTTATCGAGATAGGGTTGCGCGAGCAGCCCGCAAAAGCCAGCCAAGGCTAATAAAACGGCGATGCCAGCGGCAATCCGCCAAGCCGCGATTCCGGATTCGCTTCTCAGCGCTTCCCGGAATCCAGCGTTTCCAGTTCGGTCCAAATGTCCTGATGCTCGTCCCAATTGGTCGGCTCTTTCCCCGCGAATTGCAGTTCGGGAACCTTCAGTGTGCCATGACCGTAGGCGCAAATGTATTCCATGTGGGGACGTCCGATGAGCAGCATCCGCCCGAAGTCCCCGCGCGAGATGGGCATTCGCAGCCGCCGTAAACAGGTCCGGCAGCGCAGGCGCTGATCCCAAATGGCCAGGTAGACCAGCCCCGCCGCGGCCAGCCAGAAACCGTAGACGCACGAGGTGTACAGCAGATCGTGACCCATCGGTTGCAGATCGTTCGCTTTCAGAAATGGATTCGGCTCTGGAAGCAGCCGCTTGAACAACGGCCAGATTCCGCGCAGCACTAAGTAGATGGCGGTGATCTTCGCTACAAAATATGCCCAGTATTTCATTTTGATCCTGTCGCACTCCTCACTCATGCTCGAAGCAAGTTTCGTACCACAAACCAGACGTTCGCCGGCCGTTCGGCCAGCCGGCGCATGAAATACGGATACCAGGCGTCGCCATAGGGTACGTATAGTCTCAGACGGAATCCCTCCCGGACAAGTTCCCTCTGCAAGTCCCGCCGGATGCCATATAACATCTGGAACTCGAACGAGTCCGGGGACAAACCCCGCTGGCGGGAGAAGGCAATCGCTTCCCGGAGGATCGCCTCATGGTGGCTGGCGATAGCCGGGTAGGTCCCATCCATCAGCAACTTACGCATCAGGCTGACATAACTTGCATCCACTTCCCGTTTTGTTGGGAATGCAACTGTGGCCTCCTCTTTATAGGCGCCCTTGCAGAGCCGCACCGGGATGCCTTCCCGGCACAATTGATCGACATCGGACTCACTCCTATAAAGGTAGGCTTGGATCACCGCGCGGACGTTGCGCGTTGCCGCATGCTGGTGGCGGACGATTGCCAATGTGCGGTCCACATACTCGCTCGCCTCCATGTCAATCTCAACCTGGGTCCCGAATTGGAACGCCCGCTCCGCCATCTGGCGGACGTTGTCGCGGCACAGGGCTTCTGAGAGGTCGAGACCAAGCTGGGTGAGCTTCACAGAAACGGTCCCCCCTAGCCCTCTATCGGCAATTCCACTTAAGCCCTTGAGATAGGCTTCGAGAGAAACTCCCGCCTCAGGCGCCGAATACACGTTTTCTCCCAGCCGGTCGAGCGTGGCCAGAATCCCTTCATTCCTAAGCCTGGTGCACGCGTCAAGAGCCTGGGAAAGATCGCGCCCCGCCACAAATCGCGATGTAAAGCGACCGGCGGCGGAGGAATTCTGCATCCACTCGCGCAGCCAGTGCTGGCGGGAGAGCTGCAGTAGCAAGGTCCGCATCATAATCGTGGTCAGCTCCTGGTGAGGAGTATTCAAGAGGGGCAGCCCTGGTGAGGACCACCCCTCTTCATTAGAGCAAACCGATGCCCGTTTGGCTGCTACTTCTTATGGCAGCATTCCTGATGGGGCTGGTTGCAGCACTGGCCGCCGCAGCATTCAGCGGCTTTCGCGACGCCTCCCAGAACGACGAGCAGCGCGAAGGCCGCGACAAAAGACTTCATCAATTTCGACATACACGTATCCTTTCTCATTCAATTCAGTTGTGAATTTGGTTGATTCCGAGCGAGCCGGAATGAATCGAGAGAGGATAGGATCTAGATCCGCAGCACGCGGTTGCGTAAGTGGAGCTCTTCCACCGCGCGTAGCGGGCCGGACGGGGCATGTGCTTCCCAGCCATCATCCGAGAGCCGTTCGAGCGAGGCGGCTTCCACGGCTTCCATCGGCGGCACGGGCGACGAGACTTCTTTGCGGACGTCCCACGGTTGAGGCTTGCAGTGCGCCTGGTGAACAGGAGTTTCCGGAGCATGCCCAGCCGAACCCGCTTTCCGTTTGCAGCAATCATGCGCTTTCGGCTTTTCCGGCGGCGGGTTCTGGCAAAGCGCCGAACAGGCCACGAGTGTCACGAGACACAGCACCGCTGCCATTTGTCGCAGGATTGGGACGTAGCTCCTCATGAGTGCTATCTCTATATACGCATCGATGAGGGAAAGGTTACGGCGTCCGAGCACGCGGGTTACTGCTGCTTGGATTTCGCGGACGCCTCATCGAGCACCTTCTTAATGTCCGCCTGCATGTCGCCCATCATGTCGCTGCCCATGTCCATGCTGCGCTTCATCAACTCGGGCATTTTGTCGAGCATGGCCTTGCCTGCTGGGGATTCGTAGAATGCCACGGATGCCCTGGACTTCCTCTTCGCTGAACAGCTCCATGTAGATCTTCACCATCCGCGCATTCATGTTCGGCCAGCTCAGGCGTTTCTCGATGAGGTCCATCAGCTTTCTGGACGCCTCCTCAGCCACCTTTGGATCAGAGTTGGCCGCCGCCTGCTTCATTTTGACGGTGAAAATCGACCGCATCTGCTTGGCCTCTTCGGCCCTCAGGGTGAGGGAAGGAAGCGAGACGCCCGCGCGGGCAACAATAGAAGGCATGGGCTCTGTCTTCCTCACCGCGCACTGGCGCTCACTGGCGATGCTCAACTACGAAGTCCCGCCTGCCCTGCTGCGGCCGTTCGTGCCCAACGGCGTCGAGCTGGACAGCTATCAGGGCCGCACGCTGGCCAGCATGGTGGGCTTCCTCTTTGACGACACCAAAATCCGCGGCGTCAGTGTTCCGTTCCACCAGCGCTTTGAAGAAGTGAACCTCCGTTTTTACGTCAAGCGCAGGAGAGTGGACGGCTGGGTGCGCGGCGTGGTCTTTATTAGAGAGATAGTCCCGAAGTTTTTCGTTGCCGCCATCGCCAATCATCTCTATCACGAGAAGTACGAAGCGATGCCGATGCGTCACGAGGTGGCCGAACGCTCGGCCCGTTACGAATGGCAGATCGGTAGCCGCTGGAACTCGCTTTCCGTCGCAGTGGAAGGCGACCCCCACCTTCCCGTGTCCGGCTCCGAAGAGGAGTTCATCACGGAGCATTACTGGGGCTACACCGCGCAGCCCGACGGCTCCACTTTGGAGTATCAAGTGGCGCATCCGCGATGGCCCGTCTGGCGTGCCACTGCCGCGATTCTCGACGCCGGCATCGCCGCCCTTTACGGCGACGCATTCGTTCCCTATCTCAGTGTCACGCCATCGTCGGCTTTGCTGGCTAACGGTTCAGAGGTGGCCGTGTACGCCGGTGTCCCGTTGCCACCTTCTGACTCACCCAACGGGTAATTCTTTCTCAAGAAACGCGCATGAACGTTCCTTCACGATCACCGTATCCGATTGATCCGAAAAACACTAACCGTTTTTCCTGTTTTTGGCATTCGATGTGCTACAACAGCAACGGGCAAAACGAGGTCACAACACCAAAATGATAGCCAGAGCCTTCTCTCTTCTCTCGATTTCCGTTGCGTTGTCCGTGCTTCCCGCACAGGCGCAATTGCTGCTTTCCGGACCCAACTCGGTGAACTTCCCCGCAACCGCCGGGTCCACAACGCCTGCCGTGCAGACAGTGGTGGTCAGCCACACCGGAGCCGCGGCGAAGACGTTCACCGTATCCGTATCGACAGCCAGCGGCGGAAACTGGCTGACAGCGTCAACGGCGGGTGGCACCACCCCAACACGCTTCACCATCGCAGCCAATCCGGCAGGCCTGGTGGGCGGCGCCTACACCGGTACCGTCACGATCGCATCCACCGGAGTACCATCTGCGCAAGTGTCCGTCACGCTCACCATAGTTCCCGCCTCACAGCTCAGCTCTTCTCCGAGCGCACTCAGTTTCCTGCGCAATACTAACGCCGACATCACGACCGGCGAGCAACTCGTTTTCGTCAATGCCAGCGGCTCTCCGCTGACGTACCGCGTTACTTCCACTACTACTGATAACGGATCGTGGCTTTTGGCGAGCGCACTCACCACCACCACGCCCGGAGTTGTTTCCGTGCGCGTCAATCCCGGTGGGCTGGTGGCGGGCACCTACAACGGTACTGTCACCATCGCGGCTGACGGCGCCAACTCCATAACCGTTCCTGTCTCGCTGATCATCAGCGCCAATCCCTTCCTGACAACCACTCCCACTGCATTGACCTTCGCCGTGACGCGCAATGGCCCACCTTCGACGCGGCAGTTGTCTATCGCCGCCAGCGGCGGAACCGTGGCCATCACCGCGGGCGCGACAACGAATGCGGGCGGCAACTGGCTCATAGTTGCTCCCGTCATTAGCTCGGCTTCGGGAAGCGTCGACGTGTCGGTGAACCCCACCGGACTGGCCGCGGGCAACTACACAGGCACCGTGCAGATCACAGCACCGAATGCCGCCAATACATCACTGAACGTTCCGGTATCGCTGGTGGTGACCGATCTCGCCACCGTCTCGGCGACGCCAGCATCCATTGATGCCACGTACACGGTTGGCGCAGCCAACCCGCTCGTTCAACAGCAGACCTTGCAAGTGAGCGCTTCCGCCGCCGGCACCACCATCAACATCAGTGCGTCGACTTTCAACGGCGGACCGTGGCTGCTCGCCGGACCCGCTCAACTCACGGTGGCCGCAGCCGGTCAGGGCAATCCAGTCACGATCCAGACGGATGCGACGGGCCTCGCGCCGGGCCAGTACCGCGGGTCGATCACCGTCAGCGGGGCGGGGAACTCGGTAACGATTCCAGTGTCGCTGCAGGTGACCAACACCGCTGCTCTCGCCGTCGATCCCAATACGGTGGTCTTCAATCTTCAGAAGAATCAAACCGCGCCATCGAATCAGATTGTGAACATCACCAGCACGGGCGCGGCCTACAACTATCAGACGGCGATCACGGCCATCAGCCCGGCAGCGGCGACGTGGTTGAACGGCGCGGCCACTACGGGCACCACGCCCGGCCTGCTCACACTGAGCCTCAATACTGCCGCCGCCGCTGCGTTGGCCAACGGGCAGTACTCGGCAACCATCACCACCAGCGGTCAGAACGGCGTCACACCGGAGCCGCCGAACTCGCCGAAGGTGAACGTCATTCTGAATGTCTCCGATACGCCGCTGTACAACGTGAGCCCGTCGACGCTCGACTTCGCGGTACCACTCGGCGCGCCCGCTCCGGCGCTGCGTCTGGTAACAGTTACTGCCACGGACAACAGCGCGCAGGCTTTTGTCGCATCGGCCACGACCACCACGGGCGGCAACTGGCTGCTGGTCGGTCCCACCAACGGCAACACGCCGGCGAATATCAGCGTGTCGGTGGTGCCCACCGGACTACCTCCGGGATTGTATGAAGGCACCATCGCGGTGACCGTTCCGTCCATCTCCGCGACGCCGCAGAACGTGCGTGTGCGGTTGCTGGTGCAGCCTTCGGTCACGGTTGCGGTAGCACCCACTTCGCTAAGCTTCTCGCAGACCCGCGGAGGCGCAACTCCAGCGCCGCAATCGCTTTCGGTCACCGGCACCGGCAATGCGAACTTCCAGGTCACGGTCACCACCGCGAGCGGCGGGGCATGGTTGACCACAACGCCCACTGGCGGCGCAACGCCCGGCACCATTCAGGTCTCCGTCAACGGGACGAACCTCGCCGCGGGAACGTACAACGGGTCGATCGGGATCACTTCGCTCGATGCCAACAACAGCCCGCTGGTGATACCGGTGACCCTGACCGTGACTGCGGCGTCGCTCAATGTGACGCCCACCGCGGTCAACCTTGTGGCGGCACCCGGCTCCACGCAGGCTGCCACGCAGTCGCTGAGCATCAACACCGGCAATGCGTTCGCGCCCTTCACGGCAACGGCGAGCACCACCACCGGCGGCAACTGGCTTTCGGTATCGCCGGCCAGCGGCAACGCCCCTGCGAGCATCACCGTCAGCGCGAATCCAACAGGGCTCGGACAGGCGGTCTACAACGGCTCGGTTTCGGTCAACGTCAGTGGCATCGGCGTCGTCACTATCCCGGTGACGTTCACTATCGCCGCCACGCCGACGATGTCCGCCAATCCGTCGACGCTGAGCTTCGATTACTCGCTCGGATCATCGGCTCCGGCGGCGCAGAGCGTTGCGGTGGCCACCAGCGGCATCAACCTCTCCTACATCGTCACGTTCACGACAACCACCGGCGGCAACTGGCTGTCTGTCACGCCTACCAGCGGAACGACGCCGTCCAGCTTCAGCGTGCAGGCGAGCCCGCTCAACCTGGCCCCCGGCACTTACACCGGCCAGATCACCATCACGTCCTCGGCATCGAACAATCCAATTCTCCTGCCGGTGACGTTCATCGTGCGGCCCGGCCGGCAGTTGCTCTCACAGATCGCCGACGGGGCGGGTTGGAAGACGAGCATCATTCTGGTGAACCTGGACAACGTGGCGGCGACGTACAACTTGAGGTTCTACTCGGGTGACGGTTCTCCGCTGCGGCTTGCCTTTGAAGGCTCGCCTGGGCGGCTGGAGACGCTCGAGGGCTCGATCCCGGTGGGCGGCTCTCGCACCATCATCACCGGCGGTACCGACACGGCGCTGTCGCAAGGCTGGGCGGAGCTGAGCAGCACGCGTCTGGTGAGCGGACTAGCGGTATTCCGCCAGCGCGTGCAAGGGCGGCCCGACCAGGAAGCCGGCGTTCCCGCCATCGCCTCCTCTGGCCGCTTTGTGTTGCCCTTCGATAACACGCAGAGCTTCGTGTCGTCGATGGCCCTGGTGAACACCAACACTAGTAATGCACGTGCCCTCGCGGTTACCCCGCGCGATGAAGCGGGCACGGCGCTACCGGCGACAGCGTCAACCTGCCGGCGCGCGGCCACACGGCCTTTGTGATGGCGGACCGCTTCCCGTCGATGGCCGGCAAGCGCGGCTCGGCGGAATTTAATGCTGCGAGCGGCGCGGATTTTTCGGCTCTCGGCTTGCGCTTCAACCCAGGCGGCGCGTTCACGTCGCTGCCTACGCTCGATGTTCCGACACCCGGCACGCGCCCCGCGAATCAGACCATTTCGCAGATCGCCGATGGCAGCGGTTGGAAGACGAGCATCACGCTGGTAAACATCGACAACGTACCTGCGCCGTTCACGCTGCGCTTCTGGCAGGACAACGGCTCGGCGATGAGCCTGCCGATTGAAGGCGTCAGCGGCGGCCAGACCACCATCGAAGGCACCATCCCTGTCGGCGGTTCGCGGACCATCTTCACCGCGGGCGGCGAGACTGCGCTGGCGCAGGGTTGGGCCGAACTGATCACCACCCGCTCCATCGGCGGCGTGGCGGTCTTCCGGCAACGCGTCACCGGCCGGGCTGATTTCGAAGCCGCGGTCACGCTCACAACAACCAGCAACCGCTTCGTGCTGCCGTTCGACAATACGGACAACTTCGTTACGTCGATGGCTATCACGAACGTGAATCAGGTGGGGGCGCTCACCGTGAATGTGATTATTCGCGATGAAGCCGGCGTCCAGATCGGTTCTGACACAGTGCCGCTGACTGGCCGCGCCCATACTGCGTTCGCACTCACGGATCGTTTCCCAGGCACGCGCAATCGCCGCGGGGTGGTCGAGTTCTCGGCAGCCAGCGGGGATATCACGGGCCTCGGCCTGCGCTTCAACCCCGGCGGAGCGTTCACCTCGTTCCCGATTCTGCCGAAGCCGTAACACCTTTTTGCCCGCTTGCTCAACTGGAAAGGCCCGCGCCGCGATAACCCTTCGCGTCGCGGGCCTTGTTTTTTTGTTGTCCTGACGAAGGACAACGTATTCGTAATGTCAACAGTGCCTTAATTGCGGCTGGCCGTGATGGTCACCCCGGGGAGCGTGCCGCCGAGCGGGCTGAAAATCACAGGGCAGTTCACCACAATGCGGGTCTTCTGAATCGACACGACACCGTCGGCCAGTGCGGCCTGAACGTCGGCTTCCGACCGTAGCACCCGCGGCGTGACGCCCTCATTCCACGTGACCATGCTCACCTGCCACAGCGGCGTATAGTCGCCGCTGCCGTTCCTGGCCCCCGCGGGAACCGGCGCCGAGGGAATGATGTTGCCCTGTTTGAAATTCGTCACGACGTAGATGTCGTCCACGGCCTGCGTATTTGCGGCCATGGCGAGCGGAAGACTCAGGTTGGCTTCTGCTCCGGCGGCCGCGGCGTCGGAAGCATCGGTGGAAATGTAGAGCACCTGCTGCCCGTTGAACCACCCCACCGTGACAGGAAGCGTTGCCGTGGCCTCCGCGCTGCCCGCTTTCATGCCGCTCATCATGCTAATGCGTGTGCCCGGCAGCACACCTCCCTGCGGCGTGTAGAGAATCGGACAGTTCACCACGATGTTCGTCCGGGCAATGGTGACGCGGCCCGCCGATTGCATCGCGAGCACCTCGCTCTCGGAGCGCAGAATCGCCGGTGTGGAGCCCGCATTCCAAGTCACCATGCTCACCTGCCACAACGGCGAGTACCCGCGATCCGTGTTCGTGGGACCAGCAGGCATTGCTGTGGAGGGCACGATGTTGCCTTGCGTGAAGTTGGTGACCGCGTAGATCACTTTGCTCGCGTTCGGCGCGGCGTTGGCGAGCTCAGGCGTGAAGTTGGCCTTGAGCGCCGCGGCCACATCCGCGTCGGAAGCGTCGGTGGAAATGTAGAAACACGGCTGGCCGTTGAACCAGCCAACAGTGACTGGCAGAGTCGCGTGAATGCTCGCTTGCCCGAATGGGCGGTCCTCACGCTGCGCCAGCAGCGGCAGGCTCGCGGTCATCAGCAAGAGGGAACAGAATGCTCGAATAGACACAATTATCCCGAGGCTCCTTTGGGTTGGGTTGGAACGGTGGGCCTGGAGCCCACTCACGGGTGTGTGTCGCAAACGGCGTGCCGATCCCCCTCCTCCGTTGTAAAAAGCTCGCGAAAACTTTGCTCATGCGCGAGGGCTTGCGCTAGATTGGGGAATTGCTGATCACCACCTTGTTCTTGGCCCTTGGGATAGCGCTTCCGGTGTCGGGACAGTATTTCCTGGCAGGGCTTGGCGGCGCGGCGGCAGTGTCCAATGCGGCTGCTGTGCAGTCTCAGCCGCCCGCGGCATCCAACTACGATTCCAAAGTAGGGCCCGCATGCAACGTCGAGTTCGGACGCCATCTTTCGGATTGGATCAGCGTGCAGGGTGGTTACATCTGGAACCGGAACCGGATCATCACCAGCGAGGTTGCGGGCGCTGTGTTTCGACAAAGCATAGAGACGCAATCCCAGCATGCCGTGGGCGCGGATCTGATGGGCTACTTTCGCCCCCGGTCGAGCCTTCTGCGGCCTTACCTCTCCGTGGGACCAGCGTGGGTTCGCGTCCTGCAGCAGAACAAACCGGGGTTGCGCGTAGCCGTGGGGATCGACATCCGCATTGGCTCGGGCTTCGCTTTCCGTTATAGCTTTTCGGAAATGATCAGCGGTAATCCGTTGGCCCTCCGGCTTCGTCCCACCGTCGGCGGCAAACTGATGAACTTCCAGAATCTGTTCGGCGTTGCAAAGGTGTTTTAGTATCCGCAGGCCGCCTGCCGCCGCGCGTGCCTCGTCAATGCCCGCAATAGCGCGAATACGGGCAACCCGGCCAGTAGATCGGTGCGTTTTCGACGTGTTCCCCAAGCAGGCGCGCGTGGCAGACGGCACAGGGATTGCGCGATTGCAGATCATCGGACGGTAGCAGCGCCACTGCATGTTCAAAGATGCACAACTGCTCCCCGGCAGCGCGGCTTTGGGAGAGGATCCGCAGCGGCCCTTCGGCCTGCTCCATCAGAATCAGTTCGCTGAGGATGCGCGACTTCAGGCGGGAGGAAGCCTTCTCCGGAGCATCGATGGAGCGCTCCGCACTGCGAATGATGTCGTCCATCAGCGGCCTCCTTTCATTTCCAACCAGCGAGCTTTGAACTGCTCTCGTGCGCGCGCCAGCAGCCGTTCCACTGCCTTCTCGGTGCGCCCGCTTGCGGCTGCCATTTCGCGCGCCGTTCGGCCGTCCCAATAGCGCCATCGAAGGGCCGCGGCGTAAGCTTCCGGCAGAGACGTTAACACGCGTGCCGCATGTTCGGCCTGCTGCTCCTGCTCCAGGCCGGTCGTCATGTCCGGCAGATCGACGGACCAGGTGGCGTCGTCTTCGGACTCGATGCTTTCCAACGGCGCGGCCAGCGTTCTACGGTAGTGATCCTCCACCTTATTGCGCGCAATCCCAAGGAGCCAGGTTTGTAGTGACGCGTCGCCGGAATACGTCCTTAATGCCTTCCAGGCGGCAACGAACACCTCTTGCACAAGGTCGTCCACCGGGTCCGTGCGCGGCGCCAATCGTCGCCAGATATAGCGCTGGACCGCGTCGGCATGCAGTTCCACCAGACGGGCCGTTGCCTTCCTGTCGCGGGCCAGGATGGCGGCGGCCAGTTCCAGATCGATCTGGTGGGGCTTGGTGAGAGTCGTCAATCGCGCCTGAAACTATTGTGTCGCGTTGCGGGACCGAATCCCCCTATCGCGCCTCGCGGACATTCTGACCCGCTGGCCTCTGGTGAGGGCACTGCTGCAACGAGCGAAAGACCCCGTGATCGCCTCATCGCCTCGAGCCGAACTACTGTTCCGCCTGATGCAGAACCTCTAGCGCGCCAGGGCGGTATAGAACACGCCGGTTCCCTGGCGCAGGTCCCGTCCATACACGAATGTCCAGTTGAAGGCGCCAAGCACGCGCACCTTGGCTTGGACTCCCGCATCTACCATCCACCCCTTGGAGCCAAAGGCGCCGGACGGATCGCCAATGCGACCGGTGTCCACGAAGGGACCC
>JACQZR010000280.1 GCA_016213775.1 Acidobacteriota bacterium
GGGCCAGAAGCGGCACGATCTTCGCTTCGCTCAGATCGAGCCGCGCTAGATGCCGCGCAAACAGCGCGCGGTAAGGTGTTTTTCATAACAAGAGAGAAGCAACAACACTCGAAATGGAATGTTCTACTGCTTCTGTTCAACAATGAAGAGGTAAGAATCTAGAGCCAAGGCTGTCCTGTGGGCCCACAATTACCATGTCTCCCGTGTGCCGCGCGCCATGGGATCTCATCTCGCAAACTGGCTCGGCTCCGATTATCTCGTGCTCGGCTTCGCCTTCCACGGCGGCAAATACAACGCCGTACGCACATCCTCCACCGGAGTGCGCTCACTCGGCGATAACGACGCCGTCGAATCCTACCCCGGCAGTGTCGAGTATGTATTCCATCGCACCGGGATGCCACAATTCATCCTCGATCTTCGCCTCGCCAAGCCAGCCAACGCCGGCGCATGGCTCTTGGGCGAGGTGGAGTCCCGCGAAATCGGCGCCCTCGCGATCGACGGTTTCAGCATCCGCAACGCCCTCACCAAGGAGTACGACGCCCTGATCTTCTTCGATCAAACAACGGCCTCCACGCTGCTCCCGTAAGGGAGCGCGGATGAGGGACATCACCCTCGTACAACCGACATCCGGAGCCTCTCGTCATTGGGATATCAGTCCAGTGCCCATGGCGCCATCGCGGAGTCCAGACCCATCCGCGAAAGCAGCTCGCGAAACCGCTTCTCCCTGCGCAGCGGCGCGAACGTTGGATCGACGCCGATGTAGATGGAATTGAACGGGCGGAAATCGAAGACGTGCTCGAGTTCTTCCAAAGCCCCTGGCAGATCGCCGATCCACATCTTCCACGTGGCCCGCTCGTATCGTTGATGATCGAGCGCGGGCTTATCGGCGCTTCCAGAGAGCAAGGCTGCCACCAGCTTCTGAAGTCCGCCCTGATGGTAGGCGACTGACCACCGGCTCTCCATTTCAAAACGGGAATCAGGCGATAGGCCAAGAAATGTCGCATTTACCGCGGCCTTGGCAGCAAGGGCTTCCTCCACGCGGTGAAGCTGCGCGCAGGATCGGTAAATCCACTCGTAAGCACCCGCCTGATCCGGCTTCAGACCCAAGGCCTCGCGGGCGCTGCGGATGGCCTCCTCGTACCGGCCGGACAGATAGAGAATACCTGCGTGCATGGTCACGGCTGCCGGCTGCTTGAAATCCAGGGCGCGGGCGCGCTGGATATCCTGCAACGCGCGCTCCAAGTTTCCGGAACAGGCAAGCATCTGCGCGTTCCAGAGCAGAATCCGCGGATTCCCCGGATCGAGTGTTGCCGCTTCTTCCAGGTAGCGTTTGGCCTCCTGGAAGCGCCACTCCCGCACCATCAGTATCCAGCCTGCGATCGCCTTGCATTCGGCGCACTGCGGATCGAGGCGTACTGCCCGCTCCGCCATGCCGAAGGCTTGGCCTGGAGAAGCCTCTACCGACCGCCCCATGACTTCGGCGAGTCCGGCATAGGCCAGCGCGAACCCGGGGTCGATATCGAGAGCTTGGCGAAAGAGGCTGTTTGCCGCGCTGAACCCGAACACGCTTTTTTCCCGAATTTGGCGAAAGCCTTCCTGAACCAGAGTTTGCGCCTGCATCTGTCTGGATCGGCGGGACCACGCGTAAGAGCCTCCCAAACCGCCCAGGGTCACAACCGCCAAGGCGCAGGCGATCCGTCGCCACGGAACGCGCGGGCTCGGCTTTCCTTCGGAAGGAACGGCGTCCGGACTCCCAGCCAGAACCGGTTCCGGCGATTCGGTCAGCCGGTACCCTCGCCGCGCCACTGTTTCGACTACCGCTTCGGGCGGTTCGCCCAAGTCCCGCCGCAATTTCGCGATGCATTGATTGAGACTGGACTCTCCGACGGCAACGCCGGGCCAGAGACGCTCGAAGAAGCCGGTGCGATCGACCACCTGACCCTTGGCCTCGATCAAGATCTTGAGAGCTTCAAAGCTGCGCCAGGGAAGTTTGATCCGCCGCTCTCCGCACACCACTTCTCTGCCTGCCAGATGCACCAGGAATTTGCCTACCCGGACAAGCTCCGGGACTGTGGTGGTCTGGGGTGAGGCGCCTGATGTTTGCACAACTGCTCCCCTCCGAACGTCAGCAAAACCTCGCGGCCAGAACAGTATATCGCAGGTTTGACAATGTTTCACAACTTTTCACAAGAAGATGTGTATTCCTTCGCCTTCGTTGCCGCAACATGGAACCCTGCCGAGAGGCAACTGGGATCGAACCATCGGAGGAATTCAGTATGAGGTGCTTGACACTGGTAAGCTTTCTGACGATTGTCGTTGAAACTGCGACCTTCGCGAACCCGTTTACGAATGGCAGCTTCGAAGACCCCATAATTCAAGGGGGTCCCGATTTTGCCACCGTGCCGACGGGCTGGGTGAAGTTCGATCCGTCCGGCATCGGGCTCTTCATGCAACTCGACTCGTCCTTTGGTATTCCCTTCGTTCCTGCCAACGGACACCAATCCTTCGGCTTCGGCGCCAATGGCACTACTACTGGGTCGCTCTCCCAGACGTTCGATACCATCGCAGGCGAGAGGTACCTCGTGACTTTTCAATACTTGATCCAACAAGGACCGGAGAGAGAGGCGCTGAGGTTACAGTTCTTCAACGGCCCGACCTCTTTGGGGTCTCTCGCAATATCCGGCTTCACCAACAATACTTGGTCCACCGCTTCTCACAGCTTCACCGCGCAAAGCGCCACCACAACCCTCACATTCAGTGATCAGACAGGGAACCTCTTACCCCCAGTAGGAGGTAACACAAACTGGGCGCTGGATGCCGTGACCGTCACTCAGATACCGGAACCATCGAATGCGGTGCTGCTTGGACTCTTCGGCCTCGCATGCTGGACCTTCCGCAGGGCGTTGCGAGACAAGCCAGAGGCGAAGTCGTAGCACTTCTTCTTACGATCCGGCGTTCACTTCGGGGCCGCCGTCTAGTGACCGGTAAGGTTTTACGTCATGTTTCAGGAGTCCAAAAACATGAGATCAGTCTATTGTGTTCCGCTTGTGCTGGTGTCCTTGGCTACGCCGGCAGTGTTCGCCGAGGTCGCGAACTTCTCGCTGTTCCGAATACCGGAGTTGCCTAACGGCCTAGTCGTCCGAGGCATCACCAATTCCGGCATCGTCTACGGCGATGCCGCGACTCCAGGTCAACGGAAGGGATTCCTTTTGAAAAATGGCGCCTTCACATTCTTCGAGGCTCCCAACGCGCAGACCACACAAATCTTCGGAGCAAATGACGCCGGGGATTTCATTGGTACCGGCTTCACAGCAAATTCCCCCATAATCGCTTTCCTCGTCAGGAGCGGCGTGCTGACAATTCTCCCTTCACCGCCACCCGGATTCGGGTCTTTCGGGTTTTCGGGGATAAACAACCGAGGAGTGATTATCGGCGGCAGCTTCAGCGGAGGCCATCGGCATGGCTTCATCCTAAAAAATGGCAGCTATACATCCATTGACGCGCCTGGTTGTTTCAATACCACGTTCCATGCGATTACTTCGAACGAAGAGATCGCCGGCACCTGTGATGCTCAGTCTTTCATCTACAAGAACGGAGCCTTTCGATTCTTCCAGTACCCCGGCGCGTCCCAAACGGACATCCGGGGGATTAACGATCACGGCGACATGGTTGGATTGGCGATCTTCCCGTCTGGCCATGTGCCGGAATTTACATACTGGGTCCTGAGAAAGGGTACGTTCGAAACGCCGGAGGTATTCGGTCTTTTCACATCAGTCAGCGGCATCAGCAACAGCGGACAAATCGCCGGCGCCTATCACATCGCAGATCCGGTCACACACGTGGTTCTGAAGTCGTATGGTTTCATTCAATAGCAGTCCGGCACTTGCAATCCATAACCAGGCAGCCGAACAGGCGCGTCCGTTCAACCTCATACGTTAGGCGTGGATCCGGTGTTCGAGCCACGGCGCAACAACGGGCGATACCGCGCTCTCCTCGCCCGGCTGAAGTTACGGGCAGCGTGGAACGCCATTTCGGTTGTTGCCGGTGTGCTGGCGGTAGCGGCAATCGCGTCGCTGGCGACGGCGGTGCGGGCCGCGCTGCTCGAACCGGTTCGCGCATTGCGGGATGAATAGCCCGTGGAAACGCGACCCTTCCCTGCCGCACGATGATTCTCCCGCAGAGGAGTTCAGAGGCTGCTGCTCGCGGGTGTTGCCCGGATGGATCTCCCGCGGTTAAGAGGAAGTGCCCAGCGGCGCACAAACCATGACTTCAGCCTACCGTCGGGGAGGCGTTGGAGGGAACGCGCGGCGGAGCCGACCATGACTCGAATGTCTAGACAGGCACGGACTGGTGGGCGTCGAGCGAACTCCCAAAATTTGAGCGCAAACGACTTTACGGTGAAATTCCCTTGACAGCCAGGCTTTTGCGGTCCAAACTTGTCTAGACAAGACGAGATGAATCAGGGACTTGCTTCCGCCGATGTTCCCTGGGCTGGACCGTCAGCCGGGGATCATGGTCTGCTCGAGGACGCCCAAACGCACACGGAACCTGGTGCGGTCCCCGCGGTAGTAGTCGACCGCGTATTCCACAGGTATGCCGCCGGCGTAGGCGATGCGCTTGATCAGCAGCGCTGCCGATCCCGCGGGTACGGTCAGCAGAAGGGCATCCTCCTCCCCCAGCGTCGCGGCCTCGATCGTCTGCACTGCGTCGATCGGCCGATGGCCCATTTGCTGCATGATCTCGTAGACCGAGTGGCGCTCCACGTCGTGCTTCAGAAAGCCGGGAAAGCGACGTTCGGGAAGCCAGGTATTGGCGATCACCAGCGGCGTCCCCGCGCCCAGCCGGATGCGGCGCAGGTAAACTACCGCCGACCGCGGTTTGAGGTTCAGATGGCGCAGCACCGGCGAATTGGGATCGGAGATGCGCTGCACCTGCGCGGTCAGAACCCGCGAGCCGGGCTTCAGGCCCTGGTACACCATGAACTCGGTGAAGCCCAGCAAGTGGTCGAGGTCCTGCTCCACCCGCGGCTCGGCGACGAAGCTTCCAACGGCCTGGCGGGAGTAGACCAATCCCTGATCCTGCAAGCGCGCAAGGGCTCTTCGCACCGTCTCGCGCGCCGCTCCGTAGCGCTGCACCAGTTCCGGCTCGGACGGAAGACGCGTGTGCGGCGGCAGAGGCCGGGAGATGATCTCCTTTCTGATTTCGTCGGCAATGGTGATGTAGATGGGATCTCGGCGGGCCATGAGAGAGTTCAGAATAGCATCGAGTGGCGCCCCAGGAGCTAAAAAAACATGATCCAGCGATTCCTCATAGTCAGTCTGATTCTGGCGCCGGCCATCGAGGGCGCCCAACCCTTCGCCGTTCATGGCCATCGTGGCGCGATGGCCCTTCGCCCCGAGAACACGATCCCTTCGTTTCAGGAAGCGATCCGCGGCGGCGCGGATTTCATCGAATTGGATGTGGCGGTGACCAGCGACAACATCCCGGTGATCTCGCACGATCCGGTGATCAACCTGGAGCTTTGCCATGGGCCTGGCGGAAAGCGCCCCATCCACGAACTAACGCTGCTGGAAGTGAAGCAGTACGACTGTGGATCGCGGACTCTCAAATCGTTCCCCCGCCAGACCCCGGCGCCAGGAGCGCGCATCCCGACGCTTGATGAAGTGCTGGACCTGGCCAAGACGTCGGGGATCCGGTTCAACATCGAAATCAAGAGCTCGCCCGACTGGCCCGTCAATTACACTCTGCCGCCCGGCGGCCTCGCCCGGCTGGTTGTGGACGCGGTGCGGCGGCACAAGCTGGAAAGGCGGGTCGTGGTGCAGTCCTTCGATTTTCGCGTGGTCAAGGCGGTCAGAGCGATTGCGCCGGCGCTGACCGTTGCCGCGTTGTACGGACTCAGAGGTGAGCGCGGGTTCGCGGATATCGCGCGTGAGACCGGCGCGCAAATCGTCACACCCGCCTTCCGGTTGGTGACGGCGGAGAAGCTCCAGGAGGCGCACGCAGCCGGCGTTCAGGTCATTCCGTGGACCGTCGATAACCGGGAAGATTGGGACCGGCTGATCGCGATGGGCGTGGACGGGATCATCACCAACGATCCGGGCGCGCTGGTGGCCCATCTGAAATCGAAGGGGCTGCGCTGATCAATGAGCTTACCGAACCGGCGTTTCACATCCGGCGGAGAGTTCGACGTGCTGGTGATCGGCGGCGGGATCGTCGGCGCTGGCGTGGCTCGCGATGCGTCGATGCGCGGCCTTCGCACGATGCTGGTGGAACAGGCAGACTTCGCGTCCGGCACCAGCAGCCGGTCTTCCCGTTTACTGCACGGTGGCATCCGGTACCTGGCGCAGGGCCGCATTGGGCTGGTTCGCGAGGCGAGCGTGGAAAAGATGCGTCTCCACGATGTCGCGCCTCACCTGGCGTCGCCCCTGCCGTTTGTTTTTCCGGCGTGGCAGGGCTGCGGCTGGCCGCGCTGGAAGCTCGCCATCGGCGTCCGCCTCTACGACTTGCTCTGCGGGCGCATCAGCGGTGGGTCGGAGGGGCTGAGCCGCGACCAGGTTCTTGCCCGCGCGCCAGGCCTGCGCGAGGTGGGCCTGACCGGCGGCGTACGCTATTTCGACGCGCTGACCAATGATGCCCGGCTCGTGCTGGATACGCTGCACAGTGCGGAGGACGCCGGGGCCAACGTGGCAAATTACGTCAGGTTCGTGGGCTGCTCCGATGCCGGCGCCACACGCCGATGCGAGCTGCTGGACACCCTCACGGGCGAGCCGTTTACGGTTACGGCGCGCTCGGTAGTGGACGCTGCGGGGGCCTGGGCTGGCGGGCTGCAGCGAAGCAGTGTCAGGCTGCGGCTGACGAAAGGCGTGCACCTCGTAATCGATCGCGGCCGGCTCCCGGTTGCCGATGCGGTTGTGTTGCCCGAAGGCGACCGCATCCTGTTCGTCATTCCATGGGGAGAGCGGGCAATCATCGGTACCACCGACACGGACTTTAGCGGCAACCCGGAGGACGTAACCAGCGGGGAGGACGATGTCGCGTATCTGCTGCGCGCCGTCAACTCTGCGTTTCCGGCGGCCCGGATCACGGGCGCCGACCTGGTCTCGACCTGGGCCGGCGTGCGGCCGCTGATTGCGCCACGCCACGGCCGCGCCGGCGCGCCGTCGGACCTTTCCCGTTCCCACCAGATCCGCATGAGCGAGCCTGGCTGGTTCGACATTGCGGGCGGCAAGCTGACCACATACCGTCTCATGGCTGAGCGGACCGTCGATCGCGTTTGCGAGCACCTCCGCGGCAACTGGCGCTCGTGCACCACCGCAGCAACGCCGCTGCGCACTCCCGCCGCTGCCCAATTCAGTTCCATCTTGCCGCCCGCATTCGGACCTGAAGCAGTAGAATTCTACTGTCGGCGCGAGTGGGTGGTCCACCTGGATGACGTACTGCTCCGCCGCACTTCCTGGCATTTCTACGAAAAGAATGCCGGCCAGTTGGCTTTGTACACGGCCCATTGGATGGCGGAGTGGCTGGGATGGGATGCGAAGCGCGCCGGCAGCGAGCTTCGCCGGTACTCAGAGCAATTCTGCCGGTTAGAGATTCAAGACTCGATCAGGAGGCGTTTATGAATGGCAATGCGCGCAGCTTCGCGGCAGTTCTATTGGGCGTTCTGCTTCTGGTGATTCCCGCCGCCGTGCGGGCGCAGTTCGACACGGGGACCATTCTGGGCACCGTTCGCGACAGCAGCGGAGCGGTAGCTCCCGAGGTCAGCGTGACGCTTCGCAATACCCAAACCGGCATCACCTCCACTCTACAAACTGATCAGCAGGGCAATTACCAGTTCGGCAATCTGCGCATCGGCGCTTACGAAGTCACAGCCGAGAAGACCGGCTTCTCCAAGGCGGTGGTGCTGAATATCGGGCTGGTGGTGAACGCGCGGCAGCGGGTGGATGTCGTCATGCAGATCGGCACCGTCGCGGAGCAGGTGGTGGTGACCGGCGCTGTGGCGCTACTCGAGACGGATTCCAGTGAAAAGGGCCAGGTGGTGGATGGAGAGCAGATTGAAGCGCTGCCCTTGAACGGCCGCTCCTATGCAGACCTGGCGCTGCTCGCACCCGGCGTCAGCGAATCCAACCAGAATGACATCGCCATCAGCGGGACCGGCAGAGAGGGTTCGTTCAATGCGAATGGGTTAAGAAACACGGCCAACAACTTTCAGCTTGACGGCGTCGATAACAATCAATATGGCACCAGCAACCAGGGCTTTTCGAACCAGGTGATTTCGCCGTCGCCCGATTCCGTCGCCGAGTTCAAAGTACAGACCAACAGTTACAGCGCGGAATACGGGCGTAGCGGGGGCGCCGTGGTCAACGCCGCCTATCGTAGCGGCACCAACCGGTTCCACGGCAGCTTGTGGGACTTCACCCGTAACACCGCACTCAACGCGATCGGCTTCTTCCGGCCCGCCGGAGGTGTAAAGCCCAGCCTCAACCGGCACCAGTTCGGTTTCACCTTCGGAGGCCCGATCCGGCGCGACCGCACCTTCTTCTTCGTCGACTACGAGGGCTTCCGCCAGACACAAAAGACGCTCACTTACACAACCATCCCGACCATGGACCATCGCCGGGGCATTCTCACCGTGCCGGTCACCGATCCCTTCACCGCTGCGATGTACCCCGCCGGAACCCCGATTCCGATGACCGGCTTTGCTTCCAAGGTCCTGAACGAGCTGCCAGAGCCGAACGTGCCGGGCGCGACCGGCAGCAACTACCAGAAGGCCGTGGCCAACCGCAGCGTTTACGATAAGGCCAACCTCAAAATCGACCACAAGGTGAGTGACACGCTGAGCGCCTTCGTCCGCTTGAGCCAAGGCAAGAACAATGCCTTCCAGGCACCCAATATTTCCGGACCGTCCGGAGGCAATCAGAACGGAGTGGTGACGGTGATGTCGCAACAACTCGTCATCGGCGCGACGAAGGTGGTGACCAGCAGATCGGTACTGGAAGTGCGCCTCGGCATCTCACGGACGAAGGCCGGCAAGCATCCGCCGTTCCTGGGTGGCGCGAGCATGAGTGAGCTCTACGGCATCACAGGCTTGCCGGAAGAGCGTGACCTGACAGGCGGGTTGACACCGCAAAGCATCACGGGCTATACGCAGCTCGGGCGCCAGTCCACCAACCCTCAATCCCAGAACCCGGCCAACATCAACCCGCGCGCCAGTTATACATGGACCGCAGGCCGCCAGACATTGAAACTGGGCTTCGAGTTTGCCGCCATCAATGTGGACGTCAACGACACCAACCCCAACTACGGGCTGGACAGCTATACCAGCCAGTTCAGCCGGCCCGCCGGAAGAGCATCCAGCAACCTGTACAATCTGGCGGATTTCATGTTTGGGCTTCGGTCTCAGTATGGATTCGCAACGAGGGTGGTCGCTCCCATGCGGCGGCGCTCGTACTACGGCTACCTCCAGGACGATATCAAAGTCACACCCAGGCTCACACTGAATGTGGGTCTTCGTTATGAGTTCGTCACTCCCTACGCTGTGGCGGGCGACAGGATGTCCAATTTCGATCCCGCTACGAACCAGCTCGTGCTGGCGAAGGGCGGCTCTCTGCGCGATCGTTCGCTGGTGAACCCGGATTTTAATGACTTCGGACCGCGGTTCGGATTCGCTTACCGGCTGGGCAGCAGGACCGTGTTTCGCGGCGGTTATGGAATCGGGTACGTCCATTTCAATCGCGTCGCCAGTGCCGAACTCCTTGCCACGAACTATCCGTTCGTCACGCGCGCCACCGTCACACAGAGCATTGCCGGGGTGCCGCTGTGCACCGGGAGTATCTATCGAAGCGGCTGCTTCCGGACTACGCAGATGGGCTACCCGGCGGATCTGCCGAACGATGTCGTGTTGCACGTGCCCAGCGATCTGCGATCGGGCTACATCCAGAACTGGCAGTTCGCGGTGCAGCGGCAGGTGGCCAAACAGACCATGCTGGAGGCGGCTTATGCCGGCAATCACGCGATCAAGCAGGTGTTGCTGGCCGATTTGAACCAGGCGCGCGTGCCGCTCCCCGGCGAGAACGTCAACGCAACGCTCAACGCCCGCCGGCCCTATCAGGGCTTCGGGACAATCTCGACGTTGCTGCCGGCCGGTTTCTCCAGCTACCACTCTCTCCAGGTAAAAGTGGAGCACCGCGCTTCGAAGAGCCTCAATCTGCTGAACTCGTTTACGTGGTCCAAAGCCATCGACAATTCGAGCCAGGTATTGGAGGAGCCGAGCGGGAGCACTGGCACGCCTCAAAACATCTACAACGTGAACGCCGATCGAGGCATCTCCGGCTACAACGTGCCGGTCCTGAATGTCACCAGCGCGGTGTGGAACGTGCCGGTGGGCAAGGGCCGAATGTTTGGGAAGAACTTCTCCGGATTGCTCGAGTCCGTGCTGGGCGGCTGGCAAATCAGCGGCATTAACACGATGCGCAGCGGGCGCACGGTCAACTTTCGCTATATCACCTCGGGCCCCACTCCCGTGACGGCCGGATTGCCGACTTACCTGGGCGGCGTGACACTACGGCCAAACCTGCTCGGCGACCCGCTGGCCCCGGAAGAACAACGCAGCATCGACAACTACTTCAACCGGGCTAACGTCGTGGCGCCGCCGGCCACCGCGCCGTTCGGAAACGCCGGCCGCAACATTGTCCGCGGCTATCCCTTCTACCAGTTAAACCTGGGCTTGCAGAAGAAATTCAATCTGCCCTTCGGCGAGCGAATGTCCATGCAGTTCCGGGCGGAAGCGTTCAATCTTCTGAATAAGACGAATTTCGGCGCGCCCAACGCGGATCGCAGCAGTGGTTCCTTCGGATTGATTCGATCCACCTATCCCGGGCGACAGATGCAGGGTTCGCTCAAGCTCGTATTCTGACTCCGGGGCAAGCGGAGAAGCGGCCTGTCAGTGCGGTGGCAGAGAAACTCCCGTCTTTGGGTTTCGATGCCAGTCGTGGTCCCCGCCGTGGCGAACGAACTCGCATCCTGCTAAACACAACGTCATGTTTGTTTGCGTGTCTTTGCTTGTGGCGCAGACTCTCAGTCTGCCGTCTCGACAATCGTGTCGAGACGCTTCTGACGGAGATGCTGCACGCTAGCGGCAGACGGTGTCAGGCGCAACACCTAACGTCGCTCTGTTTAATGTGGTAAAGATCCCGCAGATTCTCTTGGAGTCCCTCAAGCGCTTCACCCTGATCCGGGAACTCCGCGAGCATAGCCGATGCTCGTGACTTCAGTGATCCGTTGGAGGGAAGGAGTGTTTGGTTGCGGGGGAAGGATTTGAACCTTCGACCTTTGGGTTATGAGCCCAACGAGCTACCAGACTGCTCCACCCCGCACTCCTATATTACCGTTCCAGCCCGGCGGAGTGCAACATTTGGATGAAGAATCTCCACGTTCACTCACCGCGGGAAGGCCACCTCGCAAGCCACGGTGCGCGCCAGATCATGACGCGGCTGGAAGTACTGCTGCTTCAGCTCCGCGCTCGAATAATATGCGTACTGGTTCCCTCGAAACTGGCGCAGCGTCTCCTTCATACACTCCGTCACCCGCGGATTCTTCGTCTTCGCGTTCCTCTTCTCCAGCGGGTCCGCCTGCAAATCAAACAGCGCCGCATACGCCGCGTCCGACTGCTCCACGTATTTCCACCGCCCCACGATCACCGCATCCTCGAAGGTGAGACTCTGCGTCGTGGAGAACACCGGACGCCGCTCCGCAATCGCTCGCTTGGACGGCTCGCGAAGGCCCGGTGGCATACCCACCTGAAATCCCGCATGCTCCGGCAAGCCCGCGGCATCCAGCAGCATCGGCCCCAGTTCCATCAGACTCACCGGCGGCTCATAAGCGCCGCGCGGATACGCCTTCGCGCCCCACAAAACAAATCCGATGTGAATTGTTTTGTCGTGCAGTTCCGCCGCATGCGTCACCCTGCCGTCTTCCAAAAACAGCTCCCCATGGTCGCCCACGACCGCGATGATCGTATTCTCCAGCGCTCCCTCGGCCCGCAGCATCTCCATCGTCTCCGCAATGCGCGCATCAATGTAGGCCAGCGAATTCCAATAGCGGTTCAACATGCGTGGCAACGCCCATTCCGGATACGAGATAAACGAGAACTGCGCCCGCTCCTTCTCGGTGAACGTGTTTGGCGTGAACAGGGCCGGGATCTGAAAGCCCTGTTCATAAGGGAAATGCGATGTCTGCAGGCTCGCCATCGCATAAAACGGACGCCCATCGCCCGCGTGCAACCTCGTGGCGATCCAGCGCTGCAGTTCTCCAACGGTGGTGCCATCGTCCAGCGTGCCGGTCTTCAACACGCCCAACTTGTACGCTCGATACGCACCGAAATCGGCTGGATCGGGAGGCAGCGTTTCCCCGTTGTACCGGCCGGCGTCAAGAAAATGTTCCAGCAGCGGCGAGTTGGAAAAGTTGACCATGTTCAGCCAGCCCTCATTCGATGACGAGAAGAATGCCGTGTGATAGCTGGACGAAAACAGGTCGCTGATGCGGATCAGCGGATAGTCAATGTCGGAGAACGTGTCGCGCGACTTCAGCTTCAACGTGTGTAGCCCGCTCACCAGGCTCGTCATCGAAAAAGCGGATTCATTGCCTGACGAATAGGCGCGCTTAAACTCCACGCCTTCCCGAGCCAGCCGACGCAACACCGGCATCACTTCGCGACCGTTTTGCACATGATGAATCGCATCGGCGCGCAGCGCCTCCACCGCGAACACCAGCACGTTCGGACGCCTCTTCTCGGGATCGACGCGAGCCGCATACGCCGCAGCATCGTAACGCCGCGCCAGCGGTACGCTCACAACGTGCCTCTCGCCGGAACCCGCATACACCACCGGGGCCCAAACCAGCGTCGTCGTCGGCAGTAGTCGCGATTTGACGATGCCCGCGACACGTTCGGCCCGCACCGTGGTTCCTGTCGCCGCGGGGATCACACGCCAGCAAAGCAGCGCCACCGCGAAACCAGCCGCGGCACTCTGCAGCCACACCCGCAACTGCCGCGCCGGTGGAGCCATTCCGTAGGCGAACAGTCCCGTTACGGCCGTCAGTGCCAGCGCCATCAACATCACCAGCGTCAAACGCTCACGAAAATTAACGAAGGGAGCGATCTGCGACAAGTCGCTCGCGTAGGATGCCAGCGCGCTCGGGTCCAGAAACCCCGCGCGATAGGCGCCAAGTGTCCAACTCACCAGGGTTAACCACAACAACACGGAAATCCCCACAATGGAGCCGACCGCCACAAATACCTGACGCAAACGCTTGGCCCAACCCAGCAACGCAGCCGTGAGCAACGCCTCTGCCGCCACCAGCCCAAATGTGCCTGTCCAGATCAACGCGGAATCCGCGCCCGGCACCGCATCGTCCCGCAGTTCACGATTCAACAGCAGCAGCGCAAGCAGCGATCCCCCGCACCAGATGCCGATGCAAACAGTCAGAAATCGCCAGGCGCTGCTACGATCCTTCCACAACCACTCCAATCTGGGCCCACCGGCGGGCACCACCCCAGGCGCCAGCGGCCTTCCCTTCTTGCGCTTCGGTTTCATATCAATGACAGTCTCACAATGGTAACAGCCTGTAGGTCTTAGCTGGCCGGATTACCACCACGCGCAGTGTATACTTCTCTTATTGTTCCCCAGTTCGTCCAATCTCCCCAGGGCGGCTGTTGCCGCCGGACTGCTTATTGTGTTCACGGCGTGCCTGCTGGCACTCAGTGGCACCAAGAACGCCACGTCCGACGAGCCTCCGCACCTCGCCGCCGGTCTCTCCTACCTCGCTACCGGGACCATCCGTATCAACACCCAACACCCGCCGCTACTCAAGGAACTGAGCGCATTGTCGCTAATGGCGGGAGGCATTCGATGGCCCGACTCGGCGGAAGCGCGAGCGGTCCCCATAACCGGCGACGATCAACTCTCCTGGTCCATCGGAAAGGCCATTGTCGCTTCTGACCCGGACAAGGTGATCTTCCTGGCGCGCGTCCCCATGATCGCCATCGCGGTAATGCTCGGCGTCCTGATCTTTGCATGGGGACGCCAGCTAGCAGGTGAGGACGCCGCGCTCGGCGCGTTATTTCTCTATATTGTGAATCCGCATTTCCTGGGACATGGTTATCTCGTCACGATGGATTGTGGATTCGCAGCCTTCACTTTGCTCTTCCTGTATACTCTCTGGAACTACACACAAAAGGCGAGCCGTGTCTGGTTGGCCGCCGCGGGCGTCTCCCTCGGCCTGGCAATGTGCGCCAAGTTCTCCGGCGTAGCCCTCATTCCGATCGCCGCCATTCTACTTCTTGCGACCAATTGGCGCAGAGGCGTCGACTCCGTTCCTCAAACCAAGACCGGCAGGCGCGTGAAACCGCCCGCGCCGGACCAGCCGAAGAAGGGTCTCCAGTGGCTCCCTGCCCTCCGCGATTTCGCGATTCTGATGGCCCTCGCCGTAATCGTGATTCATGCGATCTACCTGTTCCCGCGCGACCCGCTCTCCTATGTCAACGGTTACCGCCAGGTCTACGCCGATCACAATCCCAACTACCAGTTCTATTTCATGGGAGAGTTCGGGCCGCAAAACCCGCTCTACTTCGCAGGCGCATATCTGCTCAAAGAGCCGCTGGCGGGAGTCTTTCTCGCGTGCCTGGGACTGTACCTGTTCGTGAGATCGACCAGGATGGAGCCGCTGGCGAAGCTGTTCGTGGCGATCCCAGCCGTCATCCTCTTTGTTGGCTACTCAATCAGCGCAAAGAACCTGGGCATCCGCTACATCATCCCCGTGCTGCCTTTTCTATTCCTCGCGGGCGGAATGGCGCTGGCGTCGCTGTTCCAGTCCTCTAACGGTCGCAAGATCGCCACGGTCCTCTGCGCCTGGCTGATCATAGCCGCTGTCGCCATCTACCCGGATCACATCTCTTACTTCAACGAGGCGGCCTGCCTGCGCGCCCCCGAAAAGCTCGGCCTCGACGGCGGCACTGCCTGCGGACCGGATTTGTTGAACGACAGCAACGTGGATTGGGGCGGCTCATTGAAACAGCTCAAATCCTGGCTGGACGAAAACCAAAAGGGCCGCCACACGGTCTTCTCACATTTCACGACGATGCCTCCAGAGACCTACGGCATCCGGTATGCGAACCTCGACCCGCGCGATCCCACGATTTCCCGCCGCCCCGCACTGTACATCATCAGTGCGCACCTGTTGAGTTGGGCCCGCCAATCGGGGGCCGAGTGGTTGAAGCAGAAGCCCAGTGCGATCGTCGGCCACTCCTACTATATTTTCGAGCTCAACTGACGGATGTCCGTTTTATACAATCGCCGCCGCCTCGCTCAACTTTAGAATCGGAATATGAAAATCACAGCCGTCTCCTCATGAATGAACTGGAGCCTTCCGTGGACTTCTGGACCAACCGAATCGGCTTCCAACTCACGGCAAGTGTTCCGCACGAAGACAAACTCGGCTTCGTGATTCTGGTGAACGAAGGCGCCGAACTCATGCTGCAAAGCCGTGCAAGCGCGGCCGGCGACATCCGTTCGCTCGACGAGTTCCACGCGTCCTCGCGCGCCGCCCTCTTCATCGAAGTCTCCGAGTTCGACGCGGTCGCGAAGCGGTTGGAAGGCTACCCCATCGCCATGCCAACGCGCGAAACCTTTTACGGGATGAAGGAAGTGGGCGTCTTTGAACCCGGCGGCAATTTCATCGTCTTCGCCTGCTCCGTGCAAAAATAACGGCATGGCTGAATTGCCTTTTGAAATCTCGCCCGCTGAAGTGAAAGCGGGCCTCGACAACGGTCAGCGCATCATGCTGCTCGATTGCCGCGAGCCCCACGAACACGCTCTCTGCAACATCGCCGGCGCGCGGCTTATCCCGATGAACTCCGTGCCGGCGAGTCTGCAGGCCATCGAAGCTGTGGCAGACGAATCGCTCGTGGTGGTTTATTGCCATCATGGAATGCGCAGTCTGTCTGTCGTCAGTTGGCTACGCCGCCAAGGGATTGAGGGCTGCCAGAGCATGGCTGGTGGTATCGACCGCTGGAGCCTCGAGATCGATCCAGCAGTTCCGCGCTACTGAGGCGGTTCCCGGCTGGCCTCCACATCACAGGCAGACTGTAACGGTAGAATGGCAGGCGTGAGACTCTTGGCACTTCTTTTCGCCGCTTCGGCCTTTGCCGCCGACCCGGTTGGCTTCCCCATCTGGCCCAATGAGAACCAGCCGGACAAAGAGAGCATTCAAACCGGCCCTAAAGACGACATCCGCCGTGTGAACAACGTCACACGTCCTACCATCACGCCCTTCTTTCCTCCAGCGGGCAAGGCCAACGGCGCGTCGGTAATCGTACTTCCCGGCGGCGGATGGCGCATCCTCGCCATCGACAAGGAAGGGTACGATGTGGCGCGCTGGCTCAACACGATCGGCGTCACTGCATTCGTAGTGAAGTATCGCGTCATGGAGACCGGTAAGACCACACCGCAAGACGTGCTCGAAGCCAAGCGCAAGGGCGCTGAAGACGCACTGGAAGCGGTGCGGATCGTTCGCACGCGTGCCAAGGAATGGAACGTCGATCCCAAACGCATCGGCGTCGTGGGCTTTTCCGCCGGCGGCTATCACGCTGCCATGACTGCCATGAAGTTCAACGCCGAGAACCGCCCGGACTTTGTCGCCTGCATCTATCCGGCCGTGACGGAAACGTTGGACGTGCCCTCCAACGCGCCACCGGTTTTCTTCTTCGCCGCCGATGACGACCGGCTCACTCCGGCGGGCAACTCGGTCCCTCTGTACCTCGCCATGAAGAAGGCTAAAGTCTCCGCCGAGATGCACATCGTCACCAAAGGCGGCCACGGTTTCGGGATGGTGAAATCCGGCAACCCCACCGACTTCTGGACAGATCGTTACGCGGAATGGATGAAGGGCTTGAAGGTCCTTTCCCAATAAGTTCTGCGATCTGAAATCTCAGGCATGTAAAGCGAGTGGCTCGGAACCCGTTTCTGAGCCGCGCGCGTCAGCAAGCGGTTTACTGGATCGGCAAGGTTGTTTCGTAGCGTTCGAGCGCGGGTTCATTCACGGCCCAGGCGTCGTGCTTGTCATTGCCTGCAGAATCCTTTTCGCAAGGAGAGATTCCTATCACCCTCGATGGTCCCGGCTAGATACAGAAACCGCCGTTTGCCCGACTTCCGGGCCAGATCGAGTTGACTTCGTATCAGCCTGCCGCGTTCCCGCAAACGCACGGTGATTGTATTACCCATTTGCTCGAAGTGTAACACGCACCGCACCGGAGAGATTCCTAGATCTTTTTCGCTCCCTCAATCGTTGTATGGTCGAAGTAGCGATTGAATCATGGTGGCAGCGACATCGGAAGCAATCGGGAGTTGGCCGCAAACCGTGGAAGAGTTCGGCCGGCTGTTGGAGCTAACCCAACACGAACTCGTTCAGTTTGCAGCCTGGCAGTTAGGAAACCCGTTGGATGCCGAGGACGTGGTGCAGGACGTTTATGTCCAGGCTTTTCGTGAGCGTTTGGACAGACGACACATTACTGAAGTGCGGGCCTATCTCTACCGCATGGTGCGCAACCGGTGCATCGACCTGTTGCGAACCCATTCGCGGATGGCCAGGGCGGCCCCTGAACCGGCTTCCCCCGACGATCCGTTCCGCGCCGCGCAGGCATTCGAGCAAAACAGACGCCTGCGCGGACTGATGGGTCGTATTCCGGGCAATGAAGCCGAGGTAATCCAGTACCGCGTCTGGGCCGGATTGTCCTTTTCCGAAATCGCTGTCGCCGTGGGTGCGAGTGTGCCGACCGTCAAATCCCGGTTCCGCTACGGAATTGAGAAACTGCGGAGGCTGTTGCGTACCGGAGGAGGTTCTCTATGAAGAAGGAACTCGATTGCAGAGATGCAATGGATGCGATGACCGGATTATCACCCAACACCGGCACGCTTCCCTCTGGTCTGCAACGGCACCTAAGCAAATGCGCCTCTTGCCGTGACGAGTGGGAAGCGCAGTCGGAAGTGATGGCCGTGCTCACCCCGCACCAGTCCGTCGCTGCTTCTGATTCTTTTCAGGAGCGTGTTATGAAAGCCATTATCCAGGAACGTATTTCGGAGAACCGGATCGCGCCACCTCAGGCCAGGCGTTGGCTGCGTTGGGTGCCCGCGGCGATTGCCGCAGCCGCCCTTTTGCTCGCCATCCCGTTCTTTACCGCAACCCGCCAACCATCTCCAGGGGCGTCACTGCTGGCGCAATCGGCCAGCGCGTTTTCCAAGGTCCAGTCGGTGCATATCCAGGGCAGGATCCGCACGGTGCCTGGGGACAACTTCGAACTGATCGGCGCCGAGTATGACTTCGTCCCCATCGAACTGTGGCGCCAATACGGCGAGACCGCACGCTGGCGCGTGCAGAAGCCAGGCCGCGTGGCCGTGATGGATGGCAAGTCCGCGACGCTGTACATCGAGCACACCAACACCGCTGCCGCCGGAGGGCCGTCCGCCGGATTTGTCGATTGGCTCAAGCCGTTGCTCGATCCGCAGGGCATTCTCCAACGCGAGATCAGGGCCGCCAACTCCGGCGAAGCCCAGATCCAGATCAACCAGACCGCGGCTGTGAAGGCCGTTTCGATGAAGCGCCACGCGAAGGGCGACTTCACCAATGCGTGGACGTTCAACAAGTCGATTCAGGAAGCCGACCATACGTGCACCTACCGTTTTGATCCGGCGTCCGGATTGCTGGCAGGCCTCGCGGTGAGCATCCAGACCGCAGCCGGCGAAGTGACGGTGGCCGAGTTTGACCGGTTCCTCTACAACGAGCCTATGCCTGATTCGCTGTTCGCCCTGCAGATTCCCGAGAATGCCATCTGGAGCAAGAACGATGGCGGGCCCGCCCGCGAGGCGTCCATCACGTTCTCCGGGCCGAAGGAAGCAGCGGCCTACTTCTTTGACGCGTTGGGCCGCAAAGACTGGGACGCGGCATTGGTGGTATACCCGCACACCGCGGCATCGGAAGTGTTGAAGCGTGCCTACGGAGGTGTAGAGGTAATCAGGCTGGGCGAGCCCTTCCAATCCGGGCTCTACCGGGGTTGGTTTGTTCCCTATGAACTGCGCATGCCGAACGGGCGAATCAAGAAGTGGAACATCGCCGTGCGCAACGACAATCCCCAGCACCGCTGGGTAATGGACGGCGGTTTCTAGCGCCAGGAGTCATTTTGAGGCGGCAGCGCTCTTCCTGCCGCCTCTGTATGGCGCGATTGTATAGTTGTCTACCTCCAGCTTGCCACTCGCCATACAACCCGCTATGATTCCTTAGCATTACCTTACACGCCGAGGAGCTTCCGACTATGTGGATTCGCAAAGCCGAACGTGACCGCAAGAAGAACGTCATCTCGCCGATGCCGACCCAGCTTGTTTCGAACGAGGAGTTTGTGCCCCGTCCGCAAAGCCCGCAACAGAAGAAAGTGGAGCATCTCATTGGTGAGATGAGCGAAGTGCGCGCCCGGAAACTGGGAATGGATCGCCGGACGTTCATGGCTTCCGCAATGGGCATGGCTACCTGCTTCCTCGCCTCCAATCAAGCCTGGGGCTCGAACGCGTTTGAAGTGGAAGAGGCGGAAACCTGGGAACCAGCGGCCGCCGATGAGAAATGGCCGAAGGGCGAATACTTCGTCATGGACGTCCAGGCCCACTTCACCGACGGCTATGCACTGAACTTCCGCAACATGGAATTCGTGAAGAACATGGGATTCCAACTCTCCAACGATAAGGATTCGTACGGCTTCCGCAACTTCGTCAAGGAGATGTACTTCGATTCCGAATCCGATGTCCTGGTTATCTCCGGCGTGCCCTGCCGCGAGATCAATAAGGACAAGGAAGGCAATGTTCTGGAAGGCCGCAAGCGCAGCGACGGTATCGCGATACTGCCGAGCTGGCTGATGGCGCAATCGCGCGACCAGATCAACTCGCTCGCCGGCGGCACCACGCGTGCCGTGGCGCAGGGCAACCTCGCACCCAACCACTATTGGGACAAGGTGAACAACAAGCCCGACAAGGCCGCCATCCTGGAGCAGATGGACCGCGAGGTGAACAAGTACAAGATCTCGTCGTGGAAGTGGTATTGCCACACCGATCCGGGCCGTTCGGGCGGCGGCTTCCAACTCGACGACGAGAACGCCATGTGGTTCTACGAAGAGTCGGCCAAACGCGGCGTCAAGCTGGTGAGCACGCATAAAGGCTACTCGTATCAGTCGCGCACGCTGGGCCACCTTGCCAATCCGAAGGATGTCGAGAAGGCTGCGCTGGCACGCAAGGACTTCAACTTCGTGGTGTACCATTCGGCGATTCAGCACGGACCCAACGAGCCCGATTGGGAGAAGGCCAACCAATACGACCCGACGACGGGCGACTTCATGTGGCACTCCATTCTGATGGACATCAAGAAGCGGAACCCGCAGATGAACAACGTATATTGCGAGATCGGCAGCTTCTTCGGCCCGCTGGTGATCGCCAACCCGACCATCGCCATGCACGGCATCGGAAAGAACGTGAAACACTACGGCTCCGATCACGTGGTCTGGGGTACGGACTGCCTGTGGTGGGGGTCGCCGCAGTGGGTGATCGACGCCTTCAAGCGCTTCCAGATCTCCGATGAGATGTGTGAGAAGTTCGGCTACAAGAAGCTTACCAAGCAGGACAAAGCGAACATCTTCGGTCTCAACGCGGCCAAGCTCTACAAAGTGGATGTCAAGAAGAAGCGCAATCCGCTGGCGGCCGACGCATTGGACAAACTGAAGCTCGCCTATCACGAGTTCGGTGGGGAGCGGTCGAATGAAGCTTACGGTTGGGTGCGGGCGGACGACTGATGCGTGGGGCGTTGCTTTCCGCCGCGATGCTGGCGGCCGTCTCGGCATGTTCCGCATTGGGGCAGCAGGCGCACCTCCATCACGTTCATTTGAACTCCACCGACCCGGACGCAGCGATCGCGTTCTACACGGAGAAATTCTCCTGCGAGAAGGCTTCCTTCCACGGGAAAGGTTCCGTTTGGGCGCAGAAATCGTGGCTGTTCTTCGATAAGGTGGCGGCGGCTCCTCCCCATGAAACCGACTCTCCCATCTGGCACATCGGATGGGGCGCGGAGGACATGCAGGCCACATACAAAAAGCAGGTGGAGAGCGGAACGAAGTTTCAAACGCCCATCACTGACATCAGCGATCTGGCCAACTTCAAGGGTTTCTTCTATGCGTATGTCGATGGGCCGGATCACGCGCTCATCGAACTGAACACAGCCGGCCATCACAACTTCGGCCACCTGCATCTGTTTAGCGCCAACACCAAAGCGGCCGCCGAATGGTATGCCAGGTACTTCGGCGTGAAGCCGCGCATTCCGCAATCACAGGAGCCGCGCATGTACCGCGGCTTCCAGGTTGCGCCGTCAGCGTCATTCACCATTGACAACGTCAATGTGATCCTCTTCCCTGCGAAGTACCGCGGGCATGAGCGCTTCCGAACGACTCGCGGCACAGTGTTCGATCACGTGTCTTTTTCCGTGGACGCACTCGATCCGCTGTTCGAACGGATGAAGGCGGACGGCGTCAGGATCCTCGAGCAGCCATACAAGCTCAAAGGCTCTGATCAGCGTGCGGTGATGGTGGAAGGCCCCGATCAGATTGCCATCGAGATCGTTGAAGGCCACGCCCACAATCCATGAGGCTGCTGGCGGTATTCGTCCTGACCTTGCCGCTGGCGGCGCAGAGAAGTGAACTTCCCGAGTTCGTAGCTGGCGATCAGTGCCTCTTCTGCCATCGCAACGACATCGGCCCGGTGTGGGGCAAGAACGCTCATAACACAGCGGTGCTGCTCAAGGAGGGCGAGGAGTTCACGCTGGGCGCGCACCGCAAGCAGCGGAACCTCAAGCGGACGGGCTACGGCAGGTTCGCGATGCAGGAACCCGATGGTTCGTGGAACCAGACCAAGTTCGCGGACCGTTGCGCCGGCTGCCACACCACCGCGGTCAACGCGGATACGAAGGCGTTCGCCGAGGTGGCGATTGACTGCTACGCCTGCCACGGTGTCGTCGATCTCAACCATAGCAACGACACATCGCTGATCCTCCTTTCGAAGAAGAACAAGACTTCTGCCAGGACGGTAGCCTCCATCTGCGGATCGTGCCATCTGCGCGGCGGGGTGTCGAAGGGCAAGGGCTTTCGCTATGCCTTCCACTTTGTCGCCGGTGACGATCTGTTTACGGACTATCAGGCTGACTGGAAGAAGGCCGATGATGCCTCGCTGCACGCGGGAGACCGGCACGTCTACCGCAACATTCGCGATGTGCTCCAAAACAATTCCGAGGTCACCTGTTTGAGCTGCCACAATGTCCACGGCAGCAACAGCCAGAAGCACCGGCGCGTTCTGACATCGGCTGTATGCCTGGACTGTCACAACGAGACCGGCCCAAAGAAGAACGTGAAGCGGTATCGGGCGGTCAGCGCGACGTGCGAACTGCGGTAGTGCGTCATTTTGAATCTAGAGGCCTGCTTGTTTCCAGAGTTCGTCGACGCGCTGCTTCACGCCGGGGGACATGGTGATGACGTCGGGCCAGGGGCGTGTGAAGCCTTCCTCTTTCCATTTGCGGGTGGCGTCGACGCCCATCTTGGAGCCGTAGTTGGGCAGGCGGCTGGCGTGATCGAGCGAGTCGACGGGGCCCATGACGAACTGGATGTCGCGCTCAGGGTCGATGTTGTTGAGGGCTTTCCATGCCACTTCGCTGACGTTCTGCACGTTCACATCCTCATCCACTACGACGATGCATTTGGAAAACATGGCCTGGCCGAGTCCCCAGATGGCGTGCATCACTTTGCGCGCGTGGCCGGGGTATGACTTACGGATCGCTACCAGAATTATGTTGTGGAAGATGCCTTCAGCGGGCATGCAGATGTCACGCACTTCGGGTAGCTGCATGCGCATCAGAGGGAGGAAGATGCGCTCGATCGCTTTGCCCATATAGAAGTCCTCCATAGGAGGCGGTCCTACGATGGTGGTGGCGTAGACGGGGTTCTTGCGGTGGGTGATGCAATCGATGTGGAAGACGGGGTAATCGTCATCCAACGAGTAGAAGCCGGTGTGATCGCCGAAGGGGCCTTCCCTGCGCAGTTCTCCCAGTACGACGTGTCCTTCGAGCACGATCTCCGATTGCGCGGGGACAAGGATATCGTTGGTTTCGCACTTCACCAGATCGACAGGCTTGTTGCGAAGGAAGCCGGCGATCATCATTTCATCCAGGTCGGGCGGAAGCGGGAGGATGGCGGAGTACATCGTCGCGGGATCGCAACCAATGGCGACGGAGACGGGCATGCTTTTCTTCTTGCCTTCGCGCAGGAGGCGGCGGTAGTGTTCCGCGCCCTGTTTGTGGGTCTGCCAGTGCATGCCGGTGGTGCGATCGTCGTAGACCTGCATGCGGTACATGCCACAGTTGCGCTTGCCGGTATCGGGGTTGTGCGAGAAGACCATCGGCAGAGTGATGAACGGTCCACCGTCCTGCGGCCAGCAGGTAAGGATAGGGAATTCCTTGAGCGAGAAATTGTCCTTGCGGATGACCTCTTTGCAGGGGCCGGAAGAGACGGTCTTGGGGAACGCCGCGCCGAGTTCGCCGAGCACTGGCAGCATCTTCAGTTTGCCGATGAGGCCTTCCGGCATGCGCATTTCCAGCAGTGCAGAGATGCGTTTTGCGATGTCGTCGACGGGCGAGGATTCGAGCGCGATCTCCATGCGCCGTTCACTGGCGAAGGCATTGATCAGCACGGGAACGGATGAGCCCTTGGGTTTCTCAAACAGCAGCGCGGGGCCGTGGCCTTTGACGGCGCGGTCGGCCATTTCGGTGATTTCGAGATGGGGGTCGACTTCAAAGGGAATCCGCTTGAGCTCGCCCTTTTCTTCGAGGGCACGGATGAATTCGCGGAGATCGGTATAAGCCATAAGTTCAGGGAAATGTTCTCTATCTACTATGATGGAGGATCAGGATTCATTGCATGGGACAACGGACAGCATTGGTAACCGGCGCAAGCCGTGGGATCGGAAAAGCTTGCGCAATGGCGCTGGCGGCGGCGGGCCACAAGGTTGTGGTGGCGGCCCGGGACACGGCGAAGTTGGAGGAGACGGCGGCGGCTATTCGAGCGATCGGAGGCGAGGCGCATGTAGTCGCGCTCGACTTGAGCGCACCCGATACGATCGCGGCGGCGTTCACTGAAGCGGTGTCGAAGGCGGGGCCCGTACACATTCTGGTGAACAACGCCGGTATCACCAAAGACGGTCTGGCGTTGCGCATGAAGCGGGCCGATTTCGAGTCGGTGCTGCAGGTGAACCTGACGTCGGCGTTCGTGTGCATTCAACTGGTCTTGCAGGGAATGATGCGCGAGCGATGGGGGCGGATTGTCAATATCACGTCGGTGGTGGGTCAGGCGGGGAATGCGGGTCAGGCGAATTACGTGGCGTCGAAGGCGGGGTTGATCGGGATGACGAAGTCGCTAGCGCAGGAGATGGCGAGCCGCAACATCACCGTGAATGCGGTTGCGCCGGGGTTTATTGAGAGCGATATGACGGCTGTGCTGGGATCCGATGTGAAGGAGCGGATTCTCACAGGCATCCCGCTCAAACGTATGGGAACCGCCGAAGAAGTCGCGGCTGCCGTGAAGTTTCTTGCGAGCGACGATGCCGGATATATCACAGGGCACGTGCTGAATGTGAACGGCGGGATGTATATGTGAGCGCCGGAAGCCAGGGGCTACGTTTGACTATAGTGAAGGTATATGGATCTCATACCTTCACAGAATGACGTAGTCGCCTTGTTGCGGCAGACCGGTGCGTTGCGCCACGGACATTTTGTGTATCCCAATGGACTTCATGCCAATGAATATCTGCAGGTGGCGCTGGCGATGCGTCACTACGAGCATCTGAAGACGCTGAGCGTCGGATTGAGCCGCAAGGTTCGTGCGAATTCCGAATTGCGCGCGATGATCTCCGAGCTTTCGATCGTAACCCCGGCCGGCGGGGGAGTGCCTGTGGCCTATGGCGTGTGCGAAGCGCTGCGGGCCAGGCAGGTGTATTGGGCGGAGTCGGATGACAACGACCGTCCGCTGCACTTCCGCCAGTATTTCGTCCAACGTCCCGGCGAGCGCGTGTTGCTGGTGGATGACATTCTGCGGTCCGGTGAGAAGTTGAGCCAGCTAAGAGCGCTCGTGGAGCGGAATGGCGGCGAGGTGGTTGGTCTTGCAGTGGTCATTTACCAGCCCACTCCGAAGACGGCGAATTTCGGGAATCTGCCGTTGTATTACCTGGCGAAGCTGGACGCGCATTATTCGAAAGACGCGGAGAGTTGCGATTTGTGTGAACAGGGACTGCCGCTGGATAGCGTCTGGGTCTAGAACGCCCGCCACGCACGCATGGAACGTTTTAGATTCTCTTCACGGTCTCCTTTGACGTTGTAGCATTGGAGGCCGATGGGGCCTTTGAAGCCCATGGACCGGACTGTGTGGACGAAAGCTTTCACGTCGAAGGTGCCGCGGTCCAGGGTTTGGATGAGCCGGGTCCAATCCCCTTCGTGGTCGGCTCCGTTGATGCTCACCATCAGCGTTTTGGGGAGCGCCTGCTTGAGACGCGCCTGCATGTTCGCTTCGTCGCCGCTGCGCAGCCAGTGACAGAGATTGAAGACCAGGCCGACGTTGGGGCGATTCACCTTTTCGATCAAGCGGAGCGCGTCTTCAATGCGGGCGATGTGGAAGCCGTAGTGTGGATAGAGCGCGACCTTGAGTCTAGCGGCCGCGGCCATGGCGGCTACTTCGCGCACTACCGGAGTGGCGATGTCGTCTCCGTTGAGCACGCTGCCATTCACCGTGAAGGTGATCAGCGCGCCGGTGCCCTTCAGCAGGCGGATGGCCTCGGGCAGGGCACGGTCGTAGGTGGGGAGAGGGTCCTTGAGATTCATTCCGGTGTAGATGCCCACCATGTGCATGCCCCGCTGTTTGTGCGCGGCCACGAGTTGCGGCAGGTCTTTGAAGCCGGAATAGAAGATGCCCGCATAGCCGGTGCGCTGGGCGAGTTCGGTTTGTTGCTCGACGTTCAGTTCGCCGCGGCCGGAGCCGTTGTCAAAGACGTAGAGGGGGCTGTCGGCGGCATGCAGCGCGGCAGCGATGAGAATGATTGCGAGTTTCATGAAACACCCCACGGGGAACGCATCGGTCTGCGGATCATCATTCGAGCCATCTCGTTACCCACGATAGTTTCCTTCACCGGATCCCAGGTGAGCGGCGCGCCAGTGCGAATGCAAAGTTCGGCGAGCTGGCTGATCATGTCGGAGCGGAAGGCGCTTTCGATATCGTCAACGCTGGGAGCGCCGGTGCGGACAGAGTGAATGAAGCTTTGATGATGGCCCGCGGTGAGCGCTTGCTGGAAGCCCTTCGGGAGACCATCGGGGATCTTGTCGAGCGTGCTGTGGAGCAGGCGCTTTTCGTTGGGCCCGATGACGGAGCTCATCAGGGATTCCGGGTGCGTCACCACCCTGCCATAGTTGACGATCACCCAACCGTCGGTGCCGATGAAGATGGCGCCGTTGGGCAGTTTCCCATCGCCGGGGTGCGGCACACCGGGCAACGTGTGATAGGTGTTGCTGTCCATGAAGTGTAACTCCAGGCCGTCCGGCCAGGTGCAGCGGACATTCCATTGAATGGATGTATCGAAGATGCCGCCGGTGGCGAACCTGCCCGAACCATCGTAGCGGGTGGGCGGCTGATGGCGGCCTGTGGAGTCGGCCCAGCGCTGCAGTTGATCGAGCGGGTGGGCGGCCCAGTTGGCGATGTTGCCAAGGGTGTAATCGGCAATGTTGAAGATGCCGCGCGGTTCCATGGTGAGGCAGCGGTCCGCGCAGAACGGATGCACGGGCGCCGGGCCGAGCCAGGCGTCGTAATCGAAGCCGTCCGGGATGGGCATGGTGGGCGAGCCGGAGCCGCCTGCTGCGGATGGCGGGCTCACCACGTAGATCCGTTGCACCTTGCCGATGCGGCCGTTGAGGACAAGTTCGAGCGCTTTGGTGGCGTCAGCGAAGGCGCGCAGTTCGGCGCCGTATTGGAACACCTTCTTCGATTGGCGCGCGGCGTTGCGGGCAGCGATGTCCTGTTCGATGGATACGCCGAGCGGCTTTTCGCAATGCACGTGCTTGCCGGCTTTGAGCGCGGGGATCAGCATGGACACGTGCCAGTGATCTGGCGAGGCGATGTAAACGGCGTCGATGTCTTTGCGCGCGAGGAGTTCCTGAAAGTCGCGGTACATTTGAATGCCACGATTGGGGCGGTTCTGCGCGGCGTATTGCTTTTCCAACTCCTGTTTGGCTTCGATTCGGCGAGATTGTTGCGCATCGGCGACGGCGACGATTACGGTGTTGTCGAACCATGCGTACTGGCGTGTTTCAAAGACGGCGCGGAGTCCGCTTCCGATGACGCCGACGGTGATACGGTCGCTGGGGGACGTGGACGCGAGGCCGAGGGCGGAGGCGGGGACGACGGCGGCGGAGCGCGCGAAGGAGCGTCGAGTGAGGAGGCTCACGGTGGGGGTCCTTTCTGTTGGACTGCTCTTGTTATAGCGGATCGTGGACCAGGCTGGAACTTAGTTGGCGTGGGATCTTGCTACAGCATGCATTTTTCGAGGAACAACGCAGACGAACCGGGTGTATACTATTGCGGACTCAGGAGTCTGAATAGACCCCGAGTCGTCCTTCGGAGGCTTCATGACTCCTCTCATCTTCAAACGACTCCTTCCTGTGCTGGTACTTGTTCAGCTCTGGATGGTAACGGCGGCGGCGGGCCCGGTGTTGGTTCCGCTCTTTCCGGGTAGCGTCGCTGTTGTCGAAACCAGCAACGATCCAAATTTCGACATACCGAACATCTCTCTACTTGTAACAAATAACAACATCCCCGTTCCTGGAGATATCTACGGTCCGAACTACATCACCCATTTTGCCTACACCAGCTCGTTCGTCACTTCAAATTCCCAAGCCGTTGACGCGTTCAGCAGAAACGACGCCGCCGTCTGCCAGTGGGACCAAAACGGGTGCGCCGCACTCGGGTTCAACAATACCGACTATCCGTACGCTATCTTGTTTCCGGGCGAGACTGGCGGGTGGGTCGCCCTATGGTCGGCGAGACCGGAGCAGGGAATAGCGGCGGGTGATACCTATAACGGTTTTGCGGTCACGCACGTGCCACGTGACAGCGCGTGGGTGGCTTTCAACGGTTCCGGCGGCATCGTCGACTGGTCGTCCAGAGCCCCATCGGAGGTACCTGAGCCCGCGACCGGACTGTTGCTGGCCGGCGGAATTCTAACCCTGGCGCTGCGGCGGCGACGCAACTGAAAGGGCCCAGGCTTGGTGGACATATCGGAACTGGCCGCCGGTGGCGAGCGACACGAAACGCGCGGCCAGAGGGGGGGATCCCTGCGTAGCCAGCGCCGAAGGTTGGAAACTCTCTCGGCGGCAACGGCCGATCTCTGGTCCAGACGCAGAGACTCAAGCAACAGCATGTCTGACTTTACTGCGAGTGGCTTTCCGTTCCAACGTGTAATAAACGGATCCGCGCCCGTCAGTAAGCGCAAGCGCTGGGACAAACCGGGTTGCAGTGGGGATGAAAGAGCACTAGGAGACGGGGTAGCGAGCCAGCTTGGTCGTGGACTCGTCGCCGTCGGTGAGCCGTCGGTGGAACCCTCTGAGAGACCCGTCGGGCCGCGTAGTAGAATCAAGTCAAGATGTACCTTCCTTCAGCAGTTACGAAGCAAGCCGAAATCGAGGCGGCCATAGCTCGCGTCGAGCAGTCCATCGGGCCGGACCTGGTGCGGATTCGCTACGAAATCGCTGAGGACTGGAGCGGCCAGTGGGCCATCTTCTTCCGCATTGTACTCACCGACGATGCTGCCCGGCACCACCTCCGGGACATTGCGACGAGGGTCGTTCGGGGATTGGCTCAACAACTGGATTTCCCCGGCATGGGTGTGTTTCCGTACCACAATTTCCGAAGTGTGTCCGAGCAGTCGATGTTGCAGGAACCTGCGTGGGCCTAGCCGACGACCTTTTCGAAGACGCGCATTTTCTGGCTGACAAGGGCGTCAAGGACCAACGTCAGACCCTGATGCGGCGCTCGATCTCCACGGCATACTACGCCGCTTTCCACCTTTTTATCGAGGATTTCGTGGAGCATTGGGAATTTCCTGATCAGCGCGCCCGGTTAGGTAGAATGTTCGGGCACGGCAAGATGTGTACCGGCTTTACGCCGAAGGACAAGAAAAATCCCACGCCCGTGGAGGAAGGGCTGCAAGACGTCATTACAGCTTTCTCTCAGCTTCAGAAGGATCGTGAGAGAGCGGACTACGATGGCGGCTGGAGGCTGGTGGAAACGGATGTTAGAAACGCAATCCGCCTCGCGGAGGACGTGTTTGCGAAGTGGCGCAAGATCAAAGACGAGGGAATCGCCCGGCAGCACCTGCTTTCGATGTTTGGCGCAAGGTCGGATTGACGGCCATCCCTGCAAGCGACGGTTTTCCGCATTTTCACAGGCTCCAATCAAGCCGTTTGCTGGGTCGGCGAAGTTGCTTCGCAATAATGTCTAATCGTGGCGGGCAGCGCCGATGGTGAGATGGTCTTCCACTATGACGATGCCGGGGGCGGTCCAGGCGGCGTGGATAGCTTCTTCGTATTCGACGCGGGAACGGACAGCGCCGCGCAGGCTGGCGACTCCGTGAGCGACGTGCACCTTGACGTGACTGCTATCGACGACGGCGCTCCGTTTCAGTGCTGCCTCGATGGGCGCCCTGGCCTCCGACGGGGCGGCGGCTGGTTGGAAAGTAATGTTGTTGCGGATCCCGTTGATGCCTTTGAGGGTGGATAGTGCACGCTCGGCTTCCAACTTCTGCTCATGCCGTTCGACGGTTCCGGTGAGAGTGAGGCAGCCGCCGGTTACTTCCACTTCCACTGACGCGGGAACGAGACCGTTCCATTCGAGGATGGTCATGGCAGCGAGGGCAATGTCGTCATCGTCGCGGAGCATGGCGAAGGGGAGGACAACGCGGATTTCATTGGTGACGGCGTTGACGTGAACTACTCGCCAGGCAGCGCGTTCGGCGGCACATTTTTCCCAGTAGGAATCGACGTGACCGGCGAGTTCAACAGCTCCCGCCTTGACGGCAACGCGGATCTGGGTGGTGGCAGCGTTGAGTTGCCAGAAGATCTCATTCTCGACATCGTTTTGCAGGCCTATGTCATTCCACATGTTGGGTTCTCAGGATTCATTTCTTCAGACCGGCTGCCCAGTTCAGGGTGATAATGAGCGGCATGGGAGCGGCTGGCCCAGCGTCTTCGGCGGGGGTTTCCGGTCCGGCGAGTTGGACGGCGTAGAACCGTTGCGCGTCGGCGCTCATCGTGAAATAGCCGTTTGCCGCGAAGTTGGCAGTGAACAGCTTTTGGGGAGCCCCGAACTCGAGCGTGTTGCCGCGCGGTGTGACGGAGACAGAGTAGACACTGCTCCCCCGGTCGACAACTTCGCGAAACACCAGTTCCCGGCCGTCGCGACGCCAGCGGGCAACGACCCCGCCTTTGCTGGATACCTGCCATCTTCCGGAGCCGGAGGGGAAACTCTGCACGTAGATCTCGGGTTGGCCGGTTTCGTCGGAACTGTATGCCAGCCAGCGGCCATCAGGCGAGAAGTGAGGATGCTGTTTGAGACTCTTGCCGCTGACCGCGGCTTCGGGTTTTCCACCTTTTTCCAGCGAATAGGCACGCATCTCCTGTCCGCCTCCACCACTGCGTTCGGTAGCCTCGTAGACGACGTGCTTTCCATCGGGCGTGACGTCCAGGTGATGGAGGGTTTCCTTGAGCAATAGCTCAGGCCGGCCGGACCCATCCGCGGCCAGGGTGTAGATCCCTCTTTGGCCGCCGACGATTCCCGAGTACAGAATGCGGCGTCCGTCGCCGAGAAACACCGCCGGCCCCTGTTCACCGTTGCCTGAGGTGAGGCGGGAGATGACGCCGCGAGCGAGATCCACCGTCCAAATGTCAGACTCGCCATTGGGAGTGAGCCGGTCGGCCATCACACGCCCACCGTCTGGAGAAAGCTCCAGATGCCGCCAGGTGTCCCGATCAGGGAGGGGCAGCGCCGCGATCTTACGGCCGCTTCTGTCGAGTGTGGCCAGTTCGGACTTTTGCTGCGGCGGCCGTCCGGATCTGGCGGCCCAGACCATCACATTCGCGGGAACGGAAGCTGACACGGGCAAACCGCCGGTACCGGGAAGCGATTCCAGTGCCACGATCGGCTCGCCTGCCAGTTGGGCCTTGCCCCAATCCATGCGCACAGCCATCAGGCTCTCTCCGCGCCGGAAAAACAGAAAGCCGGTCTTGCCGTGAGTGTCGGCGGCGAAGGCAGCGTCGGCCGCTCCGGGAAGCAGATTACGGGGCTGCTCATTGCTGTCGAGAGTGGCGAGATAGACGCCGCTGCGATTTGGGGCACTGGACAGGGAATAGAGGAAGTGGCGACCGTCCGGCAGGAAGCGGGGAAAGCGGTGCCGGGTGTCGCCCGCCGCCTGATCGAGCGTGAGAGCGGGCACGGGCGTCCCGCCACTGGCCATGACGCGGTACAAGGGCTGTCCGGGGACGGCGAACAATATTACCCCGTTCGCACCCCAGGCACCGCCCGCAAATTGAGTCTGTGTGCGAATGCCTGAGTCGAAGATCGTCTGCACCGGACCGCCGGCGTGATCCACCCTCCTCAGCCTGCCGCCGGCGGCGAAGGCAATGGATCGGCTATCGGGCGACCAGAAGGGGCTGGTGCCCTGCTCGGTTCCCGGAAGGGGACGCATGTTGGTGGTGTCCATGTCACGAATCCAGATCTGGCGTTCGCCTCTGCTGTCGCCTGCGACCACCGCCAGATGCTTCCCGTTGGGGGACATCTCGCCCCGGCCGTAGAATCGTGTTCCGTCAGGCGGCATAAGCAGGAACCTGGCTGTGATCGGCTCGGGTGATGCGGATTGCCGTTGCCAGTAGATGACGGCAGCGGCAACCAGTGACATGGCCACTGCAAAAAGGAGGAACGTCCATCGGCGCCACCCTTTGGATGCGCCGGCATGGGCAAGCGCGACCGGCGCCGCCGGCGTGGGATCGGACTGATACTTCTGAATGGCCACACGGGCTTCGCCGATCCATTGGAGGCGGGTCTTCACGTCACGGTCGAGGCAACGTTGGAGAATAGAATGGATGGTGGGAGGCGTATCTTTGGGGAGATTCTCCAGATCGATCTTGCCGTTCACCACTTCGGCCAGAGTATGGACCAGAGTCTCGCCCTCGAACAGCTTGCGTCCGCTGAGCATCTCCCATAGCACGACGCCAAAGGCCCAGATGTCGGTGCGGCGGTCCACTGTTTTTCCCGCGGCCTGTTCCGGGGACATGTAGCCGGGCGTGCCCATAATGGTTCCGGCAACGGTGGCGGCCACCACCGTCGGTGCACTCGCAGGGTCGAGCGTGACGGGACCTTGCGGGAGTGCGGCGAGTCCGAAGTCGAGTACCTTGACGATGCCGTCGGGAGTGATCTTTACGTTCTCCGGCTTCAGGTCGCGATGGGTGATCCCTTTCTCATGGGCGGCTTCGAGGGCTTCCACGATCTGGCGGGCAATATTGAGCGCTTCGGCGAGGGGTACTGGCCCCGCCTCGATACGGTGCGCCAACGTGCTGCCTTCGACGTACTCCATGACGAGGAAGTCCGGGCCGATGTCGTGAAGGATGCAGACGTTGGGATGATTGAGCGCTGCGACGGCGCGTGCTTCGCGCTCAAAGCGCTCGTTGAATTGCTGGTGCGAGGTCTTGATAGCGACGGTACGGTTGAGGCGGGTGTCGCGTGCTTTCCACACTTCGCCCATGCCGCCCGCGCCGATTGGGACGAGGATTTCGTATGGACCGAGTTTGTCGCCGGCGGAGAGTGGCATAGGGGATTAGACAAGTCTACTTGATCGGAGAGCAGGTGGATTGGAACAGAATACGAAACCCTTCCTGCTCGAAATGCCGATCGTTGGTGAGGACCGCGGTCAGGCCTTCCCGGCGCATGACCTGCATGGAGACGAGCACAGACGGATCGCTGAGGAGAGAGCGAACGGTTGCGGCGGCACGGGTTCGCAGCCAGGCGTCCGCGGCGTAGAAGGTGAGGAACTCGCCGAGAACCACTTCGGTGGTAACAATCGCTGTGCCTGAGAGCAAGCGGTCCAGTTCGATCGCATCAGTGTATCTGGAGTCGTTGGGATTGGTTAAGGCGACTCAGTAAAAGGTGTCCGCGAAAATAGCGTTCACGGCTCTCTCTTCGGAAGGCCATGGATGTAATGGTCGACCTGGCTGGCGCCGTCCTCGGGCAACTTTGCTCTCACATCGTTCCGGCATGATTCCAGATGTCCCGAACGCGTGCTCCAAGACTCGTCCCGGCCTGCTGAACCTCGCGCTTTAGAAGCAGCCGCGCATACTGCCCGGTTGACACGGCTTGCGCCTGTGCGCGCAGAGAGAGGGCGGTTACTTCGTCGTCAGGAATTCGATTGTCAGGGTCATAGGGGCGTCACTTCTCTCTCATTCATCGTAGCAACCCTGGGTTTTGGCGGGGTCGAGAGTAGAACCAGCGAACGCCGGGGGACGCACCCGCGCCTGACTGTCAACGATCCGATTTCACTTGTTTCGGCGGTTTTGTTCGAGAGATACTGAGTTTGGAGCCTCCTATGTCGAACACGGGCCAGTTACGTACGCTTCGCCGTCTTGCCCTGTCAGGCTCCGCCATGTTAGTGGGGAAAGGGGGCGAATCTGTCACCATCCCTGCTTCGGTGCGCGCGCTCCTGGCGGAGATCGCCCTTAGTATGGAAGCCGGACAATCCGTTTCCCTCGTGGCGGACCACAACGAACTCAACACGCAGCAGGCGGCGAACGCGCTTGGCGTGTCGCGCCCGTTCCTGGTGCGGATGCTCAAAGAGGGCAAGCTGCCGTTCCACATGGCCGGTTCGCACAGGCGCGTCTATATGCGGGATCTGCTCGCATACAAGGCAAGGCGTGACCGTGCCCGCCATGACGCCATCAAGAGAATGGCACGGGAAGACGTGGCTGCAGGTACTTACGACACTGTGATACTGCCTGAGGGAGCCGAACGGCAATAGCGTGCGATCGCTTCCAGCCGTGGTGATCGATGCCAACGTACTGGTGCAAGCGCCGGTACGCGATACATTGTTGCGCCTGGCGGAAGGACCTGAGCTCTACCGGCCGCTTTGGTCAGCCCGGGTCATGGATGAAGTGAAACGGACACTGCAGGGCCAGTTCCGCATTTCGGCGGATCGCGTTGCACGCCTCGAATCGAGATTGCGGGAGCACTTTCCAGATGCCTGGGTGCGAGGGTTTGAAACCCTCGCAGATGGAGAATGACGAGAAGGACCGCCACGTACTCGCCGCCGCGGCGCATGCAAAGGCTGGATCAGTTGTCACGTACAATCTCCGGCACTGTCCACTGAGTTCTACCATCCAGTGGGGGGGGGTCACCGCACTCGGTCCCAGTATGTTTTTGAAGAAGTTGTACAGCTCCGATCCCGAGGCCGTTCTTGAGGTCCTTCGGGAACAGGCGTCAGACATCAGGCGATCTTTTGCAGACCAACTACGCGTATTGCACATGGCGGTTCCTGGCTTTGTGGAGTTGGTTTGGCGTGACACTGAAACAAGAGAATTTGAGTCCGATCCCGCATGGCGAAGCGCACATCCAAACGGAAACAGCGGACGCCGGGAATGACGTCCGCTGTTTTCGGAGTCAGGTTAGAACGTGAAGCGCAACTGCAGGTCGATCTTGCGCTGATAGGTGCTCGTTCCGCCGAAGGGGCCGAAGCCTGCCAGGCTGCGGTACTGGCCGAAGAAGGGCGAGGAAAGGTCGCCGCTCGGGGCCGCGTAGTTGGCATGGTTGAGCAGGTTGCGGGCAGAAGCGCTGATCGACAGGTTGTACTTCTTGCCGGAAGCGGAGCCGAACATCCCGGGAGGAGGACCGCCGCCACCAGGACCGCCACGCATGCCGCCGCCCATCGGAGGGCCGCCGCCGCGAGGACCGCCGCCACCACCGCCGGGTCCGCGGCCGCCGTCCGGCCCGCCACGCGAGCCGCCCATTCCGGGAGGCGGACCACCTTCCGTAGGACCGGATTCGCCGCGGTTACCGAAAGCCCAAGACTTGGCGATGCGCATGGAGAGGTTCACCTGGCCCGGTCCGCGAGCGGTGTTGCGTCCGATGGTGGCAACTCCGAGACCTGGGTTGACGTCGTAGCAGCCGAAGCCCGTCTTGTAGACGAGCGAGCCGCCGGTGCAATTGGCCGCGGCGAGGTTGAGCAGCGCAGGGCGCTCGGCTGTGGTGCCGTCGAGATTGATGTCGCGCCCGGTGGTGATGTTGTAAGGACTGCCGGTGCTGGCCATCATGAAGGGACTGATGGAGACGCCGTACTTCAGCGTGAGGTTCGTGCCCATGAAAATGCGGTGGCGCACGTCCTGGAAGCCCGACGGACCATATTCGGCGCGAAGATCGTATGGGTTGGCCGGGAGCCCTTCGGCGTCGCTCCTGCCGTGCCCGTAGCTGTAGTGGCCGAACAGGATCAGCTTCTTCCAACTGATGTTCGGCGAGATGGCGATCATGCTGTTCCGGCTGAAGCCTACCGTTTCGGTCAGTAGGCGCATCTGCCGGTCGCCGAACGGATACACACCGTTGATGGGCGCGTTGATGTTGACGTTGCGCCGCAGGTGCACACCGCGGCCCATGATGTACTGGCCGCTCAAGCGGAACGATTTGGTGATCTGCCGGTCGAGCCCGAAGCTCCACTGATAGGTGCGAGGGGCGACGGCGGAGGAATCGAGCGGCTGCAACTGCTGCGGCTGCTTGCCGGCCGCCAGCGTCTCCAGCGACGGAATCACCGGGAAGAAGTCCGGGTTCTGGATGAGATAGGAAAGCTGAGTGGTCCCGTTGTAGCGCAGCGCTTGCAAGGATTCGGATTCCCCAACGCGATCGTAGAACGCGCCGAAGCCCGCACGGAAGACGGTCTTACCGGCGGTGGTTCCCTTCTGGTCGATGGCCCATGCCAGGCCGATGCGCGGCGCCCAGTTCGTGAAGTCGGAGATGTTGGTTTGCGTTTCGTAGCGGAGCCCGTAACTCAAAGTGAGGTTGGGGCGGAAGCGGAAGTCGTCGGTGACAAAGAGGCCAATGTCGAATTGATTGAGCGAGGCGAGAGGCGTTCCGGCGCTCAGGCTGAACTGCGAAGCGCCGCCGCCGAGTGCGCGGATCTGCGCGCCGCTGAAACCAAGCTGTTGGAAGAGCAAAGTGCGGCGGTAGCGTTCGAGTGCGGTAAGGTCCACCGACGTCCCCGCGATGGCGTTGTTGTTGGCATCCAGCGCCGGGCCCTGGCCGCCGAAGAAGGTGTATGAGCCACCGAAGTTCATCACCGACGTGTCGTCGAGAAACACCTGCTTCAGGCGTCCACCCCATTTAATGATGTGGCGTCCCTTGGTAAGCGTGGAGAGGTTGGTGTATTCCCAGCGGTTGTTGAGCGAGCCCGAGTTGCCCACCTGCGCGCCGCCTCCGCTGAATGCGCCCTGCACGTTGATGGCGGGGGTGGAGTTGTCGCCGCTACGCTGGCTGTTCATGCGCATGAACTGGAAGCGCGATTCGTTCACCATCGTCGGCTTGAGTATGGAGGTGTAGGTGACTTGCAGCACGCGTTCGGCGAGGGTTTGCTTGTAGCCGCGCGAGGCGAGGCTGAAGTCGCCGATGCCTTCGTTGTCTTCACGCACGTCGACGTTCTGGTAGCGGAGCACAAGCGTGTTGTTAGTGTTGATGGCATAGTCGAAGCGCGGGCTGATTTGGGTGCGCACCTGCGGGGTCAGAATCGCCTGGTTGACGCTCTGTGTGTTGAATGCAGAATCGAGAGTCGTCGCCAGGATGAAGGCGTTCTCCGTGATGTCGCGCCGCTCGACATCGAGTCCGAACGAGGCCTTCTGTTTCTTGATCGGCCCTGTGAGATGGAAGCCGAAGAAGCGGTTTTGATACTCGGGTAGATCGGGACGGCTCAGCAGTGGACTGCGCGTGTTGAAGTGCTGATTGTTGAACTGGAAGAACGCCTGGCCGCGGATGCTGTCGGTCCCTGGACGGGTGAGAATCTCGATGCGGCCGAAGCCGGGCCGGTCATATTCCGCCGAGAACGGATTGGAGTTGATACGAATCTCGCGGATGGAGGATTTGGACGGCATGTTGCCACCGGTGAAGCCATCGATGTAGATCTGGCCGCCGTTGGGGCCTGCACCGGGGCCAGCCATCGCCTGCAACTGTTGCTGGAGTTCGTCGGGATCGTCGGAGAGGGCTTCCAACTCCTTCTGCCGAAGAACGATGGCGGTGCCGTTGGAGGAGGAGTCGGTGCTGACAGTGTTGTTGTCATCCTCGACGTTCACCACCTGCGCTTCCGCTGCGATCACCAACTGTATATCGGCGCTCACCGGCGCGGCCACGTTGAGCTGTTTCTGCATCGTGGCGAAGCCCTTCATCCCGACGCGAAGCGTGTAGTTGCCGTCGCGCGGGACGGTGAAAGAATATTTTCCCGTAGCGTCTGTCTTAGTGGACTGGTTGCCGCCGGGACCACGAAGGGACACGGAGGCAGCCGGCACGAGAGCGCCGGAAGGGTCGGTGACAGTGCCCTGCACGGTGAGGCGCGGGTCGGTCTGGGCGAAGGCCGCCGCGGCCAGCGCAAGCGAGCACACAAATCGGGTTATCAGCCTATGTGAGGCAATCATTGCATTATCCTTAGAAACGTCTTTTATGGTGAACCGTTGCCTAGGGAATCATCCCCGGCAGATCGAGGCCGCTCATACCACCCATGCCCAGACCGCTCAAACTGGGACCGGCATCGGGGCGACCTGCTATGCGAGTTTGTTGCATTTGAGCCATGCGGATGAGCATGTCCGCGTTGGCGACGATCATGATGGCAGTAATGTCGCCGTCCTTAGCGCCTTTGGTGCTGGAGACAACGATAGTGGAACCTGTTTTCAAATCTTCTAACTTAGTGGCGGGCATGCGTTCGAGCAGTTGGGAGAGGTCGCCGCCACGGCCACCGGGTCCGCCCGCGCCTCCGGGACCGCCAGGACCGGCTTGTCCGCCATTCGCGCGAGGTGCGCCACCAGATGCGCCACCGGGGCCTCCGCCCATCGTCCCTCCAAAGTTGGGCATCGACTTCAGACTGGAGTCAGCGGTGAGGTGAATGACGAGCGGCTTCTTGTTACTGAGATCGGCAATCGTGATTGTCTTGGCCGCCGGATCAATTGCTGTGATTGTGCCGCCCTTGGTGATGAAGGTACCGAACACCACTTCGTCGGCAGTGACCTTGGAGCCGTCTTCACTCTTCTGCCCTCGGGCTCGAAGCTGATCGCCCACTGAGACCTCTTTGAGGCTGCTCACTTTCGCATCGGCGAATTTCACGGAATCGGGCGAGTAGCGGCGGTACCTGGTTGTATCGGAGACGGTGACGGTGGATGTGGTTTCGCCGGCGATGCCGCGTATCTTGACGGTCACTGTGTTGCCGGCCTTCGTGGCGACGACGCCGGACACGCCGCGTTTGATCCAATCCTGCTTATCGGCTTCGTTCTTCTTCGCGATTTCGTTCGACGACATGACGACGATGCGGCGAGCCATTGCGCCTTCGGGCATCAGGGAAATCAGGACGCGGTCGCCAACGGAGATGTCCGCGGCGGAAATAGGGGTGGCGTTTTTGAGATTGGTTTCGCCGGGGGCGATGCGCTGGAAGACTGTCTCCGCGCTCATTTTGACGGTTGCGAGGTCGCCTTTGTCGGGTTGGATATCGAGTTCAGCGGTCTCGGCTTTCAGAGACTTGACGGTGCCGATAATGGACTTGGCTTGCGGGAACGCCGGCAATGCGGCAATGGCCAGCAGCAGCGCAAATCGGCGAGAGTGAAGCATCATCAATACCTTGGTAACATACCGATGCCCTGGAATGACCTTAAGTTTTGTAAAGATGCGGATTTAAAAGACTTTTTTACATTTCTGGGTGCGTTAGCGGAGGCGGTTTTGCGAGCAGGCGGCGCCTGTTTGCGCCATCTGGTAGTAGGGCAGCGCGTGCTTGGAATAAGTGCCGGCAAGGGACTGCAGATGGACGGAGTCAGTCAGAAAGTACCAGGCGGCGAGGATGTCCGTGCTTCATTGGACAGGCGGTACCAACTTGGCACTCCCACACTCACAGCACCCTATTTCGCTCGCGCGAGCCTCCGCCGGACCTCGTCACTGAAGTTCAGGATCACCCGCAGGTGAGTCTCCGGCGTAAGTGCGTCAGCATCTACAATCTCAACAATCTCCTTACCATCTGGCATAACGTCGAGCCCTGCCGCCGGGTAGCGTGCCGTTTCCATCGCGGTAAACCTGCGCAAATCACTCGGCACAAAGGTGTCGCCTCTGAGGGCAGTCGAATGAAACGAAACCCCGTTCCGCTCGTCCTGCAGGAAGAGCTGGCTTCCATTCGCCGTCCACCTGGGATCGTAGCCCCGCACCGTGGAAACCTGCCACTTGCCCCCAGCCGCGCCTCGGTGCTCGGTCAGTGAGGCAAGGTAGACCTGATACCCGCCGGTCTCATCTGACATGTAGGCCACCCACCGTCCGTCCGGCGACAGAGCGGCGGCCGAGCCGCGAGCCACGACAGCTTTCCTGCCAATGCGCAATGGCACTCCGCCGCGTTCGACCGGAGCGACCCATACCTCGGACTTGTCCGGGGACTGGGAGAAGCCCGCTGCCCACTTGCCGTCGAGCGAAAAAGATGTCAGGTATGCTGCCGCGTCCTGAAAGAGCAGTACGGGCTCGCTGGCACCGTCTGCCCGCGTGATGAGTGTGTCGTCGCCGGAGCGAAAAACGATATGCTGGCCGTCGTACGTCCATGTGGGGTTGAACTGAGACCGATCGTCGTGGACAAGGCGCCGAGTGGCGCCACTGGCAAAATCGTGCACGACGACTCTGCCCTTGGGGTCAGCGACATCGGCCACCGCGAGTCTCTTTCCGTCCGGCGACACTCGCGGATAGATGTAACCGCCCGGTCCGAGGACTTTCTGTTTACGCCCCGCCGAATCGATGCGGACAACAACACGGCCCGAGGCGCGCCGGTAGACCAGGGTGCCATTCGACGAAACGCTGTATTCCGGCAAACCCGCGCGGTCATCCACCTCGTCCACCATGGGCACTTCAGCGCCGGTCAGCTTGAGCGCGCCGAGGTCGAATGGCGCCGCGAAGATCTTCCGGTCGCGATGGAAAAGCAGATAGCCGCCGTCGAGGTAGCGGGCGGCGTTGGCGTTCTTCAGCAACTCACGCGGCTCCCGTTGGCCGCTCTCCAGAATGCGCAGAGTGTAGTGGTAGGCCGGCCATGATTCTCGAGTTGTGTAGATGAGGCCCTTAGCGTGTGGCAGCAGATGGGGATCGATCGTATCCACTGCGGCGCTGGAAGGAATCCAGGATTCGAGCGATCCGCCGGCCGCCGGAATCCGCCATATGCCACTGGCGGTGTAGGTTGCCGGAACAACAGCGATCCGTCCATCGGCTCCCCAACTGCCGCCGGCCGGTTCGTTCACCGCTGCGAGGGAAATAAGCGAGCCGCCATCGAGAGACAACAACTTCATCTTTTCCTTGGTGAAGAATCCGACGGATCGTCCGTCCGGCGAGAAGAACGGCTGCACGAACATTGCTGCCTCCGTCCCGGCGAGAACGCTGATGTTGGTCTGGTCCAGCCGGCGCATCGCGAGATGTGTTCCCTTCTCGTTGACACGGACGAACACAATGCGTTCGCCGTCAGGCGAAATCGACGGCATGTGCACGATTTGGCCTGCGTCGACTTCGAGTTGGATCATCGGCCGCCCCGCCGCAGGGGCGGTCCACAACCGCCACGACGTGGCCGCCAGAGCGAGGGCGAGTACGCCGACGGCGGCGGGCCACAGGGCTGGCCGTCTTCCCGGAGGCGTTGCGGCGGGAGCGGGTGGGGCGAGATCGCCGGACAGCGCAATGCGCGCTTCCCCGATGTCGCGTAGCCGCTGCCTGGGATCGCGCTGCATGCAGCGTTCCAGCAATAGCCGGACTGCCGGAGGCGTTGCGGCGGGCAAAGAGCTGAAGTCGATATCAGCGCGAAGCACAGCAGCCAGCACGTCGGAGACGGTTTCCCCTGGGAACGGGATACGGCCGGTGAGCATTTCGAGCAGCACGGCTCCGAAGGCCCAGATGTCGGTTCGCTTGTCAACCGCAGCGCCGCGCGCCTGCTCGGGAGACATGTAGGGCGCGGTGCCGAGGATCATGCCGTCCAGGGTTGGTCCGAACGCGAGAGTCGGGGCGTTGGCCGCATCGGCCGTTTCCCGAATGGGCCCGGCCGCCAGTCCGAAGTCGATGATCTTGACCACGCCGTCCGGTGTAACCCTGACGTTGGCCGGCTTCAGATCGCGGTGGATCACCCCCTTTTCGTGCGCGGCTTCCAGTCCGGCGGCAATCTGGCGGGCGTAGTCGATGGCTGTTCCGATTGCGACCGGGCCCTTGAGCTCGGCACCCTCGACGAGCTCCATTACGATCGTGTTCTCTTCCACTCCGTAGATCGCCGCGATGTTGGGATGGTTGAGCGATGCCAGCACCTGCGCTTCACGGTGGAAGCGCGCCATGCGGGCGGCATCCTCGGCGAACGCCGGCGGAAGGATCTTGAGAGCTACCTCGCGGTGCAGTTTCGTGTCTGCTGCACGGTAGACAACGCCCATGCCGCCTTCGCCGAGTTTCGAGACGATGCGGTATTGACCAATCGACTGCGGAGGGTTCATTGGGTGCGTTTCGACGCATTCTACCACTTTGCGATTATTACTTGAGCTGTGAATGGGAGAATCGAAACGATAGGACGTTGAACACCGGGTGCTCGCCAAACGCTCCGGCTCACCAACCCTCTATTGGCGCCCGACTCTGCGACAACCGCACGGGCAGTCACTCCTGGCGGAGCGCAACCATCGGGTGGATCATGGTGGCTCGCATAGCCGGAATCAGGCTTGCGAGTACGCCAGCCACAATCCGGAAACAGCGCTGCTCCCGCTATGCTCACAGGGCCCCACTGGACTGGCACAGCACAGAAGAGGCGCGATCCGCGGGGTCGCCACCAGGACGACGGCGAGGCGGCGGCGATCCCCGATACAGCCAGCAACAGGGTAATGCAAATGCCGATTTCCCGAGTCCTCCGCCTCTCCGCGTCCGCCATCACTCCGTGAAGACCCACACCGACGGGCAGTCGGGAATGATGCTCAGCACTCCAGGGAACAGCGAGGCCACCGACGGCCCGAACCACGCAGCCGGGATCGATGGCGGACATCTCGCTGTGGAGCAAGGGGACGAAACCGCATGCATCATTTGCCGCGAACCGGTCGCATGCAGGACTCCATTCGGCGGGGCGGTTGGCGAGGTTGCGTTGACCGTTTCGAGACTCTCATTGGCGAGCAGGAGCGGGAAAGCTCTGCGAGCAGGTGTGGCCCCCTTGCGCCATCTGATAGTAGAGCAGGGCGTCCTTGGAATACGTCCCGCCGAGCCGCTGGAGATAGCTCGCGTTGCCTTCTCGCGCGGCTTGGGTGGCCAGCGTTTTTACCTGCTCGTCGAAGGCTCCAGTGGCGCGCTGCGGGTAGCCTGTGAAGTAGTCGCTCAGGAAGTAGCCGCTAAAGAGAACGGCGGCGGCGAGGATCGGCGCCCGCGCGGCTGCGTTGCGTATGGCGGCCCCACTCAGAAGACACACAAAGGGCCAGGCTCCAATGGAGCGGAGCGCGTGTGGGACGGCGCCGAGGGTCAGCGCCGAAGGGATGATTCCCGCCAGGATTCCGATGATACACAGGCGGAGCAGCGGGATTGGGATGGAGGTGCGCCGCCAGCCAGTGATCGCGATGGCTATGGCGGCGAAGTCCAGTGCGCTCAGGATGCCCACTTTGCCGGTGGAGTGGCGCGGGTTCCGATCGCCGGATAAGAACAGATAGTCCGGGTGGAAATGGGAGACGTAGTTGCGCGCGAAGATGCTGCCCAGGATGACCGGCGAGTTAGCGACGTCGGGGCGGTTGCGAAAGTTTTCGGAGAGCAGGCTCACCGATCGGAAACGGTGGCGGAGTTCGTCCGCCGTCAAGACCTTGATGAAGAACGGCAGCATCACCAGGGCGAGTGTTACGGCGAACGGGATCATCTGCTTCAGGCGGCCTTCGCGATGGCGCATCCAGAGAAGCAGTGCGATGACAATCGGGCCTTGGATGTAGAGCGGGCTGTAGGAAATGATGGCGAGGGCGAAGAACACGGCGGAAATGACTTGCGCCGCGCGGCCTTCGCGGCAAAGGAAGAAATAGAGAGCCCAGACAAGGAAGCAAGGCGCATTGGGCGGTTCCCAGGCAATACGGGAGAAGATCCAGCCCCACGGCGAGACGGACGCTACCAGTGCCGTTGCAAGCGCGCCGCTGTTGCCGAAGTAATGGCGCGCGAGCAGCGTCATGCCGAGGATAGCCATCGTGATTGCAAACGCTGCGAAGGCTCGCATGGCCGCGACGGAGGCGCCGAAGAGTTTCACCCACCCCGCGCCGATGTACAACGCGGGCGGGTAGTAGACCCCACCGAAATCGCTCACCGAGTAGAGCGGAAAACGCCGGCCCGCGGGGTTGGCGCCTTCCGTCGCCATGCAGATGACATGGGCCGATTGCGATGCCTCGTCAATGTAGAAGCCCGGCGGGCTCTGGTCGAGCGCGCAGAAGCGGGCTGCCAACAGGATCAGCAGGAATGCGATGGCGAGCCGGTTCATGCGATGTCGTGGTCGAGAATCCAGCGGCAGTTGAGAACCTTCTCCGCCAGATCGAGCGGCCGGTAGTAGTAGTGGTTCGACGCCTCGTAGGCGATAGTGGAATTGCGGCGGGCCATGTCGTATTGTCGCGCGGCGATGGCGAGTTCCGCTTCCACGATGGCCCGCATGCGCGTTTTGTCGGGCCGCGGCGCGTCGCGCAACAGATGGAACTCCACTTGATTGGCCACGCTCTCCCAATGGTGCTGGCACGTGAGAGCGATCTCGTGATCGAAGACCGCGTTGACGCGCTTTGCTGGTGAGGCCGCGCGAAGCACCTGATCCCAGGCCGCGAGACCTTGCTGCCACCCCGCGGCGATCTTGCGGAATTGCGCAATGACGGTGGCAGGCGGATACGGCCCGCACCAGCGCTTGTAGAGATCGTGCGGGAACAGGATCATGCCGGGCTGCTGCTTGGACGGCTGCGCGCGGAGGAGGTTGGCCGGGCCATGCTGCGTGGGGATCAGGTACATCGACACGCCGTAGGGGAACTCTTCAAATGCGCGGCTGAAGGCGTCCCAGGCCGTGATGGCGTGTGATGCGGCGCGGCGGCCGTAGCGTTGCGCGGCGATGCGTTGCAGGATTTCCCCGGGCAGGGCCGGCGGTTGCAGCGACGCTTCCCGCGCTGCGGCCATGTTGAACGATGCGTAACCGCCGCAGGTCCAGCTTGCCATGATGCCATTAATGCCGGCCTGACGTAGCGCCTGCGCGTGACGGAGGATCAGTTGCGGCACCGGAATGTAGGGCACGGCGGAGATCTCCCACGTGTTGTTGAACTGCACCTTCGCCATCGTGGGGATGCCGTTCTGCTGCGCGAGCTGCCAGTTGCGCGTGGCGCGCGGGCCGGGTCCGACTACCGAGATGGAGTACTCGCCTACCTTGGTGGGGACGCCGCGCGACACCGGCTGTTCCCATTCGCTGATGCTGAGCACCGCCACGTCTTTCGGGAGCAGCGGAATCAGTTTGGCGGACAGGTCCGCCGGCCAGCCCCAATCGTAGGCGATGGTTTCCGTCTTTGATCCTGCGCCTTCGCGGAAGGTGGTGAGCAGTTCCGCGATCGTCTCCCAACTGGTGCGCCGCGAGCAGCGAGGGCAATCGCCGGCGTGCGGAGCCTTGGTGCCCCAGCCGCCGCCATGCGAAAAGCAGTTGGTGTGATTCTCCGACATCGTGATGGAGAAGAATCCTCCGAGATCCGGGACGTGGTTCACGATGTGCGCCAGCGACGAGGCGATCCATTCGCGCACCGCGGGCTGGCTGGTGCACATCGCGTAGAGGCCCTGATGATGCGAGCCGCGCAGTTCCGGGCGGTTGTGGAAGAACTCAGCCGGCATGGCGCGCGGTTCGTTGAGGTAGAGGTAGACGCGAACGCCGTACTTCTTTGCGCGGGCCACCAGCACGTTGAGTGCGCGCAGGCGTTGGGCGGCGCCTTTGCCGAATTCGGGGAATGCCGCGGAGGGCGCGAGCGTGTTGAGAACCGCCTGCATCCAGACGCCGTTGATGCCGGCGCGGGCAAGCCGTTCCAGGTAGGCGTCGGGGAAGGGGTCGAGGTCAGCGTCCATGAGCGGATCGCCGTAGAGGGCAAAGTACGAGTAGAGATAGCGCGGGTTCCAGGCCGCGGTGCGCTCAGTGACGCCGGTGGCAAGGAACGGGGCCTCGCGCTCTTCCATCCGATCCATCAGCGCGTAGAGTGCCTGTTTGATCCCGGCCTCGGAGCCCGTGATGGCGATGCGCGCCTGTGTGATGTCGATGCGGTATTGTTCGCCTGAGGCTTTGGTTGGCGTCCATGTAATCTGCTTTTGGGTGGCACCGGAGGAAAGTTGCACGCGCATGGTGGCGGCGAGCCATTCGCGGAGGCGCGTGCTTTCGTCCCGATCGGGTTGCAGGGACCAGCCCGTGGAGAGGTCGATCTCGTTGGCGCCGGGGCGGGCTGACGTGTCGCGAATCAGCCGGTCCTCGCGACGGCTGAGTGCGTTGACGAAAGCGCATGGCGGCTCTCCAGTTTGCCCGAGACGTGCCCCGAACGCCGCCCGCAGCGTTTGCGCGATGGCGGCTGCGCGCGCGTTCTCTTCCGCCGTGGGTTCGTGCCAGTGGAGCGGCGCGCAATCCGGCTTGCGCCGGGCCAGTTTCACGTCGAGAAAATCGTCCTCTTTGAGGGTGAACCGGAAACGCGCTTCCTCCCAGCCGAGCAGTTGGATGATCTGGGTTTCGGGGAGGATGTGCCAGTTCTGACGGATGACGGTGATGTAGATGCGGCGAAGCTGATCCGCGGTGAGCGTGGGCTTCGGAGGCAGTCCCATGGCCCTGCCGAACGCGGTGATTTTGGCCGTCGTGGTGCTGAGGACTTCGGCCAGTCGCGCAGCGTTGGCGAGTTCCCAGTTGCGCCATATGAACAGATGTAGGCGGGACGGGAAGTGCGGCTCTTCAAGGGCGGCGATGGGCGGGAATTGCCAGCCGTGCGCGGCAATGGGGAAGGCTCCGGCGAGCAGGAGTTCGCGGCGGGTGATCACTTCACTAGCTTAATCAGGTTGGAAGCTCAGAGGTCGGAGAGCGCTCCTGCGCGCGCGGTTTGAGCGCGAGGCGCGTGCGGTCGCTTCGTGGCAACCAGGATCCTGGCTAGATTCACTAAGACGGCATCACACAGGGAACCGCTTGCCTGCTATGCCGCCGATAGATACGGAAGTCGGAATCTGTCGTCAGAAGCAGCGGTTGTGCGAGCGCTTCGGTCATCCGCACAAGGCAGGCATCGGCAAGGCTCATCGGCACGTCTTCATATTTCCGCAAGAGCTTGAGCACTGGCTCCATGTGCGTGTCGATGCTGAAAGCGGCCATCAGAGCCCGGCGCTGAAGAAGGGCGCTGAGCCCAGGAACCCCACCCGCACCGAGAAGGTGGAATGATTCGGACAGAACAGCTTCACAAGTATGCCAGGGCGGCGCGTGACGAGATGCTTGGGTCACCGCCCACTGGTGGTGAGAGTCGTTGCGACTCAGTAAAGCCACCAGAAAGCCGGCATCAACGAGCACGCTTCTGACCATAACCCGTGGCTTTCAGGTACCGCTTCTTTCGTGCGCTCATGCTGGCGGGCAAGCCGGCGACCGAGCCGATGAGATCGGCAATCGCATCCAGTGACGCGGATTGCCCCGGCTCCGTTTGGGTGGAGCGCTGCAAACGCTCGCGAACAATGTCGGACTTCGAGCACCCTCGCCCGCGCGATTCCACTTCGATCTCGACTACCAGCGACTCGGGCAATCGTACCGTCAGAGTCTTCATAGGAACAGTGTATTACGGCGCCGCCAGGTGTGCACGACACTGGCGTCTGAAACCACGGGCGTCATGGTTTGATCCGGCGTTGTGATGGCGGCAGCTTCGTGATAGGCGGCGGGGGCGGCCCTTCGGGCGGTTCCATCGAGGCCGCGAGGCTGCCGGACTTGCGCCACTCTTCCACTATCTGCAGCGACAATCCGATGTCAGTGCGCAACGCTTCACACAACTCCCCGGCATCGAGGTCTCGTGCCAACAAGCCATCGGGCGTCAGCCGGAAGCGGGTGCTGCCCAGGAGGACCACGATGCCATGACCGCGATTCCGCCGGGCATAGAGCCGTTGGTTAAAGATGCTGCGGACGCCCGATTCGTCGTAGCGGTGCATGTAAAAGTCGTGCGTTACGGCGGCCGGGTGAACGCGGCAGGGCGTGTGGTTCTGACTCGGCGGCACGCGGTGCCAGACGACAAAGGTATCGCCATCGGACTCCGATTCAGTAGGGAACACCGGATCGTCGATCACGAACTCCGTGCCGTTCAGTGGCAGCGGCTCGTTGCACAGCAGGGAGGAATCGACGAGCCAGTCGGCGCCGTCGAGAGTGACGATGGTGGTGCCGTGATTCTGAATGCCAAGGTCGCGCATGGATCCGGCAACGCGCCGCGCACGGAACCCCAGTGCGCTGAGGATCGTGAACAAGGCGTTACTTCCGGGCCAGCATGTGCCGCCGGTTCCGTGTTCCAGCCAGAAGCTGAAAAAGTCAGTGGCCGTGCGACCGGGCAGTACATGACCCGGGTTGGAGTGCAGAGCGATCATCTTGCGTACATTGTCGAACGGCACGTGCTGGCCCCAGGCCTGGTAGAGTGCGCGGAGCCCATCCAGGCTGATCGGCGGAGCGCAGGGCAGTCCCAACCGCTGCACCACCCGTACTATCATCCCATCGCGAAGGGAAGCATCTTCATGGGTCATCTACCCTCAGTATGTCATCGCTGCGCTCCTCGTTATACTGTGATCTTCGATGCGACCAAGGCAGCAATATCAGGACCGTGTGAACCGCGTGCTCCATATCGCGCTGAACGTGGAAGGCGAGCGCGCAACCGGATGCCGTTACAGCCCGGCTGGTTGCATGGTTGGGAATCAGGGAATCCTCCCAACCCAAGCTTTCGACACGAACTTGTTTGTGATCCCGAAATTCCTCCGGCGGGGTGAACGTGATATCGTGCAGGCTCTGCTGGATGCGATCGGTCCCTCGGACAATTTTGGTGAAGCCGGGACGGTCGTGAAGACCTTTGGGTAGAAACACCGGATTCTGTTTGACGAGCAGCAGTATCCAGCACACTCCCGCCGTCAGGCAATAATCCGATTCTGAATTCCCTCCTCGCTATTCTTTCTCAGGCGGCGTCATTTGTTGTTGCCATACGCTCAATAAACTGAGCAATTCGTCAACTATCTGCGGGTGAGCGTGGCGGAGGTTCACTTTCTCACTCGGGTCGGATTCGAGGTCGCTGAGGTGAATGGCGTCGTCGCCCGCGAGCGGTTTTTTGGACACGTCCGTGCGGCCGTATTCAATGCCCTTGGAAACGAGTTTCCATTTGCCCTTCCGGACAGCGGTTTGATTGCCGTTCTTCCAGAAGATAGCGGTGTGCGGAGAGGGCGCCCTGCCCTGCGCGACGGGGAGGATGTCGCGGCCATCGAAGGTGTAGCCGGCTGGAGGCTTGACGCCGGCGGCGGCGCAGATGGTGGGGGTGACGTCCATCGTCATAACGAGCTCGCGGCTGACGGTTCCTGCCGGAATTTTCCCAGGCCACGAGATGATGCCGGGGACGTGCATGCCGCCGTCGAACAGGCTGAACTTGAAACCGCGATAAATTCCGTTGTCGCCGGCGGTGGCGGGTTGTTGTTGGAGGCCGGCGCGAGGCTCGGTGGTAGCGCCGTTGTCGGCGAGGAAGAAGATCACGGTGTTGTCCCAGAGGCCGTGCTGGCGGAGGGTCCGGGTGATGGCGCCGACGCCGTCGTCAACGGCGCTGATCATGGCGGCGTAGGTGCGGCGCTCCGGGGGCAGGTTGGGGAAGCGGTCAAGGTATTTTTGCGGCGCGTGCATGGGGTAGTGTGGCGCGTTGAAGGTGACGCAGAGCAAAAACGGATGATGGATGTTGCGGCGAATGAAACCGCAGGCTTCCGCGGTGATGCGATCCGTGAGGTATTCGCCGTCTTCGAAGATCTCTTGGCGGTTGCGGTAGAGATCGTGGAAGTTCACCTTGCGTGGATTGCCGCCTTCGCCCCAGTAGTAGCGGTGCGAGTAGAAATCGACGCAGCCGGGATGGAAGCCGTAGAAGTAATCGAAGCCGTGGCCGTTGGGGCTGGTTTGATCATCGGAGCCGAGGTGCCATTTGCCGATCAGTCCGGTGGCGTAGCCGGCGTCTTTGAGAAGCCGGGCGACAGTGCGTTGGGAGCGCGGGAGAGCGAGGCCGTTGGTGGCGATTCCGGCGCGGATGGGGTAGCGGCCGGTGAAGAGCGCGGCGCGGGAGGGAGCGCAGACGGGGGCGTTGGAGTACCAGTTTGTAAACCGCACGCCAGAAGAAGCGAGGAAATCGATGTTACCTGTGAGCAGGTCTTTTGCACCATAACAAGTGAGGTCGTGTGAACCCTGGTCGTCTGTAAGGATAACGACGAAGTTAGGGCGCAGTGGCGAAGTCTGAGCGAAGGCGGGGGCGGCCAGTTGAAAGAGAGTGCGGCGGCTGAGCATCTTCTCAGTCTATGCAACTTTTCCCCGATTCGCCGATATAGCAATAAAGGACACTTGACGGAACTTAACACCTTTTCACCGCATCTATTGGCGAAGAAGAGTGTTCGAGTTCTTAGAGGGCCCAGTGCAGGCCCCAGAAGAATACGAAACAAATAATGAAGAATCTTGTTTTGGCGGGAGTAGCGGTCGCACTGGTTCTGCCTGTTATGGCGGAAGCCAGAATCGATGTGACGCGCTCCGCAAACGGGTGGGTGCTGAGCAACGGGCTCATTGAAGCGTCGTTCTCCTATAACGAGCCGGGCACCTTCCAGTTCGATTCGCTACGGAGTCTGGTATGGGGCGACGTGTGGAAAGCGCCGGAGAATGTGATTTCGTCTCCGATCCGGTTTGCTACTACCGGCACGGCGGTGGACGCCTACATTCCCCTGCGATTCATCAGCGAATCAACGCAACAGATTGACCGCAGGGGCACGAGGCTCTCCCTCGTCTTTGATCAGAACGACGGAGGCTTTCGCATTTTTCTCAACCTGGAATTGTTTGAAGATCAGCCGGTGCTGCGTTACAGCGTGCGTGTGCGGAACACGCTGGAGCGGGAACGGCATGTGCGCATGGCGGACATGCTGAGCTGGAATTTCGCAGAACCACGGGGAAACAGCTTTCGCGCGATGCGGGTGAATCAATGGTCGGTGCTGCCACCGCTGAAGAATTTCGAACCAAAAGAGTCGATGCTGGCGGATGATGCGACGCCGCTAATTGTGCGGTCCGGCGCGGGTGAGCCGGAATGCGCGTGGATTGCCGTTCGGGATTCGAGGGATCGCGGGCTGGTGGCCGGCTGGGAGTTCGATGGCCGGGCGGAGGCTACGGCACAGCGCATTGCGGATGAGGGCCGGCTGAGGCTCTCTGCGCAGGTGTCCGATCTGAACCGGCTGCTTGCGCCTGGTGATGAGTTTCAAGTGCCGGCGGGGTTCATTGGATTGTTCCATGGGAACTGGGACGAGGCGGGCTTCCGGACACAACGGTTCGTAGAGGCGGTGCTGGCGAAGCCGCTGCCGGATACGGCGAAGTTCCCCTACGTGGTTTGGGATTCGTGGGCATATCAGACGCGGATCAATGAAGCGCTGCTGCGGCGCAACGCGGAGATCGCGGCCAAGGCAGGAGTGGAGATGTTCATCGTCGATCTGGGATGGGCCAAACAGATCGGGGAATGGCGCGACGATCCGGCGAAGTTTCCGAGCGGGCTGCGGGCGCTTTCCGATTACGTGCATTCGCTAGGGATGAAGTTTGGACTGCATATCGCGTTTGCGGAAGCGGCGGCGGAGTCGGCCGTGGTGCGGGAGCATCCGGACTGGGTGGCGACGGAACCGTATCAATACTTCGGAGCGAAGCCGCTGTGTCTGTCGCACAAGCCGGTGCAGGAATGGGTGATTGCCGAACTGCTGCGCGTGATCGACGAGTTTGGCGTGGATTGGGTGCTGCAGGATGGCGAGCACATCGTAAAACAGTGCACTCGCACTGACCACACGCATGATCCGGCGGACAGCAATTATTCGAATGCGGTGGACGGTTTGAACTCGGTGCTCGATGCGGTACAGAAGCAGCGGCCGAACGTGAGTTGGGAAAATTGCGCCAACGGCGGAAGTATGATGACGTTCAACATGGTCCGCTACTATGTGACGTCGATCACCAATGACGCATCGGGGGCGCTGGGATCGCGGCAGTCAGTGTACGGGGCGACGTATCCGTTTCCGCCGCGCTATACAGACCGGTATATGCCGGAGAACGGATCGAACACGTACCAGACGCGGAGCTACATGTTCGGCGGGCCGTGGATCATGATGAACAAGCTGGAGTCGCTAGAGGCTGCGGATCTGGCGCTGGCTACATCGGAGATCAGGGTGTACAAGAACCTGCGCGGGCAGGTGAAGGACAGCCAGGTGTTCCATCTCACGGAGATGCCGCGGGAAGGCGCGGTGGATGCGATTCAGGGTTACCTGGCATCGGCCGATACATCCACGATCGTGGTGACGCGCGAGATGGCGCCGGAGAGCAACTACCTGCTGAAGCCGCAGGGGCTGAGGCCGGAGGGGAACTACCGTGTGCGCTTTCAGGATGACCGCCGCATTTACATGATGACGGGCGAGCAACTGATGCGCGACGGAGTGCGGGTGCAGTTGCCGGAGGCGCAATCAGCGGAGATCGTCTACCTGGAGCCGGCGGATACTCCCTTTGGCGGGCTCAACCTGGAATAGGGAAGCCGCGATAATGGATGGATGCTCCGGCGCCTGATTGCCGCCGCAATCTTTTTCATCATCTTGTTTGGGTACGCGTGGCACGCCGGACAAGCGGGTCTTGCGGCGGGCTACATCGATCCCGTAGGGAAGATCGTCCCGCAGGATGAAGCCCTCTACAGCAGCATCGCGCTGCGAATGGCGGAGCGCGGCGACTGGTTGACACCGCATTTCATGGGGCGGCTGGCATTGTTCAAACCGCCGCTGGTTTATTGGGCATCGGCGGCGAGCGTGCGGCTGTTTGGGGATACGGTGCTGTCGTTGCGGCTGCCTTCGCTGTTTGCCGGGGCGTTAGTGCCGGCGCTACTGTTCTATTGGATTGGCGGGGCACGCGGGGTGATCGCGGCGGGTCTGCTGGCGGCGCATCCGTTGTGGTTCACGCTGGCACGGCTGAACCTCACCGACGCGTTGTTGGGGCTATGGATCACGCTGGCGGCGGTGAGTTTGTGGAAGGATTCGCGGACTGGCTTTGTTTTCGCGGCGGCCGCGGCGATCCTGACAAAGGGAATTGCGGGGTTGACTCCGATCTTCATTTGGGCACTTTGGACGGCGTTGACTCGAGTTTCGCCGCGGCGGTGGTTACCGGCTGTTGTGGGCAGTCTCGCGCTGGCGTCGCCATGGTTCCTGTATCAGCTCGCGGTACATCCGAAGTGGTTTTGGGCGGAGTTCGTGCAGGTGGAGATCCTCGGATTCTCGCTGGGGTCGGGGGTTCCGCAGACGACACAAGAATCACAGATTTTGTTTTATGCCAAGCGGCTGTGGATGGCCGATCCGCTGGTGCCGGTGCTAGTGGCTTGTGCCCTCGTTGCCTTGTGGCGAGGCCGTCAGGACGGTAGAGCGCCGCTGCTGGCCGCGTGGATGATTGTGGTGTTGGGGCTCGCGGCAGCGAACAGCTATCGCAATGTTGCCTACGTGCTGGCGGGGGTGCCGGCGATGTGCTGGATTGCAGCGGAATATGCACCATGGCGGCGCGGGCGTTGGGATTGGGTGCTGGCGGGAGTGGTATTGTGCGCGGTGGTTCCCGTGCGGGCGTTGCATTCGCGGATGGAGCCGCGAGTTGCGGCAACCGCCTGGTTGCAGCGGTATGCGGCGTTACAGCGGCCCAATCCACTGGTGAGTGTGGATGGGGAAGAGGAACTGGTTGCGGCGACATTGGGGTTGCCGCGGCTGCACTATTTGTTTGTGCAGCCGGAGAGCACGTTCCGGCGGTATGGGCTGGATTTCCGGTATCTGGGGATCGCGCTCAGAGTGGACGAGTTTTTGCGGCGGCGGGAACTAATGGGGCAGTTTGAACAGCGTCTGCGTGAGTGGCAGGTGCCTTCCACGGAGGCGGTGGGCAGTGTGATTGCCGCCCCTGCGGCGGAGGATGTGCGGCGGTTGATTGCCGATGCTCCCGAGGTGGATTTTTTCATTCCGGGCCGGTTGCGCGGGGTGGCCGGCGGCTCACACGAATTGCGTGAGGCTGGCTCTGGGGTGTTTTTGCTGTCAGGTGTTGGGCGGTAACGCTCCGCTTACCCCGCAGAGCAGTGGGCGTTACCGGCGGTAGCCGCTCATTTCGCGGATCGCCATCAGTGTTCTGAATCGGACTACAACGGGGCTCACACGAAGTTCGAAGATGATTCCCGGAAATGTCAAACGGCTGCCACCTCGGCAGGGGCCGATTACCAATCGGCGCCGAGTCTCGGCATGAGTGCCGAGACTGGCTGGCCTGGAAAGGCCAGCCGCGGCCAGGATTGGCCGCCCCACAAGACGGCGAATGTGCAAACTCCAGGGGCCGATTACCAATCGGCCGCAGCTTGACAGGCTGCCCCACATGCGGCCTGAGACTTCCGGATTAGACGTCGCTGTGGAAGAAGGCACTCTGGAATTGGGCGATCTGGCCTTTCTGCACCTGATTGCGCCGGACACCGTAGGACATGAGCTTGGTGTGATCGCCGATGTGACCACAGAAGCCGACGACATGTCCCATTTCGTGAACGAGAGTGGCGCCGTCGATGGCGCGGTTGTTGACGTTGATGATGATGTAGCCCTTCTTCACGCCGATCGTTTTGCACTCGTCCATGTCGTGCAGTTCACCGCCTTCGGGCACGGTCTGGCCGGCAAGATTGCCAGGGTCCTTGTCGGGGTCGGTATGCGTACGGGCATTCGCCATCACCACGATCAGTTTGTTGGACTGGTAAGCGGGCAACGCCTTGACTTTTGTGGAGAGCGCCGGGACGTTGCCGATGTCCTTGGTGCAGACAACGCCGCTCTCGAAGCCCTGAATGGTGGGCTTGTCTCCAACGCCGTACCAAGAAAGGCTGGGGGTGACGCGAAGCTTGAAGCCGTGCTTTTCGAGCAGCAGGCTGGCAACAGTGCTGCAATGGGGCAGCGGGCTTACCGGAGGAGGCGGCGTGGCCCAAACGACGTGCACGTTCAGGTAGCCGGTGCCTTTCGAGGTGTCCTCCGCCACCGCGGGCTTGGCGCCGCACTGGAGACGCGCCCAATCCCAGACATCGACGCCGAATTGCAGTTCCAGGCGATAGACGCCGGTGACCTTATTCATTTGGATTTTGTAGACGGTGACCTCGGTGTTGGGGATCTTGTTGAGCTTGGTAATGGTGGCGACTTTGGCATCGACGCCGAGCACCTGGGGGCGCAGATCGCCAGGCTTGAGCTTGTTTACATCGAGCGCCTTGTCCTCAGACACAACCAGTTTGAGCGCGTCCGTCATCCCCCAAACGCCGATCGTGAATGATCCGCCAGAGGTGGCATGGATGGTATCGAGGGAGAGTCTCTTCTTGCCGTCGCCCGATGTAAAGTGTGACATTGCGTTGTGCCTCAACCGTGCATGCGCAATGCGGGCGGCGAATCTTGTCAGCGATTACGAAAAAATGTCGCGAGGCGATTGTTGATAGGCCCGTAGAGCCTCGGAATAGCGGACTCCGCAGGTTTTTCCCCTATAGGCCGCAAGGGTTTCCTTGGCGTCGACCGCAGCGTCATATTCCCGGCCGGAGTATTCCTGATTGCGCATCAAGGCCATCACGCGGCCGAGCCATTCCCGGGCGGTGGGCCACTGCTCGCTGATGTCTACGAACGTGTCGGGCTCGTAGCCGATGGTGTGGCGCGGGCCGTTGTCGTACCAATAGGTGCGGCGCGGCGGGCGGTAATCCTGCTTGCCCAGCAACTGGCCACCGTAGTTGAGGGCGATCTCGCAAAGCTGCGAGGCCATGCGGTGATCGTCGTGATGATCGTGGGGCCAAAGGATGATCGCCATGTCGGGCTTCACATCCGTCACCAGTTCGGCAACCTTCTTTTTGTTTTCCGTGGTGACGTCGAATTCGTGGGAGGCGAAATCAAGGAAGCGCATCTCGGCGCCGTAATGGTGGGCGAGGTCCTTGGTGCCTTTGACAAGCGCTTCATGACGGCCCTTGGCGGGCGGCCAATTGCGATAGTCGCCGATGAGGGCGGCGATGACCACGCGCCATTCCCTGGCGATGGCCTGGAGCGCGATTCCTGGCACACCGAACACAACGTCGTCATAGTGGGCGCCCATGGCGAGCAGCGTCTTTGGCATATGGAGACTGATTGTATCTACACTGGAGGTTGACCGTGTCGGTACAAAGCGTCTGGCAGTTTCTCCGCCGCAACTTCGGCCCCACATTTCATTTCTGGATGGAGACCGAGACACACGTTTACGCGTTCTCCATCGCGGCCAACGTACTGCTCTCGTTTTTCCCGTTTTTGATCGTGATGATGAGCCTGTGCAAACACGTGCTGGCGTGGAAGGCGGCGGTCGATGCGATTCACTTCGCGTTGAGCGAATCGTTTCCAGGGCAGTGGAGCTCGTGGCTGTCGGGCAATTTGAACTGGATCGTGATGAAACGCGGGCCGTTCGAGATCACCTCCGTGCTAGTGCTGTTCTTCACCGCGAACGGCGTGTTTGAGCCGCTGGAAGTGGCGTTGAATCGTGTATGGAAGGTGAAGGTGAACCGGAGTTTTTTGCGAAACCAGATGATCAGCCTGGGACTGATTTTCGCGTGCGGAACATTGATGCTGCTGTCGCTGTCGTTGACTGCCGCGAACCGGACGTTTCTGGCGAAAGCTTTCGCGCAGGACTGGAGTCTGACCGGGGCCTTGGGCTCCTTGTTCTTTCGCGGCGCCGCGGCGATGGTGACGATGTTGGTCCTGTTCCTGATCTACTGGCTGCTGCCGAACACGAAGATCGCGTGGCGGCGAGTGTTGCCGGTGGCGATCCTCTGCGGCATGCTGATCGAGTTGCTGAAGTGGCTGACGATTTTCTTCTGGAAGAAGATCGATGAAAAGTTCTATCTCGAATACGGGCCGTTTGAATACGCGGCGATTATGGTGTTCTGGTCGTTCCTGGCATCGATGCTGGTGCTGGGCGGAGCGGAGTTCGCGGCGCGCAAGGGCATCGAGATGAAGGCGGAGGAAGTGGCGGCGGAGGAGTCGATCTCAGCGTCCTAGTATCTTCGCGAGAGCGTCGATGGCGGCTTGAGCAATCTGCGCATCCTGATTCGATTGCACGCCGCTGACGCCAATCGCACCGATCAGTTTGCCGTCCGCCATAATGGGGATGCCGCCTTCCACCGGCAGCGCACCGGGCAGCTTCAACACCACCTGGCGTCCACCCGCGACGGCATCTTCAAAAGCCTTGGTGGGGCGCTTAAAACGCACCGCGGTCTTGGCTTTTTCTAATGCCACTTCGATAGAGCCTATCTGGGTCTCGTCCATCTTCTGGAGGTAGATGAGGTTCGCGCCATCGTCCACCAAGCAGATGACGACGTTCCATTTGTTCTTACGGGCCTCGGCTTCGGCGGCGGCGGCCATCTGTTTCGACACTTCGAGATTGAGAGCCTTTTTGGTGGTGAGTTCGGCCGTGTGCGCCAGAGCGGCAACGGTGAAGAGGGTGCCGAGAATTCGCAGGGTTCGCATATTGGTGCATTGTCTCACGCGTTGCGATAGCGTAGTGGCGTGCGAACGAGAACGTGGATGATTGCCGGGGGCGGATGCGCCCTGTTTCTGCTGCCCTTGTACCTGCGCACCGCGCAAACCGCGGCGATTCCGATGGCCGATGCGCAGGCGGAGCAGAGTATCACGGTGAGGATCATGTTCGGGGTTGGCAAGCACCATCCGAAGACGTGGGATGGCGAGATGCGGGTGCAGCGCGGAACCGTTCGGAAGCTGACCGGCGTTTTCTTTGAACAGAAGGACGCCATCACAGGGCCGAACGGTTGGAAGTGCACGTCGCGGGCAACCAATTACATGAACTCACTTTCGCCGCGTGGCTACGATCCGGTACACACCAGGCCGTATGAACTGATGCCGAACGGAGTGGTTGCGGTGTTGAACGCAGCGGCGGATTCGCGCGTGGATGTGACCACCGCGTCGGGCGATTTTTCCTTCGCCCTGCCGGCCCTGGCGTATGGGCGGAGAGTGCGCTTTCTCGATGGTGATGTCACCGTGGAGCGAATTCCGAATACCATTCCGCTGACGACGCAGGATGGCGAGCGCGACTATATAGCGATGGCGACGGATTCGCGGGGAGCGGTGTGGGCTTCCTGGATCCGGTATGCAAATCGTGAGGATGCTGTGTGGGTGTCGCGCCGCGGCAGCGCAGGTTGGGAGCCGGCAATGCAGGTGAGCGGCGGCGATTCGAGAGACAACTTCCGTACGGCGCTGGTGGAGGATGGCCAGCAACGGATGTGGTGCATATGGTCGGCCAAAGCCGGGAACGAGTGGACCGTCCGGGGTCGGTATTTTCAGAACAATCAGTGGTCCAGTGCGCAGCGGCTCACTGGGGATGCGGGGCCGAATCTGAATCATGCGGCGGTGCGCGATGCCAAGGGCAGAGTGCATCTGGTGTGGCAGGGCTTTCGTAATCAACGGTCAGAGATCCTGACGAAGACGTGGGACGGGCAGGCTTGGGGGCAGGAGCAGCGGATCAGCACGGGAGCGGCCGATCAATGGATGCCGGCGCTGGCTGCGGATTCGAAGGGCAATGTATGGTTCGGATGGGATGGATACGAGAGCGGCAATTTCGATGTGTTCGTCCGGCGGATGACTCCGGACGGGAAGTTGGACGCCGTAAAACGGATCACGCGCTCGGCGGGCTACGACGCCAATGTATCGCTCACGTGTGACCGGCAGGACCGGTTGTGGATGGCGTGGGATGCCGCCGAGGTGAACTGGGGCAAGGATTGGAACAGCCAGCACTTTGCTCCACGCGGCGGCAACGGTCTGTATCGCACGCGAGCGCTCCGAATGGCGGTGTTGGAAGGGGACCGTGTGCTGCAGCCGCCTGACATCATGCAGGCGATCCCGCCGGAGAATCGCGACTATTTTCAAATGGCCCGGCTGGTGCAGGATGTCGCGGGGCGCATGTGGGCGGTGGGGCGATCACTCACCGGGTTCCGCACTCGCGTGCAGAACAATTGGGGAGCGAACGGGATGTGGGAGGTGATGGTCACCGCGCTCGAAGGCGACCGATGGTTGCCGGCGATGAAGCTGTCGGCAACGGCTGGGCGCAATGATGTGCGAATTGCCACGGCCACGGATGCGAAGGGGGCGTTGTGGTTTGGATGGTCCGGTGATGGGCGCACGTTTGGACGGCCTGCGGCGCAGACCACAGAGGTGGCGTATACGCGGATTGATCCGCCGGCGGGGGCGTTCACGGCGCGGCTGACGCCGTTTGTGGAACCGGTGTTGGAGGCCAAGCCGGTGCATCCGAATGAAGTGGCGAACGTGGCGGCGATTCGCGGCTACCGGTATCGCGCGGGCAGCAAGCAGTACCGGATTCTGCGGGGCGATCTGCACCGTCACACGGACATGTCCGCCGATGGGATTGGCGATGGATCGCTGCTGGATTTCTACCGCTATGCGTTCACGGCGGGGCAGTACGATTTCATGCTCGTGGCCGATCATCAGTATGGGAACACGGAGTACAACTGGTGGCGGACGGAGAAATCGGAAGATGCCTTTCTGGTGCAGGGCCGCTTCTGGCCGCTGTTTGGAACGGAGCGGAGCGTGCCGTATCCAAACGGGCATCGGAATAATGTGTTTGCCGAGCGCGGCAATCGCGAATTGCCGATCAGCAAAGAAGAGCAGGCGGGCAAGGTGGACACAGGCCCGGTGCTGTATCCGTATTTGCGCGAGCGGAAGGGCGTGACGACGCTGCACAGTTCGGCTTCGGATCAGGGGACGGACTGGCGCGATAACGACCCGGCTTTGGAGCCGTTGGTGGAGTTGTATCAGGGGTTGAATTCATCCTACGAATACGAAGATGCCCCGCGCGCCGATACGCCGGAGCGGCGGTATTATCATCACGGCGATGGGTGGCGTCCCGACGGGTTTGTGTGGAAGGCGTGGGCCAAAGGGTTGAAGCTGGGCGTGCAGGCAAGCGCGGATCATATCGCGACGCACGATGCCTACGCGTGCCTGCTGGTGGATGCGGGCAAGTCCACCACGCGCGAGGATTTGCTGAATGCGATGCGCGCGCGGCATGCGTATGCGGCCACGGACAACATCATCCTGGATGTGCGCATCGGCGAGCACGTGATGGGAGACATTTTCGAATCGCGCGAGGCGCCGGTCTTGAAGGTGCATGTCGAAGGGACGGGGCCGATCGACAAGATCGTGATCATCAAGGACAACACGTTTGTGCATACGGCGCGGCCCAATGGGGCGAAGGCGGATTTTGAGTTTCGCGACGCGGATAGCAGGCCGGGCGAGAGCTACTACTATGTGCGGGTGCAACAGAAGGAAGGGCAACTGGCGTGGTCGAGCCCGATCTGGGTGCGGCGCTGACCGCGAAGTGATACTTTATTCGGCGAGGTTCCAAATGAATACGCCATCCCGTCGAGCGGTGATTCGCGGCGCGGCCGCTGCCGCTCCCGCTATCGGAAAATCGTTTGAACAAGGCAGCCCAAATGACCGTGTCAATGTCGCGGTCGTCGGCTTTCATGGCCGGGGACGCGGGCATATCACGGGCTTTGCGAAAGTGCCGAATGTGCGGATCGCGGCGCTGTGCGATGCCGATGAACGGCTCTTCACCGGCGGTGTCGCACTGGTGGAGAAACTGCAAGGCCACAAGCCGGCAACAGAGTTCGACATCCGGCGGCTGCTGGAGCGCAAGGACATCGACGCGGTGTCGATTGCCAGTCCTGATTACTGGCACGCGCTGATGACCAATCCGGACAAGGAAGCGATCGTTGGGGATGCCGAGGCCAATGCGATGATCACGCGGAAATATCGCGAACCTTATGTGCTGCCGGAGAAGGTGTGAGGCGGAGGAGTGCCCACTGACCTGCATGATGTTGTGGTGGAAGAAGACGCCTGCGCGTAGTTATTGGTGCGGGCAGCGATTGGCGGCGGCGAGGCGGGCGGCGAATTCGGCATGCTCAGGAGTGGCCAGGCCCTGCCGCAGGACTTCCAGCAGGCGGGGCCGCTGCGTCCAGAATGCCTCGGCATCCAACCATAATCCAGGGAAGATGGTGGAGCGGTAGACACCGTCCGGATCGCGGGGCAGTTCCAGGTAGGAACCGTCGCGCAACACTCTCCAGGTGATCTTCGGCAGCAAAGTTTCGAGAGTGATGTATTCGCGCACTCCGGCCCGCTGATAGAGTGCCAGTTTGGGGCCGAAATCCACTTCGGTGGAGGTGACGCAAATCTCCAGGGCCAGTTCCGGGGCACCTGCCGCGTACTTTCCCCATGTCCCGGATTGACCGCCATGCTCCGGAAGGATACGTAAAGCGGCGTCAGGTTGGGGGGCGCTCTCCAACATCATCCAGGTACCATTGGCGCCGCCCACGCAACCGGGCGTGGCTTGCGCATAGGTCCAGAGCCAGCCATGGGCCTGAAGAGCATAATCGCTGTGGTGAAGACTTACGGGGGACGGCACGTACACGATTCCTTCGATCAGCTCGGCGTTCTTCAAGCCGGGCAATTGCTCCCAACGAGCCAGGAATTCCTCGCGGCTCATCCGCTCACCGGTTATCAGACGTGGCGCCATGGGCTGGGCACTTGTCATTTGCCTATGTCCTTATCCATTAGCATACCAGCCTGACATCTCAGATCCTGATCCCCAAACTCCACAAGCTGAACCCCACCGCCTGACGGAAGCACAGCCACCGATAACCCCAGCCATCCTGATGACTGGACGGCCGCGGTGACCCGTACACCTCAATTCCTAACTGCTGCAACATATGCTTCGCCCGGAAGATATGATAGCCGTCGGTGACGACGATGCACGATTTCATCCCCATACGGCGCATGATTTCCGCCGCCGCGGTCATGGATTCCGCCGTACTTTCGCTTTCCGGTTCAATGAGGATGTTTTCCACTGGCACCCCCTTTGCGCTGAGGTATTTTCTCCCCACTTCGCTTTCAGTGTGGAGCGGGTCGCCGCCGGCGCCGCCCGTAGTGATAACTCGTGCGGCTAGCCCCTTGCCGTACAACTCCAGGGCGTGATCGAGGCGAGCCTTGAGGACCGGCGACGGGCGGCCACGATATTCGGCGGCACCGAGAACAACAATTACATCCGCAGGTCGGGCCTCATCAACAGCGGCCTGACGTTCGATATCCAACGTCATTCGCCATAGTTTCGCCGCGATTCCGATCACCCCTAAAGCGAAGAGAATCCAGAGCCTGCGTTTCATGGGTACTTCCTCAGGATACGCCGGGTCAGGTGAGAGTGGCGACTGGGAGGAGAAGAGAAGCGGGAGGGCACAAGAGGCAGTGTGTGAGACGTAGGGGCCACTAGTAGTAGGTGGGTGGGTAAGCTAAAGAGAACAAAAAGGGAATGCCTGCCTAAGCTCAAGAATTACCTGAAGATTCTTGTTGATTTCCACCTCTGAGGTGTGGCATCATCGCCTCAAGTGGTTAGAAGTGGCGATTTGAGGTCGTCAGAGGTCGAAAGTGGAAAACGTCGCTCAAAACTCGGTGACAGTCAATCCTCCTCGTGGACTGTTCCCGACTAAGGTCGACGAAAAAGGGCGCATGAAGGTCCCAAGCGAGATCGCGTCGTACCTGACGACCCTGCAAGCGCAGCAAGTATTCGTGACGAGTCTGGACCGCAACACAGCTAGAGTGTACACCATTCCGGCCTGGAATCGAAATGTCGCGATTCTGACGGCTGGGGACAAAGTGGCGTGGGGCAAGGATATCTTGTTTCTGGCAAACGAAATGGGCCAGGACGCGGAGATCGACGGGCAGTCGAGAATTCTCCTGCCTAGCAACCTGCGGCGGCTGCTGAAGCTGGAAAGCTCGCAGGTGTGGCTGGAGGCGTATGACGGAGTGATCAACGTCTACAGCCAGGCGGAATTTGAGAAGCGCCAGACGAAGGCGATGGAGAATCTGGCGGACAAGTTGGCGTACATGGAGAACCAGGGACTGAAATAACCGGATATGTATGGCACAAACTCACATACCGGTACTCAGCCAGGAATTGTTGGAGCATCTTGCGGTCCGTCCGGATGGGATTTATTTGGACGCGACCTGCGGCCTCGGGGGCCATACGAAGCAGATCGCGGAGCGGCTGACCAGCGGGTTTGTGATTGCGAACGATCAGGACTTGGATTCGTTGGAACTGGCACGGCAGAACACGGCGGAGGTAGCGGACAGGATTCGCTTTCATCACGGCCGGATGTCGGAGTTAGAAGCAGCTCTCAGGGAAATGCAGATGGAGAAAGTAAGTGGGCTGGTAGCGGACCTCGGGGTTTCGTTTTATCAGCTCACGGAAGCAGAGAGAGGATTCAGTCTGATGGCGGACGGCCCTTTGGACATGCGAATGAATCGCACCGAGGGGGAGACCGCCGCGGATCTGGTGAATTTCAGTTCGGAGAAAGAGCTCGCCGACTGTATCTTCCAGTACGGCGAGGAGAGGAGGTCGCGGAGAATAGCCAGAGCAATCGTCCGCGCACGGCCGATTCGATCCACGGGTCATTTGGCGCGTGTCATCGAGGCGGCCGTGCCGAGGACGGGCAGGCTACATCCAGCGACACAAACGTTCTCAGCGATACGGCAAGTGGTGAATCGCGAGATGGAGGAGTTGGAGTTGTTCCTCGACGCAGTACCCCGGTTAGTGGAACCGGGCGGCAGAGTGGTCATCTTAACTTTTCATTCTCTCGAGGACCGGAGAGTGAAGCAGAGTTTTCAACGCCTGTCCCGCGAAGGGCGGGCGCAATTGCTGGCCAAACATGTGATTACACCCTCCGAAGAAGAGACGAGAGCAAACCCGGCGGCGCGCAGCGCAAAACTACGCGCCCTGCGAATGGTTTCAGAGGAATCCGAGGCGGTGTGACGGAACGCGTGCAGTAGAGAGAGAAAGGCAACAGAATGGCAACGCTGGCGACATGGTACGACCGCTTTATGGGGAAGGGCGGAGCGCAGGCGAATGCGGGAGCTCGTTGGATGGAGGAGAAATCCGGAAAGCCAACAAGCAACCGTTTGCGGCCGTTCCCGAACGAAGACATCCACTTCTTCGTGAAACAGATTGACAACAGCCGGGTAATTCGCGAAGCAGACCCGCAGGCACCAAAGATGTGCTGGAGCATGATCGGCGGGGCGAGCGCCTCGGCGGTGCTACTCATCGGAATGCTTTTGCCCACAGGCTACCGCCTGATGGCCGGGTATCAGATTCAGGATCTGGTGAAGCAGCGCGAACTGCTGGATCACAAGATGGCGGAGCTGGAATTGGAAGAAGCGAAACTGCTCAGCCCGGCGCGGCTGGCGGAACTGGCGGAGTTGCAGAACTTCGTCGATCCGGCGCCTGACAAAGTGATCCATCTGAGTGAGAAGACAAAGCAGCCGGCGTTTGCGATGAGGCGGCCTACACAGACGGAAACCGCGCACGCCCAGGCGCAGCGGTCGACAACGGTGGCTCCGCCGGCAACAACCGCGGCGCAGGAACCCCCGTTGCCACACCGGCCGTTCCGGTGGCCACTCCGGAGACCCAGCAGTAACGGAACGGGGCCGGGACGGACTTCCCCCGCCGTCCCGGCTCAGTAGCCGCTCGCAAGGCCAGCTATGCAGAACTCCGGCAATCAACACGAGTGGGGCTCGGATCCACAGAAACACGAGGGCTCGGCAAAACGCATTCGCCTCCTGGTGCGAATTGCTCTGTTTTGGGCCGTTGTCATTGTGGTCCGGCTATTCTACCTGCAGATCTACTCCCACGATGAGTATCGCGAGATCGCGCAATCTCAACAGCAACGAGTACTGACTGTAGCCGCCCGGCGCGGCAAGATCCTCGATCGCAACGATGAAGAACTGGCCATGAGCACAGCCGTGAAGTCGGTTTGCGTGAACCCGCAATTCATCACCGATCCGGAGGTCAGCTCGGTATTGATGGCGGAGATCCTGGGCATGGGCGCCACGGAACTGTGCGCGCGGATTCAGAAGGCGAAAGACGCCGGCCGCGGCTACATGGTGGTGAAGCCGCGCATCAACACCGATGAGTTTCAGCGGCTGAGCAATCTGAAGATCAAGGGCATCGAGTTTCGCGACGAAAGCTTCCGTTCCTATCCAAAGGGCCAGGTAGCGGCCCACGTGCTCGGCTGCACGGATCGCGAGGAGAAGGGTTGCGGCGGTATCGAGCTTGGCCTCGATGAGGAGTTGGAAGGGCTGCCGGGCGCGGTTCGTCAACTGAAGGACGTCACCAATCGCGGCTACGCGTCGGAAGAGGAATCCAAGCCGCAGCCAGGTAAAAACGTCTGGCTGACCATTGATGAGCGCGTTCAGTTCGTCGCCGAGAAGTACCTGGCGGCTGCGGCCGAAGGCTGCAACTGCAAAACGGGAAGCGTTGTGGTGATGGATCCTTCGAATGGAGACATTCTCGCAATGGCGAGTTTCCCGACCTTCAATCCGAATGAACACGTGAAGGACAAGTCGGAGATGGCCGCGCGATTGAACCAGGCCGTCGCAGCGCCGTTTGAGCCAGGGTCCGTATTCAAGATCTTCACCTTGGCGGCTGCGCTTGAGACCACCCAGCTCGGTCCCGAGTCGCCAGTGAATTGCCTCGGCGGAACGATCAATCTCTTTGGACGCGTGATTCACGAAGCCAAGCGCGGCTACGGCGTGATGCCGATGCGGATGGTGCTCTCAAAGTCCAGCAACGTCGGCGCAATTCAGGTTGGTCTGCAGGTCGGTGTCAAGAACCTCCATTCCTACATCAAGGCATTTGGTTTCGGAAAACGGACCGGGCTTCCGCTGCCGGCGGAATCGGGCGGGCGCGTCTATGAGCCGCGAAAGTGGGGCGCGACTTCGATGGGTTCGGTGGCGATTGGCCATGAAGTAACGGTGACCACTCTCCAACTGGCGCAGGCTGTTTCGGTGGTGGCGAACAACGGAATGTTGGTGAAGCCGCGCATTGTGCTGAAGCGGCAACGGCCGGGAGAGCCGATGGAGTTCGAACCCGTAGCGGAGCCAGTGAAGGTGTTGGAAACGCGGAATGCGTTTCGTATGCGCGACATGATGCATGACGTGGTGCTGCCCGGCGGCACCGGTTTTCCCGCGGCGTCGATTGCCGGTTTTCTGGTCGGCGGCAAGACAGGTTCCGCGCAGATGTTCGATCACGACAAAGGCGTGTACACCCACAAGTACAATGCGTCGTTTGTGGGCATGGCCCCGCTCACGCGGCCACGGATTGTGGTGGTGGTGACGCTGAACGGATCGTCGCTGTATGGCGGGGTGGTTGCCGCGCCGGTCTTCAAGCAGATCGCCTCGGCGGCGTTGCGCATTCTCGATGTTCCCAAGGACCAGGAACTGCCGGTGACGGAGACCCCGGCGAGGCGCTCCGATGACGACGCCGTCGATGTGGCCGATGCGCCGAAGCAGCCGACGATGATCGAAGTCAATGAACCGCTGCAGACGGCCGAGTTGCGTATGCCGGAAGGTCTGGATGCAGTGCGAACGCCGAACCTCATGGGCAAGAGCGTGCGAGATGTGGTGACGGAGACATCGGCGGCGGGCCTGCTGGTGGAAGTACATGGGTCTGGCGTATCCAGGAAACAGAAGCCCGCGCCGGGAGCGCCGTTGCCGCGCGGAGAGAGGATTGTCGTGGAGTTCCGGCGATAAGGAAATGGAACTGGAAGCCGTACTCGCGGGTGTGAAGCTGCGGCGGCAACTGGCCGGCAGCATGCAGACCCTTGCAGTGACGGGATTGGAATATGATTCGCGGCGCGTAATGCCCGGGAATCTGTTTGTCGCCTTCGGCGGAACAAAGGTGGATGCGCGAAAGTTCGCGCCGCAAGCGATGGAGCGCGGCGCGGTGGCAGTGATGAGCGATCTGCCCCGGCCGGAAGAAGAGTTCGACGCAGTGTGGATTGAAGTGGAGCATGCGCGCCGTGCACTGGCGCTAGCTTGCCGTAATTTTTTCGGAGCACCGGAGCGGGATCTGGTGCTGTCCGGAGTGACTGGCACCAACGGAAAGACGACGACGGCGACACTGATGGACGCGCTGTTTCGCAAGGCCGGTCATGTCACGGGATTGTTGGGAACGATTGAAAACCGCCTCGGAAGCGAACGCGCGCCGGCGGTGAATACGACGCCAGAGTCTCTCGATCTGTACCGCATGTTTGCGCGGCTGCGGGAGATGGGTGGCACGCACGTGTCGATGGAGGTCTCTTCACACGGGCTGCATTGGGGCCGCGTGTATGGGTTGGCGTTTCATACCGCGGTGTTCACGAATTTGACGCAGGACCATCTGGACCTGCATGAGACTTTTGAAGCGTACTTTGACGCGAAGAAACTGCTGTTTTTCGAGAATGGCGCGGCCGCCCCTTTGCATGCCGCCATCAATGTAGATGACGAGTTCGGCCAGAAGATTCAGCCGGGGCCGGCGACTCAGGTTCTCACCTACGGGTTTGGCGCCGGCGCGTGTGTCAGAGCGGAGAACATCGCGGCCGGATTTGACGGAATTGATTTTACGCTGCGCTATCGAGGCACATCGTTGCCTGTGCATTCGCGGCTGTTAGGGACTGTGAATATATATAACGTGCTCGCCGCCTGCACTGCGGGGTTGGCACATGGAATGGATGTCGAGATGATCGCGGAAGCAATTGGTGAATTTGAGACGGTGCCGGGACGCTTTGAGAAGGTGGACGAGGGCCAGCCTTTCCTGGTGATTGTGGACTACGCGCATACGCCGGACGCGCTGCGTAATGCCGTCGCGGTGGCGCGCACCTTGAAGCCGAACCGTGTAATCACGCTGTTCGGATGCGGCGGAGACCGCGACCGGAGCAAACGCCCGTTGATGGGAATGGCTGCCGCGGAGACGAGCGACTACGTGGTGTTGACCTCGGATAATCCGCGCTCGGAAGATCCGCTCAACATCATCAACGATGCGCTCGTAGGATTGCGCCGTTACGATACGCCGCACACCGTGGAGCCCAACCGCGCCAAGGCTATTCGCATTGCCGTGGAGCATGCCCAGCCCGGCGATGTGTTGTTGCTGGCCGGCAAGGGACACGAAACGTATCAGGTGTTGAGCGACCGGACGATCGACTTCGACGATCGCGAAGAAGCGCGGCTGGCGCTTCAGGAATTCGGCTACCGGCGGCCGCAGGGATGAGATTTTCGCTGGGCCGCGTGGCGCGGATGCTGGAGCTCGGTTGCGCGCCCGATGTCGAGCAACGTCAGGTGACGGGTTGGAGTGTTGACTCGCGGACCATTCAGCCGGGCGATCTGTTTGTGGCGTTGCGTGGGCCGCATCATGACGGGCACGCCCATGTTGGGACGGCCTTTGAGAAAGGTGCAGTGGCCGCAATGGTCAGTTCCGCGGTGGATGCCGCCGGGCCCTTGCTGGTGGTGGACGACACGCAGGCGGCCTTGGAGCGTTTGGGCCATGAGGCCCGCGAGGCTTGGGGCGGCAAGGTGATTGCCGTGACAGGCAGCGCGGGCAAGACGACGACGAAAGATGTGATCGCGGCCATGTTGAGCGTGCGGTCGGATGTAGGAAAAACGGTGGGCAATTTCAATAACCATGTCGGTGTTCCGCTTTCCATTCTCCGGCTACCGGAAGGATGCGAGAGAGCCGTGCTGGAGATGGGAATGAACCACGCCGGCGAGATTGCGGCACTGGCCGGAATTGCCCGGCCGCAGGTGGGAGTCGTCACCAACGTCGGCTACGCGCATGTCGAGAACTTCGATTCGATCGACGGCATCGCGGCGGCAAAGGGTGAGTTGATCGAGGGCCTGGACGCCGGCGGTGTCGCGGTCTTGAACGCCGACGATCCGCGCGTGGCTGCAATGGCCACGAGGCACAGCGGGCGATCGGTGACGTTCGGCATGAGTGCCGGCGCGGATGTGCGCGCGACGGACGTTGCCTACTCTGTGGACGGAGTGAAGTTCGCGGTGCGCGGCGTATGGATGGAGAGCCGGCTGACCGGGCGGCATAGTGTGTCGAACCTGCTCACCGGGGTTGCCGTAGCGTCGCTGTTCGGGATTGCTCCAGAGGAATTGCGCGAAGCGGCCGCGGCCTTGGAACCCGGCGCAATGCGCGGACGGCATTTTGAGAAGAACGGAATCCTGCATATCAACGATTGCTATAACTCGAACCCCGATGCGGCACGGGCAATGATCGACGTGCTTGCGGACACGCCCGCCGAAAGGCGCGTGGCTGTGTTGGGCGAGATGCTCGAACTTGGACGGTGGTCTGAACAACTTCACCGCGACGTGGGCCGGTACGCGGCCCAGTCCGGTATCGATGTGCTCGTTGGGATACGCGGCGCTGCCCGTTATGCTGTGGAAGCGGCGGCCGACGCTGGCTTTGCAGCCAGCGCCGCGTCTTTTTTCGATGAACCCTCCGAGGCTGGGGATTACCTCAGAGGTGTGTTGCAAGCCGGTGATGCGGTGTTGTGGAAAGGGTCGCGGGGCACGCGCGTGGAAGTGGCCCTGGAAAGGTTTCTCGGGTAACCACCATGCTCTATTGGCTTCTGTACGAGAAACTGCACACCGAGTACGGATTCCTGCGCCTGTTTGGCTACGTGACGTTCCGCGTGGCGTTCGCCAGTTTGACAGCGTTGTTCCTGGGCATCGTGTTGGGACCGCTGCTGATCCGAAAACTGCGCGACATGCAGATCGGGCAACACATTCGCGAGGAGGGACCCAAGTCGCACCAGAAAAAGGCAGGGACTCCCACGATGGGCGGAGTACTGATCATCATCAGCATCCTGGTGCCGACGTTGCTGTTCGCCAACCTGCGAAATCCCTATCTCTGGATCGCGCTGTTCGGCATGCTGAGCTTCGGAGCCATCGGGTTCTACGACGACTACACGAAGGTTAAGAAGATGCGGAACCTGGGGCTGACGGCGCGCAAGAAGTTCCTGCTGCAGATCGTCGCCGGGATGGCTGTTGGCGTGATGCTGCTGTCGTTGCATGCGATCGGCATGTATTCAACGGAGATGAACATGCCGTTCATTAAGTCATTCCGTCCGGACCTGCTGATCGAGCCTTTGTTGAAGAGCCCTTGGACATATCCAATCGGCGTGCTGTTCTACTTTCTGTTCCTGAATCTTGTGTTGGTCGGAGCCGCAAACGGTGTCAATCTGGCGGACGGGCTCGATGGATTGGCGATCGGGCTGATGATCATTGCCTCCGGTGCGATGACGATGTTGACGTACACAAGCGGTCACGCGCAGTGGGCCACGTATCTCGATCTGGCGCGCTTGCCCGGCGCGAGCGAACTGGCGATTCTGTGCGGCGCGATGACCGGCGCGTCATTGGCGTTTCTCTACTACAATTGCCATCCGGCGGAGATCTTCATGGGTGATGTTGGCTCGCTGTCTTTGGGCGGCGGGCTGGGTACCATCGCGGTGCTGATCAAGCAGGAGATCCTGCTGCTATTCGTCGGCGGCGTCTTTGTCATCGAGTGCCTGTCAGTGA
>JACQZR010000281.1 GCA_016213775.1 Acidobacteriota bacterium
CGCTTCATGCCGTGCGCCAGGCATCCGTTCGGCGTCTCGTAGCCCTTGTCGCACTTCGAAGCATCGGCGTCGGGGAAGTGAACCAGGTCGAGAGCGCCAGCGGTCGAGTAGGGGCAGTGGCCGGAGTTGAAGTGCTTCCAGCACGTTCGCGAAATCTTGCGCGTCGGGTACGGCAGGTTCAGTTCGTACAGACCATCGGCGGCGGTGACCTTGAACTCTGGACCCGCATCAAGCGACCAGTTGACGATATCGCCCTTCCAGAGATCGAGCTTGATGCCTTGCCCGGCGTGGAACAGGGAGAACTCGATGGATGCACGGTACAGATCCACATCATTCGCGAGGTCGCGCATCACGCGATCCGCGTTACCGAACGTGAACGAGGCGTCGTCGGACTCGCCGCCCATGCCCTGCTGGATGCCGTCGAACTCCAGAAGCCGCGCTTGGTACAACTGCCCGCCGATGGTGCAACGCCGGTCGGACACGTAAATCGCGGGGTACCCGTTCTGGAGAGGCTGGATTTTGACGAGTGGGACGATCCGCTGGACCTGCGACAGCAGTGCATCCTTCAACGCCTGCGTCGGGAAGCGGGTGACCGTGGAGTTGAGCGCGTAGGTGGGAGGCGCCGCCGGGATCTCGATGAGCGTCACGCCGACGGTGCAGATGTGGTCCGCGACCATCTCCCACGAGAGAGGCTCGTTGGCGAAGCGGCAGGTGTACGCAGTGGTTCCGACGCCATCGTCGTTGGGGGCGTTGTAGGTAAACGCGCCGTAGGCACCGTACTTCGACTCGAAGAAGTTCCGGAGCGCGATCCGGTCAGAGTCCCGCAGCGAGGCGCGCCGTACCGTGAACCGCTTCGCCCCAGTCCCAAGCAGGAAGCGTTGTTCGATTTTCGCGTTCCCGCTGCCGAACTGATGGATCGCCACGTCTGGACGCCAGGCGCGGCCGTGCTGATAATCCGGCACGATGGGGAACACGCCACTCGGTACGATCTCCGGAACGATGATGTTGCCGATGGTGTCGGGCATTTGATCAGCGCTCTTCGACTTTCGCGATGAACGAGCGGTCTTCCGTCCGTCCAGCCGAAGTCATGATGCGATTGGTGACCGTGTACGACTGGCCCGCCGTGCCGCCAGAGAGCCAAACCGTGGCCGAAGAGGCCGTCTTCGAGTCCGCCATCTTCGTAAGCCCTGAGGGGACCAACCACTCGCTCGTTGCGATCTGATCGCCCGCGAGCCAGCGAGTCCAGTCGATGGTGTAGTCGAGGACCGCGTTCGGGTCTTTCGTGAAGGTCATGCCTCGATGTCCCGGTTCTCGTAACGAACGGTGAAGGTGCGTGATTCTGGTGCCGGCGACATGCGACGGATCTCAGGCCTGATCGACAGCGTGCGCTCCGGTGCTCCAGGCGGCCTGCGGTATGCGGCGAAGCTCGCGGTTCCTTCGATCACTGCGCTTCTTGGCGCGCCGCGGAACCCTGCTACTGCCGAAGACGAGCCACCGGCGATCTCCGCATCGCGATATGCCATGAGTGGCGCATACCAAAACCGCTGCCGCTTGGCGAGTAGTACCCACGGCCCCAACGACACTTCGCGGACTTCCTCCGGATACAGCGATCTCGTCCACGAGGCGAAGCCGAAGATCTCGGCGAACATCCCCGGCGTGGCCGACGAAAGTGCAAAGACATCGACGTTTCCGGCAACCCCACTGGCATTGGCAAGCGTGTTCTGCACGGCCAGAACGCCATTGTGGTAAACACTGGCGGTCTTGTTTGCGTCGCAGGGAAGGATGAAGGTCACGCAGTTGACCTTCCGAAGATCGGCATTGTAGGAACCCCACTCAAATGGCCCATACGGTGCCGATCCGTTGCGAAAGATGGCCTTGTACGCGCCGGTGGAGGTTCGCACGCCCAACCACCATGTGCTGGCAAAGCTGTTGCCCACGATAGTGGGGAATCCCGAACCATTCACGCGATTGATCCGGAACCACACGCACACCGAGACGACCTTGTTCGTTCCGTCGCCGCTGTAGATGGGGCAGTTGCCGAGACCGCCAACTGACAATCCAGCCTGCTCGTTGCTGTATGCGAAAGCGCGCCCGAACGGAGTTGCGACGTTGCCGCCAGAGCCAGGAGCAACCGTCAATCCGGAGGGCGCGGCTCCCGACTGGAGACGCCGCCGATAGTACCCGGGCGAAAACTCCCCGGTGGTAGTCTCACGCTTGCCGTTCATGTGAAACGCATTCGCTGACATGCGGGGCTCAAGCCCGCTTGGCAGCCACAGCGAATGCAAGCCGCCCGCGAGCGGCGAAGCGAGATCGGGGATCGCTTCATACTGGCCGCTGGGGAAGCACGTCTGCGGCTCCGCGTTGAGTAGCAGATGGCGCATCAGGAGACCTCGAACTCGACACCGCGCCAGAAGCCAAGGTTGTCGGTGGCATCGAGCGCTAAGCCGCAGCGGTTGATAGCGAGAACGCCCCACACGGGCGGAAGGACGTTTCCAAAGGCCGGCGCGACGGAGAACGGAGGACTGATCAGGATGCCCGCGCTGGGGACATAGATCGAGCCGATCTGGCGGATCGATAGGGTTTCGAGCGTGACCGATACCGCCTCATCCACGCCGGTAACGCCAGCCGGGAAGATCGGCGACGTGTCGTCGGCCGCACCCCAAGCGAAGAAGTAGACGGCATACCGGTCACCAAGGCTTCCCGACGCGGGTTTGATTTTGAACTGGCAGATGGCGTCGACGTAGCGGCTGTTCTGGTTCTCGACCTTGGCGGAACTGCGGGCCGCGCCGGTGGCGAGGCCGTTGAGGGTGACGCTGAAATTGGTGACCGGGCCGAATTGGGTGCGGATGGTGGACACGTGTGCCTCTTAGTCCTGAAGGATCGAAAGGTCGTTCTCGCGAACGATGACGAAGTCGCCATCGTTGACCGTGGCCGGTGAGGAGAGAGCGCCGCCGCCCAGAAAGTTCCCCACGCTCTGTGCGTCCCACATGCCGAGGTGGGTGTATGTTCCGGCGGGCACCTGAAAAAACAGGGCGGTAACGTTTCGGGTCCGCTTCGCGTTTCCGCTGTCGTCAATCGCGGTGAACTGGGTGACCGCCTTCCGCGCGTAGGGGCTGCCGGAGGCTTCGCTCTGGCCGGTTTTGCCTGGATCGGCCGTATGCAGGCTGCACCAGTATTCGGTGACCTGGAAGTCCTGTCCGAGGAATGCTTTTTCGAGGATCTTCTGGTCCAGGTATGCAGAAAACGGCATCGACTTCTCCTGTGGGTTCAGGCCAACTCAATCAGTTCGATGGAGACATCCGAGCGCGCGGGGCTAGCGGTTTGGTTCCACTCACCGTCGAAGCGGACGGTGTACCTGCCGGTCGTGGCCGCGCCGGTCGGGTCCCATGAGAACTTCGGGTTGGTCTCGTATGGATCGTAGAAATAGAACGGCTCAGTCGGCCCGCTCCGCGCATCGAAGAAATCGCGGAGCGTCTGTAGCGGCGTGGGCTGCAGACGCTTCGCCAGCCGCCACCGCTTCCTGCTGTTGTTCACCGGAACCGAGCGCTGCGACTCTCCGTTTCGGTACTCGTTTTCGATCACCGGGTATTCCTGCGACCGCGCGAACGCGCGGGACAGGCTTTGCGGTAGCACCGTGGTGGGCGCTGAATTTTCCACAGAGCCGGGCACTTGTGTGAGTTTCCAACGAAATTCGTTTACGGGGAGGAAAGAATGATCGGGCCCGTGGTGTGGCCGGAGAGGATCTAACTTGGACGCTTACCGCCCATCGGCGGAGTGCAGGTCTTGGTGAGCGTTCTCAACGGGCTTTGGCGATTCGGGCACGAATGGCGTTTGCGGCGTTAGTGGCAGCTTCACCGACTCTTCGGTTTGCCGGCGTCGTGCTAATGTCTGTGACCCCGCCCTGCTTGTCCTTTCGTGCCGCCCACTCTTCCAGCACGTTGAGGGAAAACACATTTCCGACCTTGCCTAGCCCTGCTAGAGCCGGAACTACAGCGGGTTCAACAGCATCGGAAATAAAGGTCAAGCAGGATTTGAGCAAGTCCTCTAGCACCTTCACAGATCCTTGCCCCCCGATTTCAGCAAGCGCTGCGGCGGCGGCACCCACGGAACTCAAGTCCCCATCGGGGGGATGGCAAGAGTGGCCATCTGGGCTCGGTTGGTATCTGCTTTTGATAAACGAAACTAGCGGTTCCAGAGCAACCGCTCCTAACTGGGGCAACCCTGTAAACTGCCGCTTCGCTACTGCGAGATAGGCCTCTTCTCTTGGAGACTTAGCGATGAAGTGTACGGCTTCCACGACTCGGAGCCCTTCACGTTCGCTGGCAGCCCAGGGCAAAAGCCTTTCTGCCGCAGCTCTCGAACCCAGCGCTGCAGCAACCGCATTGCAGGACATTCGGTACACCGAACTTGCGGTGAGCACATCACGGGCAGCGTCATGAAGCGACCGCCCTATTCTCACGCTGCTTGGAGTGTCTGCGGTTGATTTCAGGGCGATAACGCTCTGACCGTCAGTCGGTGAAATAAGGCTGAGTGTGAATGCAATATTAGTGCCGCGACCGCCCCCTATGTATGTGGAACCCACCGTCTCACGGTAGTCGATCGCTATGATGCCGTCAACCTTGGAATCACTGACGATTGACACCTTCGCTGCTGTACACAATTGCTCAAATCCCTGACGATCAAATGAAGAGCCTGCCACCCAACTCTCCGACCGGACCATCAGAGAAACTCTGCGGCTTTCCAAGGAATTCGAGGACTGATTAGGCTGTCCAAATCCACTAATCGCAACTAGAGCGCAAAGGGCGATGCGCACTGTGCGCAGTTCAAAGTATGCACATCCGCGGAGATAGCTCATAGAGGAGCTCCTTTTAGGCCTGTCAAATGATGCCCTCGATTATACAGGACTGTGCAGCACCGTCGCCGGTGCGGCGTTCTGGATGGAGCCAGGCATGCGTTGTGCTACGTCGTCAGCAGACCCGGACTCATCTGCAGCGTGGCCATCTGCCGCCGTCCGGAGTTAGATCGCGCGGCGCTCATCGTCGCGCCTTGAACCGCGCGCGGATTGTCCGCGATTGCTTGCACCGCCTCGCCGCGCAGCAGCGCCGTAGTCGCCGGGCCGTCCAACTGGATCACGACGTTCCCCGCACCGGACGGCACGCCGCCGCCGATCCGGTCGAGCATCGGCAGACCCCCAAAGCCAGGGAGAGCGGTCCCGTTTCCGAGCCCGGCAGACTGGAAGAGCGAGCCTCCGGACTGCACCAGATCCAAGGGACGCGCCGAGCCAGGCATGCCGGTCGGCTTTTGGCCGGTGCTCATCGCGTACAACTCCACGAGGTCACGGATCTGCTGGGCCCGGATCGCGACGTCGAGGTTGCCGCCGAAGCCCTGCTTGGCAATATCGACGATCTGCTTCAGGAGTCCCTTGTCGGAGATATCGACGCCGTAGGTCGCCTTGATCTTCTCGCGAGCCTTCTCCTGCGCGCCCTTCACGAACAGGCGCACGATACCGGCGGCGAACCCGATTCCGGCGCCGATGGCCGCGCCCAGCGGGCCGCCATACTTGAACCCGATCAGCGCGCCGCCCGCTGTCGTCTCGCCGACGCCGAGCCATCCGCCGCGCCGCAACCCATCGAACGCCAACAGTGCGCCGCCCATCAGCGCTGCGTTCGACTTGCCGATGGAAGAGAGTTTCTGGCCGAGCGTTGCCGCCTGCCATGTGGTCGCGACTCCCGGAGCCAACTGCACGCTGCCGCCAATCCCGAGGAAGGATTTCAGGTTCGCTAGCGAGCCAGCCAAACCCGCCTTGGAGACCATCCCGCCGGTCCCCGCTGCGGTCGCCACGCCACCGACACCGCCACTTCCGCCGCTGTTGGGAAACAACGGAGCTCTCCACCATCAA
>JACQZR010000283.1 GCA_016213775.1 Acidobacteriota bacterium
GCTCCGCCGGTGATCGCCAAGGAAATTGTCGAGGGCATCGGCCCGATTGAAGGCGTCGCGGCGCTGGAAGTGGCCGGCGGCTACATTAACGCGCGGCTGGATCGCGGGTTGTATGGACGCTCGGCTGTGGCTCCGGATTCGTCGGCCGTCGCGGCGCGGCCCGGCAAGATCATCGTCGAGCATACGAACATTAATCCGAACAAGGCGGCGCACATCGGGCATCTGCGCAACGCGGTTTTGGGCGATACGTTCATCCGCATTCTGCGCGCGTCCGGCCACCAGGTGGAGGCGCAGAATTACATCGACAACACGGGCGTGCAGGTTGCCGACGTGGTTGTCGGATTTCATTTTTTGGAGAAGAAGAGTCCGGCGGAAGTGGCGGAACTGGCGCGCACCACGCGTTTTGATTACGTGTGTTGGGATCTCTACGCCCGCGTTGGCACCTACTATGCTGAGCATCCGAATGCCGTGGAATGGCGCAAGGCAACGCTGCACGAAATTGAGGCCGGTCACGGAGATTTGAACGAAATCGGTCACATCGTCGCCGATGCAATTGTCGAGTGCCACCTGGCCACCATGCGCAGGCTTGGGATCACCTATGATGTGCTGCCGCGCGAAAGCGAGATCCTGCATTTGGAGTTCTGGGCTGCTGCGTTCGAGTTGTTGAAGGAGCGCGAGGCGATCTACCTGGAGACGGAAGGCAAAAACGCCGGGTGTTGGGTGATGCCGGGGTCGTCGTTCGATGAGAACAAGGAGGAAGAGGACAGCAAGGTGATTGTCCGCTCCAACGGCACGGTGACGTATGTCGGCAAGGACATCGCGTATCAGATGTGGAAGTTCGGCCTGCTGGGAAAGGATTTTCACTACGCGCTGTTGAAGGAGTACGCCGACGGGCACAAGATCTACGTGTCCACGACGGAACCTTCCGAACACGAGCCGGCGTTTGGGAAGGGTACGCAGGTCTACAACGTGATCGACTCGCGGCAATCCTATTTGCAGGACGTGGTGGTGGCCGGATTGCGGCAGCTTGGGTTCACCGAGCAGGCTGAGAAGTCGGTGCACTTCTCGTACGAGATGGTCGCTCTGACGCCACGCACGTGCGCCGAGTTGGGGCTTGAGCTCTCTGAAGAGGACAAGCAGCGGTCGTATGTGGAGATGTCCGGACGCAAGGGGCTCGGCGTAAAGGCGGATGACCTGATCGACAAGCTGATTGAGACGGCGCAGAAGGAAGTGGATCCGCGGCATCCCGAGGCTCCGGCCGAGGAACGGCGCGCGGTGGCCGAGGCGATTGCCACCGGGGCGCTGCGCTACTTCCTATTGAAGTTCACACGCAATACGGTGATCGCGTTTGATTTTCAGGAGGCGTTGAGCTTTGAAGGCGATACCGGACCGTACGTGCAATACGCTGCGGTGCGGGCGCGCAAGATCCTCAGCAAACTGGTGGAGCAGGGTGGCGAGTTGCCGGACTTCTCCGAGGCGCTGCCGGCAGCCGCGTTGTCACGACAACTGGCCGATGACGGGTTGTGGCAACTGCTGCTGGCGATTTCCAAGATCGGCAAGGCGATTGACGGCGCGGTGAATTCCGGCGAGCCGGCGCATGTGGCGCGGTATGCGTTTCAATTGGCGCAGTCGTTCAATAATTTCTACCACGCCTATCCGGTGCTGACTGAGGAGAATGCGGAGAAGCGCGCGCTTCTTCTGTGGATGACCGGTTACTTCCGCGAGCAGTTGGAGCAGACTCTCACCGTGCTCGGAATTTCGGTGCCCGTGTATATGTAGGCTATGCCGGAGAAGTGGTTCGTCGATACCGATCCGAAGGCGCTGGCGGTGTACATCGAACTCCACCGCCGCTTGACTCCGCAGCAGCGCCTGGCGCGCATGTTTGAACTTTGCGACATGCAGCAGGCGATGCAGGAAGCCAACGTTCGCGCGAACTATCCGGACGCGTCCGATCGCGAGGTTTTTCTGCGCGTGGCTACGCGGCGGCTCGGCCGCGAGTTGATGATGAAGGTTTACGATTGGGATCCGGATCTGCACCCATGACGACACTGGCACAGGCATTCCGGGAACTGCTGTCGGCATTGGATCGCATGGAGATTCCGTTTCTCATCGCAGGGTCCGTCGCCAGCAGCAATTTCGGAATGCCTCGACAGACGAATGATATTGACATACTGGCCGACTTCCGGAATGTGGATGCCACTACGTTCTGCGACCAGTTATCCACGAGCTTCTATGTCGACTTGGAGACGGTAATCGCGGCAATTCGCGACGGACGCTCCTTCAACGTGATCCACCTGCGGGCTGCATTCAAGTTCGACTTCTTCCCTGCCGCGCCAGAAGGTTTCGCGCAGTCCGAACTGGGGCGGAAGCAGTACATCGTATCGGCGCTGCCTGGTCTGGAGAGAATCGAGTTCCCGGTCTCCAGCGTGGAGGACACTGTGCTCTCGAAGCTGGCTTGGTTTCGCAAGGGCGGGGAGATGTCTGACCGTCAATGGCACGACATCCTAGGCGTGCTTTCCGTTCAGTCCACGCGGTTGGACTATGAGTACATGCGGCATTGGGCGACGGGTCTCGGCGTTCTTGACCTGCTTGACAGGGCACTCGACGCGCTGCCCGGCTAACCGTCGAACTGATGCTCGCGAGACGCGAACGCTGCGCTACACTCATTACGAACGGGGAGCATGAAGGTCCGCGACATCATCAGGGTTGTTGAAAACGACGGATGGCGGCATGTGAGGACGAAGGGAAGCCATCGTCAATATAAGCATCCGAGGAAACCAGGCCGAGTGACAATCCCTGGGCATCCTGGTGACGATCTTCATCCCGATACGCAGAAGAGCATTCTTGGCCAAGCCGGATTGAGAGGCACATTATGAGGAAATACGCGGTCGTCATCGAATACGGACCTAATAATCTCTCCGCCTATGTTCCGGACCTTCCCGGATGCGTCACGACAGGGAAGACCGTGGAGGAGATCGAACGCAACATGCGCGAGGCGATCGAACTTCATCTGGAAGGGATGATAGAGGATGGGGAGCCTATCCCCGAACCTTCCACTCGCGTCTCCTATGTGGAGTTGCAGGTCGCCTGACGCGGCACTGTGAATGGCCTTAGCGTTCGCCTGTGGCAGTGCCTGGTCCGCCGCCGTGCTGATTCCAGTAGAGCGTTTTGTACGGGGCCACACGCGGCGGCGCATGACGTGGTCGACCTTGCAGGGAAGGGTGCGTTGCGCGCGTCGCGGCGAGTTGATGGGCAATAGACACAAACAGTCGAGGTTCCGTGCGCTATGTTCCTTCTGCTGGCGGCGAGCCGTTGTGGGTGGAAAGCCATGTGCCAGAACCCGTGCGCGGGCTTTCGATATTGGTCACAGGTGGAGGCAATTCTTCGCGACCCGGCGGAAAGTCTCCCAACGCGACGAGGGAGGCTATCAAGGCTGCACTGGTGCGCTATTCAGAACAGCTATTGCCCACCCCACGAGGTCGTCATAAGTGTTTGTAGACCTGACCACGGGTGTCAACGGTGAGAATATGAATCACTTTGGCTTCCCGATCCACAGTGAACAGAATGCGCCAGCCACCAACGCGCGACTTTCGAATTCGGGGCCTCTCGGTGAGCAGCGAGGACAGGCGCGGATCGAAGGGGTCGACAGCAAGCTGCCCAAACCGAGCGCGAACACGCTGTTCTGTTGGCCGGTCAAGGCGATCAAGAATCTTCTCGGCTTCGTGAGCGACGCTGACTCGAAAATTCACACGAGGCGTTCGCGTTCGTATTCAGCGAGAGGCTTCACACGGCCCGCCGCAAGATCTGCCAGACCACGATCCAGCGAGGCGAGACCCTCCGCGTCGAGTGGCGGCCCATCGTCATCAGCGGCGTCGCGAAGGTCCTGGAGCCACCCGCGCGCGAGTTCCGCTTGGTCTTCCGGCAACTCATCCACGAGTTGGTGCAGTTCTTCGCGTGTCGTCATTCCTGAGCCTTCCTCGTTACCATCATAACTCTGCCAGCGAAGCGCGTTCTTTATGATGCCTGTCTTGAACCACTGGCACGAGTGGCCTGCTAACCAATGGGTATGCGGCGGGTCAGAGCAAATTTGACCCTGTCGCCTGACGCGGCTCAGCGTTCCCCCGGCGCGGTGCCTGGTCCGCCGCCGTACTGATTCCAGTACAACGTCTTGTACGGCGCCACACGCGGCGGTTTGGCCTGTTCGTTCTCCAAGGTGAGTGGGAGCACTTCGGCCCACCACTGATCATAGACGGCGTTCATTTTCGCCACCACATCGGGCAGCTTCGCGGCGACGTCTGTCTTCTCGCCGGGATCGGCGATGACCTCGTACAGTTCCCAGGGCTTGTCCGGGGCGGTGCGGACCATGTTGTAGCGTGTGTTGCGAACGCTGCAATTGCGATACTTCGCCTCCATGCCCTTACCGTTTGCCCAGCGGCCCACGTGCGTGAATAAGTAGCGGTCGGGCCATACGGCATTCGCGTCGCGCAACAGAGGGATGAGGCTGCGGCCATCGAGCGCGATGCCATCGGGCACCTTTGCACCAGCGAGTTCCGCGAAGGTTGCGAAGTAATCCACGTGCGCAGTGAGCTTGTCGATGTCGCGCGGCTTTAACGTGCCCTTCCATCGGAAGAACGCCGGCACGCGTGTGCCGCCCATGTAAGGGGTCCCTTTCTGCCCGCGCATTCCTGCATTGAAGACGCGGACGCCGCCGGTGCCGCCGTTGTCGGTCATGAAAATGAGCAGCGTGTTTTCGTCCAGACCGAACTGGTTCAAACGGCTCATCAGCCGTCCTACATTGTCGTCCACGTTGGTTACCATGCCGAAGTACTTCTGGGTATTCTCGGGCAGGTTGAGGCCGTCGTACATGCGGCGGTACTCTTCAGGGCAGATGAGCGGGGCATGCGGCGAATTCGGCGTGATGTAGGTGAAGAACGGCTTCCCTGCCCCGCGCTTGCTTTCGACCCACTTCATCGCCTGCGTGAAGAACACATCGGTGCAGTAGCCTTTGGTGCGCTCAAACACGCCGTTGTGCAGGATGGTGGGATCGAAGTAGGTGTTACCGGGTGCGTCGCTGCACGTACCGGGATAATCCTGGCCGATGCCGCCGCAGCCATGAATGAATACCTCGTCAAAGCCGCGTTTACCGGGCTGATGCGGCGCGTCGTCACCCAGGTGCCACTTGCCGAAGATGCCGGTGGCGTAGCCGGCGGACTGCAACACCTGCGCAATGGTGGTGGCCTTGAGACTCATCCGCTCGCGCTCGAGAATGGTGTGCGTGACGCCGGACTTGAACTCATGCCGCCCGGTCATGATGGAGGTGCGGGTGGGCGCGCAGGTGGGGCTGACGTGGAAGTCAGTGAAGCGAACACTCTCGGCGTGCAGCCAGTTGAGGTTGGGAGTCTTGACCACCTTGTTGCCGAGGGCGGCGACGTCACCGTAGCCCATATCGTCGACAACGATGAGAATAATATTCGGCCGTGCCGGCAACTGCGCGTTTGACTGCATCGCGGCGGCGCCCATCGCGCTGAGAAAGCCTCGTCTGTTCATGCTGTCCTCTTCATACTGGATTCTCGTACCACCAATTCAAACGGAACGAACTCCTGCACGATACGCCTCGGCAATCGCTCCTCCACTAACCCAACCAGAAACTCCGCCGCGCGTTCTCCCATCGCCACGGGATGCTGCTCAATGGTGGTCAACGGCACACGGAGCAGGTCGGAGAAAATCAGGTTGCCGACGCCGACGAGCGCGATCTCATCCGGCACGCGCAACCCCGCTTCGAGGATGGCTTTCAAAGCGCCCGCCGCGGCGAGGTCGTTATGACAGAATACTCCGTCCGGCGCCACGTGCGCCGAAAGCAAGGTGCGCATGGACAGGTAGCCCGCCTCGATGCTCCCCGCTGGCCCGGCGATGTAGCCGTGAGGAGTCTTTCGCTTGCTCGCGGCCATCGCCTGTTCGAAACCGGCACGCCGCTGCATGCTGCCCGCCTGCGGAGGCCCCTGGATGTGCGCCACACGGCGACAACCCTGCTGGATGAGATGCTCAGTTGCCGCGCGGCCGATGGCGATGCCGTCGCTGCCGAAGAAGTTGGCGGCAAAGGCTGGCTTCCCGCGGCCCACCATGACGCTCGGCACGGTGGATTCGAGCAGGTACGCGTATTCCTGCTGCGCTTCCATCGCGCCCACCGGCGAGATGACGATCCCCTCCACCTGATGCCCTAACAGGGCCGCGACATGTTCGCGCTCGTGATCGAGTTCGCCGTCGGAGTTGCACAGCAGAAGTTGATAGCCGTAAGCGCGCAGCCGCGATGTGACTCCCTGGACGAGCTCGGCGAAGTAGGAGGTTTCAATCGTGGGGAGCACCATGCCGATGGTACGTGTGCGGCCGGAGATCATCTGCCCCGGCAGCAAATTGGGGCGGTAGTTGAGCTCGCGCGCCCGCTCCAACACTTTGCGCCGCGTCTCCTCGCCGATGTCCTTATGGCCGCGCAGCGCTTTCGACACGGCCATGATGCTCAATCCGAGGTCGGCGGCGATGTGTTTCAGGCGTGTGGGCTGGCTCTTCAAATGGCTACTCATATAGAGTGTACAATCCATGGATATGCTGCTTACCGGCGAACAACCCATGTGGAACTTTGAGCAGGAGCCGTATCCGGATGGCGCCGACGAAACCGATGTCAACCTGCGAGCGTATTTCGATCGCATGGCGGACGAGAAGATGCTCGGATACCATCCCGATATGTCCGATGACGAGGTGGTGGAGTGGGACGGCAACTTCAAGGATGACGGATCGCTGATGCTGATTTGTTCGGAGCGTGAGGTGGAAGTCGACGAATACCGGCGCGTGCTGGAGCTGTGCCTGGCATATCGTTCACGCGTGCGAGCGCCGCGCGCGTGAACGCTCTCTACGACTACTACCCGGAAGCTTCGATTTCGGCGGCCGGCTACCGGCTGGTACAGTTCGAATACGCGGGCAGGCTGGTGCGGAAACCCGCCATTACTCCGGTGACCGGGCGTCGTTTGCGTATCCCGCTTCTGGACGGGCGCGAGGACATCACGGACACCGCGGCTCCTGCCGCGCCGGTGTTTGATCCGGAGCTGCAGGCCATCTACACAGCGCGTCTGCGCGCCACCGGCGCAAGGTTGTGGGACGCGGATCTCTATTGCGTGACGAGTTTCTCGGCGGCTGACGGCCGGCTTCATGCAGGGATCGCCAGTGGGCGGTTTCTCAGTTACCGGCTTTCGGTGGGTTTGCTGCGCGAGGAGTTGGCGCATGCAAGGGAGACAGGCGACTGGTCGCTGCCGTTGCGGCGGCAGATTGCGCCGGATGTGGCGGCGTTCACTGATTTCACGAGGCGTCTCACCGGAGGCGGGGTACACACATTCTGTGCGTTTCGCCGGCCCGCTCCGGACGACGATTACGTGATTCTGTTGCAGCGGCGGTCAGGCAGCGTATCGGAAGCGCGTGGCACCTATGGGGTTGTGCCGATGGCGTTTCATCAGCCGCCGCGTTATGCGTGCCCGCCTCTCGATCCACGGTCGCCGGCCGCGACATCGCTTCGCGAAGTTTACGAGGAGATCTTCGGTGGGGATGAGGACTCGGATTTCCTCGCACATCCCGCGATTCAATGGCTGCTCCACAACCGCGTGAGTATTCACTTTGAGCTGACCTCGTTCTATGTGAGTCTGATCGGGGGCAACTACGAATTCGGCGTGGCGATGATTGTGCCCGATCCGGATTACTGGCGGCGCTTTGGCAGTCTGTTGCAACACGGATGGGAATCGGAGCAACATCTGCTGGTAAGCTCGCTCGACGAACCGCTAATCCGCGAACTGCTGTGTTCGGACAATTGGGAGGGACAGGCGCTAGGGACTTGCGTTGAGGGTTTGATGCGATTGGGAGAGATTGATCCACCGCGGGCAGGGCATCCATTGATGCTTTTGGCCTGAATTTTCCGCGTTCCCCTACGTTGGGGTCTCTGTGGCCCCATCGTGTATCATCGTTCATGCTGAGGAGGCAAATGCGCAAACTGACGTGGATTTTGCTGGTTCTGCTCTGCCCGGCTCTGTCCGCGCAATCGCCACCGAGCCTCGACTACACCCTCAGTACGGTCGCCGGCAGTTTTGATCCCGCCGATGGGCCGACGGCTCTCTCCACGGGCCTCTTTCGTCCCCAGAACGTCGCCGTCGATTCCAGCGGCAATGTCTACATCGCCGACACCTCCAACCAGCGTATCCGCAAGGTCTCGCCGGACGGCAGCATTCGCACGATCGCGGGCAATGGATTCTCGGACTACAAGGGCGATGGAGGCCCCGCCACATCGGCATCGCTCTACTCGCCGACGGCGATGGTACTTGACTCCAGCGGCAACCTTTTCTTCGCGGACCGCGACAACAGCCGCATTCGCAGAGTGTCGCCGGATGGAACCATCCGCACCGTCGCCGGCAACGGTGTCAGCAAGTTCGATGGAGACGGGGGGAGCGCCACCGCTGCCTCCATTCAACATCCCACCGGCATTGCCTTCGACGCCAATGGCACCCTCTACATTGCCGACCGTGATAACAACCGAATCCGTGCCGTTTCTCCCGAAGGAGTCATTCGCACGGTAGCGGGCGATGGAACGCGCGGCTACTCTGGTGACGCTTCAGCAGCCACCAGCGCCGCTCTGAATGCTCCTATGAGCGTGGCGGTGGATAGCACCGGAAATCTCTATATCGCCGACACCGGCAACCACCGCATCCGCGTGGTCTCTGCCACGGGAACTATTCGCACCATCGCCGGCGACGGCAACGCCCGCTTCGCCGGCGACAACGGTCCGGCCACGTCCGCGTCGCTATCCCGGCCACACGGTCTCGCCTTCGACCGCAATGGCAACCTTTTCTTTGCCGACCGCGATAACCTCCGCATCCGCCGCATCTCCACCGACGGAAACATTCGCACAGTGGCCGGCAGCGGACGCTATGGCTTTTCCGGCGATGGCGAAGCCGCAACCGCAGCCAGGCTGTCGTCTTCATATGGCGTCGCGGTCGATTCCAATGGCAACCTCTACATCGCCGACACCCTGAACAGCCGCATCCGGCGCGTCGGTTCCGACGGGATCATCCGTACGTTTGCCGGAAACGGCAGTGTGGGCTATGGTGGCGACGGCGGCGCCGGCACTGCCGCCGCCCTCTATTTTCCGGCGGGTGTCGCCGTGGATGGATCCGGCGCGGTCTACATCGGAGACACCGGCAACAGCCGCATTCGCAAGGTAACGCCGGATGGCATTATCCAAACGATTGCCGGAAACGGCGACGAGGGATTTTCCGGAGACGGCGGCCCGGCAACAGACGCTTCGCTGACTGAGCCACAAGGCCTGGCGGTCGATTCCGCGGGGAATCTATTCATCGCCGACACAACGAACAACCGCGTTCGCAGGGTTGCTTCGAATGGAACCATTACTACCGTCGCCGGCACGGGCGCTTCTGGATTCTCCGGCGACGACGGCCCTGCCACCAGTGCCCGGCTCGATACCCCAACCTCAGTTGCGGTGGACGCGAATGGCGTTCTGTATATCGCCGATACGGGCAACCATCGCATCCGGCGGGTCTCTCGCGACGGTTTGATTCAGACAATTGCCGGCACCGGGCGAGCGGCGTTTGGCGGCGATGCAGCGGCTGCCACGGGCGCATCACTCAACGTCCCCAGCGGACTTGCGCTGAGCGCCAACGGCCTGCTCTTTATCGCCGACAGCGGGAACCACCGCATCCGCCGCATCTCCCCGGACGGTATGATCCGGACGGTTGCCGGAAACGGCCAGGACGACTACTCTGGTGACGGCGGCAATGCGCTTTCCGCTGCTCTTTCGTACCCGCAGGGTGTCGCAGTGGATGCCGCGGGCAATCTTTTTATCGGCGATTCCAACAGTAACCGCATCCGGAAGGTTTCCGCGGACGGCATTATGAGCACCGTCGCGGGAACCGCCAATTCAGGCTACAACGGCGACGGCAATGCGACATCGTCCTCGCTGTGGTACCCACAAGCGCTGGCCGTGGATCGTTCCGGCAACGTCTACTTCGCCGATACCTTTAACAACCGCGTCCGGAAACTCAGCCAGGGTGTGACGTGCCCATACATTGTCACGCCGGCGGCCGTGACCGCGACTGCGGCTGGAGGCCCGGGGGTCATCACCATCACTGCGCCTTCGGGCTGTACATGGACTGCAATCAGCAACGCGCCATTCGTCACCATCACGTCCGCCGCCATTGGCACCGGAAGCGGAACCGTGAATTACTCGGTGGCCGCGAACACTTCCACTTCGCCACGCACGGGAACACTGACTATCGCCAGCCAAACCGTCGTCATCAATCAAGCTGGTTACATACCGCCAATCACCGTGGCTCCGTCCAGTCTCTCGTTTTCCGTGGCCGCGGGATCTCCGGCGCAAACACAAACGATTCTGGTGGACACCAAAGGATATGTGACACCCTTCACTGTTGCCGTCTCGTCGGCGCCATGGCTGAAAGCGACGCCCGCGGTTGCCTTCACTTCGGCTGTTCTGGCCGTTACCGTGGATCCGGCGGGACTCGCCGCCAACACCTACACTGCCACCATCACACTGTCTTCCGAGTCTGCGTCCAACAGTCCGAGAATTCCCGTCACACTCACTATTGCCGCGCCGCCGAGGCCTACGCTCACGCTTACGCCCCTGCTGTTCTCCTTCGATTATGAAACCGGCGGTGAGGTTCCGGCACCGGCCTCTTTCACTGTGCACAGTAGCGGTGCGCCCTTCAACTTCAGTGCCGTGACGTCTACAAACGACGGCGCGAATTGGCTGCGTCTGGCGGCATCATCCGGTGTGACGCCATCGACGCTCGACATCTCCGTGAACCCTTCGGGCCTCTCCGCGGGGACTTATACCGGACGCATCACGGTGTCGGCTCCTGCGGCAGGTAACAGCCCACAGTCGATTCCAGTGACGCTTACGGTGACATCGCCGGCCGTTACATCCAATCTGCTGGTATCTCCGCAGGCAGGGCTTGAATTCACTTTCCAGACCGGCGGCGCCGGGCCGGCAGTGCAGAACCTGTTCATTGCCAGTTCCGGCGACGCGATCACTTTCACCGCGGCAGCCAACTCGTCCAGCCGCTGGTTATCAGTGCAGCCCGCGCAGGGGACCACCAATGCAGTGCTTGCTGTCGCCGTCGATCCCTCCGGCCTCTCCGCCGGCCAATATGAAGGCAGCGTCACAGTCACGGGGGGCGGCCAAACCGTCACGGTGCCAGTGCGCTTCGCCGTCACGCAACCTGCGCCGCCAGCGCTTCAAACGGACACCACGAGGGTGATTTGGTCGACGCCCGCGGGTGTCGCGCCCCCGCCCTCGCCAGTGCGTGTCATCAATGCCGGAGCCAGTCCAGTCACCTTCAACGTCCTTGCCAGCACGGATGACAGCGCTGGTTGGCTCACGGCGTCAAGAACGGAAGCAAGCGCGGACGCCCAGCATCCCGCAACAATAGTGATCACGGCGGATCCGTCGTCGCTGGGCCCTGGTGTTTACTCCGGCAAAGTGGAAATCAGTGCGCCGCCACAAGCGCCTATCATTATCCCGGTTGCGCTTGCGGTGAGCGCCGGCAAGAAGCTCGTTCTGTCGCAGCAGAGCATGAGCTTCACAGCCGCCGCGGGCAGACCGTCCAGCGCCCTGCCACAGGACTTGAGCGTACTCTCGCTCGGCGGCGCCATCTCCTGGACCGCTTCCGTCACGGCGGGAGCGAACTGGCTCAGTCTCTCGCAATCTTCGGGGAGCGTCAGCGCGGGCTCGCTGAATCGTGTGCAGGTGAACATCAACTCGCAGAGCCTCGCACCCGGTGAGTATCACGGCGAGATCGTCTTCGATTCTCCCGATGTCGACAACCGCCCTGAGAAAGTCACGGTGGTGCTGGTGGTGCGTTCGGCTAACGTGCTTCCACCGGCTGCCCTGCCAGCGGGACTCGCCTTCACCGCAGCCGCCGGCAACTCGCCCGCGTCGCGGGACGTGACAGTCCTCTACGGTGCAGCTTCGGCGAACACACGCTGGTCGGCATCTGTTTCTCTCGATCCAGATAGCCCCGGAGGCACGCCGCTGTGGCTGAGACTCGACAGGTCCTCGGGCACGTTCAACGATCTGGCAGGGTCCGCCACGAGCCTTACGTTGCGGCCATCTACGTCCGGACTCAGGCCGGGCGTTCCCTATCGAGCGACGGTCTTCCTCACTATCTCCGGCAACGTGCCTCTCAGCATTCCGGTGCTGCTCGTGCTCGCACCAGGGGACGCTTCGCCGGCCAAGCCCAGCCTCTCGCGCAAGGCCGCATGCACGCCCACGGGATATCATCCCATCTACACAACAGTGGATCAGAACTTCATCGTGGCCGCGGGGCAATCCGCGGCTTTGGAACTCGTCATCCTGGATGATTGCGGCAATCCGGTGAGTGCCGGGGCCGTCGGCGGAGTTGTCTCCAACGGAGATCGCCCCTTCGACTTGGTCTCTCTTGGTGACGGCGCTTGGCGCGCCACCTACGTTCCCAGGCGTGCCAATGGACTTGTCACGCTCTCAGTGGTCGCCACCGATGGTCAATCCGTGGAGAGTGCCGCCCCCCCGGTACACGGCATCGTGACAGGATCCATCAATGGTCCGGTTCTCGACGCCGGCCGGCCGTTCCTCGCCCCGGATGGTCAACAGCAGCTCGCCATCGCGCCAGGAACAGTATTTCGCATTCAAGGGTCCAACTTCACTTCGAATGCGGGTCCTACGCGAGTGTTCCTTGGCGCGAGTGAACTGACGCTGCAATTCGTCTCGCACAATCACATCATCGCGGTCGCACCGGAGGACCTTGCCACGGACCGCGCCCTTCCGCTGGTTGTTCAAGTGGGCGAAGCGCTGTCCGCTCCGGAGAGCGTCCCGATCGCGGCGCGACATTAGCGGAGCAGCCCAGCGGCCGCTTGCGCGGCATGCGAACCAGGCCGTCCGTGGAGACGCACGATCAGGGCGGTGCGTGGCTGCACAGCGGGAGTCAGCACAATGACGAACCCGTCGCCGGGCGCGCGGTCCCGATGGCTGCACGGCGCGGTGCCAGTCTTGGCGAGGGCGTTTCCGCCGATCTCCTTCGCAGTGCCAGTGGACGCAGCGCGTTTCATCCCTTCGAGTAGCGGGGACACACCGGGTTCGGCGGCCCGGCGCGTCAGTTCCACATAGGCGCGCAGCAGGTCTGCCGGGCTCACCTTCGGCAGCGCCGTGATTCCGAAGCGGCGTGCCGTGGCCTCCAACTCGCCATCGCGAAGTTGGCCACGCAACGAATCGAAGTAGGTGTTGCACGATTGCGCGATGGCCTGCTCAATTCCCACGCGGCCATGACCGCGCGGCAGCCAACATCGCTTGCATGTGACCACGGGGTAACGCAACTGATGCGACTGCGCGTACGCAAGCGCGATGAATGGCTTCAGGAGCGAGCCGGTTTCCGTGGGCGCGTCATCCGCCCAATCGCGCGCAGTGACGGTGTCCGTGGCGATATCCACACGAACGAAGGACAGCGCCGCCAGCGCCAGGGGCAGCATCATGGCAGATGATACGTGACGGTTTGCTTCAGCATCCGGCCGTCATCGCGAGCCGTGATTCTCACCGTCTGGACACGCTGCAGCGTGCGCACCAGACTGGCCAGATTGCCCGAGAAGAAAGCGGGTTCGTTGCTATCCCCCTGGCCGGTTTGCGGGAACTCGATCAGAGTCATATGGCGGACGAAGGAATTCAACTGGCCGGCCACGCGATACCCAGCCGCATAGCTGGCGGCAGAGCTGGCATCGGGCGCGACGGCCAACAAGGGCACAAGCGGATCCAACGCCTCGGCGCGGCTGGCCAACAGCAGCGTCCGTCCCTGCACCATCATGGCAACGCGCGCCAGCCCGTCTATCTGCCAAACTGTTCCGCGTTGATGCCAGCCAACGCCGATCTTACTGGTTGTGTAAAGGCCCTCCACCGCATCGGACAGTGCATCGCGCAACTCCGCTGCATTCCACTCGCCTGCGCCCTCCAATGCGACCACCGCGGAGGTGTTTACGAAGACACGATCCGGAGTTGTACCCGGCGACTCGAGATGCAGCATCGCACGCACACGGTTAGATTCCAAGGCCCGCTGCAAGCGCTGCGGACGGAACACTGCGCCGGTCTGTTCCATGGGCGCGCCATCGAGACGCGTTTCAAAGTCGTTTGCATCGCCGGCCTGTTCCCCTTCGCCGGCCGCGCCGGGAGCGATCTTCGACTCCGCCAGCGCGCGCCCGCCTTGCCGCAGAACCTTGCGCACCACGGCATTCATTACCGCGGATGGCGAGGGCTGCGCATGGACGCGATAGAGCGCGGCGTTAGCGGAGAGTCGCAACAACGACGGCACCGCCGTGGTGTCAGGCGCTTCGACCGCGTTGGCACGGAGCAGAACCCGATCTTCCTTCACCTCACGCGCGGACCGCGTGAGATCGCCGACACCGGCCGTGAACTGCGCAAGCTCCTCTCCGTTCCGCTGCACCCAGTAGGAACGGAATGCCGGGGCCCGCAGGAGTCTCTCCATGTTTGTGACCATACGCAGATCGCCGGCACCCGCGGAGGCGCCCGTGGCGGTTTGATACCACGGCTCGCTGGTGATGTTGGGAGTGGATGCCCCGCTGAGGAGGGCGAGCGCGTTCACCAATGCATCTTCTTTCGTGGCGATCAGCAGCAGATCGCCGGAAATGGCAAACGCGGCAGTGCGCTTTTTCGCCGGTTCGGTCTTGATGTAATAGGCCGTACCCGCGGCGTTGCGGGCGGCGAACTTCTCCTTCGCCCTCCACAACACACTCTGCATGGCGCGCGCGGAAGGCAGCCGCGTGAGGTAGAGGAATTCCAACCGGTTGATGTCGTAGAAGGCGAGTGCGCTTTGCCCGCCGGCAACCGACGACAGCAACGTCATGTCGGGCGCAACACCCACGCCATCGGCATACTCGCTGAACACCTGGGACAGCTTCAGATATAGCTGCGAGCGCGAAAAGACTTCGTAGTTCGCGCTGGCGAGCCACGTCTTCTTCTCACCCGAAGCATTCCAGTCGCCTAGGAGTCCCGACAGGTTCTTGGCTTCCAGGTACAGCACGGCTCCCGCCGGGGTAAGGTTCGCCAGCGGCTTTGGAGTCGCGGTGTTCTGCGCGACCAGCCATGCGCCCAAACCCAGCACAGCGGCAATCAGAACATAGTTTCTCATTGCGCACCTCCTACGCTGACCATCGGCCGCACCAGCCGGTCGAGCCGCAATTCGTCGCCAAAGATGGGGCGCCGTGCATCGTTGATCCGGTAAACCCGCGAGGCCTCCGTGATGCGCTTGATTGCGGCGCTCACTTCCGCGTTTGGCGCCAGTCCCAACGCGGCATTGTAGACCCACAGGAGTTCTCCGGGGTCCGTCCACGGTTCGCGGACATTCTCCAGGGCCACGGCGTAACGGCGTGCCATCTCCGCTCTCCTGGCGGCGGGTATCGGGATGTCAGGAAGAAACTCCGCCTTCATAGGATCGCGATAGGGGTCTTCGAAGCCAATGCGTACTTGAGCGAGTCGTTTAGCCGCCCCAACCGCTTGTGCGTACTTACCGGCCGCGAAGGCGGCGTCGAAGTACTCAATCTTGAGGCTGCTGTCATCGGGATTGGCGGCGACCTCCGCCTCTAACTGCTCCAAGCTGCGCTGCGCACGCGCGGGCGGCGGATTCATTGTGATGGTCAATTCCCGTTTCGCACTTTCGTCCCAAGGCATCGCCTTGGCTGCCTCCTGGAGGAATGCGAGCGCTTCCGTACGCTTGCCGAAGCGCCGCAACAGGAGGCCGGCATCCTTCTGATAGCCGAACGCAGGCTCTGCGGTGAGTGTCAAGCGCCGTAGTTGACGCGCCGCTTCTTCTGTCTCGCCGCTTTCCAGCATCACTTCCGCGAGGCCCATCAAATTGGGCGCGGAGGCGGGGCTGTACTCCAGCTCTTTCTCATAGAAGAAGCGTTTCAGGCGGCGAGCGTTATCGATGTCGCCCACTTGCTCCAGTTGGATGGCTGCTTCGCGATACACTTCGTTGCCGAATTCCATCGGACGTTCGAGTTCCGCCGTCAGACGGCCTTCGGCGGCGGCGATGCGCAATCGGGCTTGCGCGAGGAACGCACCCAAACGGTCACGCGCCGGCTGATCCAGCGACGCGATCACTGTCTTTGCTCGCGCGGTCTGTTTTCTGTCGAGCAGATGACGCAGGAAGCGTTGCTGTAGATCGAAGAGATCGTTGCGGGCTTCGTTCCGCGAATCGCCGATGGTCTGCGCGCCACGCAAGGCCGCCACTTCCATCAGGCGCGTGTAGATCTCCTCTTTGCGCGCCTCGGGGATCTTTTCGTCCTCCAGCGCCTGCTGCAGCATCGGTACCGGATTGGATAGAGAACGGCTCATCGAGATCAGCCAGCCGACATCAATCGACTTCCACAATTCAGTGAGTGTGTACAGGTTGTAACGGTCGATGGTGCGCGCGGCCATACGATCAAAATCGGCACCGAACTCAACCCGGAGTTTATTGTCGATGATAGTGGCCGAGAGCGCAGTGATGGCATCGGGCAGGTCAGCGGATTGCCGGCGCTCGGAGAGCAACTCTGATGCCGCATTGATGGCCATGCGCCAGCGCGCCTTCGCCTGGTCGCGTTGGTTCTGCGACCACAGCAAGACGCCGCTCCCGTAGAGTGCTGCGACATCGCGCGGATTCAATTGCAGCGCGGAATCGTACTCCTGAATCGCCTGACGGGCGCGGCCGGATTCGCGGTAATAGTCGGCAAGCCGCACATACGCGGAGGCGTTGCCGGGGGAGGCTTCCACGGTGGCCGCATGATAATCTTCCGCCGAGGGATCTCTTAGAAAGTCGAGGTACTCACCGTAACGCGACCCGTAGCCGTACCAGACGTCGCCCACCAACTGTTGCCGGCGGTCTGCCGGCGCGCTAAGACGTGGGCGGACGTCGAGGGTGCCGAGCGCCTGTTGAAATGCGGCGTTGATATCGGGGGAGCGCAGGCCGAAGTAGAGGCCCGCGAGAGCGGTGTTTGCTTTGGTCCAGACCGGCGGCAAAGCACGGCCCCGCGCGGCCACGGCGGATAGTGTGAGCGCGGCGTTCCCCGATTGCAGCGCGGCGTTGACAGCATCGTTGACGCGCGCACTCAGTTGGATGAGCTGATTGGGAGACGAAGCAGCAAGCAGTTGATAGTAACGTCCGCGCTGATCGAGAGTATTGGCCAGCACACGCACCTCGGACGCAGCATCGCCGGCGAGCCGGTAGGCGCGAGCCGCTGGGCTCCAGAAATCCTGGCTGCGGCTTTCCTTTTTGCCGGCGTAGTCTTCCAACTGGCGGCCCAATTCGGCATAGCGCAGACGGGAAGTCTGCACGAGAATCAGATCGGTCATCACTTCCGGCGATCCATTCGCAAGCAGCGTGCCAAGCCGTTTGGCATGCCATTCCGGCATCCCCGCCTGTTGGCCGATTTGCGGATCGGCGTTGATCGAATCCAGGAATACGCCGAACTCCGTCTTCTGCTGCGGCGTGAAGTGCTGCTTCACCACCGCGGCCATTGATGGGAGCAATTCCTTGTTGCTGTTGCCGCGCTGGAAGGCTTCGCGATACCGGCCGAGCCGCGTAGCAATGGCGGCGTAGACATGCACCCCATTGGCAGCAAGCCCCTTCTCCGCATACGGCAAGGCGAGTTGCGGCATGCCCCACTGATCGAGCCGCCGCGCCACGTCCAACTGCGCATCAGGAGAATCGGAGCGCCCGGTGAGCAGGGCCGTCTCCAATGCCGCGACGCACTCCTTGGGCCGTTGCTGGCGGGCGCGAACCAGCGCCACGCGTTCCATCCATGTGGAACGCTGAAAGCTCAGATCGTAGACTTTTGTGAACGTGGTGACGGCATCGTCGAAGCGCAACAAGCGCTCTTCGAGATCGCCGCGAGCAGCCAGAAGATCCGTGCGATCGGGGCGAATCTCCGATGCTTTGGTATACCAGCGAATTGCCGAATCAAAATCCTCAAACTTTGTCTGCACGCGGGCAAGGATCATCGGGAAGCGGAAGTCTCGCGGGGAAGCCGCGGCGGTCTTTTCGTAGTAGTTCAGAAGGCGCTGCTGCTGCCCGCGCTGGCGGGCGTACAGCGAGATCTCGCCGGTGAGTTGCACGTCCTCCGGATAGCGGTTGAGTACCTCGATGTACTGGTCGATGGCCGCAACATAATCGTTCGAGCGCGTGAGCACCGGAATCAGCGACCGCCGCAAGGACGCCACGCGCTCCATGCGCTCCGTGGCCGGGAGTTGGGCCTTGAGCATCATCGCGATCCGGTCCTGGTAGAAGGCGCGCAGACCCGCGTCATCGTTGGCGCGCGCGTAGGTATCGGCCATGGCCGCGAGGTAGCTTGCCTCGTACGGCTGGGCGTCGAGCAACCGAGTCAACAACTGGCGGGCCTGCGCATACTGCCCGGTAGACGTTGCCCTGCGCGCTGCTTCCAATTCCAGCTTCGGGCGGATAGAATCGTGAGCGGACGGCGCGGCGTTGGTCAGCAGCTCCACCGCGCGCATCTCGTTGCCATTGCGCGAGTGGTAGTTCACCGCCGCGCGCAGAATCCCGAGGATCATCGGATTCTCCCGCTGCAACGCGTCGATAGTGCGCGCAGCGGCGGCCACGTTCTTCTGCTCCTCATAGGCGCGAGCCAGGGTTAATCGCAGTTCCAGTTTGTCCAGCGGATCGGCGGACAGCTCGATCTGCCGCAGAACAGCGCGCTCTTCCACGCGAGGAAACTCCAGCCGGCGGCCTTCCACGTTCACTCGCCGTAGCAGCTCAAAGTTCTGAGTGGATGCGGCGAGGTTGAGCAGCCAGGCTTCGAGATCGCTCTTCCGGTTCTGTGATTCCAGCAGGGCGATGCGCAACGTGAGGGCATTCAGCGGCGGGTTGTTGCCGGCCGCCGCCCTCGACGTGGCGTCGTCGATCATTTGCCGGGATGAGGCCCGGTTGGCGAGCACCAACAGGCGCGATTGCGCGAGCGACCCGCCAGGCTGTGCAAGCGAACCCTTCACATACTCCTCAATGGCGTCGCGCATCTGACGCTGGTTCTCGCGAATGGCTCCGGCTTCGTAGGCAAACAGAGATTCATTGCGCAGGCGCTGCCGTCCGAGGTTCAACAGATTGAGCGCGGGGCCGTATTCAAAGTAATCCCAATGGATGGTGGCGGCTTCCACATAATGATCGGCGACACCCGGCTCGACGGCGGGAATCTGCGCCCACGTGCTGCCGCGCAGATTCGCACGCGGATAGTCGTGACCGATCTCGCCGATGCGAGTGCGCGGGCCGGAATCGCGGGGGGCAGCCTGCGCGAGATTGGTCTCCAGGGCGACAGCGTCATCGGCGCTGCGGGCATCAAAGGCGGCTAGCGAGCGAGCCAGTGAGGCGGCGCGCTGTCCGGTGGCCATGTCTCCGGGCGTGGCCTTGGCGAGCGAAGCCATCAGGGGCCCGGCTTGTTCAAAGTGCGACCACCAGGCCTGAGCTTCCGCAACAAATAGCGCCTGCACCGGATTCGCAGCAACATTCGCAGCCGCGGTCTGCAGCGATTGGAACTCCGCACCCAGTTTGCCAGTCGCCGACAGGTGCGCGAAGAAGCGCGCCCGTAACGCATCGCTGTGGAACCAGTAGCGGCGTAGAAGATTCTCGTACGCCACGGAATCGCGCGTGCCGTCCGATGTGTAGACGCGGAGCAGATTGTCGACGAACGTGAGATTGCGAGGGAAGCGCGCCAGCGCGAACAGGTTCAACTGCCGGTAGAGGACGCGATCCAGTTGCGCCTTTCCCACTACCTCGCGGAAATACGATTCCAACTCGGTACCGGAGAAGATCTTGATCACCTCGTTGGTGTGCTGGGCGAATTGCTGCTGTTGTTTGACGCCGAGGTAGAATCGCGCCAGCTTGTGGCTCCACGACTTGTCCTGGAAGCGGCTGATCGCGAGTTTGTAGACCGCCTCTTGCTGCTGGTAGATCTTGTTCTGCGCAAGGAAGCCCGCAAGCCGCTCATAGAGCCCGGGGTCCGTGGGGTTGCGGTCAATCTCGCGGCGCATCATCGTGAGCGCGTCATTGGTACGCTGCAGCGAGACCAGCCTGGAGATGTAGCGGTCGAGAACACGCGCGTAATCGGCGGAACGCGGCCCCGCCTTCGCAGCGCCCTGCAACAGTCCTACACCAAGCGGCATCCCTTCGGCGCGCTTGGCGAGTTCGGCCAGCAGCGCGTCATACATTGCCAGTTCCGGCGGCACCTGATTCTTGCGCGCGTAGGAGTCGGCCACGAGCAGGGAAACATTGGTGCGCTGCGCCTGCGTGGGGAAATCCGTGAGAAACCTGCGGCCACCGCTAATCACCGCGTCGTCCTCACCGTGCACGGCATAGGCGGAGAGCAACGCATAACGAAGCGCGGCGCGGCGATTGGACCGGGGGAAACGCCTCTCGAACAAATCAATCAGTTCGCTGGCCCTGGCGCGTTGGAAGTAGGGCACTGCTTGTTGTTCCTGCCCGGCGTAGCGCGAAGCCGGCTCGCTCGAATTGAGCACCAGCGACAGAATTCCGTTGAGGAAGCCAGGATAGGGATCGGCGGTAGCGATGTCCTGATAGAAGCTCAAATCGCCGTTGCCCAACGCGAGCGGTTGATCCGGCGCGGCGAGCAGCATAGTGGCGATCCCCGCCAGGCCCTCTTCTTGCTCGGCATCGCTTGCACCCTTCAACGAGTACAGTGCGTAGTAGTACCGCGCCGTTTCGTTGCGGTTGTTGCCATAGTTGTTCCACAACTGCGCCATGGTGCGTAGCTCGGTTGCAGTCCACGAATTGGGCGTCGCTTCCTTGCGGCGGCGAAACTCCACCAGCACGCGTTGGGCAGCGAGGGAGTGCCCCTCATGGAGGTGATAGTGGAACTGGCGCGCCACCGGATCAAGCGCCAGCGGACTCGCCGTGGCCGCGGCGCGTGCGTCGGCCAGGAACTTGCGAGAGGTGCGTGTGTCGCGCAGCAGCGAGAAGAAATTGTTGTAGAGCCCGCGTGGCCACAGCGGTTGAAACGCGGTGTTGTAGACGGCGATTGCTTTGTCGGTGTTGCCGCGGGCGCGTTCCAACTCCGCGGTCATGGTTGTCACCGTCATCGTGTCGCCGGGGAAGCGTCTGGGATACTCGGCCAGCAGTCGCGCGGCCTGATCGAAATCCTTGGCGGCCAGTTCGGCGTTCATCCATCGCAGGTAGAGGCCTGCTTCGCGCGGATAACGGGCGTTCCATTTCTGATACACCTCGCGCCTGGACGCGGCGGGGAGCAGTTGCCGCTGCGAGCGTGCGAGCATGCGCTCGTAGGTCATCCAGGAGCGCTGCCGGGCAGCCGGCGTAAAGCGCTCCGAATCGGGCGAGGCAAGCGCCGCCGCATCCGACAACGTGCGCATTTCTTCAGGCACCTGGGCGCGGCGATAGTAATAGTCGGCCAGTGCGGTGAGGCCGATGAATTTGTCGCCGCTCAGCTCTGCGTATTTCTTCCAGTCCGCTTCGGCGGCGGCGAAATCGAGCAACGTTTCCGCCTCATGCGCGCGAAGGCTGAACAGATCAGCGGCTGTGGGGGTCGCTGCGATGAGCTTTGTCAGCTCAGCCGTAGCTTCACGCGCCGGACGGCGCACGGCAATCGGACCACCCGGCAGATCAATGGCGCGGAAGAGGGCGTTCTCCTGACGCGAGTTCGCTTCCAGGAAACGAACCCACGAGGGTAGGTCGGCATGCATGGACGCGGCGCCGAGCACCAGCGCAAAGAGGGCGAACCTACGGAAGGACATCGAGGTTCACCTCCTGCGTTCCGATGTTATGGGCGAAATCCTCGGCATTCACCATCAACTTGTAGCGTCCGGCGGGCAGATGCGATGGGATCACCAGTTGCCCCGTGTTCGACTTCATCTCTGCATTCCAGCGCAAGTATGCGGGCGTTGCCCCCTGCATGCGGGCGACGATAGTTCGCGATGTGGCCGACGCACTCACGCGCAGCTTCACCGTCTCGCCGCGATGATACTGGGCGCGATCGAGGTTCACCTTCACCACCGGAGGCTTGCTCGCGATGACGAACGATTTCTGTTCGCGATAGACACGCCCCTCGCGGTCCCGCAGAATCATGTTCACCTGATAGGTCCCGTCGGTCATGTCCGACGGCGCAAGGAAGCGCGTCTGCCAGATGTTCTCATCCTTGAGGAAGCGCAGAGGCTTCACCAGTCCAAACGGAAACATAGCCACCACGGACACAATGGACTCATCGGTGCGCACGCGCAACACCGGGTCGCCTGGGCGGATCAGGCGCGGTCGCAACAGTGACCGAGGCGCAGCCAGGAACGAGGTGTACGGCGTGACGAACTTGTACTTGCGCGACAGCGCGATGATCTCGTCGATGGTGGCTGCATCCTCGCCATCGCGATCAATCTTCTCTAGAAGCGCGTCCACTCGCGCCTTGGCCCAAGTGCGTGGCAGGTGCTCCGCCGCCGCCTCCTGTGCGGGCAAGCTTACGCTGGCCTGCTGCGTGCCCAACTGGAAAGTGGCTGCGCCGGCGCTCTTGTACTGACCCACCCAGGCGCCGACTGACCCGGAAAACACCGCTTCGTCGAGCCGGTAGATCATGTCAAAGTTGGCGGTCGGTTCAGCCTTCAACGAAAGCCCTTCAATGGGCCGCCTGCCGATCTTTGATAGAAACGCGTTCAGTTTGAATTCAACCGGCTCAGTAGAGCGGACCCACTCAAACACACCGTTCTGCCGCGCCAGCATCTTCAACAGCGGCAGGTTGGCGTCGTCGCCAATGCCGAACACATAACTGCTGGGCCGTGAGGCAACGGGCAACTGCTTCCAGCGATCGGCATACCAGGCTGCGAGCTTCGAGTTGTGCACGATGCCCCGCGTGGACCCGCCATCGCCGATCAGCACGACATACGTGTTCGCCCCCGAGGTCTGCTTCAACGCCGCCTCCAGCGCAGCCTGGACATTGGTGCCACCCCGCAGGCGCGAAGCTCTCACAGCTTCCAACGCCGCATCCACCGCGGCTGGCGTGGCCGCTACAGGCGCCGTCTGGACTGCTTTCGCTTCATCATTAAACAGGATGAGGCTGAATTTGTCGTTCGCGGTCAGCCCGCGGAGCATGGTCTCCAAAGCGCGAAAGCTCTTATCGAGCTTCTCCCATTGCATGGAGAGCGACGTATCGAACAACGCGATCACGGTGCGCGGCTGCGCGGTGACGGAAACCGGAGCGGTCAACAGCGAAGCCTGAAAGAATCCCGGTTCGCCCGCATCGCGATGCGTGAGAACCTCCAAGCGGTCTTTGCCACCGGCGAGCGACCACTTCACGGCGAAATCCTCGCTGAGATTCACATTTGTCCCGGTAAAACTGGCGCGCACACGGTTGGCGGTACGCTCGTCGATCTTCAGCGCATAGGCCGCGCCCACATTCTGAAAATCCTGAATCGGATGGCGCGTGATCAATTCCAGTTGAATGCGGAACTTCGCCGCCCTCTGCACACGATACGCCTCCGGCCGCAGCGGCACGGCAAAGAGAGACTGCAGTAATTCAACAGGAACCGTCTCGTGATACTCCATCTCCAGACGCTTGGTGCCGTGGCCTGGAATCGGAACAATGCGGGCGCTAAATACGGCTCCCCGCCGCGCTTCGTCGGAGTCGCGCTCACCCATTTGCAGCAGCCCCGGATCGATGGACTGCCAGCGCAACTGCTCGTAGATTTCCTGGGCGCGACGCCGCTCCAGAATCACACCGGGGATGCGCACCACATCGTCCCAAACCGCGAAATCGGAGACCAACGCCCGTGCGGGCAGCGCGAACACATACTTGCCTTCCAGCACCCCAGCGGTCCGGTTCTCGAAGATCTGCTTGACGCGTACACGGGCCACCTGATTGTCGACGCGCGCATCGATCTCCATCTCCGCCAGGGCGAGCCGCTGCGGGTCGGGCTCAGTCTTGTCGGCGGGGATGAGAATGCCCGCGTCCGCCGACAACCAACGCGCGAACAGAAGGCCAAGGATCGCGTGCCGGTGCACGTCACGTAACATCATGGAAGATTCCTTTCCACAAATCGCACCAGGCCGTTGTCGGTGCCGACGTACAGGAAGCCATTCGCCGCGGACAACGCGGTGACATTGAGCGACGGCAGGCCAGCGGTGAGAAAGCTCCAGCGTCCGCTTGCGGCGCGGTGAATCGCGAGGCCCTTGCCGAGGGTGCCCGCATAAACGGCAGCCTGGGTCGCCAGCATTGCATTGGGATTCACTTCCAGCCCCTCACCCAAATCAGCGTATCCATGCCACTGGCGGCCATCGAACCGGAAAACCCCTGCTCCGTAGGTTCCGGCGAACCATTCATTGTTCACGGTCACCAGCGCACTGATCCAATTGTGACGCAACGCCGAGTTGCTCGTGTTGTAACTGGAGGTGACTGCTCCCCCGTCCAAGACAGAGACGCCACCCAATGTTCCGGCCATCAGCCGCGGACCCGATAGTGCCAGCGAGTAGACATGATTGCTCACCAGCCCGTGAAAGGCGCTGATACTCTGCGGCGCGGCGCCAAGAAACGTAATGCCGGCGGGCGTTCCCGCAATCAGCCCAGTGCCGTCGCGGACAATATCGGTGACGTGGTCGGCGATGAGACCTTCCTTGCGGCCCATGATCCGCCGTGGCGTTCCGCTGGTATCGGTGAACACCAGACCGTTGGCGGTAGCGACAGCGGCTCCCGTCTTGTCGGGCAGAATGCGGTTGATACAGAATAGATGCTCGTCTTCGTGATGGACGGCGGCGGAGCGTTGACCCAAGCCTTCCATCACATCCAAACCGCGATCGAAGTACCCGATCCACAAGCGGCCGGATTCCTCCGCGGCAAGCGAGGCAATGTTGGAATCGGCAAGCGCGGCAGGCTCGGCCTGCACGACTCGCCGCCAACCCGTGGATGAGGCACCGCTGTCGAGCGTACGCGCCACCACTGCGTTGCGCAGGACGGCGTAGACCGAATTCCCGGATTCCAGAAACGCGGAGACAGGCTGATCGGGAATTCCCAACACACTGCGCTGCGGCCGAGGCTGGCGACCGGTCAGCGGGACTTCCACGATGCCCTCCTCCAGGGTTCCAATCAACAGATTGCCGTGGGTGAAGTGGAGCGCCTGAGAGAGAGTGCCTTCGGCCAGCACGCGCTCCCACTTCCCCGCGCGGAACTCGGCCACACCGGTGGCGGTTCCCGCATACAGATGGTCCTCCGAGACAACCATCGTTAGTACATGCGCATCCGGGAGTCCGGATTTGTCATCGAAGTGAGAAATTTCTCCCGCATGCAGAAAAAAAAGCCCGCGATCCAAGGTTCCCACCCAAAGACTGTCCACCGCCCCCGCGATAGCAGTCACCGCCACACCCTTCAACGACTGGTGATAGTGGCGCAGCGAGCGGCCATCCCAAGCCAGCAGGCCGGCCTTCTCGGTCCCGAGCAGCAACTCGCCGGTGGAAAGCGCATGTAGGGCTGTCAGCTTGCGATGCTGCGCGGCCTCGGGCAACAGTTGTCGAAAAGCGCGCCCATCATAAATGACCAGCCCGGCGCCTTGCGTGGCAATGCAAAGGACGGACTCCCCGGCCGAGGCCATCGATGCCGCCAAAAGCTTTACTAACGGCGCGGACGGCAAGTCGAGTCCCGCTTGATAGCGATGCAGGAACTCCCCCTCTCCCGAATACTCCCATAGGGCATCGGAACTCAACAGCCACAACTTCCCCTGATAGACCGCCGCGTCGCGAAAGGATGCCGCCGAGGCGATGGATTCAACCCCGGCAACAGCGGCGCGCTCCACCGGTCTTTCGATAAACCGAACCTCGTTGCGCAGCCGGACCTCAGCGGCACTGCGCGCAAGCGTGCCGCGGGCGTTCCACAGAATCCAAGCGGCGGCGCCCGTCAAGACCACGGCCACAGCGGCAATCGCCCAGCGGCGGAAATCAACCATACACGGTGTATCGTAACGCGCACGACCGGCTATGCGCCTCCGTCACTCGATGGCGCACGAGAATTGGGGACTGCTACACCGGATCGCCCTCGCACCGGATTCTTTGCTCGCGACAGAACCGCTCAAGACACTCGGCGGGTCGATGGGGGTGTCAAGAATTCTTGTCTACACCTCGAACATCTTCAGGGTGTTCTCCAGGGACGTCATCGCATCCCCCAGCGGGGAGTACTCATGTGCGACATACCCGGTGTAGTTCAGATCGGCGATCGCCTTGGCGATCCCGCGGTAGTTCATCTCCTGCGTGTCGTCCATCTCGTGACGCCCCGGATTGCCCGCGGTGTGAAAATGAGCGATGTACTGGAAGTTGGCGCGAATGGTTCGAATCACGTCACCTTCCATGATCTGCATGTGGTAGATGTCGTAGAGCAGTTTCACGCGCGGCGAATTGACCCGCTTGCACAACTCCACACCCCAACTCGTACGGTCGCACTGATAGTCGGGGTGATTCACCTTGCTGTTCAGCAATTCCATGCAAATGGTGACCTTCTGGTCCTCAGCCTGCGCCTTTAGCTTGTTCAGCAGAGTGACGCAGTTGTCGAGACCCTCTTCATCGGCGATGCCGCGACGATTGCCGGAGAGTGCAATGACATTGGGGGCACCCACCGCGGACGCAGCCTTGATCATGTCACGGTATTGCGGCTCGAGTTTGGCGTGATTCTCTTTGTGGTTCATGTTGTCGGTGAGTGAGCCACCACCGCGAACCATGGACGGCGCGACGCCGTATTTCTTGAGAATCGGGAAGACATCGGGCGAGACCAGGTCGTAGCCAACAACGCCCATTTCGGCGGCCTTCTGGACGCGCTCTTCAAAGCTCATCTTGGTTTTGCCGAAGACACCGTTGGTAACGGCCTGTTTGAGGCGGCCCTTGCGTGGGGCGGCGGAGGCGGGAAGGGACACGCCGGCAAGGGCGAGCCCTGTAGAAATGCTATTAGTGAAGAAGCTACGGCGTTGCATCACGTTCATAGTATCAGGAGAGGTATCAGGAGAGGGAAGTAGGATGGGCTTCGCATTGTGGGTGGATAAGGAGATGACTTGGGCGCAGGGGACGCACGAGTACCGGCCGATGGGTGTGGCCATCATCAGTGTCAGCGACTACTACCGCCAGCGCGACTTCCATAGTAGACGCAAGACTCCGTCCCGCGACCGGCGCTTATTCGTGGGCTTCTTCGCCTCCCTTGCCCATATGAACGAGTACCTGGATGCCCGTCGCAAGGGCAAGGTCCGCCGGAAAGTGCCGGGACGAGCCATGGCTATCGAATAAAGTCATTCTTCGAAGGCCGGAATCGACCGATAAGTCAGTTGATGGCCCAGGAACTCGGAGCGCACGGCGTTCCGCGACGCTCACCGGATTCATAGACGAATTCGCCCGCAACACGCAAATACAGCCGCCGACGGACGTGGAGAGCTGCGCGCTTTCCGATCTCGTGCGGTCCTTTGACCAGCATCCCGTGATGGTCAGGCGTACCATATTGGAGTTGTTCGCCAAGGCGCCTCAGAAGTTCTATGCCGAGGCTTTGCATTTGTTGAATACGGACCTCCGTGGCACGGGTAGGGACTTCCTCATCTCGCATCTACTGGAGAACGAGTTGCTCTTGAGAGCCGTTGCCGATCCCGAGGCATTCCCCATCAAGACCGCTGTCACTCTGGCGGCGAACTTGTACCAGATCGACCAGCAACTGGACGCCAGACTCCTTCGCCTGGTGATGAGGGAAGGCGGTCTCGGCAGGGATCCGGATTCGAGCCTGGTTCACGTGCTCAATATCATCGACGAAATCAGCGATTGCACCCGGCTGGTCCCGCTTCTCATGAGGCTGACCAAACATGGTAACAACCGGGTGCGCTCGAAAGCGATTCTGTTGTTGGGTCGTGTGCACCGTAATGTGGACTGGCTGCAACAGCAGTTGTCCGTCGCGGATCCTCGCTATCGGGCCAATGCGATTGAAGGCCTGTTGTACGCGCAACCCGGCGATAAGGAGATCCAGCTTCTCTGGGCCGCCGCCACCGATTCCCATCATCGCGTGGCAACCACGGCATTACGCGTGCTCCATCACTTTGGCCAGCAGCGCGCCGCCGATCAACTGGTGGAACTTACCGAACACGCGAACGAGGAGTTCCGGGCCGCCGCGGCTTGGGCCTTTGGCGAGATCGGGCAGCGCAAGTTCCTGGAAGTGGTGCAGAAGATGGCGAGGTGGGACACGGGGCGGGCACGCAGAGCTGCCCTAAAGGCGGCGTCCAAGCTGCACGCATTGCCCGAAGAGCCGGCGGCGGTGGCGGCCAGCGTGAATCCACGCGAAGTTCTCCCCGTCCTGTAACAGGCAGAATCCGCACCAAGTGGTACAATTTAATTGCCCACATGCCCAAAGTGACCTTCCTGCCCGCCAATCAAACATTCGAATTCGAGAGCGGCAAACTACCCTACAACGATCATGGAAAGCCAGAGTCCGTTCTCGATGTGGCACTCAACTTCGGCTTCCACCTGGAGCACGCCTGCGGCGGATCCTGCGCCTGCACCACCTGCCACGTGGTCGTCAAACAAGGTGATGCCAACCTCAGCCCGATGGAAGAAGATGAAGCCGACCGGCTCGAGTTGGCCGCCGATCCCACGTTGCATAGCCGTCTGGGTTGCCAGGCCATTGTCAAAGGGGACGTGGTGGTGGAGATCCCAGGCTGGAACCGGAACTACATCAGCGAAGGCGGCGGGTCTACTCTTTAGGTTGCACTCGGCGTTGACAGGCCCAGGTTCTCTTTGTAGAGTCGAGGAACGGCGCGGGTGTCCGGAAGATCCCGTTTCCGCTCCCCGCTCGTCAAACCCGACGTGCCGGTTTCCAAAAACCCGATGAGCGTGTTGGTTGCTTCTCAGCAACATAGGCATACCGAAAACTCCCGTCCCGGGACTCTCACTCGCTCGTGATTTGCGCGATTAGAGAGCGCGCGTTATTGCGTGAATCAGCCAACGCCCCAAGCCGGCCCGGCATTCGACCCTGTCACGCATTCCATTTTCATCCTTCGCGCGCGACCGCGCCAAAGGCTGGTCGTGAGAGGCTCACCTAATGGCCATTAAGCCCTCAGTAACTCCCGAATCAGCGCCCCACCCGTCTGGCTCAACTGTTTCTCGCGCCCTGCATGCAAATACCGAAGCTTATTATCGTCAAGTCCCAGCAAATGGAGCAATGTAACATGAAGATCCTTCAGCGGATGAACCGCCTCAACCGCCGCCCCGCCAGTTTCATCGGTGGCCCCGATAATATGTCCGGCCTTCACCCCGCCGCCGGCCAGCCACACCGTCATCGCGTTGGCATTGTGGTCGCGTCCCCAAGCCTGCCCGCCGCGCCGGATCCCATTATCGGGACTGCGCCCAAACTCCCCTGCCCAAACAACCAGTGTCTCGTCCAGCAGCCCGGTCCGCTTCAAGTCCTTCAGCAGCGCAGCCACCGGACGGTCCATCACCTGAATACGAGTCCCATGGGCCTTCTCGATATAATCATGCGAATCCCAGCCCATCGCAATCACCTGAACAAACCGCACCCCGGCCTGCACCAGCCGCCGCGCCAGCAGACACCGCCGACCCAGCGCGTCAACATCTTTTTCACCGCCGCCGATGCCATACATCTCCAAGGTCTTCGCCGGTTCCTTGGAAAGATCCACCACACCCGGCATCTCGGCCTGCATCCGGAACGCCAGTTCATAACTCTCAAGCCGCGCCGCCAGTTCCTCATGCTCCGGATGCTGCGCCTTATGAATTGCATTCAACTTACTCAGCAGATCCAGGTTAGCCCGCTGCCGCTCGGTGGTCACTCCCGCCGGAGGCCGCATATCCAGAATCGGAGTCCCCTCGGGACGCAGCGGGGTACCCTGATAGTGCGCCGGCAAATACCCGTTCGACCAGTTCGCCGACCCGCCCTGCGGATACGCGACATCGGGCAGAACAACAAATGCCGGCAGATTCTGATTCTCCGTCCCCAGCCCGTAAGCGCTCCAGGCGCCCACCGCCGGGTCGCCGCCAAACTGGTTCCCCGTGTTCAGATGATACAGCGCCGTCGGATGATTTACACTCTCGGCCTTCAACCCGCGATAGAAACAAACATCGTCCACTACTCCAGAAAACTCACGGAACAGCGAGTTAATCTCGATCCCCATCTTACCGGCCCGCTGAAACGTAAATGGGCTCCGCACATAATAGCGTTCCCCGGTATTCATGTTCGCTTCAAACTTATTGCGCTCTTTCTGAAAGCGCGTCATGTGCAAATCGGCCAGCTTGGGCTTCGGATCAAAAGTGTCGATATGCGACGGCCCTCCCTCCATCAGGAGGAAAATACAGCGTTTCGCCTTCGCCGGAATATGCTGCGGCCGCGGCGACAGTACCCCTGCCTGAGCTTCTTCGGCCAGCAGCGACGACAGTGCCACCGCCCCCAGCCCCATACCGGAGCCAAACAAAAAGTCTCTCCGGTTGAGCGCAGCCGGAACCAATCGGTCCCCCATTCTGGCTCCTGGCTTCTGACTTCTGGCTTCTCGTTTAGTAAACATAGACAAACTCGTTAGGGTTCAACAATACCAGGCAAAATCCGCAAGCGCCCGTAAACAAAAAGTCTCTCCCGTTGAGCGCAGCCGGAACCAATCGGTCCCCATTCTGGCTTCTGGCTCCTGGCTTCTGGCTCCTGGCTCCTGGCTTCTGACTTCTGGCTTCTCGTTTAGTAAACATAGACAAACTCATTGGCATTCAACAATACCAGCGCAAAATCCGCAAGCGCCCGTGTCCCCGGCGCCACATCCGACGGGTGCAGATTGGCCTCATACGGCCGCGTGTCCTGTTTCTGCACAAACTGCGATTTCTCGCCCGTCAGCTCACTCACAATCGTATGAACTATCTGCTCGGGCTTGGACTTAGAGGGCGGAGGCGTCTTCCTATGATATTCCGTCTGCTTCTGGATATGCTGCAATGCCATCTGCAACTCCTCCGCGCCCGGCTTGCGGTTAAACGCCAGCCGGAACGCCCGCTCCACCTGCGCCGGCAGAGCCCCGCCCTCCTTCTCCAGCCGGGCCGCCATCGCCAGCGCCATATCATGTACAAACTGCCCGTTGAACAGGGCGAATGCCTGCGTCGGAACAGTGGAAGCCTCCCGCCGCTCGCACGACAAGTCCAACGTGGGTCCATTAAAAACCTCCACCATCGGGTCAATCAGGCTCCGCTGCTGGAACGCATACACCGTCCGCCGGTTCCGCTGCCGCTTCAACGGCGAGGCTTGATACAGCGGTTGCAGCGACCCCATCGCGTGCCGCGGCTGCTTCATCACATCGTCGTTGATCTGCGGATACACGCCCGGCCCGCCTGCCTCCGGACTCAACTCGCCCGCCACCGCCAGAATCGAATCTCGCAGTACTTCAGCCTCCACCCTTCGCGGCGGATAGTACGACAGCAGCGCATTCTCGGGGTCCTTGGTCTTCAACCCGGCATCGGCCGGAGTGCTCGCCCGCTGATAAGCATCAGACAGCATCATCATCCGGTGCATCGCCTTCACGCTCCAGCCCTTTTCAATAAAGGTGGCCGCCAGGTAATCCAGCAGTTCCGGATGACTCGGCTTATGACCCATCTTCCCGAAGTTACTCGTATCCGCCGCAATGCCCTTGCCGAAATGATACTGCCAGATCCGGTTCACCATGATCCGCGCCGTAAGTGGATTCCGCGGATCGGCAATCCAATCGGCGAGCGCCTTGCGCCGTCCCGCAACCGACTGCGGCAGCGCAGGCTCCGGCAGCCCGCTGTATCGCGTTACCGCCGATACGAACGACGGCGTTACCGCCTCCGCCGGCGACTGTATGTTTCCACCCGGCAGCACATGCACCACCGGCGGCTTGTACTGAGCCGCCTGCGGATACTTCACGTTCTGGCCGCCGTCTGTGTATCCGTCCAGTGGTCCGCTCGAAACCGAGAAAGCCCTCGCCTCATACCGGTCCTGCGACTCGCGATAAATCTGCTGGTGCTTCTGGTACAGCTTGAACTGCTCAAATTCGTCCGGCCGGATGCCCTCTTTCTCGCGCAGCGCCGCTTGCAGCACGCCCTTCGGCAGTTCCTCCACCCGCGACACGCCATGCTTGCGCATCACGTTCTCGCGCACGCGAATGTCAAAGGAGTCCATGCTCCTCTTGTTATCCTCCAGCACGGCCTTCATGTATGCCCGCTCGGCCGGAATATCCCGGACGTTCTCCGCCGCGAGAAACTCCACCGGGCGCCGCGCGAACTCCGTCGTCGCGAAGATAGCCTGCACTCCGTAATAATCCTTCGTCGGGATCGGATCGAACTTATGGTCGTGGCAGCGCGCGCAACCGAGCGTCAGTCCCAGGAACGTGACTCCCACCGAGTTAGTAACATCGTCCAGAAAGAGCTGCCGCGTCACCGCTTCCACGGACATAGCCGTGTGCTCCCATGGGCCTGCCCGCAGAAACCCCACCGCAATCAGGTTCTCCGGATTCCTTGGATCGATCTCATCGCCGGCAATCTGCTCACGAATGAACTGATCGTACGGCTTGTCGTTGTTAAACGCGCGAATTACATAGTCGCGGTACCGCCACGCATTCGGCCGCTCGAAGTCGTTCGAATACCCGCCTGTATCCGCATACCGCGCCACATCGAGCCAGTGCCGGCCCCAGCGCTCGCCATAGCGTGGCGACTCGAGCAGCCGGTCGATCAACCGCGCATAGGCATCCGGCGCCTTGTCGTTCACGAACGCCGCAGTCTCCTCAGGCGTTGGCGGCAGGCCCGTCAAATCAATGCTGGCGCGCCGCATCAGGGTCTCGCGATTGGCGATTCCCGCAGCCTTCAGACCTTTTTCCCGCAACCGCGCATTCAGGAATGCGTCAATCGGATTAGGGGCTCCCTGCGGCGGTATTGGGGGCTTCCGCAAGGGCCGGAATGCCCAAAGGTCCTCGGGCTTGTAGTCCCATGCCTTGCGCGAAGCGGCCGTCGTCCATGGAGCCCCCGCATTGATCCAATCCTTCACCGCCGCGATCGTCGCCGCCGGCAGCCGCTTCGCCGGCCCGCCCGGTGGCATCTGCACATCCCCGATCCCGGCGATCGCCTTGTACAGCAGGCTCGCCTCCGCCTTGCCAGGCGTGATCGCCGGTCCGCGCATGCCGCCCTTCAGCAACCCTTCGCGCGTCCGCAAATCGAGGTTCGCCAGCACCTGTCCGGTCCCGTGGCACCCCTCGCAATCTTTCTTCAGCGCCGGCTGCACAACGTCCGTGAACAGGTGTTCCGGTTCCGCCGGCAACAACGTCATCATCATTGCGGCCAACATCCACATGGCCGTAATTGTATATCAGTCCAGCGCCAGAATCGACGCCTGCACCTTCTCCGGCCGCTTGATCTCTACCCGCAGCTTTTCCCCCAGCCCCAGGTTTCCCGTGATTGTCAGAGTATAGTGCGATCGCATCGCCGAGAAGATCAGCCCCGGCGGCGACTTCTCCCCGGATCTCTGCAGGTCCCTCAAATTGAACGATGCGCCCCCGGTCTGCCGTGCCAGCGTCTCGAACAGCCCGCGGCTGGCGCCCGTCGCCACCACCGGGAAAATCGACACGCCGTTCTTCCTCGCAAAGCGGATCACCTCGCGTTCGTGCACACGGCCGCCGGATTCCACGCCGGAGGTCACCAGCAGAATCACCCGCCGGAACGTCGCATGCTGAAAGCCGCCTTCCATCGCCGCGAACAACCCGTCCAGCACGCGGGGAGAGTTGCCCAGCTTCACCCTCGACAAGGCCGCGCCCAATGCCTGCCGGCTCGACGTAAAGTCCTGCAGCAGTTCGGCGGAGGAATCATAGGAGACGAGAGCCATCTGCTCTTTCTCCTTCAACTCACCAATCAGGGAGGATGCGATGGATTGCACCATGCCGCCCACTAAGCTTGTATCCACCACCATCATCACGTCGATCGGCTTGGCGGCGAACTCGGCCGCTTCCACACGGCGCACCAGCTTGTCTTCAAAAATCGCGAAGTCCTCGGCCTTCAGGTTTTGCACCGGGCGGCCGCTCTTCTGCTCCACTACCGTCACCAGCACCTTGATCGCAGCCCGCGCGTTCCAGGCAAGAAGCAGCATCATCATCACCAGCAGCCGGATCATTCTGCCGCCTTTCGCTCCGCCACCGCTCCATCGCTGTTCGACTTGCTCTCGCGGCCCGTAGGCAGAGGCTTCCCGTCACGCGTCGTATCGTCCGTGCCCGTCACCGTCACTTTAACGCCCGTGTCCAGGCGGGCCAGCGACGTCGTGGCAACGTCCTCGCCTTCCTTCAGGCCTTCTATTATCTCGACCTCGGTTTCAAAGCGATCGCCGAGCTTCACCTCGCGTGCCTCGACGATTCCGCCATGCACCACGTACGCTTTGTTGGAACCCAGCACATAGTTGAGTGCCCTCGCCGGCACCACCATGATCCGCTCCGACTTGTCCGTCGGCAAGGTTGCTCGTGCATAGGACCCTGGTTTCAGCTCGCCTTTGGGGTTCGAGATCAGCGCCTCCACCACGAAAGTGCGCTTGGTCTGATCGACGGTTGGCGCAATACGCCACACCTTTCCAGTGAACTTGCGATCCAGAAAGGCTTCGAGTCCGACTTGCATCATCTGGCCGTTGCGAATCCACGGAGCCATGCGCTCGGGGACCTCCAGCCGAAGCCGGATCGGGTCGATCTTCACCAGCGTCATCAGCGGCGCGTTCGGCCGCACGTATAGCCCGACCGCCACCTGCCGCTCCTTCACATGGGCCGCAAACGGCGCTCGCACACTCGTATCGCGCAGCTTCTTCCGCTGCAAGTCGACCTGTGCCTTTGACCTCTCCACTTCCTGGATCAAGTTCCGGGTCTGGTTGACGGTTGTATCGTAGGCGGCCTGCGCCGCCTGGAATCGTGCGCTCACCTGATCCAGATCCGACCGCGCACCGATGCCCTGCTCCACAAGCTGGCGCGTGCGGGCGAAGCGTTGCCGCGCTTCCAGCAGATCCGCGGCCGAGCGGCGGACATCCGGAGTCTGCTTTACGTCGGCGACACGGTCCTTCTCGTCCTTGAGGCCGAGCCGCTCGAGCGACATGCGCAGTTGGGCCTCATTTTGGGCGAGTACGTAGCGCTGCTCCTCGTCCGAGACATGCACCAGCACTTGGCCCTGCGTGACGGAATCGCCGAGGTCCACATTCACCTGATCGACCTTGCCCTCGATTTCCGCGCTGACAAGAACCTCGTCGTATGGGTAAAGTGTGCCGACGGATTCGACGATTCGCTGTATGTGTCTGGCGCGAACCGTGGAGGTGCGAACGGAAATCGGCGAGTGGTCCGCCTTAGCGGCGGGCGGAGCGGGCTTCTTGCAAGAGGTGGCGAAGAAAGGGAGAAAGGCGAGAAGTAGGCAGGTGTACGCGGTTTGTGGCATCACTAGACCGTTCCTTCAGATTGTACTGAATTTCATCGAAGTGACGAGCGAATATAATCCCTGCATGCAACCTGCCGATGAGATAGATATAGGGAAATTTCTGCGTGGAGACTTCCACCGCGTCTCGATGGATTGGCTGACTCCCCGCATCAGAAGATGAACCGAAACGTACGCTGGTACTCATTAGTTACGATCTCAGCCGCAGGCACCGTCCTCGCCCTGAACGCGTCCAAGTTCACAATGGCGAACGTGTGGCTTGTGGCAGCGGCGGCCTGTTTTGGCGCGCTTGCCGCCTCCATGCGCACGCGGCTTTTCCAAATCGTCGGCCCTCTCGCCATCAACTTCCTTGTGCTGCTCGCCGGACTCCTCTTCCTCCCTCCAGGTGAGACCATCGTTATGGTGGGCGTTGCCGGCGCCATCACTTACACCCGCTATCAGATGCTCTTTAGAACCCCCGGCTCTATGGATTGGTGGAAGACCGCCTTCGATGCCGCCTGTACTCTGATCGCCGCAGCCGCCGGTTTGCAGGCCAACAAGCATTACTCCTGGACCGGGGAGCAGACCGATCTTCCGACTCGCCTCGTGCTCGCCACGCTCTCTTTCTATGTCATCAACCGCCTGCTGGACGGCATGCGAACCGTCCTCGGCCGCGGCGGCTGGACCCGCAAGGAATTCCAGGACAGCTTCTGGGAACTTCCCTACTACCCGGTGGCGGCCATCGTCGCCAGTTCGCTCTACACCCTGAAAGGCTCCTTCGGCTGGCAACCCTTGCTGCCCCTGGTGCCGCTCGTCTTCCTCATCTACCGTCACTGGAGGCTGCACCTGCTGCGCTTGGAAGCCGAAACACGGCATACCCGCGAGATTGACAGCCTCCAGATGCGCTCCATTGAAGCGCTCGCCATGGCGATTGAAGCCAAGGACCAGAACTCGCATGATCAACTGGATCAGATCCAGGTGGTGGCCACCGCCTTGGGTGAGGCGATGCACCTTGATAAACAGGAACTGAGCGCCCTCCGGGCAGCCAGTCTTCTCCACGATGTCGGCAAACTGGCCGTTCCCGAGCACATCATTTCCAAGCCCGGCAAGCTCACTCGCGAAGAGTTCGAGAAGATGAAGACGCACCCATTAGTGGGTGCCCAGATCTTGGAAAGGGTGAAATTCCCCTATCCCGTGGTCCCGATCGTAAAGCACCATCATGAGAAGTACAACGGCGGCGGCTACCCCGATGGCATCAGCGGCACACAAATTCCCATCGGCGCCCGGATATTGGCTGTTGCCGATGCCTTCGTATCACTGACCTCGGACCGCCCCCACCGTCCGGGCATTACCCCGGATCAGGCGATGGCGCGTATCTCCCTGGAATCGGGGATCTCCTTCGATCCGACGGTCGTCGATTGTCTCAAGCAGTCGTATCTTCATCTCGACCGGCTGGCCAAGGAACGGCGTTCGGGCCGGGTGAAACTGACAACGGACTGGCCCGTCGACTCCAATGTGGCGAGGCAAGGCGCGCCCGAGCCCGCCAAGCCCGACCCGCCCTCCAGCGCCAGCTTTGTGGCCTCGATTGCAGCCGCGCGGCAGGAGGCACAAATCCTCTTTGAGCTGGCGCAGGAGTTGGGCAATTCGTTGAGTCTCGATGAAACTCTCAGCGTGTTCGCGGTCCATCTGCAACGGACCGTGCCCTTTGACACGGCGGCCATCTTCGTGCGGCGCGACTCTATCCTCCGGCCCGAGTATGTCAGCGGCGAGAATCTGCGAGCGTTCTCGGCTCTCGAGATCCCCGTCGGCCACGGCATCTCCGGATGGGCCGCGGAGAACCGCAAGCCGGTGCTCAACGGCAATCCGCTGATGGAGCCCGGTTATGTCGAAGACCTGACGCGAATGCGCGCGATGCGCTCGGCGCTGGCCTTACCCCTGGAAGGCGGAAACGGCGTGGTGGGTGTGTTGTCCTTGTACGCGATGGAGAAGGACGCCTTCACGCGCGATCATCTGCGCGTGCTGCAAGCCATCTCCACCAAGGTCGCCATGTCGATTGAAAACGCCTTGAAGTACCGTCAGGCCGAGAGTTCGGCGGCAACGGATTACCTCACCGGCCTGTACAACGCGCGTTCCTTATTCCTCCACCTGGATGGCGAACTGGCACGCTGCCGCCGTCTGGATTCTCCGCTGGCCATCCTCGTTAGCGACCTCGACGGATTTAAGGGCGTGAACGACCGCTTTGGTCACCTCGAAGGCAACAAGTTGCTGCAACGCGTGGCCTCCAAACTGAAGGAAAGTTGCCGCGAGTACGATTGCGTGGCCCGCATGGGAGGCGATGAGTTCGTTGTTGTCCTCCCGGGCCTCTCCAGAGACATGGTGAAGGCGCTCGTGCCGCGTCTGCGCGACAAGGTGAGAGAAGCCGGCCGTGAGGTTTTGAACGAAGACGTCATCGGATTCAGTGTGGGGGAGGCCTATTTCCCGGCCGATGGCACTGATGCCGAACAGTTGCTGGCCGAGGCCGACAAACGGATGTACGCCTTCAAGTCGCGCACAAAGATGCTGAAGGAGCAGCAGCGCGGCTACGCCTTCGACGATGTAGCTCTATAGCGAAATAGCGCCTCGATGACCCTTCCGGCCGGGCACTGCGCCATCGCCCGCCACGAGGGTATCACTGCTTCCTGAGGCCGTAGCGGTAGTCGTCGTAGCCCTCGCAACGGGTCGCCTGTCACTAACAGGCGCAACGCCCTATTGGTCAGCGTAGCATCGAGCCGTGGTCAGCCCATGCGCGGGAGCTCGAAGCCTTTGCGGCGCGGGCGGGCGAGCAGTTTGTTGGCTTCGGGGTCGTTCTTGAAGCGCTCGGCGGCGGGGTCCCATTCCAGCGTGCGGCCGAGGTCGCGGGCGAAGTTCACCAGATGACAGACGGTGTTGGAGCGATGGCCGATCTCCACGTCGGCATTGGGCTTCTTGCGCGACTTGATGCAATCGAAGAAGTTCTGGACGTGCCAGCGGTCTTCGCCGGGGCCTTCCTTGATCACCGCGGGGGAGTTCTTCTTGAACTGTTCGTTGTCGGCGATGAAGTCGCCGCGGATGATCTGCAGCTTCCCCTTGCTGCCGACGAAAATTGCGCCGAGCTGCTGGTGGTCCTTGATGATCTCCTGTTCGAGGCAGACACGCGCGCCGTTGGCGTATACCAGCGTGACCTTGCCCTTTTGGCCGAGGGCGGGTTCTTCGGGGATCACTTTGACGGGGCCGGTCAGCGACGTCCCAAGCGCGGCATTCACCTGATCGAGCGAGTGCGTGCCCCAGCCGGAAACGCCCCAGCTCAGGCCGCCGGCATCGTAGTCCCACCAGCGCGCCCAGCCGCGATGGAGTTGAGAATGATAGGGGCGCAGCTCGGTCTGATTGCACCACTGATTCCAATCGAGGCCTTCCGGCATGGGTTCGGCAGCGCGAGGAGTCCAACGCTCCGGGGCAAGAAAGTTACAGACGATCACCTTCTCGATCTTCCCGATCTTGCCGGATTCGACGAGCTTGCTGGCGTACATATTGATCGGCATCGAGCGCTGCTGTGTGCCGGTCTGCAGGACACGCTTGTGATAGCGGACCGCGCGAACCAGTGTACGGCCTTCCTCGACTGTGAGTGTGAGCGGCTTTTCGCCATAGACATCAAAACCCGCTTCGAGCGCATGGAGCATGATGAGCACGCGGGCATGCGTGGGAGTTTCGACGAAGACGGCGTCGAGCTTCTCTTTGTCAAGCATCTCGCGGTAATCGGGGTAGAGTTTCCAGGTGTCGCCTTCGGGACGGAGTTTGACTGCGTTTTGCAGACGCTGTTTCCAGCAGTCGGCGATGGCGCGGATGCGCACCTGCGAGTAGTAATCGTTCTTGAGCAGGTAGCTGGCGCGCGGGCCGACACCGATGAAGCCGATATCGGGACGGTCGTTGGCGCCGAGTACCGTGGACGGGGCGACGTAAGGGAATGCCGCGGCGGACCTCAGAAGGGTGCGTCTGTTCATTTCTGTTCTCCTAACGGGCGAATGCGGAAATTGCGGAGTTGTACTTCCATGCCATCGAATGCTTTGCCTGCGTGGATCTGGATGCCGACGGAGCCCGCGCCGGGGAAGGCATTGTCGCGCTTGTCCACCACTTGCCTGCCGTTGAGCCAGATCCGGTAGCGGTCGCCTTCGGCGTGGATGCGGAGTTTGTTCCAACCATCCTTATGGACCGTGGCGGCGTCACGGTTCTCTGCAATGAAGGCTTTCCCCATGCAGTAGAGCGAGCCGGAGAGGACGCCGGGGTGGCTGGACTGGTCGATGAAGTCGGCTTGATAGCCGCTGCGCGGGCCGTTCACGCGAAACCAGACGCCGCTGTTGCCGGGCCATGTCATCTTCCATTCGACTTCGAGTTCGAAGTCCTTGTAATGGGCTTCGGAGTAGAGGTCACCGGCGGCGCCGGCCGGGCCTTGCCGGCCGATGAGTACACCGTTTGAGGCGCTCCAGGTGGCGTTGCCTTCGGCCCGCCAGCCGTTGAGCGTGGACCCTTTGACGAGCGGGATCCACTTGCCGGAGGGAGGGCCTGCGGCGCGAACAGGGACCGGAAGCAGCAGAAGAGCGAGTGCGGCGGCGAAGATCTTTCCAATCATGAACGATGGCTCCAAACGCCCCCAGTACATCGCAAGTGGCATGGTGTAGGCAAGCGTTGCTCGTCTCTCATTGTGAGACATAATGTCTTGTTTAACGTGCCTCATTTTCGGGCGGCTACTATCCTCCATCGTCTGGGAAGATTGCGGCCGTTGATGCTGACCTTGTAGTAGCGTGGTGTTTGCAGCAACGTGTCCTCTTTCGACAGCCGGACTGAAGAGGTGCGTTCCAGCGATGACGGCGTGGCTGCCTTGAATCCGGCTTGCTTCAATGGGGTGCACCTCCGCCCGCACGTGGCTTATTTGCCCCGCCTGTCTCGCAACGCCTTGTCCAAAAAAGGCTCAATCACCAAGCGCAACTGCGCGACTCTGCGTTCATCTGCTGAAGTAGCCGCTCACCTCGAGAGCTACATGAGTTGTGGCGGCGACTCTCACATCGATCGAGCCTGTAGAAGATGCGGGCACAATACCAGAGTTCGCCAGCGTCTGCCCTTGAAACGCGTTGAGCTGTGAAATATTGGGCCACGGCGTTCCCGATGGCCACATGCTGAGGAACGGCATGGCGAGGCCGTTGGGGAACACCGAAGCATTCATTGCCCAGGCACGCGCTGTGTTGGGTAACCCCGAACACCGTCCTGTGGGAACAGGCACCGTGCGATCGGCGCCCGGTGAAATGGCAATCGGGCCGAATGCGCCGCTGAAGGCCGAATCCTGCGTGTTCAGTACGCGGCACTGTGTCGTGGGGAAGTACGAAAGTCCCCGGCCTGTACCGTCCTCGGGTGCGAAGTAGCCGTTCACATCAATGATCAGGTTCGTTGGATCGTAGGCGTAGACATCGATGCTGCCGTTGGCGCTGGCAGGCACGATGGCGCTGTTGGCCACGGCATAGCCGAAGAAGGCATTCATGTTCGAGATGTTGGGCTGCGGCACGCCGGTGGGGTAGGCGGTGATGAAGGCAACCGGATTGCCGTTGGTGAGGTCGCCGGGAGCAAGCGTCAGTTGCATCGAATAGGCCGCGGCCACCGGGATCTGGCAGGCGGGAGATCCTGGGAGCCGGAAAGTGCGGCTTGCGCGCGACTGCATCTTCTGATTGCCATAGGGTGGCGGGAGCGAACTGTAGACCGGGCCACGGGTGTCAACGGCACGGCAGGGGGCAATGGGATAGTAGAGGAGACCAGGAGTGGCCGGGTCATCGGTGAAGTAGCCGCTGATGTCGATAATGAGGTTGACGTTGTTGGACGAGTAGACGTTGATGGCGCCTGCGGTCCCTGCTTTGACGATCGTCGCGTTGGCGATGTAGCCGCCGGTGGAGGTGCGGGCGGTGTAGAAATCGGGGCGCGGTTCTCCAGCGGGCCAGATGGTGACGAAGTCGACGGGGCCCGTTTGATTCTCCACCGTGTCGAGTGTGGTGTTGAGGACGTAAGCTTTGGCTGTGGGGGGAACAGAACAGGTGGTGGAAGAGGGGATGGGGATGGTGCGTGTTCCCGCGGCAGGGAGCAGGGGCGGGCCGAATGCGCCGGTGCGTGGGGCCGCGTAGGCGGTGCGAGTGTCGACGAGGCGGCATGGTGTGAGGGGGACGAAACGGGTACCTCCAGCGGCGGCTTCTTGCGAGGCGAGCGTGTACGTCCAGCCCGGCGGCAGATTGATGGTGAAGGGATCTTCAGCGCTGGCCGAGCCTCCATTGGCGATTGCGGCAGAGACCTGCAATTTTAGAGTGAAGACACAAGGGCAGTGTCTAAATTCATATTGGCCGGAGTTTAGCAGCCCGCTCTGCGCGCCGCCAAGAATGAATATGCAACGGTCGAATTCAAACTCCGGGATCATCATACAAGTCTTGGCAAAAGCAACGGAAGAAGGACGGGTGGGGGTTGCGCTTAGCGTGTAGTTTGAACTGACGGAAAAGATCACGCCAGAGCTGCCCGAACCCGCTATAGGGCGTAATGTAACGGTGTCCGCGTATGAGGCAGCAGCACCGGCTTCGGCACCGTCATAGCTCGATTGAGCGCTGACCGACACCAAGCCCAGGTTCGCGGATGCGGCGGCGGACGAAAGAGACGGAGGCTCCGGTGGCTCGTTTCCAGGAAAGCACACCCTGCCTATCGTCTGTGGACGCAGGGACTGCGGCCTGATTCCCTCCTGGGTGATCTCCACAACGGGGTCGACACAAACGGACTGTTGAGTGTAAACATAGAGGTTGTAGAGATTGGCGCCACAAACCACAGCCGGAAATACCAGGAGCGCCAGCGTCAGGTGACGGATCCGGGAACCGCGATTCAGCCCGTAGATTCTGTGCATAAAATCCCCTCTTCAATTCTTTAAATCGGTTTCGGACATTCTCTCCGTAACGGCGTCTCGTTCAATTGGTGATCGCAAAACTGCTGGAACCGCCGGCGGCAATGGCCGTAACATTTAGCAACCCCGGAGGTGGCGTCGCCTGCCCGGAGCCGTTCTCTCCCCAGCCGGTTACTGTTCCATCGCTTTTCAGTGCGAGACCGTGAAGACCGCCCGCAGCGATCGCAATGACATTACGCAATCCCGACGGTGGCGCGGCCGCTTCTCCATAGCTGACCACAGTCCCGTCGGACCTCAGTCCGAGATACTGATTGCCGCCGGCCGCGATCGCCCGGATGAACCTCCACAGCACTATCCCAATACCCCCGCGTGTCCAGGAGACTACCGTTGAGTCCCACGCCAGCGCAAGATGATTACAAAGTCCACCAGCAGCGATCGCCTGGACGTTGCTCAACCCGGGCGGCATGTCGCTACAGACGCCGTCATTGATATAGCCCTTCTGCAGCAAAGTCCCGTCTCTTCTGAGCATCAGAATGCTCTCTCGTGCGGCCGCGATAGCCACCACAGATCGCTCCTGCACCCCGGAGAACCGGCCCCAGCCGACCACACTGCCGTCGCTCTTCAAGGCGAGACTACCGTCCCCGCCCGCCGCGATCGCCACGACATCGGTCAACCCCGCGGGTGGCGTAGCCTGGCCCAGGTGGTTCAGTCCCCAGCCGACTACTGTCCCCTTGCCCGTCACCGCCAGAGTGTGGGACCCGCTGGTGGCCACCGCCCTCGGCCTGCTGAATCCCGCTGGCGGGGTCAATTGCCCGTAAGAATTGTCTCCCCATCCCACAAGTACTTGGGCCTGACTACTCCCGGCCGATATCAACATGAGTGCTGCCGCTCGTAACATGATAGGTCTCCCTTTTCGCATAATGAAGTTCGTAAGAAATTCCCCCAACTGTTGCTTCCCGCAGGACGCCTGGACACGTTTCTGAAAGCAATGTGGGGTTTCATTGCCGTCTCCATCCAACACATGCGCATGAATCGCTGAAAGTGGGCCAGCTCGCGAATGAATTCTGTTAGACTAGGCCACCAGAGGCCAGACCGTGAGCGAGGAAAGTATCACTGCGCTCTTGGGTGAATGGGGCCGCGGTGAACCCGAGGCTCTGCAGCGCCTTACTCCCCTCGTCTACGAAGAGCTGCGGCGGCTTGCGCATCACTACCTGCGTCAGGAAACGAACGGGAACACGCTCCAAAGCACGGCCCTGGTTCACGAGGCCTATCTGCGATTGGTGGGCCAGGACAGTGTGAGCTGGCAGGGAAGGTCTCACTTCTTTGCAATCGCGGCACGCTTGATCCGTCAGATCCTGGTGGATCATGCACGAAAACGGCACGCCGGGAAACGCGAGAGCGGCGGACCGTTGCTTTCGTTGGATGAGAGCATCGGACTGCCGGCAGGTACTCACGTGGACTTAATCCGCCTGGACGACGCATTGTCCAGCCTCGCAATGATCGACCCGCAGCAGAGCCAGATTATCGAACTGAGGTTCTTCGGCGGGTTGTCGATCGAGGAAACCGCGCATTTAATCGGGATTTCTCCGCGCAGCGTAAAACGGGAATGGGCCATCGCCCGCGCCTGGCTTTTTCGTGAACTGAGCAGGGCATAATCGATGAACCCTGAGACGTGGGCCAGGGTAAAGAAGATCCTGGATGCGTGTCTGGATTTGGAACCCGCCCAGTGGGCGCACTACCTGAACGAATCGTGCGCGGGAGATTCCGAAGTCAGGGCCGAAGTGGAATCGTTGTTGTCTTCGCATGAGCAGGCGGGTGATTTTATCGTCCACCCGGCATTGCGGGAATCCTTCGTCGGCGGGCGTCTTGGCCACTGGAAAATCGTGGCGGACATCGGAGAAGGAGGAATGAGCCGTGTCTGTCTGGCGGAGCGGGATGACGGACAATTCGAGCAGCGGGCGGCGGTCAAGATATTGAAGCGCGGAATGGACACCGATCTCGTCCTCCGGCACTTCCAAATGGAGAGGCAGATCCTGGCTGGAATGCACCACCCGCATGTCGCCCGCCTCCTGGATGGAGGCGTCACACCCGGCGGCCGGCCGTACTTCGTCATGGAGCACATTGAGGGCCAGCGCATCGATGAGTATGCGGAATCGAAAAAGCTAAGCCCGGCCGGCCGGCTGAGGCTCTTTCAGCAGGTCTGTTCCGCGGTCCACTACGCGCATCAGCGCCTGGTGGTACATCGGGACATCAAGCCAAGCAACATCCTGGTGACCCCGGATGGAACCGCTAAACTGCTCGACTTCGGAATTGCCACGATTCTCTCTCCCGAACGCGCGCTGGGGACACTGAGCGCCGCCCAGATGCTAACCCCCGACTACGCCAGCCCGGAGCAGATCCGCGGAGAGCCGGTTACCACGCACAGTGATGTGTATTCGCTGGGAGTGCTACTTTACAAACTGCTCACCGGACTGAATCCACATTCGCCGGCGAATACCTCGCCGCACGAGCTGGCGCGCGCCATCTGCGAGCGGGATCCGCACGCGCCATCCACGGTGGTGCGCCAGGAGCACCGGCGAATCCTGGCTGGCGACTTGGACAACATCGTGTTGAAGGCGATGGAGAGGGACCCACAACAACGCTACGCTTCCGCTGAGCAGCTTTCGCAGGATATCCGTCATTACCTCGAGGGCCGGCCCGTGCTGGCGCGGCCGCACACCTGGCGGTATCGGGCCTCGAAATTCGTCATGCGGAATAAGCTCGCGGTAGCTGGCGCCACCACGATAGTCTTCCTGCTGGCAGGCGGCATGGCAGCGACATTGTGGCAGGCGAGAATCGCCAGGATGGAGCGCGAACGCGCCGAACAGCAGTTCTTCGAAACCCGGCAACTGGCAAACACGCTGCTGTTCGAAGTGCACGACGCGATCAAGGACTTGCCTGGCTCGACAAAGGCCAGAGCTTTCCTCATCCAGCGTTCTCTCAAATACCTGGATCGTATCTCCGCCGCCTCTCCCGGCAACGCCGCGCTACAGCTTGAGCTGGCGGAAGGCTACAAGCGCCTGGGCGATGTGCAAGGAAAAGCCAGCGATGCGCACCTTGGTGAATATGCCTCAGCAACAAAGAGCTACGCCAAGGCGTTGGCGCTGCTGAAGTCCTCCTCCAATCCGGTCTTGGACCGGCAGCGCCGCCGCCTGATGGCGATGACTCAGCTCCGCTTCGAGAAGCTCGAAGAAACGGAACAGGCAATCCAGATTCTGGAGAGTCTCCGCGATACCGGCCGCGGGGACACGGCACCCCTTGGCGATCTCGCTGCCGGCTATGGGAGCATGGCTGATTTGATGGTGGAGCGCCGGGAACTGCCCAAGGCGCTGGAATTCCGCGTGAAGGAATGGACGCTTCAAAAACAGATTCTGGAAAAGGACTCGCGGAACATCGTAGCAACCAGGAACTACGCCCTGGCTTCCAAGAAGCTCGGTGGGCTTCTCTGGAAACTTGGCCGCCTGACGGAAGCCAGAGGCTATTATCAGACCGCCCTGCGTCTGGAAGAAGGTTGGGCCGCACTCGATCCGTCTAACACGGATGCGAAGGCGGCGATTTCCTATAGTCACAGCGACATCGGGTTTATGCTGCGTGAGGAGAAGAAGCCACGCGAAGCACTTGAGCATTACCGCACGACGGTGAAGATTCGCGAGGAACTGGCGGCGATGGATCCGAACAACGCGCGCGCAAAGCTGAGTCTGGTATCGGCATACTGGCGGACCGCCAGCGTTTCCGTGGTCGCCGGCGATCGCGAAACTGCATGGGACCTCCTGGCAAAGGCGGTTAGGGCGCTGGCGCAGTCTAAGAGCCCCGCGCCAGGGAGCAAAGCGAGCCGGGCCGAACTGGCTAACGTTTACAGCGTTTATGGAGAGTCCCACGCCGCCGGTGGTGACCGCGCCAACGCGCGCCTCTGGTACGAGCGGTCAAAGAAGGTATTGACCGATCTCCACGCTTCCGGAGAATTGGACGCAAATGGCGCGGACGTGCTGGCATCGCTGGAGAAAGAACTCGCCAAGCTCGGAACCGCGCGGAAATTAACGCATGTCCAACGGTAGAGGGGGCCCGGCATTCAGCGTTGAGACAAGCGAGTGTGGCTTGCCTTCCGGCCACAGCGCCATACATGCCAACAGCCGGACGTCGCCACGGGCGTATTCCCGGCGAGCGCAGATCCGTATGCAAATGCTGAACGACGATGACTTGCGGCGAACATTTGCTGCTCGCCCTCGCTTGCAGTCTCCATCAACCGTCCCTCCGGAGGTAGTGGTTTAGCGGGCGCGGTTTCGGCGCGCTGTAGCGAACAGCCCTGCGAGCGTCACTGCGACTAATCCGAAGGTTGAGGGTTCGGGTACGCCGGTTTGGTCGCCCACGACTGTGAGTGTAAAGACGTAGTCGGAGGTGTTGGGACCAACACCTAGGGACGAGATGAGGACATGTTGCACACTATATGTTCCCGGGCCGAGCGGCAAGCCCGAGAAGAATTCCGTTCCTGGTGACAGAGGAGCCAGTACGTTTTGAATAATAGTTCCCTCAAAAGGTGTGGCTCCGGTTCGGACGACCCATTGGCTGAATTCGATGTTGCCAACCGCGTCGATAAGTTGCACACTGCCAGACGTGAATGACATGCCAACGGGAATCATAAAGGCGAAGGAGTCAAAATCGGACCCGGATGCTCCCGATCCGAAATTACCACGAATCGTGTTCGCGCCGACGCCGAGAGTGAACACCGTGGGGTACAGCTCTCCGAAACCTGGCGCGAATAGGTCGCCGTCGACTGACTCCGTGTAAACCAGAGGCGCGGCGAACGCGCCCAAACTTATCATGGCCAAAACCACCAATTTCATAATGGTTCCTCCTCCTCCTTTTTCCTACCGGCGTAGCGGTCTTCCGCTCTTGCCCACCTTGCGGCGTCAAGTAACCGGTACTCCACAATTGAGGCCGTCAAGAACGGCTACTCCGCAGGCTGCCCCCCGCAGCGCCCAAACAGGTTTTAATCGGGACATCAAGCCAGTCCACATCCTGGTGACCCCGGATGGAACATCCAAACTGCTCGACTTCGGAATTGCCACGATTCTCTCTCCCGAACGCGCTGGGGACACTGAGCGCGGCGGCGATTTCCTATAGTCACAGCGACATCGGGTTTCTGCCGCGTGAGGAAGCCACGCGAAGCACTCGGGTACCAGGGAAACGATCTTTGTTACCTCCCAAAATAGCCACTCACATCGACCACGACATTCGTCCTGCGGTAAGCGTAAACATCAATCGAACCACCCAGTCCCGCCGGGATAATCCCGCCTCCGGTGACAGTCTGCCCCTCAAAGGCGTTCAGTATCGATGCATTGGGCCGCGCCTGGCCAGTGGGGTAGACCGTCACAAACGGCAGCGCCGAACCTCCCGGAATGGCTGTTACGTTGATCGTGTAGCCCTTGGCGGTAGCTGGAATGCCGCTGCAGTTCCCCGCGGAAGGAATGTTGATCGTGTTAGTTGAGTCGTCCGCATAAGATGTCGAGTCCTGCGCCCGGCACTGCGTCACGGGGAAGTAATAAAGTCCTTGTCCGTTATCGGGAGCGAAGTAGCCACTAATATCCACAAGGAAGTCCGTCCGGGCAAAAGCGAACACGGCAATGGAACCGTCCGCACTCGCCGGAACTATCACACTGTTTGCCAGAATGCGCCCCGCGAACGAGTTAATACTACTCACGTTGGGCTGTGAGCCGCCCGCCGGCCAAAGGGTCATGAACGGCAATGGTTGTGGCGGGATAACCGTAAGGGTCATCGAGTAAGCGGCTGCCCCGGAAGGAATAGTGCAGTGCGGGGATTGTGGGAAGCGGACGATCCTCGTCTCGCCAGGATTCATCCTGGGCGGGCCAAACGGTGACGCCGGCTGGCGATAGGCAATGCGCGTCTCGATCACCCTGCAAGGCGTTAGGGGGTAATACACGAGGTTGGTTCCGCCGGAGATCGCATCCGTGAAGTAACCGGAGATGTCAATCAGCATGTCGGTGTCATTGGAGGCGTAAACGCTAATCGCCCCTGAACCCGCCGCGACTGTGGTCGAATTCGCAACGATCTGCCCGTCCGGCGATCGCACTGTCCAGAAGTTTGGCCTTGTTGTTCCGCCGGGCCAAAGGGTGACGAAATCAAGCGGCCCACGCGGAATCACAGTCACGTTCAGAACATAAGCTTTGGCGCTTGAGGGAACAGCGCACACATTGGAATTGGCCAGCGTCAACGTTCGTGTCTGGCCCGATGGAATGAAGGGAGGCCCGAATGCCCCGGTGCGCCCTTCGAAGTTGTATGCGGCACGGGTTTCCATCACCCGGCACGGGTCGAGGGGAACGAAGCGTAATCCGCTCGCGGTGCCCGCCTGAGTGACCGTGACGGCCAACCCGGCAATCGCCAGTGTTGCGGATCGCGGGCTCGAAGACGGGTTCGCCAATACGTCGAATGTCACTCTGTCCGGGCCTGTCTGCGCAATCACGAACGACGAAGTGTTGACCAAGGTCCAGTTGCAGCCGACTGGATTGGTCACCTGCACGGTGAAGCCCGTGCCTCCCGCCGCCGGGACGCTGAAGCTCGATTGGCTGAGCGAGAATGCGCACGGCAGCGGCCGAAGGTTGTAGGTGAACTCTCCCCTCACCGGGTAACTCAGCCTACTCAGAGCCATTTCGCGCGTCACCGCCGCCGTGCCGGACAGCTCCAACCCTGAGGCGGGAAAGGGGAGCCTCAGTGGCATATCGGGGCCCCAACCGATGGGTTCCTGCGGCCTGAATGCAACCTGAGTGGGTGCTGGGGGGCAGATCTGCGTATTCTTCCAGTCCGCTTTGACGCCGTCATCGGCGAATATCAGGCTCCAGGTGTCAGAACCTGAATCGAACTGAAGGAACACCTGCCGCGGTTGCCCATCCATAGCGCTCGTCGACAGACTCCCCTCACCCGTCACCTCGTGAGTTATGGTGCAACCAGGTGGGAAGGGTGCGCTCTGCTGGTCGTTTATCCTGACCGTCCCACCAGTGACAGTGCCCATCCAGCCGAGCAGGGTGGAAGTTTCCAACCTGACGGTTCCCTGGATGATATGGCTGATCCCGTGACTGCCGGTAACGCCCGGGGCATACGGTGCATTCCCGGATTGCGTAAAGTTCATTGCAATCGTACCCTCCCATCCCGCCACCGGGCGGAAGCGCGTCTGCGACGGTCCGAGCGGTATTTGCGCCGCCAGAACACCAGGCAAAACCGCGAGTATCAGTGCTTTCGCGAGGACAAGGGCTGGTGAGTTACTCACTCCAATCCTCCACATAGAATCTCCTTCCTTGCACATCTTGCGCACTCCATCGAACACATGCGCGCAAAATCCACCAAAGTGGGCCAGCTCGGGTGAAGAAACTGGTGCCCGGACCGCGAGGTCGCGAAAGCACAATCAAGCGAGGTTGCCGGCGCCGGGGGTGTAGCTTGTACCCATGACAGTTTCGGCTTGAAGCAAACTGCACTTCACCACTCCCGCGAAGTGGGCGACACCGGTGTTTCCAGTGAACTGAGATGCACCCGCGACAATTCTCCCCGGCGCCTGCATTTCGATGTTCCCTCGGGACTGGATAGACATGTTGTCGGCTTGGATGTCCACAGTCCGCCCCTTGATCGTGGTAGAGAATGGAGTGACCTCGAGCGCGGATTGCAGCGCCTGCATGACGGATTGCAGCAGGGCAACTTTTGTTTCGAGCTGGGCAAGGCGGGCCAATGCCTGCGGGAGGGTATCCAGACCAGGAGCGAATGGCTTCTTGCCAGAAGCGGAAACCGTGAGTTCGTTGATGTTGATTGGCATGGTAGTATTCCTCTGAAAAGCGTATGCCGCGGCAAGTTCAGGCCGCCGCGGGCGACCTCGCGTGTAACTGGTCGAGGGAGAGCCCCGCGAGACTGTGGTAAAGAGCCCGCCTGCCAATCGCCGTTGCGAGACCCAGCCGGGTGGGCGGCGTGGCTTGCCCGTAGCTGTCAGCTCCCCATCCCACGACTCCTTGGGCCTGCACACTCGCGGCCAATGCCAACGCCAGTGCAGCCACTCGCAACATAAAGCCTCCTGTCGCTTACGGGCGCCTTGACAGGCGACGACGCCGTTGCTTCCCGGAGGCGCCAAGACAAGTTATATAAAAGTGAAAACGATCCGGGTGTATTTGAATTCTCCATTCAACGCATGCGTGCGAACCGATCAAAGTGGGCCAGTTCGCGAAGAAATTCTGCTAAACGGCCGCGGATCGCCACGCGGAGAGCCTGCGGCTCTCGAACGCCTTACGCCTCTGGCGTACGACTGAGCCACTCCAGGACAACCGTTGCCAGGGCGGACGTAGCCGGCCGCGTCAGCGCGCGTGCATCTTGCTGACCGCGAAGTCTGCCCGCTCCCCGTGGCAGACCGAACAGGACTCACCGAGGGTTGTTGTCGCCGAATAGGTATGGGCCGCGACGGATTTCGTATCGTGACAGCCAAGGCACGCCGAAGCCGCCGGCCCTAGAGGGGAGTAGAACTCGCGCGGAGCAGGCGAACTGACCATTCCCTCGGGAGTAGGCAACTGATTGGAATTGTTCATATGGCACTTACCGCAGTCGCGCCGGTCACCCGGGAAGCGCAGGCCATTATAGTTATAGACGCCGTTCGTCCTGTATATCGTGAAGTCGCGGGTCAACCCTTCTCCGCTGTGGATGCGGTGAGGCATGAACCGGAAGTTGATGGATTGCGGGACTGTGCCGGGAGGTACGTTGCGGCCGGCCGCCCGCGAACCGTTAGGATCATCGACGGCGGCCGGGTTGTGGCACATCTGGCATAGCTCGCCTGCATTCCTGCGGGAGCCTCCGTGCAAAGCAAGTTGATCGTGGCAGACGTTGCACTTGTCGGTATCCACTACTTGCCGTCGAGGCGCAACCTCGCTTCCATCGACGCTGAAGTAGTAGACGGGGTTATTGGCGAACTCGTTCACCGGGAAGCTCTGCCCCGTGCGCGGTCCGCGGATGGTGACAGCGCGGGATGAAGTGGCGCCAATGGCGAAGCTGCCTTTCGCATCCCTGGGGATGGCAGCCGTAAAAGTATACGTGAATTCCGAGAGAGTCGGCTTGACGGTAGCGAGAGCATTCTCGGTGGCTGGAGAGCCGGCCGCATTACGTGTAACGAACGTATAATCCGTGGTTGGACCGGCCAGGATAAAGGCCAACGAGGTGAGCTTGGTGGCATCCACCGCATTCCCTTGCTTGTCGCTGGCCTTGAACGACACGGTGGGCCTGTCGCCCGGATTCGTGCCGGTTACGCCCGTGATCTCCAGTTTCAGGCCGGCCAGTTGCGTGGACTTCCAAGGCATCGTATGTGCTCCGGCGACAGAAAGATCGAATTCCGCGCCGTCGGGCGGGTGACAGGTGCCACATTGACGGTCGTCGGTTTGAACCACGCCGGCGTGGTTGGCTCCGGTGGCAAAGTCCACATCGTCGTGGCAGGAACCGCAAGCGGCGCGCGATGGGCTGTTCTTCCAGTTGTCGGACTGGGTTCCCTTCTGATGGCAGGTGGTGCAGTTGCGGACATCCTGCGGCCAGACAACGTTCGAATAGTCGTGAATGGATCGCTGACGCCCAATAATCTCGTACGGCGTTCCGGCGGGCCGGGCGCCTTCCTCAACAGGCCCGGGCGTAGATCCGGAGGCGGTTGTCGCTGTTCCGCCGCCGCTGGTTCCGAGTATGTTCAGAGCCCTGCCGCTGACGCTGGGCAGGAAAGCGCCCATGTGGATCTTGTGAATGTATACCTTGGCGTCGAGTGAGTTGCCGGTATACGGGTCTGTGTTCGAGGGGTTATGGCACAGAATGCACAACCGGATTTCCCGGCGCGTGCCGCCATGCAATGCAAGCGAGTTATGGCACTGGTTGCAGTTTTCCGTGCGCACCACATCGCGGACCTGGGTGACTGCAACGCCCGAAGGAACGAAATCCATGATGGCATTGGCAACGGTCCCCAGCGAGTTGAGAGGGAAGCCGAACTCAGTCAGGTCGCGTCGCGAATAAATGGCTAAGGTGTGGGTGGCGTTCGCCTCGAAGTTGGCGGGCAGCCTGTTGCCGAAGGTGTACGTGTATACCCCGTTGCCCAGACTGGCGTAGACTCCGCCGGAATCCGCGGCGGGATAGGCGGAAGTCACGCTTGCGGAACCGCAGGTTGTGCAATCGGGAACCGGCACGGTTGTCACGGGATTGGTGAAGTAATTTGTGTATTGAGTATCCCCGGGCCTGATTCGAGCCAGCACAAAACTGGTGCTGACCGGTCCGGGTGTCTCGACGCCTAGCCTGTCGAGCCCTTGGGAGGCGCTGTCGGCGATGCGGAAGGTCACGGTGACGGTGAGCGAAGTGACGCTCACTTTCTGGATATCCAGTTTGAGACCCGGCCGAATGAAAGATGCCTCATGCTCGGTCAGATAGTAGGCTTTTTGGTTCGGTCCGTATCGAGTCCTGATTCCGTTGTCTCTGGCGATGATGCCGGCGGCAACCAACACGAAAATGATCGACACCCAAATGGCTTTTCGACTGTTCACGAAAACCTCCCTGATGACTTGTTCGCCGCCTCATTATCAGCCGCAAGGTTCCGGCAATCAATGAGAAAGCGACGGATGCCGCGGAGACCATCCGCGTTTTATTCATTTGCCGCTGGGACGGACCGCGGTCGCCCGTGGCACGGACCTTCGTTGCAACAAAAGTCTTGATTTTTCGATTTTTGAGATCTATACTGGCTGGCGAAAAGGCCGATCAATGGGTGAGGCAAGCACCGGGTGGTTGACGTCCGGGCAGGCGGCGACACTCTGCTCCGTCAAGCCGGACACGGTCCAGAAGTGGATCCGCAAGGGACGGCTTTGCGCGCAACGCACGGCGGGCGGGCACTACCGGATCGCGCAACAGGATATCGAACCGTTTCTGACGGGGCCTGTGGCGGCGCGATGGTTCGCCCCGCCTCCGGCCGGCTGCCGGCCGCAGCCGCTACGATGCTGGGAGTATCTGAACGACAACGGCGCCGTGCGCGACAGTTGCATGAAGTGCGTCGTTTATCGCGTGCGCGCCGCGTGGTGTTTCGAGGTGGCCGGACTCGGCCCGGAAATTGGGCACGCAAGGACGTTCTGCAGCGCTCAGAACTCCTGTCAGGATTGCGTCTACTATCAGCGGGTGAGCGGAACAGCAAAGGTGCTGGTGATCTCGGCGGATGAAAGACTGGTGTCGCGATTGAGCGTGGAAGGTCACGACGGGCTTTCGCTGACGTTTACCGCCAACGCCTATGAGGCTTCCGCTCTGATCGGCGCAATACGTCCTGGGTTTGTCATCGTGGACGTGGACCTGTGCGGGGCGGGAGAACCGCCGCTGCTGGAATGCCTGCTTCACGAGAGCCGGGTACCCGGGCTGAGGATCATCCGTTGCGGGCTGCGTGGACATCAGGTCGCCACGCCCTCCGGCAACAGCCTCATTCCCGCCTGGCTGGAAAAACCGTTTGATCGTGCGGCCATCGATCGGATCATCCGCAGCATACCGGTGGAACAGTGCCCAACCGCCGCACCAGATCGTTGACGCGCAGAAGTGCGTGCGCAACCGCGGAATATGCCGGTTTCGACGTTATTGACTGAAGGCGTGCGCCTTGGTTATAGTGCGGGGGTTGTCCAACTGGGCATTAAGAGGAGAACCAGCATGAGTGACGTCGTTTCCGGAGCCGCCTTCAAGCAGCAACTGCGCGAAGGCGCCCCAAAGATGGGTTTATTCGTGAATTCGCATTCCCCGACAGTGGCCGAGCAGCTTGCGCACAGCGGCTACGATTGGCTATTGATCGACACGCAGCACGGACCGATGGGCAACGAGCAGCTTTCGGCGATGCTCGCGGCGGTGTCGAGCGGCGGCGCCAAGTCGATGGTGCGCGTGGCCGGCTACCATGATCGCGGCGGGATCCAGCAGGCTCTTGACATGGGCGCGGACGGCGTTCTGGTGCCGTACATCAACACGGCGGAGGAAGCACGCCAGGCGGTGAGCTGCTGCCGTTATCCGATGGATGGAACGCGTTCGGTGTACTTCCCGCAGCGCAGCACGAACAAGGCCGGGCTGCTCGGTTATGTGGGCAACGCGAACAAGAACATCATCGTCGCGCTGCAGGTGGAAACCGCCTCGTGCATTGAGAACATCGATGAGATCGCCACGGTGGCTGGTGTGGACATATTGTTCCTGGGGCAGAACGACCTTTGCATGTCGATGGGCCTGTATGTGAAATACGAGTTTCCGCACATGTACACGTCGCCGGAGCTGATGGCTGCGACGGAGAAGTTGATGGCCGCGGCCCGGAAGAACGGAGTGATTCTTGGGCTGTTTCTGTTTGGGACGGGGCGCGTGGGCGAGTTCCTCGAGAAGGGATTCACGTTCATCAGCATCGGCAACGATTTGCATCACGTATTGACTCAGGCTGGGGCGTATGTGAAGGACATGGAAGGGATCGCCAGGGACAAGGGCAAGAGTTGGACGCGGCGGCCGACGGCATTGATTTAGGAGAAGCCAGAAGCAAGAAGCCAGAAGCAAGAATTGTGGTAACACGCGGGGTGTAGAATGCGATTCCTGTTGCTGTGGTTGGCCGTGCTGCCGGGCTATGCGGCCGATGCGGAAGCGGGGCGCAAGCAGTATGCCGCGCGGTGCGCGATGTGTCACGGCGCGGATGGCGCGGGCGGCGAGCGCGGTCCCGGGATCACGGCGAAGTTGGACCGGCCGGATCTGGAGCTGATGAAGCTGATCGCGGATGGCCTGCCGGCGAAGGGGATGCCTCCCACGAACGCGGATGGGGGGCAGGTGCGCGACATCATCGCGTTCCTGCGAACGATTCAGACGGTAAATGACACGAGTGTTCGCGAGCGGATCAGGCTGGCGTCAGGCGCCGTCATCGAAGGAGTGGTGCGCGGGCGCAGCAACTTCAGCATGCAGGTGCAGATGGAGGATGGGATTCGACTGCTGCGACGCGTGAGCGATGGGTGGCAAGACGCGAAGGCGGGCGCGGGTTGGGGGAGTTATCACGGCGCGGAGAACGGCAACCGTCATAGCAAGCTGCGACAGATTGACACGAGCAATGTGGCCCGGATGAGCTTGCGCTGGGCGTATTCGATTCCATCTGCGGGACGCCTGCAGGTAACTCCGGTGGTGGTGGACGGGGTGATGTATGTGACGGCGGTGAATCAGGTGCATGCGCTGGATTCGGGTACGGGCCGGGTGATCTGGAAGTATCAACGGCCGCGGTCGAGCGGGCTTGTCGGCGATGCCGCGAGCGGGATCAATCGCGGTGTTGCCGTGGCTGGCCGGCGGCTTTTTATGGTGACCGACAATGCGCATTTGCTGGCGATCGACCGTATCACGGGGAAGCTGCTTTGGGATCGCGAGATGGCGGATTCGCGCGATCACTATGGTGCGACCGCTGCGCCGCTGGTGATTCATGGGCTGGTGGTGTCGGGGATCTCGGGGGGCGATGAAGGCGTGCGCGGGTTTCTCGCTGCGTTCTCGCAGGAGACTGGCGAGCGCGTGTGGCAGTTCTGGACTGTGCCCAAGCGCGGTGAGCCGCTGGCGGAAACGTGGAAAGGTGATGCGCTGGAACATGGCTGCGCGACGACGTGGCTGACCGGGTCGTATGATGCATCGCAGGATTTGCTGTTGTGGCCCACGGGGAATCCGTGTCCCGATTACAACGGCGATGGACGCATCGGAGACAACCTGTATTCCGATTCGGTTTTGGCGCTCGAGCCGCGGACAGGGAAGCTGCGCTGGCATTACCAGTTCACACCGCATGATACGCATGATTGGGATGCTCAGGAACCACTGCTGCTTGTGGATGCGGAGTGGCAGGGGCGCGTGCGCAAGCTGGTGCTGCAGGCCAATCGCAATGGGTTCTTCTATGTGTTGGACCGTGAGACGGGTCGGCCGCTGCTGGCGAAGCCGTTTGTGAAGAAGCTGACGTGGGCCCGCGAGATCGGCCCGGATGGGCGGCCGGTTTTGAATCCCGGTGCGCTCCCGGCGGAGGCCGGTGTGCGTGCGTGTCCGGCAGTGGAAGGGGCGACCAACTGGTTCTCGTCGGCGTTTCATCCGGGGACCCAATTGTTCTATGTGCAGGCGTTGGAGAAGTGCAACATATATACAAAGAAGCCGGGCGAGTGGGTTCGGGGGCAGTCGTATTATGACGGCACGGCGAAGGGTGTTCCGGGGGAACCAGGGCAGAAGTTCCTGCGCGCGATCGATTTCCGAACGGGGAAAGTGGTTTGGGAGTATGCGCAGTCAGGGACAGCGAATTCGTGGGGCGGGGTGTTGAGTACGGATGGCGGTTTAGTTTTTTTTGGGGAGGACAGTGGTGCGTTCGCGGCCGCGGATGCGAAGACGGGGAAGCTGTTGTGGCACGTGCCGTTGAATGAGACATGGAAGGCGAGTCCGATGACGTATGAGATGGATGGGCGGCAGTTGGTGGGGGTTGCGGCTGGAGGCAGCGTGATGGTGTTTGGAGTGGACTGAGACCGGATAATTACACCGAATTGTCCGGACGGCTATGTGATATGATTCGCCAATATGTCCATTGATACGGTGGAATGCGACGGTTGGCCGAGTTTCAAGTTAGAACTGTTTAACCGTTTATATCCCCAGAGTCCGTTTCGCCGGGGACTGTTTTTATTCCGGGGTCAGCGGAGCGTGGATTGGAAACTGGAATCTTCCTTTGACCGGTGGTTCAACAAGCAGGATAAACCGGAGCGGCTTCGCGTGGAGATCGCCAAGCAGTTGATGGAGTTCTTTCGCAGCGAGTTTGAGGACCTGCGGCCCGGACGGCAGGTTCCCATGAACGACTACGAATTAATGGCGCTGGGGCAGCATTATGGCCTTCCAACTCGATTGCTGGATTGGAGCGAGAGTCCGTACGTGGCGGCGTTTTTCGCATTCTTCGAAGCGGCCACTGAGGTTCCGGCCGCGGATTTGCCCGACGACCGGGTGGCGGTGATTGCGCTGGACAAACAGAGCTACCTCTTTGAGGAAGGGCGTGCCGTGGAAGTTATCTCGGTCGCGAAGACGGAGAATCCTCGCATGAAGAACCAGGTGGGACGGTTTACCCACGCGAGGGCGTCGTTTGGCTCGGTGGAAGAGTACGTGGAGTATGAAGAGCAACACCGGGGCGCGGGGAGCGCGAATACGGAGTATCCGCTGGTGCGGTTTACGGTTCCGGCGAGTGAAGCGGAGTTTGCCTTGTCGGAAATGGATGGGATGGGGATTAACCCGGCGTTTGTGTATCCCGACGTTGCCGGTTGTGCCATGGCCGCGATACTGAGGAGCCGGATTGTGAATGTATATCCGCCGTTGACAGGGGGTGCGCGATGAGCGCAGGGCCGGCTGCATCGAAGGAGAAGTTTGAACCGTTCGGTGCGCCGGACGGGTCTCGGGCGAGCATCAACGTCGGGTGGTTTGTGAGCTATGGAGACCCGGCGCGATGGCGTGGACTGGCGTCGCGAGAGGATGACCTGACGGCTCGGGTTTTTGTAGGAAAGAAGGGATCCGGCAAGACGATCTATTTGCGGCGGCTGCAGGCATGGAGCTCGCATCACGAACAGAGATCGCTGTTCGCGACACAAGTGGAACAGGAGCCTCCGAGCACGGAGCAGATTGTGCGGTTCGGGCAATGGTTCCAGAGGACCGGTGTGTTGACGGAGAAATGGAGCTCGCTATGGCGGCGGGCGATCCAAAGGAGCCTGGCGTCGCATATTCTGCGAAACCACGCGTTGCGCGACTACACCACGCAGGCGTTCCGGGATTCGCTGGCCGCGGATTTCAAGCCAATTCTCAGACCGTTCGTTTCCCACGTGTCGATTTACAGCCAGGTGCAGGAACTCATTTCGTCACACTATAGTCCGAAATCGATGGCGGCGTATCTGGACCACCCGATGTGGGCGGATTTCGAGTCGATCCTCCGGGACAAGCTTCATGACTTACCGACGATTTGCTACTTTCTGGACGCGGTGGACGATTCCTTCAACAATGCTCCGAATCACTGGCTGAGGTGCCAGGAGGGGTTGTTCGACCAGGTGCGAAAGCTGCTGCAGGATTCACGGATCGGGAGCCGTCTGCACGTGATGGTGTGTCTGCGGGACCTGGTGCTGGCGGCGGTGTACAAGGGCGAGCACGCGACGAGGGTGCGGAACGATCCGCATGTTCGGGTGTTGAACTGGGGCCCGGAAGCGATTGAATATTTCCTGGAGCAAAAGCTGAGCCAGTTGCCGCCGGAGTTGTTTCTGCGGTCAGCCGAAGCGCAGACGGTGGAGAACTGGCTGGGCATCCAGGAAATCGAGAACTCGCGGCGCAACATCCTGGAGCCGATCAAGAGGTATCTGATCCGGCATACGCGGATGCTGCCTCGCGACATCGTGCAAATGGGGAATGAGCTTTGCTTCCTGGTGGTGCGAATCAAGAATGAAGGGGATTCGGGGCAACTGGCGCGGGAGATACGGCGGGTGGTGTCGGTAAACGCGAAGCTGTTTGGAGACGAACAGATCACGATCTGCGCGAATGAGCTAACGGCGTCGTCCATGCCGGCGAACGCGTCAAAGCACGGGTACAGCGAGATCTACACCGGGGATGTGGAGTATGTCCGTGGAGTTGCCGGGGATCTCAAGGATCTGATCGGCAAAGTCGGCAAAGACCGGTTCACGGCGTCGGAGATGCGGGATGCACAGCAGCGATGTGGGGAGAAATTTCACGCCGGCGCCGATCCATTTTCGATTCTGTGGAGGAACGGGTTACTAGGGTATGTGGACGAACTGAGGGACGGGGACGAGATATTCTATTCCGAGAATTACCCTCACTATCACCTTCCGCTTGGGCACAAGCAGTATGTGTTTCACCCTATAGTGATTGACTCGGTGAGCATTGCAGCCGATGGTCCAAAGCCCGTGGTGCCAAGGTACTGATACTCTCCATTGAAACAGAAGTCGGGGCCGTCACGGATACGATCGACCGGATTTGCGGCGCGCTCTGGCGATGAGCATTACGCCGATGAGTCCTGCGAGCATCATGCCGAATGTGCCTGGTTCGGGAGCCTCGCCATCAAAACTACGGAAACCCAGTGTCAGGTTTCCGAGGTTGTTACCCCAAAGAAAGCCCACTTGAGCGAAGGAGCCGAGCGAGAACTCGCTAGTGGTTTGGAGTGTGAAAACGACGCTCTGCGTGATGAGGGGTGATCCGGTTAAGGCGCTCTGTCCGAACGAAGTCGTGTTGCTGACCAAGCCAAAATCGATGTTGCCGGTGCGGCGCCCTGGGAGGAGCGGATCGGAGCCGATGGCATGGTTGAGGAGCCCGAAGCTGACGGCGCCGAAGACGGCGGAAAGTCCAGGGCCTGCGAGACCCGCGACGTCGGGCGCCCATAACCACTCGCCGCTGACATTCGTGATGCTGGGAGGGCACGTCCCGCAATTGACGAGGATGGACCCGGGAGCGACGAACGCACTTTGCGGCGTCACCGCCGCTGGGTTAGAGAAGAAGAAGCCGGTGAGGACGTCGGATGACGAAGTCGCGCCGTTGAGACTGGTGTTGGAGAGGGTGACGAGGAGAGTGGATTCGGAGGTGAGGTTGAAGGTGAGAGTGGCCTGATTGTTGCCGCTTATGCCTGTGTAGGTGACCGATGTCGCAGCGCCGGCTGAAGCCGCGATGGCGGCCAGGGCGAGGGCGGACTTCAAGGCGATTCGAACGGCGGTTTGGTATGGCACTCTCATTGCGTCCTCACACTACTAGTCGTTAAAACGCTTAGAAAAGTGCCAAAGATGAGGAAGAAAGTTCTTGCGGGGTAGAATGCAGGTATGACGTTGGAAGAAGCGCTGGTGATTGAGCGGTCGGCGATGGAGCGGAGCGAGTTTTGGCTGGGGCAGATGGTCGCCATGGCGGGGGCCACGGAGAATCATGAGGTGCTTTGCAGCCGGCTCAGTTTTCTGACTCAACTTCGGTTGGGGGTGGGGCGATGCCAGGTGTTCGGGCCGAACATGAAGGTGGGGGTTGTCAAGAAACGGGGATTCGCCTATCCTGACTTGTCGATCGCGTGCGGAGAGCGGAAGTTCTTCGACGATGTCCGGGACCTGCTGATGAATCCGGTGGTAGTGTTCGAGGTACTCTCTGACAGCACGCGGGCGTTTGATGGAAGGGAGAAGTTTCTCGAGTATCAGAAGCTGGAATCGTTGCGCCACTACGTGCTGGTGGAGCAGCGCACGCAACGCGTCGAGCACTATGAGCGGGCGCAGGCGGGACGGTGGAGCTACGAGGTGTTGCGGCCCGGGGATCTGCTGCGGTTGGTGGGGGTGGGGATCGAAATTCCCGTGAGCGAGATCTATGCGGCTACGGACATTCCGATCGCGGAGGAGGATGAATAGCGGGTAGAATGCTGCTATGACGTTCGAGGAAGCGCTGGCGATTGAGCGGGCGGCGGCGGAGCGGAGCGAGTTTTGGCTGGGGCAGATGGTGGCGATGGCGGGGGCGACCAAGAACCATGCACTGCTTTGCAGCGAGCTCAATTTTCTCACACGGTCGCGGCTTGGGGTTGGCCCGTGCCGCGTGTTCGGGTCGAACATGAAGGTGGGGGCGGTCAAGAAGCGGGGATTCTCCTATCCTGATCTTTCGATTGTCTGTGGAGAACCGAAGTTCTTCGACGATGTCCGGGACCTGCTAATGAATCCGGTGGTGGTGTTCGAGGTCCTTTCCGATAGGGAAACGAAGTTCCTGGAGTATCAGAAGCTGGAATCGCTGCGCCACTACGTGCTGGTAGAGCAGCGCGCGCAACGCGTGGAGCACTATGAACGGGCGGAGGCGGGGCGGTGGAGCTACGAGGTGTTGCGGCCTGGGGATCTGCTGCGCTTGGCCTCGGTGGGGATCGAGGTTCCTGTGGGCGAGATCTATGCGGCTACGGACATTCCGCCAGTGTAAGCTGGTGACGAAGGCGAGGGTGATACGTCAATTACCATTGGCGCGATTTGACACGCCTGCCTGCTGTTTCTAAGATAGAAAGGCTAGCCAAATCCGCAGCCTTGCCACCCACACCGGTGGGCAGGCATTGCTCATTGAGGATTCTCGGAAGTATATCCTTTCTGGACACCTATGATTAAAGTTGAAGGACTCACCAAACGGTACGCACGCAACGTGGCCGTAGACAACATCTCCTTCGAGGTGGAAAAAGGTCAAATCGTTGGATTCCTTGGGCCAAACGGCGCAGGGAAGACGACCACCATGCGCGTGCTGACTTGCTTTTTACCCGCCACGGATGGAAAGGCGGAGGTTGCCGGCTTCGACGTCCGGTCGCAGGCGATGGACGTGAAACGCCGGGTCGGGTATTTGCCCGAAACGCCGCCCCTGTACCCGGAGATGGAGGTGCGCGAATACGTGGAATTCGTCGGGAGGCTGAAGGGCGTCCCGAAGGCCAATCTCCAGGCGCGCGTGGACGAAGTTTGCGGCCGCTGCAATGTCGCCGACGTCAAGACCAAGCTGATCGCGAAGCTGTCCAAAGGCTACCGCCAGCGCGTGGGACTCGCTTCAGCGATCATCCACAATCCTGACGTTCTCATTCTGGACGAGCCCACCGCGGGGCTGGATCCGGAGCAGCGGAAAGAGACCCTGGCGCTGATCAAGGAACTGGCCGGCGAGCACACCATCATTCTCTCGACGCACATTCTGCCGGAAGTGGAAACCATTTGCCAGAAGGTGATCATCATCTCGAAGGGCAAACTGGTGGCGACGGATACGATGGAGAATCTGAACAGCCGGCTGCGCGGTTCGGAGCTGCTGGAGGTGGAAGTGGGCGCCCGGACGGGGTCGATCAACAAAGACTCGGTGCAGAGCCGGCTGTCGTCAGTGGCGGGAGTGAGCCGGGTGGAATTCAAGGACGTCCGGAATGGGCATCTGCAATTCCATGTGGAGAGCCAGCAAGGGGAATCCGTGCGGGCGGAGATCGCGCGATCGGTGGTGAGCGCGGATTGGGACCTGCTGGAACTGCATGGCGCGGGGCTGAGCCTGGAAGAGATCTTCCTGCAACTGACTGCGTCCGATAAAGGAGCCAAGTAATGAGCAACATCTGGATTCTCTGTAAGAAAGAACTGCGAAGCTACTTTGTTTCCCCCATCGCATACGGGTTGATGGCGTTCTTCGCGCTCATCTGCGGGTACTTCTTTTACGCCGCGGTAGCGATTTTTGTGCTGCGATCGACGGACCCGATGATGATGCAGCGCGGCATGCCGATGGATATCAACGAGTGGGTGATCCGGCCGCTGATGATGAACGTGAGCGTCATCGGGCTGTTCATGATTCCGATGATCACGATGCGGTTGTTCGCCGAAGAAAAGAAGACCGGAACGATCGAGCTGCTGGCGACGTCGCCGATTCTCGATATAGAGATCATTGTTGGAAAGTGGCTCGCGGCGGTGCTCCTGTATCTCTCCATTCTCGGCATTTCGGCGGTGAATCTGGCGGTGGTATTTATCTACGGTAAGCCGGATTGGAAGCCGGTGCTGGTGGCGTACCTGGGCCTGCTGCTGCAGGGCGGATGCCTGCTCGCGATCGGGTCGTTTATTTCCAACTGCACCAAGAACCAGATCATCGCCGGAGCGGGCACGTTCGCGGTGTGCCTGCTGTTGTGGGTTCTGGACTGGGTGGCCGCGTATGAGACGACGACGTTCGGGAAGATGATTTCCTACCTGAGCGTAACGGGCCACTTCGAGAATTTCGCTAAAGGCGTGATTGACACCAAAGACGTCGTTTATTACCTGTCGCTATCGTTCTTCGGGCTCTTCTTGACCGCCCGTTCGATGGAATCGCTTCGTTGGAGGGCCTAATGCAGAGCTGGATGAAGACACGACAAACACAATACGCCGGATACTTTGTTGTATACACGGTGGTGATTCTGGCGGTGCTGGGCGCGGCCAACTGGCTGGCGAACCGGCACTCGACGGCCTATGATTCGACCTCGAATAAGCGGTTCTCGCTGGCGGACCAGACTGAGAAAGTGGTGCGGGGTCTGAAGAACAATGCGAAGGTCCTGTACTTCAGCGGCAAGAATGAGTTTCCACGGGCCAAGGATCTGCTGGATCGCTACTCCGCGTTGTCCCCGAAGCTCAGCATCGAGTACATCGATCCGGATGCCAAGCCGACAGTGGCGAAGGCTTACGGCGTGCGCACGATGGGCACGATCTTTGTGGAATCGGGCAATAAGCGCGAGGAAGCCCGCAGCTTGTCGGAAGAAGAAGTGACGAGCGCATTGATTCGCGCGTTGAAGACGGGCGAGCGGATGGTCTGCTTTGTTTCCGGCAGCGGCGAACACACTCTGGAAGACACCGGCCGCAACGGGCTGAGCAGTCTGAAAGAGCTGGTGGAGAAGAACAACTATAAAACACAAGTGCTGAAGCTGGTGGAATCGCCGGCGATTCCGCAGACATGCACCGTGGTGGTGGTTTCAGGGCCGCGTTTCGATTACACGCAGCCGGCGGTGGACAACCTTGACAAATTCTACAAAGAGGGCGGACGCGTACTGGTGGCGATGGATCCGCCGCTGGGCGCGGGCAAGGAGACGATCTCCGACAATCCTCCGCTGGCGAAGGCGCTGGAAGGCTGGGGTTTCACGCTGCAGAAGAACCTGCTGCTTGATACGAGCGGCGTGGGCCAGTTGTTCGGCTTGAGCGAAGTGGTGCCGCTGGTGACCACGTACGAATCGCACTTGATCGTCCGCGATATGAAGGATTCCGCGACGGCATTTCCGCTGGCGCGGTCGGTGGACGTGAAGAACGTTCCGAACGCGACGAATGAGAAGTTGTTTTCGACTTCCGGCAACAGCTTTGCGACGTCGAACCTGGCGTCGGCGGAGATCCGCATCAATCCGGACAAGGACGCCAAGGGGCCGTTCGCCATTGGGGCGGCGGGCCAGTGGACGGTGGGTAAGGACAACAAGTTCGGCCGCGCGGTGGTGGTGGGCTCGTCGGGGTTCATGGCGAACTCGATCATCAGATTCAACGGCAACCGCGACCTGGTGATGAACATGTTGAACTGGCTGTCTTCGGATGAAGACCTGATTTCGATTCGTCCGAAGGACCCGGCGGACCGGCGCTTGAGCCTGACGCGCTCGCAGATGCGCACGGTGTTTTATTCGAGCGTGATCATGCTGCCCTTGCTGGTGATAGCCGCCGGACTTCGCGTCTGGTGGCAGAGGAGGTAATCGCCTATGCAATTTCGTGGATTGCTGGCGGCGCTGGCCGTTCTCGCGATGCTGGGGCTTGGCGTCTTCCTTTCGAATAAGTACAAGAAGGACGATGACAAGAAGGGTTCCAGCGATGCCCCGAAGATTCTTACCATCCCCGACGATCAGATCACGAAGATCGAAATCCAGAAGAAGGATGGCGCAAAGACGGTTCTGGAAAAGTCTGACAAGTGGAAGATGACAACGCCTGCCGGTTTGAATGCGGATCAGGAAGCAGTGGGGTCGATGGTGACCACTTTGGCTTCGCTTGCCTCCGAGAAGCTGGTGGAAGAGAAGGCCGGTGATCTGGCTCCGTTCGGGTTGACCGCGCCGCAGTTGGAAGTGACGGTGACCAAGAAGGACGGCAAGTCGTCGAAGGTGCAGATCGGCGATGAGACCGCGACGGGCAACGGGTTTTTCGCGAAGCTGGATGGCGATGCGAAGGTCTACACGATTGCCAGTTTCAGCAAGACGTCGCTCGACAAATCGGCGCAGGACTTGCGCGACAAACGCCTGATGACGTTTGATCCGGACAAGCTGTCACGCGTAGAATTGACGGCCAAGAACGAGACGGTCGAATTCGGCAAGAATCAGCAGAACGAGTGGCAGATTGTGAAGCCGAAACCGATGCGCGCCGATAACTGGGCCGTGGAAGAGCTGGTGAGGAAGCTGAAGGACGCCAAGATGGATGTGAGCGCCGGCGAGGACGCGGCGGCAGCGAATGCCACCAACTTCCTCACCGGGACCAGAGTGGCGATCGCGAAAGTGACCGACGCCAGCGGCACGCACCAGATCGAGGTTCACAAGAAGGACAAAGACTACTACGCCAAGGGCACAGCGGTTCCGGATGCGTTCAAAGTGAGCACGGAGTTGGGCGAAGGACTCGACAAGTCGCTCGCCGATTTCCGCAACAAGAAGCTGTTTGAGTTCGGATTCAACGAACCGTCGAAGCTGGAAGTGAAGGGCGAGGACGGCCAGGTGAAGACGTACACCAAGAGCGGCGACAAATGGATGCGCGGCAATGAGCAGATGGATTCGGTGAGCATCCAGTCGTTTGTGGATAAGCTGCGGGATCTGTCGTCGATCAAGTTCCTCGACGCCGGCGCGGCGACGCCGATATTCGAAGTGAAGCTGACGGCCAAGGACGGGAAGCTGGTGGACAACGTCATGGTGTCGCGCAATGGGCCGAACGTGGTGGCGATACGCGCGGGCGAGCCGACGGTATATGAGCTGGATCCGAATGTGTTTGAGGATCTGAAGCGCACGGCAGCGGACATCAAGGCGCCTCCGCCACCTTCAGCCAAGAAGGACGAGAAAAAGAAGTAGGGTACGTGAACGCGCTCCTGACCGATTTGTATCAACTGACCATGGCCGCGGGCCACTATCAGGCAGGCAAGTTGGAGGAGCGCGCGACGTTTGAACTGTTCGTCCGGCGGATGCCGCACAACCGGAATTTTCTGGTCGCCGCGGGACTGGCGCAGGTAGTGGATTATCTACTGAACTTGCGCTTCACGGCAGAGGATCTGGAGTATTTGCGCGCGCTGCCGCAGTTTGCGCGGGTGGATGCGGGCTTCTTTGATTACCTGGCGGGGTTGCGATTCACGGGCGACGTGTTCGCGATGCCCGAGGGGACTCCGTTTTTTCCCGGCGAGCCGGTGTTGACGGTGCGTGCTCCCATTGTGGAGGCGCAAATTGCCGAGACCTTTCTCATCGCCACCATTGCGCACCAATCGCTGATTGCGACGAAAGCTGCGCGGGTAGTGGAAGCGGCGGCAGGACGCGCGGTGATCGAGTTCGGTACACGCCGGGCACATTCTCCAGGGGCCGGGACGCTGGGCGCTCGCGCGGCCTACATCGGCGGATGCATCGGCACGAGCAATACCCAGGCCGGTTTGTTGTACGGGCTTCCGGTGTTTGGGACCGCGGCGCATAGCTGGGTCCAGGCGTTCGACGATGAGTTGGAGGCGTTTCGCGTTCTGCAGAAGCTGCTGGGCGAGAACACGGTGTATCTCATCGACACCTACGACACGTTGGAAGGCGCGCGGAAAGCAGTGGCGCTCGGGCGCCCAATGTGGGGCGTCCGCATTGACAGCGGTAATCTGGTGGAGATGTCGCGCGAGGTGCGTGCGATCCTGGATGCGGCTGGTTTCCCGGATGCCAGGATCATGGCAACCAGCGATCTGAACGAGTACAAGATTCTCGAACTCGTCGCCGCCAAGGCTCCGATTGACGCCTTTGGGGTGGGCACGGATCTGGCGACATCGTCCGATGTGCCGAGCCTTGGCGCGGTGTACAAGCTGGTCGAGATGGCCTCAGGGGACAAGCGGCGCTACACGGCGAAGTTCAGCGAAGGCAAGGGAACGCTGCCCGGGGCGAAACAGGTGTTCCGCTTTGCGGCGCACGATTTGTTGGGGTGTTCCTGGGAATGCCCGGCGTGTACGCCAGGGACGCCAGTGGTGGAGGCGTTGCTGCGGCCGGTGCTGCTGGGCGGCGAGCCGGTGCTGCCGTTCCCGACGATGGCGGAATCCCGCGACCGGGCGCTGGCGAGTTTAGCGAAGCTGCCGAAGTCGCTGCACACGGTGTTCGATGCGAAGGAGCAGTGGAAGGTGGAGATCAGTCCGGCGCTGCACGCGCTGCTGGAGAGCGTGCGCAATAATCATATTGGGGCTGATGCATGATCTTCTTCGACATTGACACGCAGTTGGATTTTCTCTATCCGGGTGGAGCACTGTATGTACCAGGCGCGGAGAAGCTGGCACGGAGAATTGGTGCGTTGAATCACTGGGCGGCGGCGAACGGGCATCTGGTGGCGTCGTCGGTGGATGCGCATTCGGAGAATGATCCGGAGTTCCGCGTTTGGCCTCCACACTGCGTGGTGGGAACGGTGGGGCAGGGCAAGCCGGCGATCACGCTGCTGGATGGGCGAGTGGTGATGCCGCATGAATCCACCTCGGTTGCGCTGAATGGGGCCAAGCAGGTGCTCGTGGAGAAGGTGTCGACGGTGTTCTTCCACGGTGCGAGTTTCCAGGCGCTGTTGCGGGCGGTGCCGGCGGATAAGTACGTCGTGTATGGCGTGGTGACCGAGATCTGCGTCAAGGATGCCGCGTTTGGTTTGCTGAAGACGGGGAAACCGGTAGAGTTGGTGACGGACGCGGCGGAGGGGTTGAATGCGGCAGCGGTTGTGGCGATGTATGCGGAGTTCACCGCCGCGGGGGGACGGTTGGTGACGACGGCGGCGGTCGTGGGTCAGGGGTGATCCGGAAGGCATGTTCGAGTCCTATGTGGGGAGCCACCGTTCGGGTTTCCGCCATTGGTGGGGCAGGACGACCCGAAGTCACTAAGTCCTTAGGCATCAGGCTCGAATTCTGCCTGGCCTTCAACTCTCCAGTCCCGCAGACGCAGGACGTATTCTAAGCGAATTCTTTCCGATACACATGTGGGGATCGCGCTCAAGTAGAATGGCTTGATACTTCGTTATGTCCGAGAAGAAGGTTGCCGTAGTCGCCGTTCACGGAGTCTCCCACCATGAGCGCGGTGCAACGATGAAGGCCGTCGTTGGAGTGCTAGAGCGCCTCCGCGAAGATGGCCGATATCTGTACGAACCGTTCGCAGCGAGAGACATCCGCATTCCGATTGACCCTGTGGCAGTTTCCGATCCGGATACCCCACGAGGCGACCCAGACCTCGAGCTCACACGTCGGGCCCTTCGCGCGTATAGCGGTCAGGACGCCCCGTTCACTTACGACACCTTGCGGCTCGAAAGCCGCCGCACGGCGGATGAAGTGGGGGTACACATTTATGAATGTCATTGGTCTGACATTGCCAGGGCTGGTAGCAGCGTGGTGCAGTTTTTTGCCGATCTGTACCAGGTGCTTTTCCGCCTAAGTTGGCTTGGTTATCAGAATGCGGCAGCGGGTACTCCCAAGTGCGGCAGCAGCCTCTGGAATCTGTACCGGCGGTTACTTTGGGTCCGATGTACTGCATTGACCGTCATCCTGCCCTTGATACATGTGCTGCTAGTAGCGATCGTCTGCATTGTCTCTATCCTCGCCGTTTTCATGCAGATTCCACATGGTGCCCAAATGGGTGCCTGTGTGGCGGTAGTCGCTGTTTTGGTCGGCGCGATATCGGCGTTGGTGGCCCGAAGGCACCACTGGAATTTCGGCTCGTGGGCGGTGATTTCCCTCTTGCCGCTGTTGGTGGCGGCGGCTTGCTGGACCGCTTGGCAGCCCGTCGCCTCCGGCATCCCCGCCGCCGCCAACGTGCGGGTGTTCGCTACAGGAACCGTTCTCTTCGTCGGAATTGGAGTCGTCGCATTCGTTCGCGCGTTTGGCCGTCAGCACCGGCAAGCGCCCTGGTTCGCTCTCGCATTAGGCACGCCCTTCGTTGTGGGCCTCCTGTTCCAAATCTGGAATTCCGCAAATGTGCCGGAAAGGCTCATCCGCTCGTGCCTCCTCGTCGCCTTGGGGCGGACGGCGACCTTAACGCTCGATCCTCTTGCCCTCATCTCGTGGCTCCGGTACGCTTGGGGGGCATTGCTCCTCGCTTTTCTCGTCGGTGAAGTCGTTGGGCACGTCGCAGCCCTCCTCGACCGAGGCTCAGCCCGTACTCTCTATCGCTCAGTTCGTACCGCGAGTCTCACGCTCGCATTGTCCGTGTTCGGTTTCGTCGTAACCACCACGGGCCTTTGGGGTGTCCTGTTAAGCTTGGTTCGTCGGTTAATTCCCGCAGGTCTTGAACTCGTAGATCACAAAACTCTGGCGGATCTCTCGGCCGATCTTCAGACCGGCGAAATGGTTCAGTTCGTCAGCCTGTTTCTCCTCATGGTCATGAGTGCCGCATGGATCTTAGCCTGGGCGCTGTTCCCGAGCATCGCTGCCGAAATACGCTCCACTTCAGGTGCCACAGAAAGTTCGGAGTACGGTCCGGGCGAGGCTCTGGCCAACTGGCTCAACCACGGCTATCGTGCAATGCAGGTCGCAGGATTTCTGCTCTATTGTCCACTTCTCGTCGGCTCGGTCACAGCGATCCTCTGGAGCCTTGGCATTGGCAGCCGTGTGGCGTTCGCGTCAACGTTCCAATTGCCTTCCGCCACTGCCATCGTGGCGTCACTCACGGTCCTCTACTCGGCGATACTGATCCTGTTCACTCCGTTCGGAAAGCTGGGCCGCATCACTTCTGTTTTTCACGAATTATTTCGCGTCATACTAGATGTGGCCAATCATCTACGCGAACACCCCGCCGATTCAACGCCGCGCGCCCGCATTGCCGCGCGGTTGGGGTCCATCCTTCGCTACGTCGGTGACTCACACGTCTCATACCAAGCCATCATAATCGTCGCTCATAGTCAGGGCACCATCATCGTCTTGGACCTGCTGCGCTGGATCAAAGACGAACGGGACCGCAAGGGGCGTACCCCGAACGGCGACGATTCCCTTCCGATCTACCTTTTCACCATGGGCTCGCCTCTCCGGCAACTATACCAGTTGCACTTCCCCTTCCTTTATGGCTGGGCAGAAGACAGCCACAAGCCTTCCTTCGGCTGCTGGCATCCCGGCGACATCGGAGGCAAACCGGACCCACTCGCCGCTGGCCTTCGCTCCTGGACCAATGTCTTTGGCAGTGGAGATTACATAGGGCGGCAGTTATGGCGCGTGGAGACTGCTCAATACAACTACAAAAGGCCCCACCGGCTTTCCGCAGCGCGGATCTGGGCCGAAGGTCCAGAGCAGATCGAAAATGTCTCCTCGGATTCGAAGGGGACACGGATCGAATTTTGCATCGGCCCTCTGGCCCACACTCGCTATTTGGACGGAACCGCTCCAGAGATCGGGTTTGAATTTGACCGGCTCATTGGGCTCGCGTCCCACTCGAATCCCGTATGAGATCCTCACCGATTCGTTCATTCCAGAAGGCCCCCGCGTCGATCGTACTCGTCCTCTCCGCCCTACTGCTCCTGGCATTAATCGAGCCTCACATGGCTAATGCGCGCTTACGTTTCATGATCGATGAGGATCACGCTGGCTTTTTCCTGGGGGCGGCTCCGATTTTGGTCGCCTTGAGCACGGCGCTTGCTGCTGGGCAAATCATTCGAAATCCGCAGGTATCATTCCTTCATGTGTTCTCTTCCTGTATCGCGCTGAGCGCTGCTAGCCTAACAGCATGGCAGTTGGTCCGATTGGCAGGAGAATTAGCCGAACGATCCGTTTACTTGGCCCTAGCCAGCTCGGCGGCCGGCGGGCTCGTCTACTCCATAATCATTCTCATTCCGCCGGTCGTTCGATCCCCCGCGCTACGACGCCCTGTCGTAGCGTTGAGATTCGTCTCGTTGGTCGTTGTCGTATGGACAGCTTGCGGACTTCTGATGTTTCTTAGTTCCAGCGAGAAGCGATCCGACTGGTATTGGGCTCTCGGTGCGCTGTGCCTTTGGATCGCCTTCGCTGGTCCTGCCGCCATGCTCCTCGCCTGGGAAGCCCATGCTTCGAACAAAGTGGTCTCATCCGCGCTGCCTGATAGTTACAACGCCGCTGAGCGAAATGATCTGCCGGACCCCAGGCGGTAATAAAGTGAAGAGTCAATACAATTACTGTGTGTGAGATTGATCCAATCTGGGTCCCCAGTCTGGATGGAGCGGCGGATTTCAGTCGGATCCTATTGCAAACAATCCTGTTGCCTCGGTTCGAGCAACGCTGGATTTACACTGCAAAAGTTCGAAACGTGTCCAGGGTGGGGAGGCAGAGGGACGATTTCAATCGGTAGTTTGCAGATGCGCCGAATCTCGCACCCGATCGACCCAATGAACGGGCTTGACATCCGGGAGTTCAGTACGGAACGCGCTCGATGCCCGTAACGAACGTAACGCCCGAGACGACCATCCCGGAGAGCCTGTTGTTGTTGGTCACGAACAGATCAGTCCTCGCCGCGGAAGCGCAAGCCAACTGCATCGCATCGGCTGGGCGAATGCGTTCCCGACTTCGAATGTCTCCATACCGCTGGGCTGCGTCCAGCGTGAAGCCAACCAATTCCACGGAACCACTCGAGAAGAAGTTGAGGTAACTCCTTTCGAGCATGGCGTTGTTTAGTTGTTTTGGCTTAGTGAGTACTTCGCCCACAGTAAGGTAGCTCGTCAGCAAGTCATCGCCACGTGCCAACATCCTTCGACGGAGCTCGATTACGCGGGGCGACCACTCAGCATTCTTCTCGAATAAATAAATGAAGAGATTGGTGTCCCAAAAAACTCTCGCCATCCGATCACCATTCCTGGCCTCGTATTCGTCTGTCCGTCAGCACAGCGAATACGTATGGGTAGTCCATCAGGTCACTGATCTCCGTCGTGCGCGTCAGCGGACAACGGGACAGAGCCACTTCAAATTGCGTCCGCGTCAGCTTACGATTGACGCGCTTACCATCCCGGAAAAACCAAATCCCGGTCCCTTCCACTTCGAAGGTAAGTGGCAATCCTCTGACTGTTTGAAACTGCTCGCCCTGGTGATTGACGATGCGTTGCCAAACTGTCTCCGGCAGATTCCCCGCAGGGTCGGGGAACGGATGCATGGTCGCCGGCGGTGCGGGCAGATCCTCCGACCTGAGACGTTCCACAAAGTTGTCTCCCGGCTCCAACTCCCATAGTTGCCGGCCAACTCCAAGCATGGCCAGAACCGGGTCGTTAGCCTCCGCGCCTTGATCCCGGCCCTCTCTATTCATAGGATGAATTATATGTTTGACGGCCATTTCTTTAACCTCTCTATATTGGTATAAGATTCTAGAGAGAATGTCAAGCAGACGCTCGCATACGGTCAACACGCCGCGTGGCCGGCGCCGGCAACGTACTTCTATTTGCGTCGGGCATCTGTTGGCGTCTCTCGATGCCGGCATGCTGCTACCATTTGGCTAGTCCAGGTGATCGCAGGAGATCCCAAATTGAAATCGAATCTGCTCATGATGGTGTTGTTCAGCGCCGCGTCATTCGGTCAACAAACGAGCAATGCGCCATATCTAGATCCGGATCTGTCACCGGAGCAACGGGCGGCGGATCTCGTTTCGCGGATGACGTTGGAGGAAAAGGTGCTGCAGATGCAGAGCAGTCCTGCTCCGGAGATTCCGCGCCTGGGCGTACCTGCCTACTACTGGGGCGGTGAGGCCTTGCACGGCGTGGTCGAGGGGCGGGCTACAGTTTTTCCGCAGGCGATCGGACTTGCGGCCACCTGGGATACCGCGCTGATGCACCGGGTGGCCGACGCCATTTCCACGGAAGCGCGAGCCAAGTACAACCACCTCTTGTGTAGTCCGTGCAGTCCCCAACGTGGCAGCGCCTCTGCGCTCTCCCCGGCAACGGTGAGCCCAGTCTACGGATTGACATTCTTTTCGCCGAATATCAATATCTTCCGGGACCCGCGGTGGGGACGTGGGCAGGAAACCTACGGTGAGGATCCCTATCTCACCAGCCGAATGGGTGTCGCGTTCGTTACGGGCATGCAGGGGAACGATCCTCGCTACCTGAAGGTGGTCTCGACGCCGAAGCATTATGCCGTGCACAGCGGTCCGGAGTTGGAACGGCACGTCTTTGACGCGCGGGTGAGCGAGTATGACAAGGTGAACACTTACCTCCTGGCCTTCCGCGCTGCTGTCATCGAGGGCAAGGCGCAGTCGATCATGTGCGTCTATAACGCTGTGGACGGAGTGCCGGGTTGCGCCAATGCCGACCTTCTCGAAAACCGCCTGCGGATAGAGTGGGGATTCCGGGGCTACGTCGTGAGCGACTGCGGTGCAGTGGACGACATACACCGGAATCACAAATACACCCAAACACTCGCCGGGGCGGCGGCCGCCGCCGTCAGAGCGGGCACGGACCTCACCTGCGGGACCGAGTATGAAACTCTGGTTGAGGAGGTGAAGTCCGGCAACCTCAGCGAGGCCGCGATCAACCGCGCGGTGGAGCGGTTGTACACGGCGCGTTTTGGTCTGGGAATGTTCGATCCTCCGGAGCGCGTGCCGTTCTCGACGATTCCGATATCAGCAAACGATTCGGCCGAACACAGGCAATTGGCCCGGAATGCGGAGCGTGAGGCCATCGTTTTGTTGAAGAATCAGGGTGGATTTCTGCCGTTGAGCGAGTCGGTGCGTAAGATTGCGGTCATCGGTCCTTCAGCGGACGACCCGGTTGCGCTGCTGGGGAACTACCATGGCATTTCATCCAAACAAGTGACGCCGTTGGAAGGAATCGAGCGGCAGTTCTCCCAGGCGGAAGTGCGGTACGCGCTCGGCGCGACATACACGGCCACTACTCCAGCGTTGGTCCCGCGGACGGCTCTGATGGCGCCGGACGGAGGGCACGGAGTTCAGGCCGAGTACTTTGACAATCCCGATCTCGAGGGAGATCCGAAGCTCAGCCGGAGGGAACCACGCGTGTACTTCGACTGGCAAATGGAAGAGCCGGCGGTGGTGGCCGCAATAGGCCGCGCCGAGCATTCGGTGCGTTGGACGGGCACACTGAAGCCAGTCGGCGACGGGCGACTATCGTTTTACTGTGCGCAATGGATTCGGCAAACCCGCTACGCCCGCACGAGTATTTCTCGACGAAACGGAACTGGATTTCGGTACCGCTTCTTCCCAGCAAGCACTGGTCCGGTTGTCGGGCGGACGAGGCTACGCGTTGCGGGTGGAATACCGGCAACCCGGGCCCGGTGGCAGCATGCAACTCTCCTGGATTCCTCCAGCCGACGTGCTGCTCGCCGAGGCTGAGGAGATCATTAAAGACTCCGACGTCGCGATTGTCTGCGTCGGTTTGAGCTCCGAACTCGAAGGGGAGGAGATGAGGGAAGTCGATATGCCCGGTTTTCGAGGCGGCGACCGCACCAGTCTCGACTTGCCTGACACGCAGGAGCGGCTGCTGGAGGCTGCTATCGCAGTGGGTAGACCGGTGATTGTCATCCTGACGAGTGGCAGCGCCATCAGCGCGAACCATGCCGCGGAGCACGCAACCGCACTGCTGGCGGCTTGGTACGGTGGCGAAGAGGCCGGTACGGCAATCGCGGAGACACTCGCCGGTTTGAACAATCCGGCGGGTCGTCTTCCGGTGACGTTCTACAAGAGTGTGGATCAACTGCCGCCCTTTACTGATTACGACATGATAGGGCGGACCTACCGCTACTTCGACGGCGAACCCCTGTATCCTTTCGGCTTTGGGCTGAGCTATTCGACGTTTTCCTATGCGGACCTGAGAGCGAAACGGACGCCGAACGGCGCCGAAATCCAAGCGACGGTTAAGAACACTTCAGTCCGCGACGGCGACGAAGTGGTGCAGTTATATACCGCCGATGGCTCGAGCGATAATGCCCCGATACGGAGTCTCCGCGGTTTCCAGCGGATTCATCTGCGCGCAGGGGAGAGCCGGCAGGTGAGTTTCACGCTCGGTTCGGATGACCTTCCGGCGTCCACGCTGGAAATCAGTGTGGGCGGCGGGCAGCCGGTGGGAAACGTCTCGCGCGTCCAGGGTACGCTGTAACTCTCATTGTGGCCTCCCGGCATGAAATCGGGCACGACGAAAACGCGGGATCCCGCACTGCAACTTTCAGGGACCGTGGAGCAGGGTAAGCCGGCGATCACGACTGTCGACGGACTTGGCGCGTATGCGGCGAAGCAGCGGGACGGAGCACGGCGATGGGCGCGAAACGGGCGGACACGCACCAGCGGCAAGGATTACTTGCTGATCAGGAAACGGTCGACCTCCTTGCCGTCGGCGGCGATTTGGCGGAAGGTGAGGTTGGCTCCGTTGACGTCTACTTGCGTCATCGAGTGGATCTGGGAGACGAACTTGGCCGTGAAGGGCTGCCAGGTGAGTTTCGCGCCGGGCCTGTTCTCGGATTGTTCGACGTTGTAGAGACCCGCGCCGCCGGCGCCGGTGCCGAGGTAGATGACGCCCTTGGGATTCTTGTTCGTAGCGCCGTCGTACGTCTTGTCGAGCGTCGATACGCCGTCGACAATGGCTCGCCAGGGACCGGCTTCGGGTTTGAAGATGAGGGGGAGGCTGCGCTGGTAGTTGTGGACATGGCCCGCGAAGACGACATCGACTTTGGCTTCCTCAAAGACAGGGGCGAGGAGGCGCATCCACTGATCACCGAAGTGCGCCTTGGACGAATTGAAGCCCGGGTGGTGGAAGATGACGAAGCGCCACTTGGCGGACTGGGCGGCGGCGAGATCCTGTTTGAGCCAGTTGAGCAGTTCGGGTCTCGACCAATCGACGTACTTGTTGGAGTCGAGGAAAGTCCAGTGGGAGTTGGCGTAGTTCATCGAGAAGTTGGCCATGCGCGGATATTGCTCGCCGGCCATTTTGCGGAAGCCAGCCTGGTCCGGCGCCGAGCCCAGAACCGGGGTGAAGCCGGCCGATGGCACGGGGCCGTTCAGGGGTTGCGACCAGTAGTAGTAGTAGGCGAGTCCATCCGGGTATGTTGCCAGGTCGCGGCCGCCGACGTCATGATTGCCTGGCGCGGCGAGGAACGGAATCGAGCGAATCAGGTTGTCGTAGATGGGGAAGTATTTCGTACGGTATTCGGAGATAAGACCGCGCGAGTAGACGATATCCCCGGCAATGGCGACGAAATCGGGCTTGGCCTTCGACATCTGGAGCGCGAGGGCTTTCTGACCGGCGCTCCCCTGGGCGCAATCGCCCGTAACGATGAAGCGGTATGGCTGACTGGCGTCCTTGCGGGCGGTGGCGGCGGCTTGAAAAACCTGCTTGCCGTCGAGCAAGACACGGTACGTGAGCGGCTTGCCCGAGGGCAGGTCCTTGAGCACGGCGCCGTAGACGCGGTGCGGGATGATGTTCCTGACGGCGATGCGGCGCAACATAGCGGTATCGGCCTTGAGCCAGCTACCGGAGCCTTCGATCTGGAATTCGGTGGTCCAGGTGGCGTCTTTATCGGCGGCGTGCCAGAGGATGGTAAGTTGCTGTACCTCAGTAAGTTTCGGAGTATCGCCTAACTGGAGATAAGGCGAAGTTACAAACGGAGATTGAGCGCTAACTGCGGCAACACTTAGAGCGGCAAGAACGGTAAGTCTGACCATGGGTTACCTCTTTTTGACGGGGCGCGGCGGGATGGGAGTTCCACGGAGGACCGGAATCATCATGGTATTAGAGGGCTCGGGGTTTTGCGGGGGGAGGGTATGTCCGGCGAGCTGTTCATTGAGCTGGGCAACGAACTGCTCAATCTGCTGCTGCATGGCCGCCATCTTTTCGCGCATGTTGAGGATGATCTCAACGCCGGCGAGGTTGACGCCGAGCTCGCGCGTAAGTTGGAGAATGACTTCGAGGCGTTCCAGATCCTCGTCGGTATAGAGGCGGGTGTTGCCATCGCTGCGCGAAGGGCGAAGCAGGCCTTCGCGCTCATAGAGGCGGAGCGTCTGCGGGTGAACAGCATACTGCTCGGCGACCGAGGAGATCATGTAAGTGCCCTTGGACCGTTTTTTGGCGCCGGCTTCCTGCATCGCTATACCTGCTTCCAGATGTCCGCCCTGGGGTCATCGGGATGAAGTGCGGCGAGTTCGCGGAGCAGCTCGCGAGTGCGTTCATCCTGAGCTTTGGGGGCAGTCAATTCGACTTCAATGAGCTGATCGCCGCGCGTGTTGGTGCGCGCGTTGAGGACGCCTTTTTCCCGCAGGCGGAAGCGCTGTCCGTTGTGAGTGCCCATGGGGATTTTGAGCACAGAACGGCCGTCGATGGTAGGGACTTCGATCTTTGCGCCCAGGCTGGCTTCGGTGACTGTGATCGGCACTTTTATGATGATGTCGTCTCCGTCGCGATGAAAGAAGGGGTGGTCATCGACGCGGACCGTGATGTAGAGGTCGCCATCGGCTCCACCCATCAGGCCGGCGCTACCCTTGGCGGCCACGCGAAGGCGTGAACCGGTGCGGGTGCCGGGGGGAATGCGAATCTCGACTGCTTCGGGCTGGGTGATGCGGCCTTCGCCATGGCAGGAGGCGCAGACGCTGGAGAGTTTGCCGGTGCCGCCGCAGCGCGGACAGGTGAGTGAGAAGCGCATCGCCCCGGCCATCTGATTCACGTTGCCGGTGCCGTTGCATTGGGCGCAGGTTGAGGAGCCGCCGCCCGAGGATCCGGAGCCGGCGCAGGAGTGGCAGGTCTCCTGACGGTTGATTGTGAGACGCACCTGGGTGCCGCGGATGGACTGCCAGAAATCGATGTTCAGGGCGTATTCGAGATCGGAGCCACGCTCGGCGGAACGAGTGTGCGACTGCCGGTTTTTGAAGAAATTGCTGAACAGGTCCCGGAAGCCGCCGTCACCTTCGGGACGAGGGCCAGCGCCGCGATGAGCACCGCCGGCCGGGCCTTCCTGTCCGAAGATATCAGAGAAATCGAAGCCGCCGAAACCGAACCCGCCCGGGGCGTTCGGACGAGCGCCGGCAGGCGGGAATCCCTGCTCGGAGTAGAATCCGAACTGGTCGTACATTTTGCGCTTCTTGTCGTCGCTGAGGACGTCGTACGCTTCCTGGAGTTTCTTGAATTTGTCTTCGGACGCTTTGTCTCCGGGGTTGAGGTCGGGGTGGAACTTGCGCGCCAGCCGGCGGTAGGCTTTACGAACGTCGTCAGTAGACGCTTCACGGCCTATGCCGAGAGTTTCGTAATGATCCGCTTGCTTGGAGGGCATGTTCCACCTTCAGTTCGGGTTAAGACCGCTTGCTTACGCGCGCGGCTCGGTTACTTCTTGTCGTCCACGTCGATGAATTCCGCATCAACGACGTTGTCCTTTGGTTTCGCGCCGGATTTGCCGTCAGTGCCCGCTTCGGGGGCTGCACCGGGGGTTGGGCCGGCAGCGCTGTACATCGCTTCGGCCAGTTTGTGAGAAGCTGTGGTGAGTTTTTCCACCGCGGCGTTGATCTCTTCCACCGTGCCGCTCTGAATCACTTTCTTGGTTTCTTCGACGGCCGATTCGACGTTCTTCTTGTCTGCTTCGGAAATCTTAGCGCCATGGTCGCGGATCATCTTTTCCACCTGATAGACCATGGAATCGGCCTTGTTGCGCGCGTCGATTTCGTCACGGCGCTTTCGGTCATCGGCTTCGTGACTCTTGGCGTCGGTGGCCATCTTCTCGACCTCATCTTTGCTCAGACCGGAGGAGGAAGTGATCGTGATCTTCTGCTCGTTATTGGTGGCGCGATCCTTGGCCATGACGTTGAGAATGCCGTTGGCGTCGATGTCGAAGGTGACCTCGACCTGGGGGATACCACGAGGCGCCGGGGGGATGCCGATGAGTTGAAAGACGCCGAGCAGCCGGTTGTCGCGAGCCATGGCGCGCTCGCCCTGATAAACCTTGATTTCGACTGAGGTCTGGTTGTCGGAAGCCGTGGAGAAGACCTCACTCTTGCGAGTGGGGATGGTGGTGTTGCGCTCGATCAACTTGGTGAAGACGCCGCCGAGGGTCTCGATGCCGAGGGAAAGCGGAGTGACGTCGAGAAGGAGTACGTCTTTGACTTCGCCACCGAGGACGCCACCCTGGACAGCGGCGCCAACGGCGACGACTTCATCCGGGTTGACGCTCTTGTTCGGCTCCTTATTGAAGAAGTCGCGGACCATGGTATGGATTTTGGGAATGCGCGTGGACCCGCCCACCAGGACAACTTCATCGATTTGGCTGGGAGTGACGCCGGCGTCGCGCATGGCGAGCTCGCAGGGGCTAAAGCAACGCTTGAAGATGTCGTCCATCATCTGTTCAAAACGCGAGCGTGTCAGCTTGGTCTGAAGGTGCTTGGGGCCAGTCGCATCGGCAGTGAGGAACGGGAGATTCACCTCGGTTTCGAGGAGGGTCGAGAGCTCGATTTTCGCCTTCTCCGCAGCTTCTTTCAGGCGCTGCAGGGCCATCTGATCCTTGGAGACGTCGATGCCCGTATCGTTTTTGAATTCGCCGACGAGCCATTCGATGATCCGCTGGTCGATATTGTCGCCGCCCAGGTGGGTGTCGCCGTTGGTGGCCTTCACCTCCACCACGCCGTCGCCGACTTCGAGGATCGAGATATCGAAGGTACCGCCTCCGAAGTCGAACACGGCGATGGTCTCATCCTTCTTCTTGTCGAGGCCGTAAGCGAGGGCAGCGGCGGTAGGCTCGTTGATGATGCGCATGACCTCGAGGCCGGCGATCTGGCCGGCGTCCTTGGTGGCCTGCCGCTGGGCATCATTGAAGTAGGCCGGGACGGTGATAACGGCCTTGGTGACCTTTTCGCCGAGGTAGGCTTCGGCGGCCTCTTTGAGCTTCTTGAGAACGAGAGCGGAGATTTCGGGAGGAGCTGTCTTTTTGCCGGAGACCTCGACACGGGCGTCGCCATTTTCGCCGGGCACGATCTTGTAGGGCACCATGCGGGCCTCTTCAGGAACTTCACCGGCGCGGCGGCCCATGAAACGCTTGACCGAATAGATGGTATTTTCGGGGTTCGTGATGGCTTGGCGCTTGGCGACCGTACCGACGAGGCGTTCGCCGGACTTGGCGAAGCCAACAACGGAGGGGGTTGTGCGGCCCCCTTCCTGGTTGGGGATGACGACAGGCTGGCCACCCTCCATGACAGCGACCACCGAGTTGGTGGTTCCGAGATCGATACCGATGATTTTGCTCATATAGTTTTAGTACGGCGCGTTGAAGGAGGCGGGGCCTCAGTTGCGCTCATTAACAGTATTAAATATTAGTGCGATGTTGTCAAGGATTTTTGCCACTCATGAACCCTGACCCGGGCAAGTATCAGATCCAGCAACAAGTGCGCGCGGCCTTCTTGCTCATCGCGAAGGCTGAACCTGAGCTCCGCTGGTGACTCGCGCGGTCCGATTCTCTTGAATCAGCCCCATCTTCGGCCGCCCGGCGAAATAGTCATACAATGACGACGGGAAGGCGACGATTGGAGTCTGCTGATGGTTGGCCGCGCGCGCGCGCTCGATCGTCCAGAGCAGTCCCTTGGGGGCATCACTCATCAAAAGCGCCTTCATTGCGTTGTACGACTTGTTCATGCCTTCGTTCTCCGCCTCACCCCAATTGCAGTAGAGGAATGACTTGAGCGCCGCGTTTTCCTTGAAGAACTTGCGGGTATCGGCGATCATCCGCTGTTCGTCCCGCATCAACGGCGCGCTGAACATCAAACGCCCCTGGAACAGATTGGGCATGCTGAGCAGGCTCTGTAGTACAAGCAAGGCGGCGCGGGAATGGCCGGCCAGAATGCGCTCCTGGGTGGTTCGATAGTTCTTCTCCACATGGGGGATGAGTTCCTTCTCGATGAAGTCCAGGAACCGGTCGCCGCGTCCCATTTCGCCGGTCCCCATCAGTCCCTGTTCGTTGCCGTCCTGATGCAAACTCGCCGGCGTCAAATCGCGATTGCGGAGGCCGCGGCCGTTCGGAATGGCCACGACGATGAGGTCCGGGACTGCGTCAATGCTGTTCAAGACGTCGATGGTGTGGTCATAGCGATCGAGTTGGTTGTCGCCGTCGAATCTGTACAGGACCGGGTAGCGTGCGGTGGTATCCAGATCATAGAGACGGGGAAGGCGCAGGAGAATGCGCCGGTCTTCAGATAGAAGGGACGAGTGCAGAGTAAACTCGCGCGCCGTCTGATTGGACCGGGTCTGGCCGTTCAATGAAGCGGCTGACAGAAACGCCGTCATCAGTACCAAAGTACAGCGCCGGGATCCCAGTGGATTGCACATCGCAGCACTTACCTTTCCTGTTTAGAAAAGCACTTCACTCATTGTATACGGCGACGGCCACGCAGACGATACGAGGTGGCGCAAATGGGCCGAGCTTACATGAGTCTGGCGCGCCATTTCTTGAGGCGGGCCCGTTAGCTACTGTTGGCTTTGGTCAACTCCACCGCGCTGTCTTTCGAAGCCGCACGTTTGGCAGCATCGAGGGCATGGTGCGAATAGCGCTCGGTTTCGGCGGCGCGTTTTTCGAAAGCTCCGTACGAGCGGACGGTCGAGCGGACACTCCGCGCGCGCATTGAAGAGTCGGAGCGGACGTTTCCCAGTGGGAGGAGTTCATTAGTGGTAGCGCCGTGGGGATTTGTTGGGGCCGGCACAACGCGACATGCGCTGGGCGAAGTCGCGGAGGAACTCCTCACGCCACTTGTTGACGGTCCTCGCACCCGGATGCACACCTTCGGCCGCTGCGGGATCGGGATTGTCGATCCACCAACTGGGATGTAGTTCGGAGAGTCGCGCCGTGCGTTCCGCAGGCGGGGGGACTGCCGAGAATTTTCCCGACTGTCCATCAATCACGGCGAAATCGCTCTGAATTACGTAATGCCATATTTTGGCATCGCGTGGGGAAAAGCGAAAGCGCAGCGCGCGGCGGTCGTTAGTCGTGATGGCCGGGATGCGGTCGTCGAATAGGGCACGCGCGGAATGATTAGCCGTCATGCCCGCCGGCAAGGGAATCTCAAACTCCACGACGCCGAAGACCTCGGCGGTGTCGGCTTCACTGGTGAGGCGATCAAAGCGAGTAGTTCGCCCGTCCCAGATGCGTACGAAGCTCCCGCCCCACCCGGGTTGTGAGGGATCGGTGGGGGTTCCCCGCAAGAGGTAACCGATCGACGGGCTGTCGCCCATCTTGATGGTGCCCTTCAGTTGGGTGGCAAAGAAATCTCCAAGGGCTCCCTTCCCTGCCATGTGCGCGGCTACAAAGGCGGAGTTGCCCCACTCACCCGCCTGATTGCCTCCCGTGAACCAGCCACGGTAGGTCGCATTTGCCTCGATCATCCAGAGGTTGGGGTGGTTCCGTTCGATGTAGTTGTAGGCGTCGACGCTCCACATCTTATTCGGTCCGCCGATGAAGTAGACCCGGAGGTTGGGGAGGATCTCGGGGGCGTCGTGCAGGGCTTGGGCAAGGTCTTCGATTCCACCCCACACCAATACGTAGAGCGGGCGTGGATCCTGCCGCCGCGCACACCGCACAATCCATTCCGATCCTTCTGTTGGTTTGCCGAATCCGGCGCGGCCCGGACTTGCGATTGCGCCTTGCTTGCTCATTGCCCGCAACACGGATGGCGCCGGGTACTTCGCAGAATACGATTTCAGGTTGGGGTAGTCGCGCTCGAACAGCGCAATCACCTGGAGGATGTGTTGCAGCCTGCCCGGGCCGTAAGGCGACGAGATGAGTCCCTCGATGTCGAATACATCGGCGTAGAGCAGAAGGTGCACCATCGACTGGAAGTCGTCGGGGTCAGTGCCACCGATGTCCGTCGATACGATTACCCGGTGACGATGGCCCGCAAGCGCTCCCCCCTCCGGCCCCGCCCACGCAGCCGCTGTGAGAACCAGTAACAGCGCCACGCTGATCGCCCTCGCGGCTCTTCTAAAACTGCACTCGTATCGCATAGCGTCGCCTGAGATCATTCTATCCGTTCGTGGTGGTTGATAGACTTGAGGGACCAATTCCAGTAAAGAGGATGCTCACCATGAAAATGAACAGGCGACTATTCGCGCGCACTATGCTGGCGGCTGCTCCGTCGGCGACGCTGCTGAGTCAGGACAAGCCCGATTGGGGAGGGCCGGTGGTGGACTGCCATCACCATTTGCGGCGGACCGCCGAGGCCAATGTGGTGCATCTGGATGGATGCGGCGTGTCCAATGCAATGGCCTTGGCACGAGGTAATTCCGCCGCCGAGATCGCTGCGTGGGACAAGCAGTATCCGGGGCGCGTGCTGGGTTGGTTTGCGAGCGCGGACATCACCACCACCGGCGCTGAGGAGATTCTCACGAAGGCGGTCAAAAGCGGCGCGATTGGCTTTGGCGAATTGAAGTTCCATGTCGAGGCGGCTGGGCCGGAGCTGCGGCGGATGTATGCGCTGGCGGCGGATCTGGGTGTGCCGGTGCTGGTCCATTTTCAGGAAGTTCCGCACACGCCAACCGAGGGTGTGTTCGCAACGGGGTTCAAGAATTTCGCCTCGGTGTTGAAGGCGTACCCGAAGACCACCTTTATTGGGCACGCCGATGCATTCTGGGCGAACATCAGCGCCGATTACGCGAATGAGGTTGACTATCCGAAAGGGAAAATCAAACGCGGCGGAGTGACCGACAAACTGCTCGGGGACTTCCCGAATTTGTATGGCGATCTGGCGGCGAATTCGGGGAACAACGCGTTGTCGCGCGACCCGGACTTCACGCCGGACTTTTTGAGGCGGCACCGCGACAAGCTGATTTACGGCAGCGACTGCGCGTGTAAGGACGGACGCGGGGGCGGTGTCTCGCAAGCCGGTAATCCGAATGCCAGCCGGTTGGCGGGAAAATGCGTGGCGCGGGAGACGCTGGGGTTGTTGAAACGGACGGTTCCGGCAGCGGACTTTCGCAAGCTCACCTGGGAGAATGCACACCGCGTGTACAAGCTGCGCGGCTAGAACGCGGTGGCTGTATACTGGGGCCAGTCCAGACTGGGAAAGTTGGTCCACACATGTACCCAATAGAACGCCGCACCATTCTGAGAGGCGTGCTGACATCGCCCTTGCTATTGACCCGCGCCCAAGCGGAGGTGACGCCCGACGCTGTCCGTTTTGGAACGGAGATGGATCCGCTCGTGAAGCGGATCGAACAGACTCCTCGTGAGAGATGCGCAGAGATGGCCGTGGAACAGCTCAACGCCGGGGTCTCCTACCGGCAGTTTCTGGCCGCGCTCTTTCTTGCGGGCATCCGCAATGTCAATCCCCGGCCACCAGGTTTTGCGATGCATTGTGTATTTGTCGTTCACTCGGCGCATTTGCTGGGCATGGAGGCGCCACCGGATGCTCGCCTGTTGCCGCTGTTCTATACGCTGGACGATTTCAAGGCCTCGCAGGACCGGGACGCCAGGCAGACCGCGGGCGATTACACGATGCGCGAATGGAAGGGTGCGTTGCCACCGGCATCCCGCGCCGCAGCAGAGTTCACCGCTGGGATGGAAGCATGGGATCTGGAACGCGCCGAACGGGCAGCGGCCAGTCTGGCCCGGCACGGTTCGCTCAACGCGGTGTTTGAACTGTTCTGGAAGTACGGCGCCCGCGACTACCGCAACATCGGGCACAAGGCGATCTACCCTGCCAACGCGTATCGAACACTCCAAACCATCGGTTGGCGGCATGCGGAGCCGGTGTTGCGGTCTGTGACGCTGGGCATCCTTGATTTCTCGCGCGAGCAGAAAGTGAATGGCTACGCGCTCGATGACCAGTGTCTACATGTGAACACAAAGCATGTTAAAGATTCGTTTGCCGCCATGGAGCCCGCACTGCAGAATGGTGTCTCGGAGGAGACGGCGGTGAAGGCGATCGTGAAGGCAATCCGCGAGAGCGCTCCGAACGAAGCCTGCTCATCGGTTGCCGAGGGTATGCGCAAAGGCCGCTATTCCGCGGCGTCGGTATGGGACGCGGTCCATCTCGCAGCATCCGAATTGCGGATGCGTTCGCGAGGAGGAGCCTCATTGGCGAGCATCCACGCAGTGACATCGGCAAATGGGCTCCACTATGGATTCCAGGCGGCGCAGGATCCGCACACGCGTTTGTTCCTGCTGTTGCAGTCGGTGGGATGGATGGGGCAGTTCCGCGCGGCGGCCAATCCCGCCAATCTCCGCGACTGCGACATCACCACTGTCGAGGCCGAAGCATCGCAGGACAAGCCCGTTGAGGAGACTTTCGCTGAAATGCGCACCAACGCAGACCGTGCCTCACGGCTCCTGCTCGGTGTTGCGCGCGATAACACCTCGCGTCAATCATTCTTGAACACAGCGTTGCGCCACACTGTCGCGAAAGTGAGCGAGGTTCATTATTACAAATACCTTGCCGCTCTCATTGAGGATGCGCCACAGGTGAGCGCACGCTGGCAGCCACATGTTTGGGCTGCTGCGGCGTACTACGTGAAGGGTCCAGGAGACGGCGAACCCGCGTGGGCCAAACGCGCACGGGAAGCGCTGCATGGGCTTAAAGGTTGAGGCGCAACCTCCTTGCCCGATTCTCGCTCCACTCCTCTTCCTCGCAATCCAAGCCCTCAACGCCCAGCCCAACCGCTTCGGTCTCCCCCCTGCACCGCCCCAGATCAACAACTCGCCGTCCGCACCGCCTTCACTATCTGCCTCAGCAACTCTCACCGAGTTCCCGTCTGGACCGCCTACCAGCTCACCCCCGAAATGCTCGAAGCCCCATCCGCCCCTCGCCAACATTCCCAGCGGTTTCCACCGCAGCCACGTTGTCCCGCCCTCGACCCTGCCTCTTCCCCCGACGCCCTCATCATCCTCACCGGCACCCTCTTCGATTGCGACAACATCCAACACATCGGCCCCGGCCAAATCCGCCTATGCCGTCATCCTCCCCAGCCATCCCGCCGATATCGAAACTCATCCACTCCCACACCCCTCCGCTCCCCCCGTCGGTTGGCCGGTAACGCCCCGTTGCCTTGGCCAACAAACTGTACCCTGCGAATCGTCGATGCATCTGGATATTTTTGACCCAATCATACTATAGAAATGCTTGAAACAGTCGATCTATATAATGTATGGTAACCGCTCTCCTCTTCCTCGCAATCCAAACCCTCAACGACCAACCCAGCCGCTTTGGACTTCCCACCTGTGACGCCCCCACCCAACAACTCGCTA
>JACQZR010000286.1 GCA_016213775.1 Acidobacteriota bacterium
ACTACTCGCCAAGCGTCAGCGGTTCTGGTATGCGCCACTCATGGCGTATCGCGAGGCGCAGATCGCCGGTGGCTCATCTTCGGCAGTAGCCGGATTCCGAGGCGCGCCAAGAAGCGCAGTGATCGAAGGGACCGCGAGCTTCGCCGCATACCGCAGGCCGCCTATGGCACCGGAGCGCACGCTGTCGATCAGGCCTGAGATCCGTCGCGTGTCGCCGGCACCAGAATCACGCACGTTCACCGTTCGTCACGACAACCGGGACATCGAGGCATGACCTTCACGAAAGACCCGAACGCAGTCCTCGACTACACAATCGACTGGACTCGCTGGCTCGCGAGCGATCAGATCGCAACGAGCGAGTGGCTGGTCCCGGTAGGGCTTACGAAGATGGCGGACTCGAAGACGGCCTCTTCGGCCACGGTTTGGCTCTCCGGCGGCACGGCGGGCCAGTCGTACACGGTCACCAATCGCATCACGACTTCGGCTGGACGGACGGAAGACCGCTCGTTCATCGCGAAAGTCGAGGAGCGCTGAGCAAATGCCCGACACCATCGGCAACATCACCGTCCCGGAGATCGCACCAAGTGGCGTGTTCCCCATCGTGCCGGATCATCAGCACGGCCGCGCCTGGCGTCCAGAGGTGGCGATCCATCAGTTCGGAGGCGGGAATGCGAAGATCGAACAACGCTTCCTGCTCGGGACAGGCGCGAAGCGGTTCACGGTGCGCCGAGCCTCTCTGCGCGACTCCGACCGGATAGCGCTCCGGAACTTCTTCGAGTCGAAGTACGGTGCCTACGGCGCGTTCACCTACAACGCACCCAACGACGATGGCGTCGGGACGACTGCGTACACATGCCGCTTCGCCAACGAGCCTCTCTCGTGGGAGATGGTCGCGGACCACATCTGCACCGTCGGCTTGACGCTCATCGAGATCCCGGCGGCGCCTCCCACCTACGCGCTCAACTCAACGGTCACCCGCTTCCCGACGCAGGCGTTGAAGGACGCGCTGTTGTCACAGGTCCAGCGGATCGTCCCACTCGTCAAAATCCAGCCTCTCCAGAGTGGGTACCCCGTGATCTACGTGTCCGACCGGCGGTGCACCATCGGTGGGCAGTTGTACCAAGCGCGGCTGCAGGAGTTCGACGGCATCCAGCAGGGCATGGGCGGCGAATCCGACGACGCCTCATTCACGTTCGGGAACGCGGATCGGGTGATGCGCGACCTCGCGAACGATGTGGACCTGTACCGCGCGTTGATAGAGTTCTCGCTGTTCCACGTTGGGCAAGGCATCAAGCTCGATCTCTGGAAGGGCGATATCGTCAACTGGTCGCTCGACGCGAGTCCGGAGTTCAAGGTCACCGCCGCCGATGGCCTGTACGAACTGAACCTGCCGTACCCGACGCGCAAGATCTCGCGGACGTGCTGGAAGCACTTCAACTCCGGTCCCTGCCCGTACTCGACCGCTGGCGCTCTCGACCTGGTTCACTTCCCCGACGCTGATGCTTCGAAGTGCGACAAGGGCTACGAGACGCCGAACGGATGCCTGGCGCACGGCATGAAGCGCTACTACGGCGCGATCCTCGCGGAACCGCAGGGCGTCCGGATCAAGGACAACTCGACCGGGACGTGGGGCTTCGGGCGGTCGCCCCTAACCAGCGTCTCTCTGGTCGCGGATTCCATCTACGACCAAGTGATGCCGGAGGTCTACACGGACAGCGACATGCCGGTGAACGGCAAGATGGCTGCGGGCCGGGACGAAAGCGACTTCTACGAAGGGCTGGGCGTCGTCTGCGAAGGCCCGGTGACGTTCGGCACCGGCCACAAACTCGACGGCCAGTTCCACCACGGCTACCCGGGCACGTTTGGGCTTCGCACGGTTCCTGGCGATGATCCCGCTGGGGCGCAGGACTGGTTCTCGCTCGACCAGTCCGGAAACCAGATGAGATCAAGTCGGTGTTGATGCAGCGGGAGAAGAGACACCTCAATGAGAAGGATCTTCGCCGAACCATGGGTTCGTTCAGCGAATTGTGGCAGGCATTGAACGTCGAAGAACAACGGCGCCTGCTTTCGCAGTTGATCGAAAAAGTCGGATTCGACAGCCGCTCGGGGAAGGTCACGGTGAGTTTTCACTCTCCTGAAGCGAAGGCGCTTGCGCAGAAGGGAGCGTCACGATGAACAGGGAAATCGAAATCACGATCGACATGAGCATGGGACGGCGGCGTGGCGGTCGGCCGAAGAAGGCGTCACCGCCGCCGGCAAAGGAGCCGGAGCGAATCCCCCGAATAAGCCGGCTGATGGCGCTTGCGATCAAATTTCAGGACATGGTGGACAGCGGCGAAGTGCGTGACTACGCCGACTTGGCGCGCCTCGGTTTCGTCACGCGCGCGCGGCTGACGCAGCTCATGAACCTGTCGTTGTTGGCGCCGGATATCCAGATGCGCCTGTTGGAAGCGAAATCGACGACGATGTCTTCTGAACGTCATTTGCGGCCTGTAATCAGGCATGCCGAGTGGTGGGTTCAAAGAGCGGCATTTACCGGTCGGCTGCCCGCAGCCGGGGCGCACTAGCCATGTTTGGACCGTCCGGAATGCGCTTTACGAGTCATGTTGGCGTCCAGATTGGCCGCGAACTCCTTGAACGGAATTCCCAAAGCCTTGGAGAAAGTCCACACCTCCACAATGTCCAACCGCCGCTCACCTCGCTCACATTTGCTCACGAACGATTGCGTTTCGTTGATCCTCTCGGCCAGCTCGGTTTGTGTGATGCCATTCCGTTTCCTGACATCACGGAGTTGTCGCAGAAACAGGGTGTACCCCTCAGAATGCAGCGATTTCTCCATGCGGGCCTTTCACTGTGGTAAGGCCTCAGGGTATAGTCAGGTTTGGAATAGTCCAAAACAGACTGTAGTGGGAGCGCCCGATCGTGCCGGCCGGAACGTTTGGTTCCCAACGGCTTCGCGCGCGGAAGGAGACCTATGGGAAGACTTCGAGTTTCGCTGTTACTGATCCCCTGCGCGGCCTTCCTGCCGGCGCAGGAGGATTGCTACCGCCTCCAACGTGGCTGTGGAGAATTGTCCTTGGGCGCGTCGGCGAACATCGACCCGGATCGAGGACGGACGGTAGCGCCGGCGTTGACCACGGCGGTGGCATTCGGCGTCACACAACACCTCGGGCTTTTTGGGAACTACGCGCACACATGGCTGGCGTCGGCGGGAACTCGCTAGGTCAACGCGAGAGTCCGCCTCCATGAAGTGACAGCCGGCGTCCGTCTTTCCGCGCCCAACAAGAGTCGGCTGACGCCTTACGCCACAGGGGTTGTTGGAGCAGAGCTCACGAGAGTTTCCGCCCAGATTGGAAGTGCGGGGGACAGCGCGTCAGAATCGCGATTGGTTGCAGGTGGCGGGGCCGGAGTGGAGATTCATGTGAATCGGCACATGGGTGTGTTCGTCGATGCGAGGATTCTGACGGACCGACACCGCGCCTACTACTTGCGGCCGAGCGTCGGGCTCTATTTCAGAGGCCGGTGAGGACCGGACACACAACGCGGCGAAGCGCTAATGCAGTGTAAACCGGCGGCGAGGTGAGGGACTATGCAGATCTGGCGCGGCTGGGTTTCGTCAGGCGTGCGTGGCTGACGCAGATCATGAATTTAATGCTGCTGGCACCGGACATTCAGGAGCAACTTCTCTTCTCAACATCCGGCAGCGTGCAGTCTGTGGAG
>JACQZR010000282.1 GCA_016213775.1 Acidobacteriota bacterium
CTTCCTTCGCCGGAGCCACTTCCAGGTCCACGTGCAGTTGAATCGGTTCCGCCATCGCGCCCTCCAGGGAGATTACCGCGGCCGCAGCCAGCGATGCCAGCGTGCTTCTTCGGGTCATAAGGCTGTGATTGTATCAAATGGGCGTCAAGTCCAAGGGAAGTCTCTGCGGCGCAGTTCTCGAAGGAGTAGGGGCGTCAGTAGCGGCGGGATTCAAAGAAATCCTTGAGGAGGGCGACGGATTCAGGACCGAGGACGCCCTCGACGATCTCGATTTGGTGATTCAGCAGGTCAGAATCGGCGATGCGGAACTTGGCGCGGACTCCACCGAAGCGCAGGTCGCGGGAGGCGAAGACCAGGCGTTTGACCCTCGCGTGGACGAGGGCACCTGCGCACATGGGGCACGGCTCGAGGGTGGCGTACATGGTGGTGTTTTCGAGGCGGTAGTTATTGGTGGCGGCGGCCGCCTCGCGAAGGGCGAGGATTTCGGCGTGGGCGGTGGGGTCGCAACGGGAGATGGGGGAGTTGGCGCCACGGCCGATGATCAGCCCATCGCGGACGAGCACTGCGCCGACGGGGACTTCGCCGGCCGCGGCTGCACTTTTGGCGAGTTGGAGCGCGTGGCGCATAAAGGATTCGTCGGTGGCGGACATCTCTATATGAGTTTTGCATTGGAGGGGGCGTCGGCGTTACGAGATGATGGAAGAAGTACAAGGGGCGTGTGATAGACTGGACATACACGCGCACCTGCGCTCCTCTTATTTGTAATCCTTCTATGCGAATTTCCGCACTCTTCGAACGCAAACGCGCCGCGAAGCAACCTGTCCTTATTGCTTATTTGACTGCGGGCGATCCGACTCCTGAACGTACTCCTGCATTGGTGGCGGCATTGGAACGCGGCGGGGTGGACCTGGTGGAATTGGGTGTCCCGTTCTCGGATCCGATTGCCGACGGTCCGGTGATTCAGGCGGCGTCGGAACGGGCTCTGGCGGCCGGGACAACCGTGCCGCTGGTACTCGAGATTGCCGAAGAGGTGCGACGGCATTCGGAGATTCCGTTGCTATTGTTCTCCTACCTGAACCCGATATTGCGCTATGGCGTTGAAGCGCTGGCACGTGATGCCGTGAGGAACGGCATCGACGGATGCCTGCTGACGGACCTGTCGGTGGAGGAAGCGGCGGGGATTGTAGGGAAGATCCGCGCTGCCGGTCTGGATACGGTGTTTCTGGCGTCTCCGACATCGCCGGCGCGGAGGTTGAAGGCGGTGAGCGATCTCTCATCCGGGTTCGTGTACCTGGTGTCGCGAGCGGGTGTGACCGGGGAGCGGCAGGAATTGTCGAATTCGGTGGCGCCGCTGGTGGCGGAAATGAGAAGGGCCACGCAGTTGCCGCTTGCAGTGGGGTTCGGGATCTCGACGCCGGAGCAGGCGGCGCAAGTGGGTTCGCTGGCGGAAGGGGTTGTGGTGGGGAGTGCGTTCGTGAGGATTGTCGAGCAGAATCACGACTCGGCTGACCTGGAAATAAGACTGGAAGAATTCGCACGCACGCTTTCCTCGGCATTACAGGGAGTCCATGCGTGAGCACCGCGGATTCGCGCCTACAAGAGCCGGCCAGGGGCGGCCCCGACGACGCTCGCGAGGAAGCCAATGCACGGCTGACGCGCTTGCGGCGGCGCATTGATGAAGTGGATCTTCTGATCCTGCAGCACATCAACGAACGTACACTGGTGGTAGAGGAGATCGGCAAAGTGAAGCGGGAGTTTGGACTCCCGATCTACGAGCCGAAGCGAGAAGACGACGTGTACCGCAACGTCACCGGGAATAATCAGGGCCCCCTCCCGCCAGACGCTGTGCGGCGGATCTTTGAACGCATCATCGACGAGATGCGCACCGTGCAGCGCAATCGCATGCTTGCCGAGCAGGAGCGAGTGAAGGCGGAGAGCGCGAAGGGCCCGGGTTCGAAATAGAGGAAATCCGAAATGTTTGTCGTGATGGAAGAAGGCGCAACCGAGATTCAGGTCCAGGGTGTGATAGACCTTCTGGTGAACGAAGGGTTTACGGTGCACCGGTCGACCGGCGTAGTGCATACGGTGTTGGGGTGCGTGGGGCCGAAGGAAGAGATCGACCCGCGGGCGATTGAGCTGATGGACGGGGTGAAGGAATGCCACCGGGTGATGGCACCGTACAAACTGGCGAGCCACCGCTTCCGTCCGGGTGGAACGCGCTTTGAAGTGCGCGGGGTGGAGATCGGCGGGGACAGGGTGGTGGCGATCGCGGGTCCGTGCAGTGTGGAGAATGCAGACCAGATTGAACAATGTGCGGAACTGGTGGCGAGAGCCGGTGGCAAGGGACTGCGCGGGGGCGCGTTCAAGCCGCCCTCTTCACCTTATTCGTTCGAGGGGTTGGGCGAAGAAGGATTGCGGATGATGCGCACGGCGGCGGACCGCAACGGGCTGTTTGTTGTGACCGAAGTCATGGACCACACGCAGATCGGGATGATGGAGCCGTACGTGGATGTGTTCCAGGTGGGCGCGCGGAACATGCAGAACTTCAATCTGCTGAAGGAGCTGTCGAAGTCGCGTACGCCAGTGCTGTTGAAGCGTGGGATTGCGGCCACGATCGAAGAACTGCTGTTGTCGGCGGAGTATCTGCTGTCGGGCGGCAACTACAACGTGATTCTGTGCGAGCGGGGCATCCGGACGTTTGAGAGCTACACACAGAACACGATGGACATTTCAGCGATTCCGGTGGTGAAAAAGTTGTCGCATCTGCCGATCATGGCGGATCCGTCGCACGGAACAGGGCGGCGCGACAAGGTGATCCCGATGGCGCGCGCGGCCGTGGCGGCTGGTGCGGATGGAATACTGGTGGAGGTACATCCCACACCCGACAGGGCGTTGAGCGACGGGCCGCAGTCCCTCTACCCCGAACAGTTTGGGGAACTGATGCGGCAACTGAAAATGATCGCCGCGGCGGTGGGCCGGAGCATCTAGTGTCGGGTCAAATCCAAACGGTAACCATTTGTGGGGTAGGGCTAATCGGGGGGTCGTTTGCGCTTGGGTTGCGGAAGGCGGGGTTCAAAGGGAAGATCCTGGGGGTGAGTTCGCGGCAGACGCTGGAGACAGCGATTGGGTTAGGAGTGATCGACGAAGGGGTAGGGAAAGAGGAAGGGATCGGGCGCGCGGACGTCATTTACTTGGCGCAGCCTATTCTGAGGATCATCGATTTCCTGACGGTGGTGGCGGCGAACCGTCAACCCCATGCACTGGTGACTGACGCGGGATCAACCAAAGTGAAGATCATGGAGCGGGCGCTGGAACTGCTACCGGACGCAGTAGTACTGGGGGGACATCCGATGGCCGGGAAGGAGCTACGAGGGGTGGAACAGGCCGAGGCTACATTATTTGAAGGGCGGCCTTACATTCTCACAGCGAGCAAAGTTTCTCTTTCGAATGAGCTAGCAATGGAGTTTGTGGCGTGGATCGAGGCGATGGGCGCGAGGGTGCTGTACATGGATGCGGGCCAGCACGATAGTACTATATCTCTCATATCACACCTGTGTCAGATGACGTCAACAGCCTTGGCTTGCACCGTGTTGGATAGTATTACTAGTACTAAGGATCTAGAGGCGGCAGGGCCTGCGCTGAGGGACATGACCAGGGTAGCGATGAGCTCATACGAATTGTGGCGAGATATCATCGAGACGAATCGCGGCCCCATTGAGGAAGCGATGCAGAGGATGATTGAACATCTGCAAGATATGAAGAATCATCTCGATGGCGCTTACATTGCGGAGGAGTTCAGTCGCGGAGCGGGGCTCGCCACATCGCTGCGTAGGGCTACCAACACGCCCATTGAGCGGCATAATTGATTCTCCGAAGAAAAAAATGCGAAGAAGGGTGTTGTTATCCTTGCATCGGAGGGCGTGTACTAGTACGCTGTTGTAAAAGCTGTTATCTCCCTGAAAGGTAGAACGCGGATGCAACCACACACCGCGGCGGATCTGGATTTCGCCCAAGAGGTACGCCAGAACCTGCTTGCAATGCCTGGATTGACCCGAATACCGCAGTGCCGAAGGTTTACAGTGTTGTATTCGGCGGGAAGCGCGGCGGACACCGTATTTTTCCTGGAGTCGGGGTTGGTGAAGATCGTCAAAAAGGGGGATGAGAACAAGGAAGTTCTGCTGAGCCTCATCCGGCCTGGAGAGATTTTTGGCGAGGACGCGTTGCTGAGCGTGGGAGTACGAACCACGTCGGCGGAAGTCCTGCAGGAAGCCAGCATCGTGATTGTTCCCAAGGACATCTTCCGGCGATTCTGCGCCGAGCGATCCGAAGTGTGGCGGATGCTTGCAGAAATGCTGGCGCGGCGTGAGCAGGAACTACAACAAAAGATCGAACTGCTGTTGTTGCGCGATGTGGAGCAGCGTATCCTGATTTATCTGGCGGAACTTGCGGAAGCCGTGGGTGTACCGGCGGAGAACGGATGCCTGTCGGTGCAGTTTTCTCAGGGGGAGATCGCAAGCCTGGTAGGGGCGACTCGGGAAACCACCTCCAGTATCCTGAACTCACTGGCGAGGCGGGAACTGGTGGAGTTGGGCCGGCGGAAGATGCTGGTATCCGCGCCGAGCCGGCTGCGGGAAGTGGCCAATTCCCCGCGAGTGAAGGGCGCTACGCCGTAGGCACGCCGGGCGTTACAATACTCATTCTGTCAACTGGTCCGATTCGAACACCGATGTCGATTGAGGAAGGCGCGGCCCGTTCTACTGCTGTGTAGCCGGGGAACTCCCTGTGGTCAGCTCATGCAAACCGCTGGGGAGGTAAGCACACGCTCACAGACGTCAACCGCAAGGCTGCGTATCCCAACTGAGCGGTGCAAGTGCGCCGCCACTCAAACCTGGATCGTCGACCTCCACACGCACGATCTTGAGGAAGGGGACCGCCACGGGGCGGCTGATGTTACCAGGGGCTCCTGGAAAAACGATATGCGGCGCCGCGCCCCAATCGAGCTACTACACTCTCCCACGCACCGCAGGTTTTCTGGCACCGTTCAAGTGAGAATCCCGACTCGGCGTTTACTAGTGTCACGGACGATTGAGGAGCGTTGCCCGGGAATGTCCTCTATTACGGACTTGCGGCTCCGATACCATGCAGGGCACGTTTTTTTGCCCTTTGGCAACGACTTCTTACCGCTCGGCCCCTTTTCCTGTTGCAATTTACAGGTGTTGCGTTAACATGACATACATGTATCCAGTTCGGCGGCAGGGGTGGAATATGGATGAAGTTTGCTCGCAGACACCCCTCTAGACTGTATCAGAACAAGTACTCGTATTCACCACGTTTGAGGCTTGTTCGATACCACGGAAGTAGAACGCGCTGACGCACGGCTGATATTTGGCTTGATTATGGAGTCTGGCTCCTGGTGGAAGGCTCCTATTTCCTATAGGGGAAGGTGTTAACACATGACAGCAAAGGGTTTGTTCCTCATCCCGTTCAGCATTCTCGCCTTGACGGGAAATCTGACCGCTCAGGTGGCAGCCAAGCTGGAAGGCACGGTTCAGGATCAGAGCGGAGCGGTGATTGCCGGCGCCAAAGTTACGACGGTAAACACCAAAACGCAGCAGAAGTTCGAGGCGCAGTCCAGCACCGAAGGGCAGTTTGTCTTTCCGGTTGTCCCTCCAGGAATCTACGATCTCACAGTGGAAGCCTCGGGTTTCCGCAGAGCCGTGCTCGCCAACATCGAAATCAACGTCTCCGCCACGGTTTCGCAGATCGTCAAACTGGAAGTCGGCCAAACCACCGAGAGCATCACCGTGGAGGCCCAAACCGCGGTCGTGCAGACCACGGATTCTCAGATCTCACGCGTCGTTAACGTGAAGGACATTGACATCCTGCCGCAATTGGCACGTACGCCCATCCTCCTCGCGGCCTACCAGCCGGGCGTCTCCACCAATCCCGGCGATCCGTCGTTCTCACGCATCAACGGAACCCGCCAGGGCAGCAACAACTCCCGTCTGGACGGCATTGACGTGAACGATTCCGTGGTGCCGCGCCTCGGGCTTTCGCTCACCGCCAACAACTCCGATTCCGTAGGCGAATTCCGTGTCGTCCTCAACGGCGGCAGCGCCGAGTATGGCAGAAACGCCGGCGGTACGGTGGATCTTGTCACGCGCGGTGGAACCAACCAATTCCACGGCAACGCCTTTGACTACCTCCGCAACACCGCCCTGAACGCCAACCAGTTCTTCAGTAACCAGAGTGGCGCCAAGGTGCCTAAATTGGTGCAGAACCAATTTGGGGGTTCCTTTGGCGGCCGCATCATCCGCAACAAGACTTTCTTCTTTGGGAATTTTCAGCGCCGCGATACGCGTCAGGAAACAGTGCGCAACCGCACCGTGCTGAGGCCGGAAGCCAAGAGCGGGATCTTCCGGTACAATGCCGGAGGAGCGGTCCAGTCCTTTAATGTGCTCACCGCGGATCCTCTTCGCCTGGGCATCGACAAGGAAACCAAGAAGCTGTTTGACATGCTCCCCGCGCCCAACAATTCGGACCTGGGCGACGGCCTCAATACGGCCGGCTTCCGCTTCAACGCCCCCAGCAGCAGCTACGAAGACCAGTTCACCATCCGTGGCGATCACAACATCACCGACAACCACCGCGCCTTCCTTCGCTGGAGCTGGCAGCGCAACTCCTTCATTGACACGCTGAACAACGCCGACGCGCCCTTTCCCGGAGGCATTCAGGGAACGCAAGGCGGAAAGCGCTGGGGCTACGCCATTGGCTCAAACTGGAACCTGACCCCCACCATGGTCAATGAAGCCCGTTTCGGATATCAAAGTGCCCAGGTCGCATTCAACCGCCCGGGACGAGTCGCAGGGGCGCAGTTGCTACCAAACCTCTACACGAATCCCATCCTGCCGAATTTCGCCCAGGGGCGGAACTCGCCAGTCATTCAAATCAGCGACTCTATCACCAAGGTTCATGGCTCCCACACCTTCAAAGGCGGGTTCGACTATCGGCGCACGAAGCAGTACGGCTACAACGACGCGGGCATCTACCCCAACGTCTCGCTGGCCACCGGGAACGGAAACCTCGTCGCTTCGACGGTTGGCCCGCAGGGTTTGAGCGCCGCTGACCGAACCAGGTTCGACCAATTCTGGAACGACGTCTTCGGTCGCATGAGCAACGTCACACAGACCTACTACAGTGACCTTACGAAGTTCCAAGGGCCGGGAACCCCACGTGTCCGCAATTTCGTCCTTCGCGAAGGCGGCGGCTTTATTCAGGATGATTGGCGCATCCGGCGAAACCTCACCCTGAACATCGGCCTACGCTATGAGTATTTCGCCGTCCCCACCGAACGGGATTCGCTCCAGGGAGTGCTCGACAGAGCCGATCAGGTGAATTCCGTAACTCAGATCGACAATCTAACCATCAAGCGCACCAACTCCTATTACAACTCTGACCGCAACAACTTTGCGCCGCGCATCGGGCTCGCATGGGACGTTCGTGGCGATGGGCGCACCGCCGTGCGCGCCAACTATGGGATCTTCTATGACCGCCAGATAGGCGCCACTGTTAGCCTTGCGGATGGAAACACCCCTGGGTTCTCCACCACGTCACAGGTATTCCCGAATCAGGCGGCGGGTTCCGACGTTCGCGCCGGCGCCGGTGTTCCAGCCACCCCGCAACCCGCGGCCCCCGTTCTCACCCTCCCCACGACACGCAACTTCAGCGTCGTGGTTTTCAATCCGAATCTGCGCACCGGTTATGTGCAGAGCTTCTCGCTGAGCGTTCAGCGGGAATTGTCGAGAGGAACCATCATGGAAGTTGCCTACGTTGGCACGCGTGGCGTGAAGCTTTTCATGAACCGCGATTTGAATCAGCAGCGGGTGAATGAGGATTTCATGAGGTCGTTCAAGGAACTGCAGGCCTTCCAGTCCAGCGGCGCGGCACCCTCGGCCAACAACACTCTCGTTCGTTTGTATGGCACGCCGGCAGCCGCCATCAGCACTCTTGGCGCGAATAACTTCACTCAAGGGCGCGCTGGAACCGTGGCGACTGCGCTCGACACCAATTCCAGCAACTTCAACCGCTACGCCGCCGCCGGCGTTTCGAATTTCTACCTCCGCAACTTTCCGCAGTTCAATCAGTTCATCTACGGAAACAACAACGGAAGGTCCTACTACAATTCGATGCAACTGAGCGTGCGGCGGAACGTTGGAGCCGTGCGGCTAACCGGAAACTACACCTTTAGCCGAAGCATCGACAACATCTCGGTGGATGGTAACGGCTTCACAAACGTAATCGACAACAATAACCTCCTGCTCAACCGTGGCCGCAGTGACGCCGACCGTCCGCACGTTTTCAACGCCAATGGGAGTTACATCATTCCTATCGGCAAAGGGAAGCGCTTTGGCGGTGACATGGGCCGCGCGGCCGATGCGGTTGTTGGCGGCTGGGAGATGGGCGGATTGCTGTACTGGCAGACCGGTTCCACCTTCACGGTGTCATCGCAGAGGGCTACCACCTCAGGTCAAAACACCTGGGCCAATTACAGTGGTGACCGGAATATCGGCGCGGTGGAACGGCGTGGTGATGGTGTCTACTTCTTTCCCGCGGGCACCCTCAGCAGTTTCGGATATCCCGTGGCCGGGGAGATTGGCAATTCCGGACGCAACAGCTTCCGGGATGCGCGCTATTTCAATATCGACATCACTTTGCAGAAGCGCTTCAAGATCATTGAGAACCACACGCTCCTCTTCCGTACCGAAGCATTCAACCTGCTCAACAATGTCAATTTCACCGGACTCAGCACAAACATGGATGCCCCGGCATCATTCGGCAGGTTCAGCGGTACCACCGCCGCCCGGACAATGCAAATGGCGCTGCGTTACGAGTTCTAACCGGCGGAATCAAACCAGTCCAATGGAAAGGCGGACCGTGAAGAACGGGTCCGCTTTTTTTTTTGCGTTTTGAGATCAAGCGGCTGGACGCCTGCGTGTCGGGCGGATGAGGATTTCAGCGGCAATTCCGAGGTCGGCGGCGAGCCGACGGATCATGGCGAGGGAGAGGCCACGTTTGCGGTTCAGGATTTCCGCAACGCGTGTACGGGAGCCGATCATGGGTTCGAGGTCTTTGCGCGTTAGGCCCTGCTGTTCCATGCGGAAGAGGATGGCATCGATGGGGTCCGGCGGATCGATGGGATGGTGCTGGGACTCGTAGGCATCAATGAGGGTGGCCAAGACGTCCAGCCTGTCGCCTTTGGGGGTGCCAGTTGGGGAACCCCAAAGGCGATCGAGTTCCTCGAGTGCGCGTTCGTAATCCGATTCTGACCGGATGGGTCGCAAACTAGCTGCCATATTGCACCTCATTGGCGTCGAGACGATCGTATTCACGGTGGGAGCCGATCCACTTGATCCAGACTATACCCTTTGCATAATCAACTGCCACTATCAGACGGTATGAGTTGCCTTTGATGTTGAATACAACGCGTTCCGAGTCTACTATGCTGGCGGTTGCGTAGTGACGGCGCACGTCCGCGGGAGTGAACCAACGCGCGCGGCTGACTTCATGGAACCACGCGTCCAACGCTGCCTTAACCGCCGCCTGGTCCTTCCTTCCGGCCAACGAACGGACGAACTCACGTAGCGTGCGCCGCGAAATGATCCGCACAGGAGCATTCTATCATGTGCCCATTTTGGGCGCGGAGTTCGGTGCCTTATTGGTGTCCCGTGGGGGCGCGGTAGAATTGACTTCGAATGCGTATCGAGGAGATTCGGGCCTATGGGCTGCGGGGCCGCACGCCGGAGGGCGGGTGGTCAAATGAGTTGCAGCCGGAAGATTGCGTGCACACGCTGATTGCGGTTCGCACGGACAGTGGTTTGGTGGGCTGGGGTAGCGTGTTTACCAGCGAGGATCTGGTGCGGGCCTCGCTGGCGGTGTTGAAGCCGCTGTACTCCGGCGAGTGCGCGATCGAGCCGGAGCGTGTCACCGAGAAGCTACATCAGAATACGTTCTGGCTGGGGCGCGGCGGGTCGATTACGCATACCATCAGCGGGATCGACATAGCTCTGTGGGACATTACCGGGAAGGTGATGGGGCAGCCGGTGGGCCGGTTGATCGGCGGACGGTATCGCGAGCGGGTGCGGCCCTATGCGTCTCTGTTGATGCGTGAGCCGGAGCGGATGGCGGCTGAGTTGTTGCCGGTGAAGGCGCAGGGATTTCGGGCGTTCAAGATCGGCTGGGGGCCGTTTGGGCGGCGCGACAATGCGACGGACGAGGCAATCGTTCGGTCGGCGCGCGAGGCTGTCGGCGCGGAGTCGCTGCTGATGGTAGACGCGGGTGCGAGCGATGCGTACTGGCCACAAGGGTACAAGTGGGCGGTGCGCGCGGCCGAGATGCTGGCGGACTACAACGTGTACTGGTTCGAAGAGGCGCTGCATCCGGATGCACTGCAGGATTATGTTGCGCTGCGGCGCGCGGCGCGGATTCCCATTACGGGCGGCGAGGTGTTGACGCGGCGGCAGGCATTTCAACCATGGCTGGAGGCTGGGGCGTTCGACATTGTGCAGCCGGATGTGACCAAGTGCGGAGGGATCAGCGAAGAGCGGCGGATTGCGGTGATGGCGCGCGATCATGGGGTGCGGTTCATCCCGCATGGTTGGAACACGGCGCTGGGGCTTGCGGCGGATCTGCACTTGGCGTCGGCGTTCGCGGACACGGATCTGGTGGAGTATCTGACGGGGTCGCCGTTCATCGATGATATTGCGGAGGGCGGGTGGCGGTTGGATGCGGATGGGATGCTGGGGATTCCTTCGGCCCCGGGGTTGGGTGTGGAGGTGAACCTGGATGCGGTGGCGGAGTTTGCGCGGGTTCCGGTGGCGGAGCTGCGGGCGTTTACCACGTCCAATGTTCGGTGAGGGCGGACCAGCCGTTGGGACGCAGGACGTCGGCGTGGATGGTCAGCGGCGTTTTCGCGTAGGCGGGGTTGAGCGAGAGGGTGGTTGACGCGCCGGGGGCGAGGTCCGGGATGGGGGCTTCGAGGCGTTCGAGGATTGTCCCGCCGGGGCCTTCCAGCAAGACGCGCAGCGTATACGCTTTCAGGGTGTACGCGGGGAGCGTATCGCGGTTTTTGAGGGTCGCGCGGAGCTTTCCTTCCTCGTAGCGGATTTGCAGGCTTTCGATGGGGCTGAGCTCGCGGCGGAGTGCTTCGAAGGATTCCTTGCGGCGGCCGTATACGTCGACGACGCCGTGGACGCGCTGCTGGAGACGGTCGAGGCCGCGGTCGCCGACATGGGTGCGGTAGTCGTTGTAGCAGAAATAGATCAGGCCGGCGATTTCGGGTCGGCGGCGGAACACCTCTGTGTGGGTGGCGAGGATGCGGCGGCGCTTGGCATCCCCTTCGGGCCATTCGGGTTTGCAGGCACAGTAGCCGTATTCAGATATTAGGATCGGTTTGGCTGGATATGCTTCGCGGATGCCGTCGAGCATTTTAGTGAGGTCGGGGATTCCGCCGCCGTTCCAGCTTTCGAAGTACTCGTTTACTTCCACGGCTTCCATGATGCGGGAGATGTCCTTGGCGGGTGTGGTGCGGAGGGAATACGACGCGTACGTGCGGGGTCGGCGCGGGTCGAGGCGCTTGGCTTCGTTGTACATGGCCTCGGCGAATCCGGCGTCGGCGGGGCGCTGGCCACCGATTTCGTTACAGCAACCCCACATGACGACGCAGGGATGATTGCGGTCGCGGGCGATCATTTCGCGGAGATGGCCGAGTCCATTTTCGACGATCCAGGTGTCGGGCTTGTCCTTCATGTCCTTGAAGGTGGCTTGACCCCAGGTGGGGACTTCGAGTTGGACCATGATGCCTTCGCGATCGCAGAAGTCGAGGACACGGCGGTCCTGCTGCCAGTGGACGCGGGTGAACATGCAGTTGAGCTCTTTGAGGTCGCGATGGTCGTGGTCGATCCAGTGGGCGGGTTCGGCAAAGCCGTATTCGGGGTGGGAGCCGGCCATGCGTTCGACGCCCGCGAGGCGGATGCGCTCGCCGTTGAGGAAGATGCCGGCGTCGCGGATTTCGAAATCACGGATGCCGAAGGTCTCGGTGAGGGTATGGATGCCGGTTGCGGATTCGAGGCGGAGGGTGAGCTGGTAGAGGTGGGGGTGGTCGAAATGCCAGAGGCGTGGTTCAGCGATGGTTAGACCGGGGAGGCGGAACGGACCGGCGGGGGCGTCGATGTTGGCGCGCGTAAGGACGGTGCGCTGCGAGGTGAGGTCGCGGATTTCGGCGTGGAGGCGGCCGGGGCCTGTGAGGTGGGCGGTGACTTCGATGGTGGCGGGTCCGGCGGGGAGCGTGGGAATGGCTTCGATGGCGGTGCGCTCGATATAGGTGCGCGGCGTGACGTGGAGATGGACGGGGCGGTAGATGCCGCCGTCGTGAGCCCAGTCGCTGGAGCGGCCACGGGGGAGCATGTGGTCGTTAAAATCGTTGTCGACTTCGACGGTGATTTCGTTCTCCGCGCCGAACTTCAGCAGGCGGCTGATATCGATGGTGAAGGCGGTGTAGCCGAGGCGTTCGTGGGTGCCGGCGAGCTGGCCGTTGATGAGGACGCGGGCGGTGTGGAAGACGGCTTCAAACTCGATGCGGATGGTGGATTCGCGCCATTCGACGGGAGCGTCGAAGCGGCGGCGGTAGGTGGCCTTGCCGCGGTGGTTCTCATAGCCGGTTATGACTTGCCAGGTGTGGGGGACGGTGACTGTGGTCCAGGGGCGGTTGGGGATTTGGAACTGCCAGAGACCGTCGAGGGGGATGTGGGCCTGGACGCCGGTGGCGCGGGTGGTATCAGCGGCGGCGGGGGCGGCGGTGAGGGCAAGGGTGGAGAGGATGGCGCGGCGGCGGGATGAGGGCATGGGATTTGGTGAGCAGTTGATGCGCCACTCGAAGGCGTCACAACTGCGAGATTGAGTAGCGCAGGAGGCGGCCTGCGCGGCGGTCGGGGGCAGCAACGGCGCGCGTGATGAGAGCGGCTTCTTTGACGGCGGCGAGGCGCATCCAACGGTGAAGGCCCGATTCGATGGTTGGGTTGGGCTTCTCGGCGATGGCTACCGGGATGGGACCGCCAGTTTCGGGTTCGATGACCAGGGGGATTTCAAAGCCGTTGGAGTCGCGCCAATGGCGGAAGCGTGGAGCGAGGCCGGCATGGGAGGCGTTGCGGTGGAGCTCGGAGACGGCTTCGCTTTCGAACGCGGTTGCGTGAAGAAAGTGAAGTTTGGGGCGGCGGACGAGACGGCGTCCGAAGTCGAGTGTGGATGGCTGGAGCCGGACCGTGAGGAAGCACGAGTCGAGGGCTTGGAGCCAGCGGACGGCGGTGCGGTGGGAGATGACGGCTTCGCGGGCGAGGACCTGCTGATCGAGCACCTGGGCGGTGTGCTGCTGGGCGATGGCGAGGAATTCGTAGAAGCGATCGATGTCGTGGAGGTGGATGAGGCTGCGAATGTCGGAATCGAGCAGGTGGGCGTTGGTGGGCCAGGGTTCTGTTTCGGCGGTCGGTGTGAGCTTGGAAGGCGCGAAACGGCCGATGATATCGAGCGAAAGCGCAGGGCGGCGCTGGCGTTCGGCGTGCGTGGGGGCGTGAAGTTCGAGTGTTGGGATGGGGAGGGTGAGGCGGAGCGAACTAGCCGCGAGGAGCGGGAGCGCGGTGAGAGGGATGATGGCCGCGAGCTCGGGGGCGCGGTGGATGTCATCGAGGATGGTGGGTTGGCGGAGGCGGGAGAGGAATCCTGGCGGATCGCGGCGGGCTCGGGCGCGGTCGGTTGGGTCGTTCAGGGTGATGTAGAGGTAATCGGGAAACTCACGGAGGAGGAGCGTGGTCTTGCCGCTTCCGCGGGGGCCGTGAAGGAGGACCGGCTCCCGATCGTGAGCGGCGCGGCGCAGGTTGATGGCGAGGTGCCGTTCCAGGTACATGTATTTTCATTTTATAAAAATGTCTATGCATAGTCAGTTGAGCGTTTTTCTTGACCCTCGCAGGTGGAGGCTCTTACGCTGAAGCAAGCTACTATGAGTCTCAAAATCGCACCCGCAAAAGGCAAGCTCGGCATTCTGATTCCGGGCATTGGCGCTGTTTCCACCACGTTCATGGCCGGCGTGGAAGCCGTGAAGAAAGGCTACGGCGAACCGGTGGGTTCGCTCACCCAGTTAGGCACTGTTCGACTAGGCAAGCGCACCGACAATCGCGTTCCGCGCATTCAGGATTTTGTGCCGCTGGCGGGGCTGAATCAGCTTTGCTTCGGCGGCTGGGACATCTTTGAGGATGACGCCTATGAAGCGGCCTCGAATGCGAAGGTTCTGGAGCCGGCGCTGTTGGAGAAAGTAAAGCCGGCTCTGCGGAAGATCAAACCGATGAAGGCGGTGTTCGACCGGCGGTATGTGAAGCGGATCGACGGGCCGAATGTGAAGTCGAAGGGCACGCTGGCGGACAAGGCCGAGGCGTTGATGGAGGACATGGCCAACTTCAAGAAGGCCAACAAGGCGGACCGGCTGGTGATGATCTGGTGTGGTTCGACGGAGGTTTTCCATAAGCCGGCGAAGGTGCACCAGACGCTCGAGTCGTTTGAAAAAGGGCTGATGAAGAACGATCCGGAGATTGCGCCGAGCCAGGTGTACGCGTATGCGGCGTTGAAGAGCGGGGTGCCGTTTGCCAATGGCGCGCCGAATCTGACGCACGATGTTCCGGCGCTGCTCGGGATGGCGCGGGACCGGCAGATTCCGGTTTGCGGGAAGGATTTCAAGACCGGGCAGACGTTTATGAAGACGCTGCTGGCGCCGGGGCTGAAGGCGCGCATGCTGGGGTGCTCGGGGTGGTTTTCCACGAATATTCTAGGGAATCGGGATGGGGAAGTGTTGGACGATCCGGGGTCGTTCAAGACGAAGGAAGAGACAAAGCTGAGCGTCCTGGACCAGATACTGCAGCCGGGGTTGTATCCGCAGTTGTACAAAGACCTGTTCCACTCGGTGCGGATCAACTACTATCCGCCGCGAGGGGATCAGAAGGAAGGCTGGGACAACATCGATATTTTCGGATGGCTGGGGTATCCGATGCAGATCAAAATCGATTTTCTGTGCCGCGATTCGATTCTGGCCGCGCCGATTGTGCTGGATCTGGTGCTTTTCCTGGACTTGGCGCAGCGCGCCGGAATGAAGGGGATACAGGAGTGGCTGAGCTTCTACTTCAAAGCGCCGATGACGGCTCCGGGGCTGTATCCGGAGCATGACATTTTCATCCAACTGATGAAACTGAAGAACACGCTGCGGTGGATGAAGGGGGAAGACCTGATTACCCACCTTGGGTTGGAGTACTACGATTAGGTTTGGTGAGATCCAGTGGGGAATTCGCCCCGATCGTGGGGGTGGTGCGCAGTGAGATTTGCCCCAAATCGGGCCTTGGAAAACGACGGAGCAAGCGTTTACGGGCTTGGAACGTTTGGCATAGGAGTTGCATAGTCTCTGTTCCGTTGAGCTTGTATGAGGCTCCACTGACGGTGATGTCAATGGCTCGCAGGCTGTGCCAAAATGCGGAACCCAGCACGGTTACACAGGAACTGGAGTACGCGGGCGAAGCTTGCTGGAGCCGGACCGTTTGCGACCCATCATCGTGGCGCATGAGCAGCCGCAACACTGGTAAGTCGGGTTGCGGGTGGAGCGGCCCGGTGGAGCCTCTTTTTGACAGATTTTTTGCTCGCAAGCTGGTAGGCTGTCGGCCATCCGGTGTCCATCATAGCTTTTCATACCCTTATCCGGGTAGGATAAGCCGCCAGCTTGTGAGCGTGAGTTTTCGTTTTGTGTTGTGAGTCAAGAGTGAGTGTGTGTGTGTGTTCGTTGCGCTCCGCGAGGGTGATTGTGAGAGATCGCCCCCGTAAGAGAGTGATCCTTTCGCGAGGCCATCTTATGATGGGCGGGAGTTCCGGTTAACGGGCCTCCCGCCATTTTTTTTGCGTGCGGGTAGAGGCGGTATGATCAAGGCCATGGCTTCGCTTACCCGGCGCACCGTACTTCAGTTCGTTTTGGCCTCCCCCGCGGCGGCGCAATCCGCCAAGCCTCGTCCCAACATTCTTCTGCTACTCGGGGACAACTGGGCGTACCCGCATGCCTCTGTTTATGGGGACCCTGTGGTGAAGACGCCGGCGTTCGACCGGATTGCGAAGGAAGGCGTGCTGTTCCTGCACGCATACGCTCCGAATCCGTCGTGCTCGCCCTCGCGATCGTTGCTGTTGACAGGCCGGGAAACACACCGGTTGGGGGAAGCGGCAAGTCTTTATGGCCCGCTGGCGGCGGCGGTTCCTACATATACGGAATTGCTGCACAAGAGCGGGTACCACGTGGGGTTCACGATAAAGGGCTGAGGGCCCGGAACGCCTGGGACGCAGTGGGCCAAGAATCCCGCGGGCACCTCGGCGGAAGACTTCGATTCGTTCTTGAAAGGAAAGGCATCGGGGCAGCCGTTCTGCTACTGGTTTGGGAGCCACGATCCGCATGTGCCATGGAATCGTGGGCAGGAGGGCAAGGCGTCGATGGATGCGGGGCGCGTGAAGGTGCCGGCACATTTGCCGGATAAGCCTGCCGTGCGCGACGACATCCTCAACTACTACTGCGAGGTGCAGCAGTTTGACAAGGAGTGCGGGGCGATCCTGCGGACGCTGGCGGCGCGGGGCGAACTCGAAAACACCGTTGTCGTGGTGACGAGTGACAACGGGTGGCAGATGCCGCGCGGGCTGGCCAACTGTTACGACTTGGGGGTACGGATTCCGATGGCGATGCGCTATCCGGCGCGGGTGAAGGCCGGCGAAAGGCGTGAGGATTTTGTTTCGATTGGGGACTTGGCTGCGACCTTTTTGGAAGCGGCGGGCGTGGCGTTGCCGGCAGGGCTGACCGCGAGCAGCCTGTTTTCGGGGAAGCGGCGGGACGCCATGTTTCTGGAACGCGAGCGGCATGCGAATGTGAGGGCGGGGAATTTGAGCTATCCCGTGCGAGGTGTGCGGACGCGGGAGTTTTTGTATTTGCGGAATTTTGAGCCGAAGCGGTGGCCGGCCGGGGATCCGGTGCTGGTGTGGGCGGTGGGGCCCTACGGGGATGTGGATGATTCGCCGTCGAAACGGTTGATCATGGCTGAGAAGGCGCAACCGTACTTTGATCTGTGTTTTGGGAAGCGGCCGGAGGAGGAACTCTACGATTTGCGAAAGGACCCGGGACAGGTTCGCAACGTAGCTGGGGAAGCGGGGTATGCGAAGGTCCAGGCCGAGCTTGCGGCGAAGGTGGCGGGTTGGATGAAAGAGACGGGCGATCCTCGCGCTGACGCCCCGCGTACGGACTATTGGGATCGCGCGGCGTATTCCGGGCCGCGGTTTCGGGGGACGCCGCCAAAGGAGTAAGTTCGTTGAGTGGCCATAGGCGTCACTATGCGAGGTTGTAAGCGCTATTCGGGAGCGATCTCTCAGGCTCCACGCCGCTCGCGCTTCGGCGTTGGACAATAAAGCGGTTGTCCCGCGAGAAGTTGTCGTTGTTGTCGAGTGCTTTGGAAATGGGCGAAAAGGTGAGTTGCCACTCGGCGGCGGATGCGGATGCGGCGAGGAGGATAAAGGGAAGAGCGCGCATACAGGTTACACTGAACAGTATGGCCAAACAGTACGCGGCGCCGCCGCCCATGTCGATTGACACCAACAAGACTTATGCCGCCACGCTGGAAACCTCGCGGGGCAAGATTGTCTGCGAGCTTTTCACCAAGGACACACCGAAGACGGTGAACAATTTTGTATTCCTCGCGCGCGATGAATTCTACAACGGCACGGTGTTTCACCGCGTGATTCCCGATTTCATGATTCAGGGCGGGGATCCGACGGGAACGGGCCGCGGCGGTCCCGGCTACCGTTTTGAGGATGAGACGAAGAACAACCCCAACCGGCATGCACGCGGGGTGTTGTCAATGGCGAATGCGGGTCCGAACACGAACGGCAGCCAGTTCTTTGTGACGCATGTTCCGTGCGACTGGCTGGATGGGAAGCATACGGTGTTTGGGAAAGTGACTGCCGGTCAGGATGTCGTGGACGCGGTGCAGCAGGGCGATCAACTCGTTTCCGTGACGATCGAGGAGAAGTGAGGAACTCCGTTTGCGGACCCTCGTTTTAATAATGGCAACGGCGGTCTCCGGCGAGGAATTGTGGAAGGCCACGCCGTTGACCGCGCCGGGATCGTTCACGGCGGAGATTGAAGGCCCGGCGGTGGATCGCGCGGGCAACATCTATGCAGTGAGTTTCGCGCGCAAGCCAACCATCGGGCGAGTAACCCCCGACGGCAAGGCGGAAGTGTTTCTGGAGTTCACGCAGGGGTCGCTGGCCAACGGGATCCGGTTTGACCGGCGTGGGCGGATGTTCGTCGCCGATTACACGAATCACAACGTACTGCTGGTGGACGTGAAGAAGCGGACGTTCCGAGTCTTTGCGCACGAGCCGTCGATGAATCAGCCGAACGATCTGGCGATTGCATCGAACGGGATGTTGTATGCGAGCGATCCGAAGTGGGCCGATGGGACGGGTCAACTGTGGCGGATCGATGGCAAGGGCCGCGTGAGGAAGATCGCTTCCGATATGGGGACGACAAATGGGATCGAGGTGAGTCCCGATGGGAAGAGGCTGTATGTCAATGAGAGCAGGCAACGAAATGTGTGGGTGTTCGACATACAGCCGGACGGCGATGTGAAGAACAAACGGCTCTTGATTTCGTTCTCCGATTTTGGTTTCGATGGGATGCGATGCGATGTGGATGGCAACCTCTACATCACGCGGCACGGCAAGGGTGTGGTGGTTGTGGTTTCGTCCGAGGGGAAAGTGCTTCGCGAGATCGACGTGCTGGGCAAGAGTCCGACGAATTTGTGCTTCGGCGGACCGGATGGACGCACGGTCTATGTGACCGATGCGGACCAGAAGCGGCTGGTGCAATTTCGCGTGGACCGGCCGGGATTGGAGTGGACGCGCTGGCCCGGGCGGAAGAGGTAACATAGGCTTCCGGAGGTTCCAGTTTGTCCACCGTTGCAGGCGTAGATTTCGGCACATTGAGTGTCCGCGTATCCATTTTTGATAGCGAGAAAGGGCGCATTGGATCGGCTACGGCCGACTATCCGCTGCTGCGCAAGAGGGAGGATCCCGACCATGCGACGCAGCGCCACGACGATCATATGTCGGCGCTGACTCAGGCCATGCGGGCCGCGTTGACGGCAGCCGGCGTGGATGGCGCCGGGATTGCGGCGCTGGCGTTGGACACGACTGGTTCGACGATTGTGCCGCTGGGAGAAGGGCTGCGGCCTCTGGACGATTATTACGTCTGGTGCGATCACCGCGCGAAATCGGAAGCGGCGGAGATTACGACGAAGGCAAATGCGTCCGCGCTGCCGGCTATTGAATGGTGCGGCGGGATCTATTCGAGCGAATGGGGATGGGCGAAGCTGCTGCACTGGCTTCGGCAGAATCCGACTGCCCGCGAACGCATGGTGACGGCCGTGGAGCATTGCGACATGGTGGCGGGGATTCTGTGTGGCGTCACCGATGCCAACGATTTGCCGCGCAGCATTTGTGCAATGGGCCACAAGTGGATGTGGAACGATTCGCTCGGGGGGATGCCGCCAGAGGAGTTCCTTACCGCGGTGGATCCGCTGCTGGCGGGGGTGCGGGCGAAGATCGGCGGCCGCTATGCGACTTCGGACAAGATTGCCGGGCACTTGAGCGCGGAATGGGCCGGGAAGCTTGGCTTGCGCGCGGGGATTCCCATTCCAGTGGGTGCGTTTGATGCGCATTGGGATGCGATTGGCGCGGGCGTGCGCGAGGGTGACGTAGTGAACGTGGTGGGGACGTCGACGTGTATCATGGCAATCTCGCGGGAACCGGTGTTGATTCCGGGTGTGTGTGGCGTGGTGCCGGGTTCGATTCATCCCGGGTTCGCGGGGATTGAGGCGGGACTGTCGGCGTGCGGCGACATATTCGATGCGATTGCGAAGCGCGCCGGGCAGCCGCTGGCGGAATTGTCACGGTCAGTGGAGGGGTATCGCGCGGGGCAGACCGGGCTGCTGCGGATAAGCTGGGACAACGGCGATCGCACGGTGCTGGTGAATCCGAATCTTGGCGGGGTGACGCTGGGCTGGAACCTGGTGCACACGGCGGCGGATGAGCTGTTCGCTTCGATTGAAGGGACGGCGTTCCACACGCGGATCATTTTGGAGCGTATGGCGGAGCATGGCACGCCGATTCACCGTGTGATCAATGGCGGCGGGATTCCGCAGAAGAATCACACGCTGAACCGCGTGTATGCGAATGTGTTGAACAAGCCGGTGCTGGTGCCGGAGAGTGAAGTGACGAGCCTGGGGTCGGCGATTTTCGCATTCCTTGCTGCCGGTGCGTTCCAGAATGTGGAAGAGGCGCAGGACAGGTTGTGCCCGAAGTACCGGGTGTTTACCCCCGATGCGGCGGAGGCCGCTGTGTGTGAGACGCTGTACCAGCATTACCGTAAGTTGTACTTCGCGCTGGGGCAACCGGATGCGGTGGCGGTGGCTATCGGGGATGTGCTGCCTGCGCTGCGGCACATCGCGGCGCGATAGTGTGTAGTACGTTCCAGGACAGGCGCTCACGGGTGCGCTTGACATGCGGGAAGGGATGAGGCAGACTCTCAGCTTGAGACAAATTTGGGATTCTGCTGTAAGATGAATAGTTTGTCTAGAGTGTTTGGGTGAATCGTCCCGGTCAGGTCCTTACCGAGCAGTAAATCCACGCCGCGGTCAACCTGAGGGTGGGACGTGTGCGTGTTGAAGGAGAGAGATTGCGTAGATGATGTTCGCATTGATGTTGTTGCAGGCCGCGCCGGCCGGGAACCCGATACTCAATTTCCTTCCCATCATCCTTATCTTCGGCATCTTCTATTTCCTCCTGATGCGTCCGATGCAGAAGCAGCGCAAGGAGCAGCAGACGCTGCTGGCGAATCTGCAGAACGGACAGGTAGTGACGACGAGCGGCGGGATCATCGGGACAATCGTGGCTCTGTCCGACGACACGGTGACGTTGAAGGTGAAGCCGGATAATGTACGATTGCAGATTGCGCGCAGTGCGGTGTCGGGGCTGGTTGCTGAGGAAAAGTGAACAGCACCGAACGCCAACCGTTGCTTCGCAGGCGCAGCGGAATTTGAACTAAGGCAGAAGAATGGACAAGAATCTACGGATCAAAGCGCTGGTCATCCTGGCTACGGTGCTCATCAGCATCTACGGCATTATCGGCTTGCCGAAGTCGAAGGACGAACTGGCGAACAACTGGAAAAAGAACATCCGGCTGGGCCTGGACCTTCGCGGCGGCAGCCATCTGGTGTTGCAGGTGCAGGTGCAGGATGCCTTCAAGGCCGAAGCCGATGCCGATATCGAACGGCTGAAAGAGGACATGGGCAAGGCGAACATCACGTTCGGCGGGTTGGAGCGCAACGATCCATCCTCACTGGCGGACGCCGACAAGATCGAGATTCAGATCAAGGGCGTGCCGGTGGACAAAGCCGCCTCGCTGCGGACGCTGGTGAGCGAGAAATATGACGCCTGGGTATTCGGATCGGTGAATTCGAGCGACTACCGGCTGACGATGAAGCCGACCAAGTCGCTGGAGTTGCGGCGCGATACGCTGGCGCGGAGCATGGCGACGATTGAAAGCCGTATCAACGGACTTGGGCTGGCGGAATCTACGGTGCAGCAGCGCGGGCGCTCGGATGCCGAATCGGAACTGCTCGTGCAGTTGCCTGGAGTGGACGATCCGGCGCGCATCAAACAGATTCTCGGCACGGCGGCGCTTCTGGAATGGTATGACGTGAAGGACGGTCCGTTCGCGACGCCGGAGCAGGCGCGGATGAACTTTGGCAATGCGCTGCCGCTGAACTCGAAGCTTCTGCGGAGCGCGGCATCGGCCGATGCAGGCGAGGCGTGGTATGTGGTTTCGCGAGCGCCGGTGATCACGGGGCGCGATTTAAGGAACGCCCGTCCGCAGCAAGGCGAGTTGGGGAAATGGGAAACAGGATTCACGCTGAATCAGGAAGCGGCGAAGCGGTTCGGGCGGTACACTGAGACGCACATCAATAAGCGTCTGGCGATTGTGCTGGACGGACAGGTGAAGAGTGCCCCAACGATTCAGGCGCGAATTGAGGACAGCGGACGCATCACCGGAGCGCGCGATCAGCAGGATGCATCGGATTTGTCGCTGATGCTGCGATCCGGTTCGCTGCCTGCGAGCGTCACCTATTTGGAAGAGCGAACAGTGGGACCATCATTGGGCGCGGACTCGATCCAGCAGGGTCTGGTGTCCGGCGTGGTCGGCTTGATTGCGGTGGTGCTGGTGATGCTGGTCTACTATAAACGATCGGGCATCAATGCAACGATCGCGCTGGTGCTGAATGCACTGATTCTCATTGCGGCGCTGGCGTATTTTGAAGCAGTGCTGACGCTGCCGGGGATCGCCGGCATCATTCTCCTGATCGGTATGGCGGTGGATTCGAACGTGCTGATCTTTGAGCGCATTCGGGAAGAGCTGCGCAGCGGGAAGGGTGTCGTCGCTGCGATTGACGCCGGCTTTAGCAAGGCGTTTTTGACGATCATCGATACGCATGTGACGACAGTAGTGAGCTGCGCATTCCTCTTCATATTTGGGTCAGGCCCGGTGAAGGGATTCGCGGTGAGTCTGGTGATCGGGCTTGTGGCGAACGTGTTCACGTCGGTGTTCATCTCCCGGTTCATTTTTGACTGGGAGACATCAGGCAAGAAGCAGTTGGCCGAACTCAGCATCTGAGGGGGCGGCGGCTTTTGCTGGAGAGATATTTTGTGGTAGTGTTGAACGTTTGTTCAGGAACACAGCCGCAGGTTGGGAACTTTTTTGAACAGGCGGTGTCTACGAAGGTAGGCGCCGAGATTAGCGGAACTTCATGGAGTTATTCAGGAAAACAAATTTCGACTTCCTCGGCAAGAAGTGGCCATTCATCATCGCATCGCTGGTATTGACGGTGGCCGGGCTCGGCACCATGGTGATGAAAGGCGGCCCGCGGTATGGGATTGATTTCCGCGGCGGCGTGAACATGGCTGTAAAGTTCGTGCAGACTCCGCCCGTGGACAAGGTGCGTTCGGCACTGAGCAGCAAGATCTCGGGTGAGATTTCAGTGGTGGAAAACCGGACGGACAACGAGTTGCTTATCGGCACTGAATTGAAGGATGAGAAGGCATTGGACGCGGCCCGGAAGACGATGCAGGAAACGCTGGCGGCGACGTTCGGCGGGACATCGGGCAAATTGGATCTGCACAACACAGGCGCGCAGGCGCTGGTGGACCGGTTGCGGGATCCGCTGCAACGGGCAAGCGTTCCGATGAACGATCAACAGTTGCGCGATCTGACGAAGGGGATTCTGGCTTACCGGGATGGGCGTCCGAACTTCGGTATTATTCAGAACCTGGATGACCTCGGGAAGGTGCAGGGCGTGACGCCGCAAGTGTTGAACGTGATCAAGCAGGAAGTGGCCTTGGCGCCGTTCGCGATCCGGAACACGGAAGTAGTGGGTCCGAAGATTGGGGCGGAACTGCGGAATCAGGCAATCCTCGCCACGCTGTACGCGCTCGGAGGAATGCTTGTCTACATTGCATTCCGCTTTGAGTGGATCTACGGAGTGGCAGCCGTGATCGCGGTGTTCCACGACACGGTGATCACGCTGGGGCTTTTTTCAATATTTGACAAAGAGATCTCCTTGACGGTGATTGCGGCATTGCTTACGCTGGTTGGTTACTCAATGAACGACACGATCGTCGTGTTCGACCGCATCCGGGAGAACTTGAAGCTGATGAGGCGCGAGAAGTTCGAGCCGTTGGTGAATGCGAGCGTCAACCAGACGCTGAGCCGGACGGTGCTGACATCGAGCCTGACGCTGCTGACGGCCTTGGCGCTATTGTTTTTCGGTGGTCAGGTGTTGAATGGATTCTCATTCGCTCTAGTGGTTGGTATTATCGTAGGAACCTATTCTTCGATCTTTATCGCGAGTCCGATCCTGATCTACTGGACGAACCGGTCAGGAGTGCAAGGAAAGGGCAGCGGAGGAGAGAAGGTAGCGACGGCGGCGGCTCCGAAGGCGGTCGCCAAGTAGTCGGGAAAGGGCGGTGTTCACAAGCCGCCCGTGCGTTACCCGCAAGGGACTTTGGCCTGCTGGTGAGGTGGGCGAAAGTGCCGTGCGGGAACTGAGGAGAAAGACATGTTTGAACAAACCTTTGTCGACGGACAAGGACAGACGGCAAAGCCCTGGACGGTGTTTGTATCGTTCATCGGACAATTCATCGTACTGGGCATTCTGATTCTGATTCCTCTGATTTACACGGACACGCTTCCGAAAGCGCAATTGGCGAGCTTTCTGGTGGCACCTCCTCCTCCCCCTCCCCCTCCTCCTCCTCCGGCAGCGGCCCCTGTAGTAAAAATCGTGAAGGTGATTCCGCGGCAGTTTGACGCCGGAAGGCTGATGGCTCCCAAGAGCATCCCGAAAGATATCGCAATGATCAAGGAAGAGGAAATGCCTCCTTCGGTCGGCGCGGTGGGAGTAGTGGGCGGTGTGCCGGGCGGCGTTCCGGGCGGAACACCGGGTGGCGTAATTGGTGGCATTATCGGATCGGTACCGACAGCGGGACCTCCGCCTCCGCCACCTCCGCCAGTGAAGAAAGAAGAGAAGCCGCCGACGCCGCAGCGCATCCGTGTCGGTGGCAATGTGCAGTCGGCGAAACTGGTTCGTCAACCGAAGCCGGTATATCCTCCGCTAGCGAAGCAGGCGCGTATCCAGGGTACGGTCCGTTTCACGGCGATCATCGGCAAGGACGGCACGATCCAGAATCTGCAATTGATCAGCGGGCATCCGCTGCTGGTTCCCTCGGCCACGGAAGCGGTGAAGCAATGGGTGTATCAGCCCACGTTGCTGAACAACGAACCGGTGGAAGTGGTGACCCAGATTGATGTGAATTTCACGTTGAGTAATTAGAGTGAGCAACTAGCGCCGGGCTAGGGAACCCGGTTTCAATTCAACTCGCAGGAGAGTATCAGTTATGTTCCTTCAGATGCAGGTATGGGCCTTGTTCCTGTTGCAGGAAGGCTCCGTCAACTTTGACCTGAGGTCGATGTGGTCACAGATGGGACTCCTGGCGAAAGCCGTGGTGATCATTCTGTTCTTCATGTCAGCGTGGTCGATTGGTGTGATGATTGACCGTTTGCTGGCGTTTAACGCTGCGCGAGGCCAGTCGCGGGCATTTGCCCCGGCGGTCGCTGGTGCGTTGCGCGAAGGCAAGCTGGATGAAGCTATCAAGATCGCAGACCGTTACAAGAAGAGCCACCTGGCGAAGGTGGTTGTGGCAGGATTGCAGGAATTCCGCGCGCATCAAATGAGCACGGAAATACCAGGGGAAGAGATAGAAGCGTCGCGCCGTGCACTGGAACGCGCCGAAGCGATTGTGCACGCGGAACTGAAGCGCGGCGTCAGCAGTCTGGCGACAATCGGATCGACCGGTCCGTTCGTGGGACTGCTCGGCACGGTGGTCGGCATCATCAACGCGTTCAAAGGTATCGCTGCGGAGAAGTCGACGGGTCTTGGCGCCGTGGCCGGCGGTATTTCAGAAGCGCTGGTGACGACGGCATTCGGGCTATTCGTGGCTATTCCCGCGGTTATGATGTTCAACTACTTCACCAACCGCGTGGAAGCGTTTGACGTGGAAATGTCGAACTCGAGCTCGGAATTGATCGACTACTTCCTGAAGCGGTCGCAGAAGGCGAGCGCGAAGTAAGGGACCGGAGAAGCCGCGGCGCGGCTTGAATCGCTACGAATGCGAGTTGAATGAGAGTCCGGCGGTGGGGCACCTGCCGCCGGAAGGCTCAAACGGTGACGTGGTACTCTCGTGGCGGACAAGCAGGCGCTGAGAGGAAGGTAAAGGAGAAACGGAATGGCTGAAGGAAAGAAGTTCAAAGCAGCGCCTCCGGTGGCCGATATTAACGTTACGCCAATGGTGGACGTGATGCTGGTCATGCTCATCATCTTCATGGTCATCACGCCTATGCTCTCCAAGGGTGTCAGCGTGGATCTGGTGAAGACGAAGAACCCGATCGCGATGGCCAACGCGGACAAGGAAGACGCCGTGCTGGTGGCCGTGACTCGTGACGGGAAAGTCTACCTGAACACGACGCAGTTGACGGCGGATACCTTGCCGAATAAAGTAAAGGACATGCTGACGACCAAGCTTGACAAAACCTGCTATGTGAAAAGCGATTCGCGGGCGAAGTTCGAGAAAGTCGTTGAAGTGATCGACAACCTGCGCGCGGCTGGTGTGGACAATCTAGGATTGTTGACCGAGCAGATCCAGCAGGGAGGGATGCCGGTGGAAAAGAAGGACGCGAAGTAGTGCCTGTCAAAGGGTAGCGCGCGTCAAAGGAATCTCGCAGCCGGTAGGGTTGCAGCGCGGTAAGTGAAGACCGCGCAGAAAAAGGAGAGTCAACTATGGGTATGGCAGTTGGCGGTCCGGGTAGTGGACCCCGGGCGGACATCAACATGACCCCGCTAATCGACGTGCTGCTTGTGCTGTTGATCATCTTCATGGTGATCACGCCGCTGACGCCGAAAGGCCTAGAGACGTTAGTGCCACAGCCTCCGCCGAAGGACAGACCGCCACCGCCTCCGGAGCAGGATCGTACAGTCGTCATCATCATCAATAAAGACAAGTCGATCATGTTGAACACCGAGCCTATCGACGAGGCCCGTCTTGGTGATCGTTTGGAGCAGGTCTTCAAGACCCGCGCCGAGCGTGTAGTCTTTGTAAAGGGCGATCCTGACCTGGAGTTTCGAGATGTGGCCCGTGCAATCGACATTGCCAAGGGCGCGGGAATCGACAAAGTCGGGCTGATGACGCCGAAGATTGAAGCCGGAGAGTAAGGAGGGATTCATGACCCAGAAGACGAAACTCGTTCTTGCTCTGATCGCGGTTACGGCTGGCTGCATCGGAATGGGATGCGCAAAGCTGCAGGCTCGCGATCACCTGAACAAGGGTGTGCAGGCCTTCAAGGGCGCGCGCTACGCCGAGGCCGTTGAGCACTTCAAGACCAGCGTGGATCTGGATCCGGACTTTCACGTGGCCCGTTTGTACCTGGCGACTGCGTATATGAGCCAATACATTCCGGGCGCGGAATCGAAGGAGAATCTGGAATACAACAAGATGGCGAAGGAAGAGTTCCTGAAGGTTCTGGAAAAGAGCCCCGGGGACAAGACAGCGGTTGCTTCGCTGGCCAGCTTGCACTACAGCCAGGCGCAGGGCATCTCGAATCTTGAGGACAAGCTCAAGAAATTGGATGAGGCGAAGGTGTGGTACCAGAAGATGGTGGAAGTGGATCCGCAGAACAAGGAAGCTTACTACAGCCTGGGCGTGATTGTCTGGGCGAAGTGGTATCCGGCGCTGATGGCCGCCCGCGTGAAATTGAACATGAAGGCGGAAGATCCCGGCCCACTGAAGGACAAGAAGCTCAAGGAAGAGTTGAAGGAAAAGTGGGCGGCGACGGTGGACGACGGTCTCAACAGCCTGAAGAAATCTCTGGAGATCGACAAAGAATACGACGACGCGATGGCGTATATGAACCTTCTGATTCGCGAGAAGGCGGACCTGGCTGACAATTCCGAGGAATACAAGAAGATGATCGAGGAAGCAGACAACTGGGTGCAGAAGGCTCTGGAGATGAAGAAGATCAAGGCTGCACGGCTGCCCGCTGGCGGCGGCATCATCCAGGAAGCAGCACCGGCGAAGTAACTCCCGCGCATAGTCCGGATTCATTTAGAAGCGGCGCCCTTTCGGGGGTGCCGCTTTTTTATTTGAGATGGGGCGGGAACAACTTGCGCCGGAGTGGTTTCTATGTGGGCATGGGAATGCAAACTGGAAACTCGAACGGGATGTATGCGGCCATCAACGTGACTCCACTGATTGATGTGCTGCTGGTGCTGTTGATTATCTTTCTGGTGATAACACCGGTGACGTCGAAGGGCTTGCAGACGCAGGTTCCGCAGGATTCGACTGGTGTTCCGCCGGCTGATGAGGTGGACCGGTCGGTTGTGATTCGGGTGATGAAGGACCGGTCGATGCAGATCAATAACGAGCGTGTGGAAGAGGCGTTGATGGGCGCGCGGCTGCGGGAGATCTTTAAGCGGCGCGCTGACAAGACTGTGTTTGTGCACGGGGATCCGGAGATCGAGTATGGCGATGTAGCGAAGGCGATCGACATTGCGAAGGGCGCGGGGATGGATAGGGTAGGGCTGATCACGCGGGAAATGGAGTAAGCTCTTCATACCACGGGCCGGTTTAGCGGGTTCTTCGGTGTCGCTTTTTTATTGAGATGGAGGGAACCGGCTGTACGCGGGCGTGATTCCCGCCTTGACACCCAGAGCCTGGGCGCGTAAGCTCCGGAATGTAAGAAAGCCAAAGCTGTGACAGCCGCAACTTCGTCGTACAAGTTCGTTCGGTTCGGCGACTTCGAAGTTGATTTCCAGGCTGGGCAATTGCGCAAGAGAGGAATCAAGCTCAGGCTGGTGGATCAGTCGTTCGAGATTCTGGCAATGCTGCTGGAACATGCCGGAGAAGTCGTCACGAGGGAGGCCTTGCGCCGGCGCCTGTGGCCGGATGCGGTATACGTCGATTTCGACAACAACCTGAACAAGGCAATGGCGAAGTTGCGGGAGGTGCTTGGGGATTCGCCGGCGCGAACACGGTTCATCGAAACGCTACCCAAACGCGGCTACAGGTTCATCGGTACTGTCTCGCGGGTGGAATCGGCGCGCCCCCGGCTGCTGGTGATGCCGTTCCTGAATCTCAGTGGAGATTCTTCACAAGAGTATTTCAGCGAAGCGATGACAGAAGAGATCATTGGAGCGCTGGCGAGTGTAGCGGCGGAGAGTCTGGCTGTGATCGCGCGGACCACCGCGATGCACTACAAGGGGAGTGAACGGGCGGTTGGCGCCATAGGGCGTGAGCTTTCGTTGGACTACATTGTTGAGGGCAGCGCGCGGAAGGAGAATGGCCGGGTTACCGCAAACGTGCAACTGATCAGGGTCCGCGACGAATCGCACCTGTGGAGCCAGCACTACGATGCGGAGATGAGTGACCTGTTAAACATCGAAATCGGGATTGCCGAGGCGATCGCCGCACGGATCGGGCTGAGTCCGCGGCCGGGTGCACGGAAAAGCGTCATGGACGTTGTGGCGTACGACCTGTACTCCAAAGGCCGGTACCATCTCTCCACGCCAACGCTCAAGGACATGGAGAAAGCACAGCACCTCTTGGAGCAGGCCATTGCTCGCGCCCCGGATTTCGCACTCGCGTACGACTCGCTCGGCGAAGTGTTCTGGTACCGCGGGTTCTGGGGGCTTGATCCGCCTAGGCGGGCCTGCTCAGAGGGAATCTACTATCTCCTCAGAGCTCTTGAAATTGATAACAGGTTGGCAGAGACTCATGCCCTGCTCGCCATGTATCGCAAGGGGCTTGGCTACGATTGGACGGAGGTTCACAGGGAGATCGTTCTGGCGCGGAAACTGAACCCGGCGTCGCCCCTGGTGAAGGAGCGAGCGGCCATCATCGACTCTCTGCCGCACGGTCTCATGAACGAGGCGGTGGCGGAACTGGAGGGAGCACTCGAATCGGACCCACTAAGTCCGTCGATTCGGGGGTGGTTGGTAACTTGTCTCTGGCTCGGACACCATTCCGACCGGGCGATCGAGGAGGCACGCACGTTGCTGGAATTGCATCCCACGGGGCACATCAGCTACTTTGTGGCCGGTTTCTGCTATTGCGACAAAGGAATGTTCCCAGAAGCAATTGCCGCTCATCGTAAGGCGGCTGAGCTGTCTGGAGGTTCGCCGGCGATGTTGGGGTGGCTCGGGCTGACGCTTGCCCAGAGTGGGGCGGCGGCGGAGGCCCGCGAAATTCTGGACGGTCTACTGCTGTTGGCAAGGGACAGATATATCGCGCCAACGAGCATTGCCTGGATACACCTTGGGCTGGGAGAGATTGATGAGGCATATACCTGGATGGATCGGGCCGCCGAGTGCGGGGACCAGATGCTGGTGCCGATTCTCACTTACCAGTTTTTCGATCCTCTGCGGTCCGACGCGCGGTTCGAGGCTTTGCTCCGCAAGATGAATCTGGACGCGAAATCGGAGGAGCGGCGAGCGCTCCTGATCGAGCGGGAGCGCGCGGGATGAGCCCGCTACGGACCGGCCTTTCGACCGGTCCGTGCCATGAACCGCGGGCCGCCCGTCAACGAGTCAGTTTTTCCCGGGGTCCAGAATGCGGCAGATAGTATTATTCACGCCGGGTACGGCGCTCGGATACCCCTCGCACTTGGATTGGAGCCCGTCCACCGGGCCGCTCTGGCCATGCCCAACGGTTTTGAAGTCGTAAACAAGAGTATTGACGTCGATATTGCCAGTGAATGTACCTTCCCAAACGCCACCGGCGCCGAGCACGCTCCTGTAGGTTCCCCACATGTTGCCTTTACCGTCCGGCCCGAAGTTGATGTTCGCGGTAATGGTGTTGGTGCCGTCGAACTTGGGATCTGGCGGATTCGCCCTTTCCAAAGCCACGAGGGTACGTCCGCGGACAGTCCCTCGCACACCGGGAGGACAGGGTTGGACAAACAGGTTCCCTGTAGGAGCGACGCCACCTTGGCAATTCACCACTCCCTCGGTGAGAGCAATTCCCTGTTCGGTGCCTAAGATGATTGTGAAGGTTGCCTTGGCGGCGACTGTGAATGCAGCCAGCGACAGGACAGCCATGGAGAGGAGAAGAGAAGTTCGGATCATAAGGACCTCCTTTTCGAATCGGGGTACCGGCATTGGACTTACGGCGCAAAGTAGCCGTTGATATCCAACACCACGTGGGTTGCGCTGCTGGCGTAGATGGAGACGGCTCCACCGCGCCGGCGTGAACAATGGCGGCGTTGGCCAGTGTGCGGCCAACAGGGGAATTCAGGGTTGAGACCATGGGTTGTGGTTGTCCGGCCGGCTGCCAGACCGCCTTGCAGGACGTAGCCGTAAGGCGAGGTGGAATTGATGTGCGAGTTGGAGCCATCCTGATCCGTAAATGCGATAGGAATACCCCCTAACGGGTTTCCATTTGTGTCCCGAACATGAACGGAGATGGAGAGCGTGCTGTCTTGAGCAGCGGCATTGGTGCTGGCGAGCAGGACCGCCAGCGCTGCGATGATGAGGCTGTTCATGGTAAACCTCCTGGCCTGGATGATGCGCCGCGCCTCCCGCGGGATCAATGGACCGCGGATGGAATTCAGGTTGACTTTTCCTTACCGCCCAAGTGCATGGCTGCAATGCCGCTTAGTAGCAGGAGGTGCGACCTCCGGCGTTTGCGGCGGTATAATCGACGAGATCCATCACGTTCACTGGGGGCTTCATGATCCGGTATCTCATTCTTGGTCTGGTTGTCTGCCTGAAGATGTCGGGGCAGAATTCGACGGGTTCGATTAGTGGAACGGTTGCCGATCCCAATGGGGCGGTGATTCCCGCCGCATCCATCACGCTGATCAGCAAGGCAACCGGCGGGCAGCGCAAGATGTCGACACGAAAGGATGGGAACTATGCGTTCGAGAATCTGCTGCCGGGGGAATACGAGGTGAGGGCGGGGCACGAAGGTTTTTCTTCGCAGACCCAGACGGTGACTGTGGTGGTAGGGTCCACCACGAATGCGGCGTTTTCACTGCAACTGGGGGCAACGTCGCAGGTGATTGAAGTGACCGGGACGGCTACCACCGTGAACACGACCGATATTGCGCTGGGGGGCGTAGTGGACCGGGAACAGGCGGAGAATCTCCCCTTGAACGGGCGGAGTTTCCTGTCGATGGCGATGCTGGAGCCGGGGGTGGCGGTGAGCTACGAGTCCGAGTCGGGACCGGGGAATCCGAATAATTTCTTCCAGGTGAGCATCAATGGCGCGCCACAGCAGCTTACCAATATTTCCTTTGATGGGGCGCGCGTGAATGATCGCGTCACCGGTGGGACGTCGCAGAATTTCTCGGTGGAGAGCGTGCAGGAGTTTCAGGTGAGCACGTTCAACTTCGACCTTTCGAGCGGGACGGTGGCAGCGGGAGCGATCAACGTTGTTTCGCGCACCGGGACGAATTCCACGCACGGTGCCGCGTTCTTCTATTTCCGCGATCACAGTATGGCGGCCTACCCGGCGTTGCGGCGGGATCCGTTTTATCCGAACCCGTACTTTGCGAGGAAGCAGCTTGGAGTGAATCTCGGGGGCCGCATCAAGCGGGACAGGCTGTTCTACTATGCCAATTATGAGCGGACGAATCAGGTGGGCGCGAGGACGGTGGTGTTCACGGATCCATTGCTGACGAAGATGAACCATGTCGCGCGGCAGCCGTTCAAGGGGAACCTGGGTGCGGTGCGGCTGGATTATCGCATGCGAACGAATCATGCGGCTTTTCTGCGCGGCGCGATTGACCGCAACAACAGCGTGACGGGGACGGGGATTGAATCGGGGTGGGTGGCGTCGTCGAATTTCTCGTATCAATCAGCGATGGGCGTGACGAGCGTGCTGCGCAACAACATGGTCAACGACTTGCGGTTTAGCTATTCGTACTTCCGGAACTGGCTGGTTGCGCCGACCGAGGACGCGTGCACGGCGGTTTCGGGAAATCCGGATTACTGCGTGGGTGCTGGCGGACCGAGGGTGTCGTTCTTTGGCGGGTTGACGATTGGGAACAGTCCCAATGGGCCGCAGGACCGGCATCCGCGCACCTATCAACTGACGGACAATTTCAATTGGACGCGCGGGAAACACCGGATTCGTTTTGGAGGGAACTGGGAGCATGATTTCGATCATGGGAGCTGGTCGCGGAATACGACGGGGACGTTTGGGGTTTATAACCCGACCCAGTTAGCGGCGCAGAATCCGGCGATTTACGATACGCTGCCGTCGAGTTTGAAGATCGGGTCGACAACGGGTCCACCGGCGCTGGCGGAACTACTGCGGTTGCCTGTGGCGGGTGCGGTGACCATTGGCGTGGGCGATCCAGGGCAGCCGCCGTTGTACCGGCAGAGCGAGACGGATTCGAACGATCACATACGGTTCTACATCCAGGACCAGTGGGCGATCCGGCGGGGGCTGACGATTAACTACGGCGTGGGGTGGTCGTTTGAGAACAACGTGATTTATCACAACACCGTTCGGTCGCCGTTTCTGTATCCATTGATCGGGCAGCAGACGGGAACGGTGCCGTACGACTGGAATAACTTCGATCCGGCGATTGGATTGGCATGGGCGCCGGGGCGCTCACACAAGATGGTGTTTCGCGGCGGCGTGTCAGTGCATCATTCCTCGCCGAATGTGCAGTTCCTGAAGCTCAACGATGCGATTCTGAATTACCCCGCTGGGATCGGGTTGACGCAATCGTCGTCGGCGGGGATTGCGAATCCGCGGGCAGGGGAGGCGGGGATGCCGGCAACTTTGAATTTCAACACGCCGGGTCCGATGACCGCTGGGGACCTGATTGCGCTGATGCCGGTGATCCGAGGGACCATCGAACGTGGCCTTCGGTTCAACGGAAGCGATCCTTCGATCCGGAATGTGGAAGTGTCGAAGACGATTCAGGGGCCAGGATCGAATGATATTTTCTTCGACAAGAGTTTTCGCACGCCGTACACGATTCATGCGACAGCGGGGTTCTCGCGGGAGATTCTCCCGCGAACGGTGATGTCCTTGGATTACGTGATGACGCGCGGCGTGAAGTTTGGGCCGCTGGAAGGGATGTTTGTGGATTTGAACCGGTGGAACCGCTTCAGCGGGTATAACATCAATGCCAGTGGAACGGCGGCGCTGGGCCCACGGAATCCGGTGATTCCGGCATGCGTGGGTACCCAGGCTGCCGATCCGAGAGCGCTGTGCTCGCTGGGCCCGGTGCAGTATGGGTATCCGGGGATACTTAGCCGCTATCAGGCGCTGAATGTCAAAGTGAATAAGTCGTTTACAGGCGGGCTGCAGTTTACAGGCGGCTTCACTGCTGTCCAAAACAGGCGCAGAAAAAATAACACGTGTTGCAGGCGAAGGCGTTGGGCCTTCGGGACTGTCGTCTTGAGGGTGAGGTCTGCCTTTCTGGTTTAGCCGCCTCCTGTCCAAGATCATTCCCCATCCGGGCC
>JACQZR010000287.1 GCA_016213775.1 Acidobacteriota bacterium
CACGCCACGGTTCTGATTGGGCTTGGCGACGGCACGCTTTACGGGCCTGAAGCCTACGTGACCTCTAACATCGCTTACGGCATGACGAGCGGCGATTTCAACGGCGATGGGCGCCTGGATCTTGTCGGATTCACACAGAGCAACTCGACCTCATCACCATCGACACCGGCCGGCCAAACAACCCGGACCAGCCAGGTGGTGTTTCCTTCTTGTTAGGCAATGGCGTGGCATTCCAGCCACCAATATCCTATGAGGCTGGAATGAATCCGCGCGTTGGTTTCCTCGGTGATGTAAACGGAGACGGCCGCGCCGACCTCATCGTATCGACACAAATACAGGGGGCTGGCTTCCGCATCGCGGCACTCTTGAATACGGGCAACGGAAGCTTTCAGCCGGCACTGATGACGGAGTCGACCCAGACTGTCACCGGCGCGGCTTTCGCTGACCTGAACAATGACGGAAAGCTTGACCTGATCGCCGCATTCTGTTGCGGCAACGTGAGCAATATCGTGTACCGGCTCAGCAACGGCAACGGCACCTTTCAATCCGAAGTTCCCTGGCAGCCTTGGTCATCATTGGCGATGATCTACCGCGATGTGAACGAAGACGGCAAACCGGATCTGATCTCTATCTCCCCCGGCACAGCTTCGTTCCTGCATGTCGCCCCTAATACCGCGGGGGCAGCGCCGCTGTGCACGTTCGACGTCTCGTATCGGGTGCTGTTGTCGAGCGGCGCGGAGAATCAATTCGCGGGCAGGCTTACCGCCCCCGGAAGTTCCTGCAGCTGGACGGCGCAGTCATCCGTCCCCTGGCTCTCCATCACTCCGCAATCGGGCAGCGGCTCCACGGACTACACCATCACAGTGCAGTCCAACACCACCGGCGGGCAGCGCGTGGGTTCCGTCACCATTGGCCGTCAAGCCATCACCGTCACCCAGGCCGTCGCCGTTCCTTGCGGATACGCTATCAACACCTCGAGTTTGAGCGTAGGGGCGGCAGGCGCGAATATTGACGTCTCCATCAATGCTTCCTGCTCCTGGTCCATCACAAGCCTGCCTGCCTGGATCACAGTGCAATCGCCCGTTTCGAAAAGCGGAAGCGGCAACGGCGTCATCCAACTCAACATCGCCGCTAACCCCGGCCCTGCTCGCAGAGCCGTGGTGGCGATCGGCCCGGTGCCGCTCCCGGTGTTGCAGACAGGCACCACACCCATCGGCAGCACCCGGTTCGTTCCGCTCGCTCCCTGCCGCTTGATGGAGACTCGCGCCGCTTACAACTTTGAAGGCCGCACCGGAGCCTTCGGGCCACCTGGCCTTACAGCTTCTGAAAGGCGCACGCTCCCCATCCCGCAATCCAGCGTTTGTAACGTGCCCGCCAGCGCCAAGGCCTACGTGCTCAACGTGACGGTTATCCCCACGGCGGGAGGAGTCGGCTTTGTCAAGCTCTTCCCCGCCGGCTCTCCATACCCCGCCTTCCACAGCGTGAGTTCGCCGGACGGCCAGATCGTTGCGAATAGCAACATCGTCGCTGGCGGAATCAACGGCAGCATTGAGGTATCTACTTCCGATGCGGCCGACCTCCTGATCGACATCGCCGGATACTACACGGATGAGGCACCAACGGGACTCCTCTACTATCCGCTCACTCCCTGCCGCGTCATCGACACGCGCGCGCTGTACCGGCCGCAGCCCGGCACGTTTGGACCGCCGAGTATGGCGGCTCGCGAGACGCGCAAATTCCGCTTCCCGGCCACACCCTACTGTACGATTCCACAGGCCGCCGCCTATTCGTTCACCATCACTGCCGTGCCCCCGTCGCCGCTGGCCTACCTCACCGCATGGCCTGACGGCTCATCGCAACCAAACGTGTCGAGCATCAACTCCTTTGCCGGCCGTGTGCTCGCCAACAGCGTCATCATCCCAGCCGGCAGCGACGGCACCATCGACTTCTTCGCCTATGACGCCACCGACTTCATCGTGGATATCAACGGCTACTTCGCCCCGGACAACGGCACCACAGGCCTCCACTATTTCCCCGTCCAACAGTGCATCGCCGGCGAAACGTCTGGCAGAGGCAACGAGAGCACCTGGACCATCAACATCCCCAGTTCGGGCTGCCCCGGCATCCCATCCAACGCACAGGCGTACGCGCTCAACGTGACAGCCTTCCCGGCCGGCTACCCGATGCCCTTCCTCACCGCTTACCCCACGGGGCAGCCGCAGCCGAACACGTCCATCCTGAACGCGTTCCAGGGCCAGACCGTCACCAACTCCGCCATCATCCCCGCCGGAACCGGCGGCGCGGTAAACATCTACGTCTACCGGCACACGGCGGTAACGGTGGGAGTGAGCGGCTACTTCGGAAGGTAACAGGGAGGCGGTTGCTCCTTTGCCTGGCAGTCGCACTCCCCCACCTTGCGCGCCCAATGATGCCCGACTACTCTGCCCGCAGCACCGTCGCCGGATCCACCCGTGCCGCGCGCAGACCAGGCAGAGCGGCCGCCAGCAGCGCCGTGACAATCAAGACAACGGGCCCCGCGAGAAAAGCCGCAAGATCATGCTCTGCCACCCCGAACAGCAGCGACCGCAAGTACCGTGTCAGCACGATGGCCGCCGAGATTCCCACCACAGAACCCATGGCCGCCACAACCAGTGCTTCCCGCAACACGGTGACCGCCACTGATCCCGTAGTTGCGCCAAGCGCCAGGCGAATTCCGATCTCCCGCGTCCGCTGCGCAAACCGTTGCGTCAGAATCCCATACACTCCCACACTGCCCAGTAGCAGTCCCATTGACGCCAGGCCGCTCAATAGCCACATAGTGGAACGGCGATCCGCGACAGACTCGCGCCTCACCCGCTGCAACGGCGCGAGCCCGGAGAGCACAACATCGGGAAAGCTCTTGCGTAACGCCCCTTCCAACACACCCGCCGTCACGGCGCCTTGTAAGAAGATCGACAATTGGACCACATTCCCACTCCCAGGCATCGACTGGTTTAGCGGAACATACTGGACCCCATCCACCCATGACGGGAACCCGGCAAGCGAATAGTGAGCAACGTCCGCAACCACGCCCACCACCGTGCGCCAAACCTTTCCGGAAACCGGCCGTATCGTCTTTCCAATCGCGGAGCCATCCGGCCAGAACCGCTGCGCCGTCGACTCGCTGATGATCGCTACAGGAAGCGCACGCGCCGTATCTGACTCAGTGAACAACCGGCCACTGCGCAACGGAATCCCGAGAGCCGGAAAGTAACCCGGCGTCGCGGTGAGATGCCAGAGGACAAACGCCGGCGCCCCGGGAGGCCTGGGATGATCCTGCACGGCCACCGACATGGCCGACTGCCTCTTCACCAGCGGCGTTCCGTTCGACCAGTTCACGCTCTGCACTCCAGCTACTCCGCCGAGAGTCGCAGTCAGGTCCTCGACAAACGCACGGCAGCGAGCAGCAGTCGCGCACCGGCTTGGCCCCGCCGATACCGTAGCGGTGAGCACACCGGGTGCCCGAATGCCGGAATCGACGTTGTCCAGCCGCCACAACGTACGCGCCATCAATCCGGCTCCGATCAGTAACGCTGTGGCCAGCGCCAGTTGAAAGCCGGCCAATGAAAGCGACACCCGTGCAGGCCTCCGCGAGAGAGTCATCCTCGCAGTGGAAACGCTTCGAGCGCCAAGCAGAAATGTCCGGAACATCGGAACAAGAGAAAGCACCCCGAAAGTCATCCCCATCGCGAACAGCACCAAGACTGCGGCCCTCGGCTCCAATGCGAGACCATCCAGACGTGGCAGGTCGGGAACAAGTCCCGGCAAGACCGGAAGCAGTCCCAATGCCACTGCAATTCCTGCAACGCCTCCCACGCCGGCTAGAACAAGGTTCTCCGTCACCAGTTGACGCAACAATCGCCCGCGCCCCGCCCCGAGCGCCTCCCGCGTCGCGAACTCCCGCTCGCGCCGGATCCACCGCGCCAGCAACAGATTCGATACGTTGCCACAAGCAATGATCAGCAGGAAAAGCGACGCCGCGGCCAAGGCAATCAACTTCGGCCGTGCGTTACTGACGAGCGCTGTCTGGTGACGCACCAGTGCTGCGCCCACGCCCCACTGGTCCGGCATTCGCCATGGAAACATCGGACGTATCCGCTGGATTAATCCACTCAACTCCGCTTGCGCCGCCTCCATCGAGCCGCCGTTCGACAACCTCCCAATCGGCAACAGATTGTAGCTTCCCCACAGATACGAGATGTCCGCCGGATCGTATCGGATTGGAACCCACAGCTCCGTGCCGGCGGCTGGAAACGTGAACCACGCAGGCATCACGCCGATGATTTCGTAGGGCTCTTCGTCCAGAAGAATCCGCCGGCCGAGAACACCTGGATCCGAGGAAAACCGCTCCCTCCACATCCGCTGGCTGATCACGGCCACACGATGCCGTCCCGCACTCTCTTCCCGTTCCTCAAACCATCGCCCCATCGCCGGCTGCACGCCCAGCACACCCGCGAGATTCCACGTCGCCGCCGCTGTCCGCAGCCGCAGCGCGCCGCCGCCCAACTGCGCGTTTCGTTCCACGTTTGGAAGGTAGCCGGCCCACTCCACCTGTTTCGCCATTTGCCGCAAGACCGTGGCTGGTCCCACGCCGGCAATCGGCCCGGCGATCTCGAGCAGTTGATCCGGATCCGCATACGGCAGCGGACGGAACAGCACCCGGTACGCGGTGGAGAACAATGCGAGGTTCGCGCCAAGTCCCAACGCTATAGTTGCCACCGCGGCCCATGTGAATCCCGGTGATTGCCGCAGTCCGCGTATGGCGAATCGCGCGTCCGTTAAGAGGTCCTCGATCCAGCGCGTGTGGCGTTGATCACGGCACTGTTCGGCAAGCGAGCCCAATGCTCCAAACTCGCGCCTGGCCCTGAATTCCGCCTCCGCCGCCGTCATTGCCTGGCGTTCGTAATCGGCCTTCTGTTCGGCCAGATGAAACACCAGTTCCTGATCAAGCTCCCGTTCCAGCCGGTCACGTTCGGTGAGCGACCGGATTCGAAGTTGCAGACGTCTCCACCACAGCATGCTGCACCTATGCCTGTTTCACCACCAACCCCACTGCCGAAGATAAACGCTCCCACTGGCCTAGTTCCTTCGCCAGTTGCTTCCTGCCTTCGCGCGTCAGCGAGTAGAACTTTGCCACGCGCCCCGATTCCGTTTCGCGGGTCTCCGATTGGATCCAACCCTGATTCTCCAACCGGTAGAGCGCCGGGTACAGCGAGCCCTGTTGCACCAGCAGCACCTCATTGGACACCTGCTGGATACGCTTGGCGATCGCCCAGCCATGCACCGGCTCCAGGGAGATGGTTTTGAGGATGAGGAGGTCGAGTGTTCCCTGAAGGAGATCGCTTGGCTTGCCCATACTATGATTATCTACAACTTTTGTAGATAATCAAGGGGTTTGTGTTGCACCGCTCCAATTCGGCTATACTGAGAGATTGCCAGGCTGGAGTGGCGGAACTGGCAGACGCACGGGACTCAAAATCCCGCGCCCTTTACTGGGCATGTGGGTTCGACCCCCACCTCCAGCACCAAGTGCTTCCACGCAAACCCATCGATCCGCGTGCATCCGAGTTGATCCCAGTTTATCCGTGACCCTAACGTCAAGCCCGGACCAAGGACCCCGCTGGCCTACGACACGAAACGTACGGTCATAGTAGGAGAAATTAGCGGAGTTAACCCATTACACCTCTATGGTTTAGATTTTCGGCACCTTGCCTAAATTCGAAAAATTCCGGCCGGGCGTTGCGCAGCCCATTTTCATCCGTAGGGCCGAGCGTCTCATCGCGAATGTGCCCTGGGTGGCCAGAATCCGGTAGTCCGGATCCTCCGTCGGATATTTGGGCGCAGGGGACCGGAACGTTGTACCTTGTTCCATGCTCTGGAAAACGAAGTAGAAGCGTAGCGGCCCTGCATCTCCATCTTGTTGAGGTAAGGCCGGACAAAATTCCCCTTCCGCACACCGTAGGTTTCGGTCCCTTTGGTAGGAAGTCGTTTTACGGCCCCGAACGTTCGTGTAACGAACGTCGGTGCGGGCCAGCCCGAATCGCAGAACAAATTGGTGCGGCTGACTATCTCGCACATCTCAAATGCGTCAGCCTCCAGTAATGTAGTGTGTTTTCGAGAGCGATTCCTCTCGCTCCATCTTGCTGGCTTGGAAGACTCCCACCCGAAGCTGAACGAGCCCTTTGTCTACCGTCCCCAGTGCTTCTTCCCGAACACGAGGAACTGCTCCCAGTCGTAGGCAGTAACGTCGTGTTTGCCGGTGCGGATGTGATAGCCGATGGTGCTGTGGACAGGCTGGTGAATTGCAGGCATTTCCTTGGCAGCCATACCGTCCGTGCCGAGGAGACGGTACACGGGGTCCGCAGCCTTCGCCGAAAGGAACTCACCGCGCGGGTCGGCCCACTGATCCTCCTGCGCGCTGGCGACGTAAACGGGGCGCGGGGCGACGAGGGCGATCAACATGTGCTGGTCGAACGGGAGTGAGTCGACACGCTGGTTGTAGCCTTTGTAGTTCTTGTTGAACCACCAGGGGAACGAAGTGTTGATGCGCTCGATGGTCTCGCCAAAGTAGCGCCGGGATAGGGCGGCGCCGCCTTCCCCGGAATCGTTGGAGATCACGATGGAGAAGCGCTCGTCCTGCGCGCCGGCCCAGAGCGCAGTCTTGCCTAGACGGGAGTGGCCGAGTACCGCCACGCGCTTGGCGTCGAGATCCTTGTCCTTCTCCATGTAGTCCAGGGCGCGGCTCAGACCCCATGCCCATGCGCCGATCGCGTTCCAGTCGTCAGGCTCCTGCGCGGTCTGGCCGGGGCGGTAAAAGTGAGGAATGATGGAATCGGCAAGACCATCTTTGTGATCCGGGAAGACGTCGCCGTAGTAGAACGTTGCAAGCGCGTAGCCCTGCTTGGTGACCATCTCCGCCTGCCAGCGCGAGGCTTCCTTGCCGCGGCCGGCGGCAGTTGCTTTGCTCGCTTCGACACCGGGGCCGGGCCGCATCCACGTTTTCGCAATGGTGATGCCGGGATCGGCGTTGATGGCGTGATTACCTCCGAAGTTGGGACCGAGGAAAACCGGAACTGGGCCTTTCGCGTTCGTGGGCAGATACAGTAGCAGGCGCATCGCTGGGCCGCTCTTTTTGCCGGTCAGCCAGATGGTGACTTCGCGCCGATTGGCCGCACCGTCCAAGGCTCTGGCCGCGCGTGTGGTGACTTCGTAGTCCAGCCTGTCGGGCTTTGGCGCGGACTTGCCGTACATGTGGTTATTGAAGAGGCGCAGAATCTCCGGGCGCCGCTGCCCGCGCCATTGGGCCGCGGTTTGCACCGTCTGGCCGTTGGCCATCAGGAGGGGATTCGGGAGCCGGTAAGCTCCGACTTTGGACTCGTCGTAGTTGGCGTCCCTGGGGGACTGACCGAAGACGAGCCCAGCGGCCATGAGAATAAGAGATACACGCACCCTTCGAGCATACAGCTTCCAACAGCGGATTGATATATGCTGCGCAGCGAGGCCTGGCCCGTGACAGTAGTGTTTCCTCACACCGTGGTCTCGGTAACGCGCGGATTCTACCGAGCCGCGACTGTGAGGTTTTGTGAACAACCGCGCACCCGCTTGAGAATCTACGTGACTCGGCACCTATCTCGTTGACCAATAACGTCTTTCCGAGCCGCGACCGTAAAGGGAGCGGTCGAGCAAAACGGTTTTTTCACAGGCCCGTGAGGAAGCGGTCTGGAATCGCGATTATTTCAGCAAGCGGTGGCTTCGGACTTCTGCCACGGACTAGTTGCGGCTCGGGAGGTCCCCCGCAACACTCTGTTCGGAAACACTTATTTTCCAAGAAAGATTGAGAACTTGTGCCCCGTAGCGCCACTTCCTTATTGATCCCGTTTCGCGAGGGTGTTCTACCCTTCGCCCTGTTGTCGTCGCAATGGAGGTTTGAGAGCATGCCTAACGTCCCTGCAAGAGTATACGACCGCCTCGTCGCGGGCTTGAAGCGTTACCAGCCTATCATTGGCGCAGCAAAGAGCCGTGATGCCGGGGAAGCAGATACCTCGACGATTGTAAAGGACATGCTCAGCGATGTCTTTGGCTACGACAAGTACACCGAATCACCGCGGAGCATCTGATCAAGGGCACCTACTGCGATTTGGCCGTGAAGGTAGACGGCAAACTCACTGTGCTGATTGAAGTGAAGGCGGTCGGATTGGATCTCAAGGAGTCCCACGCAAAGCAAGCCGTGGATTATGCGGCGAACCTTGGAGCCGAGTGGGTCATCCTGACGAATGCGGCCACCTGGCGCGTTTACCGTGTGATCTTCGCTCAGCCCATAGCGCAGGAACAGGTGTTCGAGTGTGACCTTCTCAATCTCAATCCCAGGAACCGTGCTCAGGTGGAATCGCTCTTTCTCCTCGCGAAGGAAGGCCATGGTAAGTCTGTCCTTGATGAGTACCACGCTCAACGGCATGCAATGAGCCGGTATAACCTTGGCGCCGTGATTCTGGATGATGTTGTGTTGGACGTGATCCGACGCGAGTTGCGACGGTTGTCGCCGGACGTCAAGATCGATCGGGATGAACTTCGCGACGAACTGATCCGAGAGGTCTTGAAGCGGGAGGTGACCGAAGGAGACAAAGCGCAGGAGGCTCGCAAGAAGATCGCCCGTGCGCAGGGGCGCGCACTGAGAATCCGCGTCAGCAAAGCCGCGCCGGAATGTTCGGGTACTGACGTTGAGGACGCCGCTACCCAGTCAGCATTGTCTGTGTCACCTTGACGCGAACCCGCGAGCCTGGACGGGCGCCACCCCGGAAGAGCGAGGTGGACGTGACTCGCCCATTTTCGCGCAGATTAGCTGACTTCAAGTAGACCTTATGGCCCAACGGTTGTCATAAACACGAATGTCCTGGTCGCTGGCCTGCGCTCCCGGCGCGGCGCCTCCTTTCGACTCCTCCAACTGCTCGGTGATCCGCGCTGGTGCCCGTGCATTTCGGTTCCGGTCGCCTTGGAGTACGAAGATGTCCTCAAACGCGAATTCATGCGGACCGTCATCAGTGCAGGCAACGTGGACACCTTCCTGGACTACTTGTTTCAAACAGCGGTGCTCGTGGAAGCGCCCTTGCGCCTCCGTCCGGCATTGCGTGATCCCGATGATGATCGTATCTTGGAAGTGGCGGCCCGCATGCGGGCAACGATTATCACCTACAACGGGCGCGACTTCGCGGGAGCCGGTCTCTACGGTGTCCCCGTGCTGGAGCCAATCGAATTCCTGTTGCGGATAGGAGAATTGCCGTGAACGTCAACATCGAAGTGCCCAACGACCTTTACGACAAAGCCTTGGAAATCGCCCGTTCGCAGAGCATCAGCGTGGCCGACGTGTTCGCCACCGCCTGCGCGGAGCACGTTGCCGCCTGGGAACGCTTGGAACGGCGCGCCCAACGCGGAGACCGCGCCAGGTTCCTTGAAGTGCTCGCGAAGGTTCCAGACACCGATCCCGGCGAGCGCGACCGTTTACCGAATGATTGACAACGCCACGCATAGCACGCAAGCGTGGGCAGATCCGCTGAGGATCTGCCCAGCGAGACCAGCATCAGGGAGGGAGTATTCGATAACGTCATGGAACCGCCGGAACAGGGCGCGAACAAGCATCTGCGGATGATTCGCGGCGGCGACGAGGAGGCTGTCAGAGGTGCCCTTCTCCAGCATCTGCAGGAACGAGTTCAGCACACGGCGGATCTCCCCAACGTCGTTCACTTGGGTCCGATGCGCACCCAGCGCGTCGAACTCATCGAACAGGTAGACACCCGATGTCCGGCGGATGGCATCGAACACGAGCTTCAGCTTGGCCGCGGTCTCGCCCATGAACCTCGTGATCAGGCCCTCTAGCATGATCGTGAACAGCGACAGGTGCAGTTCGCCGGCGATTGCGGAAGCGGTCATGGTCTTACCCGTCCCCGGTGGACCGATGAACAGCAACTTGCGCCGGGGTTGAAGGGCATGTTCCCGTAGCCGCTTCTGTTGCCGGTGTTCCACCAAAACGCGCTGGAGCCGTTCGGCGAGTGACGGATGCAGCGCCATATCCGCCAGCCGCAACCGCGGAGTCTGCACCGAAAGCAGATTGGCTAACTCCCCTCGTGGTTCGAGCACGATGAGGTGTCCCGGTCGATTCTGGGCAGCCGCGCCGCGGCGCTTCGCTTCATCAATCAAGTCGCGCAGTTGCTGAGCGATCGCCCCGTGTCCAAGCCGGGCCTCATGAGCCGCCGCCTGCATGGCAACCGACAGGAGTTCCGTATCGTTGCCTTCGACGTGACTCTTCAGCAGGGCGATCATGTGGCGGGCGGCGCTCATTCGTTCTTCCAGTTTCCCATGCTACACCACGCGTCCGTCGCGAGCGCCGCACAGCCCGTCGCGAGCCGGATCATCACTTGCCACGGACACATTGCACGGCGCTCCGCATGATCAATGCAACTCAGGTGGCCACAGCAGTGGACATAACGCAGGATTACCGGACGGGTTCGTCCCGCAGAACTATTTGCCCATTCCGTTTCAACATCCCTTGTCTCAACTGGTACTAATCGCTTCCTTGATCCGATCCGTAAGCGCCTTCGCTTCTTTGATGCCTATATCAGACCTTTCTTGAATCGGTTGAATCGCTTTTATGAATTGACCAGACTTGACGTTTGCGACGACTTCCTGAAAGACCGCGTCATTGGAGAAGCACTTGTACAGGTCAGGCCGCTCCTTCGCTATTCGGAGCGCCAAATCACTCACATCCGCTGTGGCGATTGAGAAGACTGGTAGGCTTTGACTTCCGATGCCCCTGCGGGCCTGTCCTTGCTGATGCCAACAGCGAGATTAATGCTCCGGTAGCCGCCTATCAATATGCAGAATCCGAAGACCAGCATGAATGCCCCAGCACCCTTCATCTTGCGTGGGTTCATCAGTACTCTCCTCTCTTCCTTAACAGGCCAAGCGTGTCTGAAGCCTCATTCTGCCAGCCAAGCCCTTTGGCACGCCTTTGAAGGCAGGTTCAACCGAATTGCCAATAGTGTTTAACTCACCAAACTAACTCTGCTGAAGGCGGTTCACACTGCAAGCATTCCTGATCCTTCGACCTCCGCATCGGCCGTGGACGAAGCAGGCTCATGACTGCGAGAACCGGTCCCGCGTCGCGGATGGGTAGGGATGGGTACGCCTGCATACGCGCTGCGACTGAGATTGATATATGATGTCCTGCGATGCTGACACGCCGTAATCTCCTGAGAACCGCCGCAGCGCTGCCCGCGGCTTCGTTTTTGACCGGCTATCATGCCATGGCCGCGCCGTTGAAGGGTAAGTTGAAAATCCGCGATATCCGCACCATGGTGATGCAGGGGCCGCGCACGTACACGCTGGTGCGTGTGGATACGGATCAGGGCCCGTGGGGATTCGCCGAGGCCTATGGGAATCCCGGCGCTGGAGTCAAAGAGCAGGTGGTGGCGCTAAAGCCTCTCCTGGTTGGGAAGGACCCGCTCGAGATCGACAGGTTGATGACCGGGTTGGACCGGCACACGGACGGGTCAGCCCATTCGTTCTATCGCGCAGTGGCCGGCATTGATATGGCGCTGTACGATCTCGCCGGCAAGGTACTGGATGTGCCCGCCAGCACACTGCTGGGCGGCCGCTATCGGGAAAAGGTGCGTGTCTACGATCATGCCGCGCCGCGCAACATGCTCGACAAGGCTTCGTGCCGCGAGTGGGCGCAGAAGGTGAAGGCGGATAAGAGCGGATTCACCTGCCACAAGTTCAGCCCGCAGCATACCGATCCCAAGAAGGACCCGGGGCGCGACGTCGTGAACCGGCTGTTGTCGCGGCAGGAACTGCGCAACATGCGCGCGGGCTTTGAGAATTGCCGCGAAGCCGTTGGGTGGGATCACGACATCATGGTGCACAACCACTGGGAATTCGATGTGCGTACTTCCATGGAGATGGCCAACGCGGTGGAGCAGATTCAGCCGGTGTGGCTGGAAGACCCGATGCCGGTGGCGTATTCGGAAGGATGGAAGACGCTCTGCGCCGCGTCCAAGGTTCCGATTTGCACGGGCGAGAACTGGTTCCGAAGGGCGGATGCGGCACCGTTCGTTCTCAATCACGGCTGCGACATCCTTCATCCGGATCTGCGCAACACCATGGGCTACACAGAAACCAGGAAGATGGCAGATCTGGCGGAGTTGTTCGCGTTTCCGATGGCGAATCACAACACCGGAAGCATCGTCAACACGATGGCGTCGATTCAATGGGGGTCGGCGACTCGTGATTACCTTGCGTGCGAAACCGTTTGCGGTAAGGGTGACTGGATGGACGACGTGATTCTGCATGACGGACCGCTGTTTCAAGGCGGGTTCATCACAGTGCCGAACAAACCTGGGATCGGGATTGAATTGAATCCCGATGTGGTGAAGGCCCATTTGGCGCAAGGCGAGAAATGGTGGGGGTGATATACTGCCCTCACTGGTATTGAGGGGTTTCCATGAAGAACATAGTTTTGATTCTCACAACCACGATGGCGTGTGCACTCTACGGGCAGGACACACGCGGGACGATTTCCGGCACCGTCGCCGACTCACAAGGTGCGATGATCGCGGCGGCCAGCGTGACGGTTACGAACACGGGCACTGGCACCGTAACGATGCTCGTGACTAACACCAGCGGATACTACGAAGCTCCCCTGCTGTTGCCCGGCACCTACAGCGTGACGGCCGAAACAACCGGGTTCAAGAAGGCCGTGCGCAGCGGGGTGACGCTCGGACACAGCGACCGGCTGCAGGTGAACTTCACGATGGAAGTGGGCGGCGTGACGGAGTCGGTGACGGTGTCGGGTGAGCCGCCGATTCTGGAGACGAACTCCGTAAGCACGGGCCGTGCATTGACGAACCGCGAGGTAATGGACCTGCCTGTGCTGGGGAACAACATCGTGATGCTCACGCGCATGGCGCCGGGCGTGCAGGTGCCTGGAACGACGCAGTTCCTGGTACAGGGGCAGGTTGGCGGCGGGTCGGGATATTATTCGCCCGGTAATGTGGGCGGCAATGAATGGTCACTCGATGGCGCGTCGACCAATGGAACGGACCGGCGCGTGTCCTATATGCCTAGCCCCGATGTGGTGGATGAATTCAAGATTGAGACGTCCAACTTCGATGCGGCCTTCGGCCATTCCACCGGCTTGAACATCTCGATGTCCACCAAGTCAGGAACGAATTTGTTTCACGGGTCGGCGACGTATCAGTACTTGAATCAGCGATGGAACGCGGCGTCGTTCTTTGTGAAGCAGCAGCGGTATTCGCAGATCGCCGCGGCGCGGGCCGCGAACAACATCGCCCTCGCCGACAACCTCGCAAACACGCCGATGCTTCCGGCCGGGCATACGAACAACGTAGCAGGTACACTGAACGGCCCGGTGTACATTCCGAAAGTGTTTGACGGGCGCAACAAGCTGTTCTTCTTCTTCGGCTATTCAAAGCTGGTGAATCTGCAGTCGGCGCGGCCCAGCGAGATCAACTACACGGTGCCCACAGCGGCGATGCGCGCGGGCAATTACGCCCCGCTGCTGCAGATCGACGCCGTGCGGTATGCCGTATATGATCCCATCACGACGCGCGTGGATCCGGCGCGAGCGGGCCACTGGGTGCGTACGCCGTTTCCGGGGAATGTGATTCCGGCGTCGCGGTTCACCAGTCCGATATACGATTTCTATGCCAAGCGCATGCCGCTGCCGAACAACGATCCGACGGACCCGCGGCGCGATCCGGTGAACAACTACCTGGTGCCGGGGATGCCGAACAATGTGCGGCATCAGAACTTCAACAACCGCGTTGACTATGCGTTATCGCAGAAGCACCGGTTCTTCTTCCGCTGGCAGAAGAGCACCTTCCTGGAGGACGCACAGGATTACACGCATCTGGTGGAGCCAGGGCTGATGGCCTGGAACGAGAAGCGGCCCTCACAAAACGTAGGAGCTGACTGGACCTATGCGATCAACCCGACGACAATTCTCAACGTGGGCGCCGATGCGAACCAGTTCATTTTGCAGAATCAGCGGCTGGGAACGCGGAAGTATACCCCGACAGATGTAGGCTTGCCGGCCTATATGATTCCGAAGTGCGGCGGGTCGTGCGTCATGCCGCGCGTGATCTGGCCGGGGATGACGGCGTGGTCGGGCGATATGGTGTTGAGCACGACGGTGGATGCGGGGCCGACTGGTCGGCAGCAGGCGTTGCGCGTGAATGGGACCCATATTCGCGGGACGCACTCGCTGCGCGCGGGCATTGATTTCCGGCAGCACTACCGGACACTGCAGCAGAACGGCGGATTCACGTCGGGCAACTTCACGTTCGCGAATAACTTTGTTCGCAAGGATGAGGATGGGAACACGCCGGCGGCTAGTCTGGGGTTAGTGTGGGCGACCTTCCAGTTGGGCATTCCGACGGGCATGTCGGTGGACACGAACGATACGTATGCGTTGATGAATCCGTACTACGCGTGGTTTGGTCAGGACACGTGGCGTGTTACGAAGAATCTGACGGTGACGCTGGGGCTCCGCATGGAGTACGAGTTGGGTCCCACGGAACGCTACAACCGCGCCATTTCGTATTTCGATCCGAACCTGGAATTGCCGATCGCGGCGGCGGCGCAGGCTGCGTATGCACGGAATCCGTTACCGGAGCTGCCGGCGAGCCAGTTCATCGTGAAGGGCGGATCGGTGTATACGGGGCGTAATGGCGTGCCGCGCGAGTTATGGCGAAGCGAGTTGATGTGGCTGCCCCGGCTCTCCGCGGCATGGCAGTTGGGAACGAAGATGGTGTTGCGCGGCGGGTATGGGATTTACTACGACACGCTGAACGCGCTCAATCAGGCGGCGGATCAATCGGGCTTCTCGCGGCCCACCAGCACCGTTTTGACGAATGATTTTGGAACGAACTGGCTCGTGGGCGATCCCAGGAACGGCGTGTCGCCGTTGACCAATCCCTTCCCGGTCCGCGCGGATGGCACGCGGTTTGATGCGCCTCTGCGGGATGCGCTGGGCGCGATGGCGCGCGTTGGACAGGGATTCACATTCACCGGATTTGACCGCCAGCATCCGCGCGTGCAGCGGTGGCGCGCCGGTGTGCAACGCGAGTTGAGCGGCAACATGATGGTGGAGGTAGCCTACTGGGGGCAATGGGCGGACCGCATCAATGGAACGAGGAGGCTGGATCCGTTGCCCGAGTCATTTTGGGCGGCGGGCAACACTCGCAACAACGCCATTGCCACTGACTTGAACCGCAATGTCCCCAATCCCTTCCACATCGGTAATTTCGAGTCGCTCCGGAGTTCGAATCCGGTGTTGTACCAGCAAATGTCCACTCTGGGCCAGTTCCAGAGCACGACGATTCAGAAGAACCGTTTGCTGCGGCAGTTCCCGCACATGAACGGGTTGTTTGAAGCATCGAATCCGGGCGGCAAGGCGCGCACGCATGCTTTGGAAGCGAACTTTCAGCGGCGATTTGCGAAGGGGTTCACGATGAATGCCTCGTATTCGCGGATGCTGCAGGAGAACAAGACTATTTACGAAAACGAGTTCAACACCGAACCGACCGTGTGGTGGGCGAGCGACACGGCGCGCCCGCACCGGTTTACGGCAACAGGAATTGTCGAGCTTCCGTTTGGAAAAGGACGGAGATTCTTCCAAACGGGAATTCTCAATCACCTGCTGGGCGGGTTCCAGATTGCGGCGACGTATGAGTTTCAGCCCGGCCCTCTGATGGCGTGGGGGAACCTGTTTTACTACGGCGATTTGAATACGTTTGAGGCGGATGCCACATCCACACCGAAGACGCTCAATCAGTGGTTCAACACGGGACTGCAGTTTGAGCGCACCGCGTCGAATCTTCCAGCGGCATTTCATAAACGCGTGTTCCCGCGCTTCTTCAACGGGCTGCGGGCGGACGGGTTGAAGCAGTGGAATGCGAACGTGCTGCGCGAGTTTCGTATCTTTGAGCGGCTACGCTTCCAGCTTCGCGCCGATGCGTTGAATCTGCAGAACCGGTCGCAGATGGCGGGGCCAGACCTGTCGCCAACATCGACAAACTTCGGGCGGATCACGAGCCAGACGTCGTCTTTGAACCGGTTCTACCAGGTGCAGATGCGGTTGAATTTCTAGGAGGACTCCATGGAAAGAGCACGGATGAACCGGCGCGACTTGTTTCGCGCGCTCGCGGCTCCCGCATCGGCGGCCATGCTGGACGCGATGTTCACGGCGCAACGCACCGATGCGGCTGCCGTCGGGCCGAACGACAAGATCAAGGTGACAAAGATAGAATCGTTCGTGCTGCGAAACAGTTGGGTGTTTGTGAAGATCTCCACCGATGCCGGGGTGACCGGCTGGGGCGAGATGTTGAAGGACGACGCGAAAGCGTGCGCGGCGGGCGCTTTGGAAGTGTCGAATTACCTGGTGGGGCAGGACCCGTCAAAGGTGGCGTTTCACTGGCAGGCGATCCATCGCGGCACGTTCTACAAAGGCGGTCCGATCAAAACCGCGATCCAAAGTGGGATCGACATGGCGCTGTGGGACATCAAGGGCAAGATATATGGGGTCCCGGTGTACAAGCTGCTCGGTGGGCCCACCCGCGACCGGATTCGCGTTTATGGGCAGGTGAACGAGAAGACCGGCGTGAGTGCGATCAAGGTGATGCTGCGCGGCACCAAGCGCGCCCCATTCAAGTACAACGAAGGCATGCAGATGGTGGAGGAGGTGACGGAGCGGTTCAAGGCGCTGCGCCAGAAATTGGGACCTGCGGTGGACATCGGGGTCGAGTTTCACGGGGCGATCCAGCCGCCTACCGCGCTGTCGATGATGAAGGCTCTGGAGCCGTATCACCCGTGGTTTTACGAAGAGATTGTGCCGCCGTTGAACGTGGACGTGATGGCGGAGTTGGCGAAGAAGACGCATGTTCCAATTGCGACCGGGGAGCGCATTTTTACGAAGTGGGGGTTCAGGGAGATTCTGGAGAAACGCGCGGCGATGATCCTGCAACCGGACGTTTGTTACGCGGGCGGAATCACGGAACTGCGGCTGATCGCGGGGATGGCGGAGGCTTATTACGCACCGCTGGCGCCGCACAACCCGAACGGGCCGTGCTCACTTGCGGCAAGCCTTCAGGTGGCGGCGTCGATTCCGAATTTCCTCATTCAGGAACGGGGCGATGCTGAGCACATGGACATTCTGGCGAAGCCGCTGCCGCCGCTGGTGAACGGTCATCGCGGGCTCCCAACGGAGCCGGGGTTAGGGATCACGATTGATGAGAACAAGCTCGCCAAGCTGGTGGGCGAGCCGCGGCCGTATAGGACCGTATTCGATTCCGACGACGGGTCGGTGGTGGACTGGTAGGTTCATTAGGACACCTCCTTTCTTCTGACCGGGGGACTCACGGTCACTACACCGTGAGTCAAGCCCCGGGAAAGGAGGTAAACCAATGCAGATTCGCATTTGCGTCAGTCTAACCCTGACGCTCGGACGGTTCCGTATTACGAAACCAGAGTAGCAGGACGACGGAGAAAGTCAATACACCTTCGCCCTTCGGCTGGGTGTTTCGCACTACCGCATGATCCCTGTGTGCCCGGTGGAATAGCGTCCTGGCTGCGGCCAAACACACAGCCCGTGCGGGTTCCTTCCCACGGGAATCTTCGCAATCAGCTTTCCGGTGGAAGTGTCGATGGCATACACCACGTGGTGATAGCGGCCGGAAATCCAGAAGACCTTGCCATCCGCCGACAGGTTGCCCATGTCAGGGCTGCCGCCCCCCGGAATCTCCCACCTTTTGGCGACCTTGCGCGTTGCCAGGTCGATCAGGCTGATGGTCCCTTCTTTCCGATTAGTGACGTACAGGTACTTGAAGTCCTTGCTGACGTACAAGCCGTGCGCGTTCTTCCCGGTGGGAAGGAACCCAATCACCTTCATCGCATCGCCATCCACCAGGTGTACCCCGTGCGCGTCCATGTCCGCCACGTAGAAGACCTTGCCGTCCGGCGACAGCTTGATGTCCTGTGGCATGCCGCCGCCCGGCACGGCGAGTTTGCCAACGAACTTCATTGCCGCAGTATCGATCTTCACCAGTTCTCCAGAAAACTCACACGTCGCCAGGAAGTACTTTCCGTCCGCGGAGAAGTCGAGGTGGTCCACACCTTTGCATGGCACCGGCACGCTCTTCACCAGCGAAAAAGTCTTCGGATTGCGGAAATCGAGCCTCTTCAACCGCTCGGCTACAATGATGGCGTGCTTGCCGTCGGGAGTGTAGTACATGTTGTAGGGGTCGGCCACCCGGATCGTCTTTACGAACAGCCCCGTCTTCGGATCAATCTGCGTTAACGTATCGTTGAGATCGTTGGTCGCGTACAGCATGTTCAGGTCATAGGAAGGGACCACGTGCTGCGGCTCCTTGCCCGCGGGTATGGTGCGGATCACGGCCATCTTCACCGGATCAATCACAGTCACCGAATTGCCTTGCGCGTTTGGCACGTAGATCAACTGCGGATGGTTGCGGATCCAGGGTTGGATCTTGTCGGGGGTGGTTTCGGAATAGATGTTACGCGGATCAATCACCGGCGGCATCCCTGGCAATGTGTCGATCTTCGCGGACTGTGCATGAACAGTCGATTCCGGCGACCAGAGGTTGCATCCAGTCAGCAACAAAGCAGTGGAGAGTAAGCAGGCAAACGTTGGTTTCATCGTCGGGTGACTCGCTAGGGGGGGGAGTAGAGCTCCAGGTCAGGGGTAGTACGGTCGTCCCACCTGCCCTCGCCCCTTATGGTACCATCTGAGTTCGCAAGCCTCACCGGGCCCTCCCCGAAGCGTTGGGTTGATGGAAGTTGTTGGAGTAGGTCGCAGTTCTCCCCAATTCAGAGACAGGAGTTGTTTAGCGAAGATGAAGTTGAAGGCGGAAATCCTGCAGTTGTCCGCATTGCGGCTCAGCAGGGGAATTTCTCTGGAAGCTATCGCAGACCAGACCAAGATCTCGGTCTACTATCTGCGGGCAATCGAAGATTGGGACTTGGCAAAGCTGCCCGGAGGCGTCTATCGTGACAACTTCATCAAGCAGTATGCCGGCGCCATTGACACCGACCTTGCCGAAGAGCTGTCCTTCAAACTGGCCAAGGCCTCGCGCGAAGAGGCCGAGTCGGAAGCCAGTTCGGCGGCGCAGCATTCCCTGCTACGGAGCATCAAGGAGACAATCGCCCGTGGCGCAACGTTGTTATTCCTGCTTGGATCAGCCGGAACCGCCTGGGGCGACGACGCTCCCAACACCGCCAAGGTCCGCGTGGACGATCCACGCTACCAGGCGCTGCGGAACTTCTTTGACAAGTACAAGTGCCCCATCACCAACCTTGCCGGCGCTTTTCTCGAAGCGGCCGACCGGCACGGGTTGGACTGGCGCCTTCTGCCGAGCATCGTATTTCTGGAGACGGGCGGTGGCAAACAGGCCCCGCTCAAGAATCTCATGGGTTGGAATTCCGGGCGCACCCGGTTTCAAACGCAGGAGCAGGGGATTCATTTCGTCGCCGAACGGCTGGCCAATGCGCCAATCTACGCTGGCAAGGATACGAGGACAAAGCTGCGCATCTACAATCCCGCCAACAAACAGTATGCTCAGCGCGTCCTGGCAGTGATGGAGCAGTTGATGCCGTCTGCCCTCGCCAGCCGCTGATCAGACGCGCGACGCTCAAAAAATGCCGGGCGCTGGTCGGGCGCCCGGCTGAGGAGCACCCACACGCCGCTCGGAGGTAACGGCTTGTGGTAGTGGAGGAGAACGACTAGGCCAACAATCCGCCGTGACCGAGGCAGGCGATTTCCCAACCTGACACCCGGTAGCGTGCAAGAACCGGCGGCAAAACTAAATCCACTACGTTCGGCTTGGCCGAACGAAAACACCCCGGTGCCGAGATGACCGGTATGTCCTCTTTATATCCTAGCAGAAAAAGGTTGCCTGGCTCCACTGGAGCAAGAAATCGCTCAAGGTGGGAACCGATCCTGGCCATTGCCCGGCCGATCACGTCCTCCGGACCGGCTGGCGCCGTCGTCGATGCGATAAGAATTCCTGTTGGTTTAGCCCGTAACAGATGTTGGAGGGCCCGTGCGATGGAGGCTTCATCCTCCACTGCCGTCAGTGCGTAGCTGGGCGCGGTTCCAAAGCGTTCCAGCCGCTGATGCATGATGTTTTCAAAGAGCTGCCGCGCTCTTGAGCCGTCCACCGGATCCGAGTACAGCACCGCCACTGAGGGTTGCCGGATGGGTCTCGCCTGTAGAATGGGACCGCGCTCCTTCAGGATAGTCACCACGGCTTCCAGTTGCGACTGGGCAATGGCGAACGGCGCGCTTTTGACAGTCGCAATCCGTTGCCCCGCTTTGGCAAAACTGAAATTCACCATCGTGCTGATGACAATGCTCGCCGTGCAGTTGATCTGCTTCAGCAATTCGTCGTCAACCAGCACGCAGCAGTCTTCCGTTGCCACGAGGTTTGCGCGCCCGCCGGCAGCAAGCCGGATCTCCAACCCACCGCACCCCAATTCCTCGCCAACCCGGACAACGGCGTCGTCTTCGCTCACCTCCCCGAACTCCAGTTCGGTAACCCACACTTGCTCCATCCCTTCGTTAGTCAGCAGGCGGACGTCCTCTTCGCTTAGAACATGGCCTTTTGCGAGCAGCTTCTTGCCGCCAGGCCGGAAAATCGTGTTGCAGAGGATTCTACCCATCGACTCCCTGATGTCAACGGTTTGTGCCTTCATCCTTACTACTCCTGTCCAAGTGAGTGCCGCGTTTAACTCCCTTACGGCTCCTCACACCCTTTAGTCACTTGAGCAGGGAATTGTTCTCATCCTTTTCAACACTTTTTTAAGAAAAAATGAAAAAAGATGAATATCTCTGGTTTGGATAGACCCCTCAGTGCCGGAGTACTGGGAAGGGCACCAAGTCAGGTACTGCCTTATCGCTCTCGATGCGATAATCGGACCGCAGCGGCTTTAGCATCGCGATTTCGTCGCAGGCCTGGAATTTTGGGCACCGAAGGCAGTCTTTCCAGGCTTTTAGTGGTAGTTCTCCACGCTCCACTTCGCGGTAACCCATCTTACTAAAGAAGCCGGGCACGTAGGTGAACGCGAACAGAGCGTGCAGGCCGTAGGACTCGGCCTCTGACTCCAATGCCTGCATCAGGACGGCCCCAATGCCACTCTTCTGAACAGTGGAATCGACTGCCAGCGAACGTATTTCTGCGAACTTTGCTGAATAAAAATGGAGCGCTCCACAACCGATCAAACGTTCTCCGTCACACACCACCATGAAATCGCGGACATTCTCAGCTAATTCGAACTCGGTCCGTGGGAGCATTATACCCTTGGCAGCAAAGGAGTTGATCAGTTTCAACACCGCTGGGATATCCTGCATTCCCGCTTTTCTGGCGACAAGGCCGTGCGTTGCCATCTAGCTGCCACCTTCCGGGACCAACCGGGTACCGATTTGCTCCCCAGCCAATATGTCTGTTACAACGTTCGTACGAGCTCCGGGCGCGATTATCACCTCGCCCACACCTTTCGCCAGTCCTTCGCAGGCGGCATTCAGCTTAGCCTGCATACCACCCGTAGCAATCCCCATTTGAATCAGTCTATTGCACTGCGAAGGAGTCAACGTGGGAATAGGCCCCTCCGGCCCCTTCACTCCATCGACATCTGTAAGAAAGAGTAGCCTGTCTGCTCGGAATCCCGCCGCGCATGCTACAGCCATCTGATCAGCGTTGACATTATATATGTTGCCTTGACGGTCGCCGCCAACACAGGCTATTACAGGAAGGTAGCGATTCGCGGTCAGCAATTCCAGCAATTCGCCGTTGGACTTCACGACGCGTCCCACTGCCCCAAGTTCCGGACGAAGCTGCTCGGTCTCTGTGATACCGGCGTCGATTCCTGTTAACCCTACTGCCAATGACCCGGATTGAACAAAGGACGCCACCAGCTCGTGGTTCACGGTTCCCGCAAACACCTTCAGTACAGCGTCAACCACTTCGGGCGACGTTACCCGCAGCCCATCCACGAATTTGCTCTCCACTCCGCGTTCCGTAAGAAACCGGGTCATTTGCTTACCGCCGCCATGTACCACCACCATCTGGTACGTGTTCGCCACTGCGGCAAGCTCTCCAGTCAGCCGGGCACGCTCTGTTGGATTATCCAACAATGTACCCCCAAGTTTCACGAGAATTCTCATAGGAGGCCCGCCTCTTCAGCCAGCCCCAGGACCAGATTCATGTTCTGGATAGCCTGTCCGGCCGCACCCTTGGTCAGGTTGTCGATGACGCTCACCACAACCGCCCGTCCCGTCGCCTTGTCCCACTTCAAGCCGATGTCACAGAAGTTGGTTCGCTGAATAGCCTGCAAGTCGGGTACCTGTCCGGCGTCGTATATACGGACAAACTGTTCTCCTGCATAGCGTTTCTCGTAGATCGCCACCAGTTCCGCGGCATCCCCGATTCCTTGCGTCCGGAAATAAATGGTTTCCAGAATCCCCCTGTCCAGCGGTAATAGGTGGGCGGTGAAGCTGAATTGCTGCTCCTCGATCCCTGAAGTGAGAAGCACCTCGGGCACATGACGGTGATCCAGGAGGGAATAAGCCGAGAAATTCTCCGCTACTTCGCAGAAGCTGGTCTTCAGGCTTGGCTTGCGACCGGCACCGCTTACCCCGGATTTCGCATCGCAAACGATTCCATGCGACAGATCCACTACGCCCGCTTCCACCAGCGGCCGGATGGCCAGGTTCGCCGCAGTCGGGTAACAGCCGGGGTTCGACACGAGTCGTGCGCTCCGGACCGCTTCCCGGTTGAACTCCGGCAATCCGTACGCAGCCTCCGCCAGCAAACCGGCCTGCGTGTGCTCTTCCTTGTACCAGCGCTTGTAGTTGTCCACCGTGCGCAGCCGGAATGCCCCGCTCAGATCCACCACTTTGGCGCCTGCCTCCAGGATCCAAGGAGTCACTTCCATGGATACCTCCGGCGGCGTGGCCAGAAACACCACCTGTAACCCGTGCTCGCGGACGGCTTCCCTGGCGCACCCGATTCGCGCCGGCCCTCGGTGACCGCGGGGACGCGGCCGGTCGTGCGAATCGGCACGATGTTCCATCAGGAGGACTTCGATTTCCGAACGTGGGGTCAGCAGGCGAACAAGTTCCTCGCCGCTGTAGCCGCGAAAGCCGACAATGCCTACGGGGTGTCTCATGACTAATTATTCATCCAAGTGAATAATTATACCATGCGGCGCATGGCTGCTAGCGCTGTTCCGCCACCGATTTCTCCGCCAGGTCCCCCAGAACCGGCAGCTTGTAGCTCTGGTGCTGTGACACCTTCACCAGCATCCAGATCCAGGCCACGAACAGCACAGCTTTCAGCATGCCGCCGACGGCGTGAGTGGAATCACTGAATCGAAACATGGGGCTTAGCACCCAGTCCACCAACAGCCAGGCAATGAACAGGTAGAGACCCTGGAAGGCGTGAAAGCGGGTTGCATGGTCGTCGCGAAACTTCTCCGTCGCCAGCACCACCAGGCAAGGCACCCAGCCGATGACGGGGATGTAGCAGAGGATGGATGCCGTGTGCGCACTCAAGTCGCCGACGTTCAACCCACTGGACTTGGCCCCACTCTGCTGGCTCGCCGCCTGACTCGCGGATGGCGGGCGGCTGGTACGAGGGGCGTTGGGCTGAGCCGAGCCACAGCTCCCGCAGTATTGATCGCGGTCGCCGATGCTATTGCCGCATTGTGTGCAGTAGGGCATTGCTCAGTCTCTGCCAACTCATACGTTACACGACCCTACGGAGTTCCCGCAAAGCCCAATCGCTTAGTTCGCGTTCATCTGGTACCAGATCATCGCCCCGATAATCGTGGCCAGCACACCGAAGACTACCAGCTTCAGGCAGCCCGATGCCACAAACGTCACCACTTTGAACGCCACCCACAGCAGCAGCAGCGAAATGACGACAATCACGATCGATGACAACATGATCCTGCTATTGTGGCACGCCCGCGGGGGCCGTCGATTGGCGTACAACCAACTCCGGCTCCACCACCACCTCATGCCCGGTTGCAGAAGCGCGATCGGAGTCGGCGGTTAGAGCCTCAAACACCAAGTGGCCAATGCGGTCGCGCGGGATATGCACCGTGGTCAACGCGGGGTAGCAGTACTCCGCCAGCGTGATGTCATCGAATCCGGTGACGGACACATCCTCAGGTACTCGCATTCCCCGTTCCCGCAGCTCGCGAAGCACACCCAGAGCCATGAAGTCGTTCACGCAGATGATGGCGGTAGGGCGGTAACCCGAATCGAGCAACTCCCGCGCGGCCTCGCGGCCACCATCCGGCCCATCCTGATTCACCACCGTACGATACTCCGTGCCTTCATAGGATGGCGCGGTGTCGGTAAACGTCTTCTCGCGCTCGCTAGTCGGACCGAGCGTGGAGTGGTGCCCGATGAAGGCCAGCTTCCGGTGGCCGAGCCCATGCAGGTACTTCACTACCTCCTCGATCCCCCGGCGGTAGTTGACGCGGATATTGGAAATCTTCGGCTTCACGATCCCGACATCGTAGAACACAACGGGAATGTTGCTGCGCTCCAGCTCCAGGATCAGATCCGGCTCCATCTCCGACACGATCACCGCCAGCCCGCCGACGCGCCGTCCGATCATCAGACGCACGCTGTTGAGCAACTGCTCCGGATTGTAGCCGGTGTTGGCGGCGACAAGCTCGTATCCACGGGCATGGGCATCGGCTTCCAATGTCCTGAAAACATCAAAGAAGAAGGGATTCTCCAGGTTGGACGCGATCATTCCCAAAGTCCGGTTCTTGCCTCCGGCCAGCGACCTCGCATTCAGGTTCGGATAGTAGTTCAGATCCGCCACTGCCTTCATCACGCGTGCCCGCGTGGCCGGCTTTACGACATCAAGATTGTTCAGTACGCGCGACACAGTGGCCGTGGACACACGCGCCCGCTTTGCGACGGCTTCTAGATTCATTGTCTTGGGACTCAGCAACGGAGCCGGGCAGCGAAGCGTTGGTTGCGCGAAGTTGCCAGCTAGAAACCATTGTACACGTGGCCATTGTGGTTAAGTCCCACACCTGCTATCCTCTACTCCCATGATCAAGCCGACGAACGCCGCCACCGTCGAGGACTACATCGATCAAATCGACGAACCGAGAAAATCTGAAATTCAAGCTTTGCACGGTCTCATTCGCAAGGCGTTCCCTAAACTGGAGCCGCGCATCGTTTACGGTATGATCGGCTACGGTTCGTATCACTACAAGTACGCAAGCGGCCGCGAAGGAGACTTCCCCAACGTCGCGCTCGCCAGCCAGAAGCAGTACATCTCGGTTTACGTCTGCCCCGCTGAGGACGGCGTCTACACCATCGAGCGACGTAAAGCGGTACTCCCCAGAGCCAACATCGGCAAGAGCTGTATCCGTTTCAAGCGCCTTCAGGACATCGACCAGAAGACGCTTGTCGCCATAATGAAAGAGAGAGTGAAAGTCACGAAGGGGAAGTAACGTACGGAACGCGTTAGAATCCTGGAATGAGTAATCCCATCCCCTACCTCTCCCCGTGGATGAATGAAGAGCTGCTGATGTTCCGCAAGACGGCGAAGCGTTTTGTGCAGGAGGAATTCCTACCCCACGAGCCTCGCTGGCGCGAGCAGCACCGTCCCGATGCGGAGGCCTGGACCAAGGCGGGCGAGACCGGGCTCCTGCTTACCGACGTCCCCGAGGAATACGGTGGCGGTGGCGGCACGTTTGCACACGAGACGGTGGTGATGGAGGAACTCGCCTACGCCGGAGTCAACTTCGGTTCCGGCGTGCACAGCATCGTCGCGCACTACGTGCTGAGCTACGGCACTGAGGAGCAGAAGAAAAGCTGGCTGCCGCGCATGGCCGCGGGCGAGCTTGTCGGCGCGATTGCGATGAGCGAACCGGCCGCCGGCAGCGACCTCCAGGGTATCAAGACCTTCGCCCGCCGCGAAGGCGACGATTACATCATCAACGGATCGAAGACGTTCATCACCAACGGCTGGCATGCGAGCCTCATCTGCCTCGCGGTGAAAACGGATGCCCAGGCGGGCGCCAAAGGCATCTCGCTCGTGATGGTGGAGAGCAAAGGGCTCAAGGGCTATCGCGTCGGACGGTCACTGGAGAAGGTGGGAATGCATGCGCAGGATACCTGTGAGCTGTTCTTCGACGACGTTCGCGTGCCTGCGTCGAATCTGCTGGGCTCCACCGAGGGACGCGGCTTCTATCAAATGATGGAGCAGCTTCCTTATGAGCGACTGACAGTGGGTGTGGCCGCCGTGGCCGTTACGGAAAAGGCTGTCGAAATCACGATCCGGTATGTGAAGGATCGCCAGGCCTTCGGCAAGAAGCTCATCGACTTCCAGAACACGCGTTTCAAACTCGCGGAGTGCAAAACGGAAGCTCACATCGGCCGCGTCTTCTTGGACAACTGCATCCAACGGCTGATGGACAACCAGCTCGATACCGCCACCGCGGCTATGTCGAAATACTGGCTCACCGACAAGCAGTGCGCCATCATCGACGAGTGTGTGCAACTCCACGGCGGCTACGGCTACATGAGCGAATACCCGATCGCACGCATGTGGACCGACAGCCGGGTGCAACGGATTTACGCGGGGACGAATGAGATCATGAAGGAACTGATCGCGCGGTCGCTGTAAACGGCACACCTACTCTCTCCCGTGACGGCCAGACTGAACCGGCACCTTCCCATTCCGCCGCGTGAAACTTCACTTCCACGTGCTCCGAGGATGTGCTCACGCGTGTTGCTGGCGGCTGCGCTCGTCGCATGACATCGACAATTATTTTGTCGAGATGCTACCTTCAAGCGCTAACGCTGAAGCGTATCGTTATTACGATCCCACGGACGGGCACGGGGAGGCTCAGCCGAACTCAAATCCCGCCAGGCAGTACACTTTGGGTCCTGACGCGAGAGTCGTTGCTGTGCCCCGGCGCATACGCATGAGCCGGCGGATGGGTTCGTATCCAGCCTCTCGTGCAACCGCGCAGGCCTCAGCCTGATCGTCGCACAGATCGAGAATGGACGACTCATGGGCGTGGTTGCTGAGAAACGCGCCCAGCAGCCGGCGCGCGACCGTGGCGTTGCCGGCGATACAGGGTCCAAAGTGCCACGTTGTCCTCCCCGGACGTGCGAAGGCGAATCCTTCTCCCGGCAGCGAGTACGACTCATGCTCCGCGAAGGATTGTAGCAATGCCGTGCGGTCGGCACCGAACGTATCGAGTGCGTAATCCACCGGCGCGGGCTGCAAAGGGGATGCAGTGGTGGGACCCGGCTTGCGCCGCCACCGCGACACCGGACGCTCATCCACGAACCCCACCTTTGGGTACAACGGCCGGCCGAGATCAGTCGCATCCAGCTTGATGCACTGCACTCCCGCCGCATCCAGATCGTCGATGGCTCGTTGCATCAGCGTGCGCGCGAAGCCCTGCCCGCGATAGGCGACCGACGTCAACACCATACCGATCCACGCAAGCTCTCGCCCGTAAGCAAGCCCAATCGCCGAGGCGACCAGCCGGCCGTCGCGCTCAATGCCATAGACGCCGCGCCCGGCAAGCGTGACAATACGGCGCCAGTCGTCGAGGGTTTGATTCCAGCCGGCCTCACTGCTGAGTGCCAGAGCCTGATCGAGCGATATCATGACAATGAGCTTCCCATGAGCAGCATAACGCGACGTACGGCAGTAGCGCTGTTTGGCGCCGGCGCCCTGAGCCCCGGCATTCGGGCGCAGCAGCAGGTCCTCTATCGCGACTACGCCAAGTGCCTGCCGGATTTTCTGCGGCATCTCGTCGGCGAATCGGTCCGCAAACGTAACGAAGCCGTCGGCGCGTTGACCACTCCCGCCGCAATCCGTGCCCGCCAACAATGGGTGCGCGAAATGTTCTGGAAGCTTTCCGGCGGCGAGCCGCAACGCACGCCACTTCATGTGCGCACCATCGGGGCGTTTGAGCGTTCCGCCTACCGCATGGAGAAGCTCGTGTATGAGACGCAACCGGAGTTTCATGTTCCGGCGAACCTCTACATCCCCAAGGCAGGCAAGCCGCCCTATCCGGGCGTATTGTTCCAGATGGGACACAGTCTCAACGGCAAAGCCGCGGCGCCTTACCAGAAGTGCTGCCAGGGCCTGGTTCAGCTCGGATTCGTTGTGCTTGCGTTCGATCCCATGGGGCAGGGCGAGCGCGTCTACTATCCCCGCGAGGACCTGTCACGCACGCGGCTATCCTCCTCAGACGCTGAGCACACCACTCCGGGCCAGCAGATGTTGCTGGTCGGCATGACTTCCACGCGCCTCCAGGCGTGGGACGCGATGCGCAGCCTAGACGTGCTCGCCTCGCACCCGCTGGTGGATGCGAAACGGCTGGCGTCCACGGGCAACTCCGGCGGTGGCACGCTGACCATGTTCCTCAGCGCGTGCGACGACCGGCTAGCCGTGGCGGCGCCATCCTGCCCCAACAGCGAGAACTTCGCCTGCGAGGATTTTATCCCGCCGGGTTCGACCGACGATGCGGAACAGAACTTCATCGGCGCGGGCCCACTCGGGTTCGATCGTTGGGACCTGCTGTATCCACTGGCTCCCAAGCCGCTGCTCGTGCTGATCAGCGCGAAAGATTTCTTTGGAACATATTCGCCCAGTTATGTGAAGAACGGCCGGCAGGAGTTTGCTACGCTCGCCGGCGTGTACAAGCGGCTCGGCGCTGAGGAGAAGGTCCGCTGGTGGGAATCGCCGTTGCCGCACGGGCTGAACCATGGCGCACGGATGGAGATCTACCGATGGTTCCGCCGCTGGCTGCAATCGGACACGGCGCCGCTGTCCGCTGAGCCTCCTGTAACTCCCGAACCCGACGCGCAATTGCTGGTGACGGAGAAGGGAAACACCGTGCGTTCGTTCGGTGGCGCGACTCCGCTGAGCCTCGCCCGCGAACGCATGCGCACCGTCAAGCCCACACCGGTTGGGCTGCGCGAACTGCTCGGCATCGAGGAGCTGTACGAACGCCCGCGGCGCGTCAAGCTGGGCGAGGTGGAGGCCGAAGGCTGCCGCGTCCAAGCCATTGAAGTGGCCACCGCAACACACACGTGGGCGCCCTGCTGGCTATACTCGCCGCGCTCGCAACGCAGAGGGGGAATGCTGCTGGTGATCGACAGCGCCGGCCGCAACTCTCGCGCCGGCGAGGATGCACTCTGGCAGCAACTCGCGGCAAGCGGCGTGTCGTTATGTGCGGCCGACGTGCGTGCAGTGGGCGATCTGATGCCCGAAGCCGGACGCGGGGCACTCCGCTACACCATGCCTCACGCCTCCGAACACGATTACGCGTGGGCGTCCATCATGCTGGGCCAGAGCATGGTGGGACAGCGCGCGGCGGATATCATTTCGATTGTCCGTGCGCTGCAGCCCGAGCGTGTTACCGTGGCCGCGTCCGGCAAGCTGACCGTGCCTGCGATGTTCGCCGCGGCTTTGGAGCCGCGCATCGAGAAGCTCTACCTGAGTGGCGGTCTCGCCTCCTACAAGCATCTGCTAGATGTCGAAGAGTACACGCATCCCTTCGCGAGCTTTGTGCCGGGCGTGCTGCTGCACACCGACCTTCCTGCGATCGGCGCCAGACTCGGCAAGCGGCTGATCGTGGCGGGAGCAGTAGACGGGCGCGGTAGAGCGCTGCCGCTAGGGGAAGCCCGCGGGTTATACGCAACTGCTGAAGTACTGGAGCGAGCCGAGTGGTCAGTAGAACGTTTGCGGGATGTTCTGGTCAAAGTGTAATCATCATTCAATCCATTCCACGGAACTGTCCACCAGCGCGCCTCCGGCAAAGTGGGCCGCCTCGCGTTCCACGCTTTGCAGCACCTTCTCCGCGAACACCTTGTCATTGGATACGGTGACTGCGGCAACAACCGAATGCTGCCATGTATCGTGACCCTCAATCTCGGCCACAGACACATTGAACTTGTGGCGTAGGCGGTCCTTGAGACCCTTCACCACGTGCCGCTTATCTTTGAGCGAGTGGCTGTCTTCCACGAATATTTCCAGTGTGAGAACTCCGATTATGGGCATGGTCTCTCCTTGAGGCTATCATCGAAAGATGAATTTGTTGACCCTGATCCTCGCCACCGGCGCTCTGTTCGCGCAGACTTCCCTGCACGAGCGCGCCGATGTACGGCAGGCTCTCGAACACATTCGCGACAATGATGCGGTGCATTTTGCGCGGCAGATCACCATCGCCGAAATCGCAGCGCCCACGTTTCACGAAGGCGAACGCGCCAGGTTCCTGGAGAAGGAATTCCGCCGTCTGGGATTGAAGAACGTGGAGATCGACAAGCAGGGCAACGTACTTGGATGGCGGCCCGGCCAGAGCCCGAAAGCACTCGTCATCGCCGCGCATCTCGACATCTCGTTCGCCGTCGGTGTCAACGTGAAAGTCCGCAAGGACGGTAACCGTTACTATGGTCCGGGACTGTCCGACGACAGCCGTGGACTCACTGCCCTGCTCGCCATTGTCGAAGCGCTGAATCACGCCCGCATCGAAACCAGGAAGACGCTGCTGTTTGTTGCCAACGTCGGCGAAGAGGGCCTCGGCGACCTCAACGGAATGAAGTATCTCTTCCAGCAGGGACCGCACAAGGACAAGCTCGATTCGTTTATCTCCATCGACGGCACATCGCCCGCGCGCATCACCAACGGCGGCACCAGCGTGAAGCGCTACCGCATCGCCATCACCGGGCCGGGCGGTCACAGCTACGGCAACTTCGGACGTCCGAACGCCATCCATGCGGCGGGACGCGTCGTCAACCGGCTGTCTTCGCTGGAAGTTTCGCGCACGCCGAAGACCACCTTCAACGTGGGCAAGATCGAAGGCGGTACTGCCATCAACGCCATCGCGGAAAGCTGCACCATGGAGATCGACCTGCGGTCGGAAAGCCCGGCTGAATTGGACCGTCTGGAATTGAAACTCCTCGCAGCCGTGCGCGAAGGCGTGGCCGAAGAGAATACGTTTCGCGCCGCGTCAGGCAAGGCGTTGAAGGTCGAACCGAAGCTCGTCGGCCTGCGCCCGGGCGGCGAGACTCCCGCCGATTCGCCGCTTGTGAAGGCCGCGGAATGGGCCTCGCGGATCACTGGTCACAAACCCACACGCGGCTTCAGTAGCACTGATGCCAACCTGCCCATCAGCCTCAAGATCCCGGCGGTCACTCTCGGCGGTGGAGGCCGTGCCGACAATCATCATTCGCTCGACGAATGGTATGAACCGGTGGAGGCGTGGAAGGGCCCGCAAACCGTGCTGCTCACCATCCTTGCCTTCGACGCAGGACTGTGATTCGAGAAAAATCTCGACTACACTGGGCGGTATTCCGGTTTCTAAGGAGATTCTCTCATGATGCATATGATCGGGCACGCGCTATTTGGTCTGGTGATCGGGATTGTGGCCCGGATGCTGCTACCAGGCAGGGATAGCGGTGGCATCATTGTCACGGCGCTCATCGGTATGGCCGGCGGCTGGCTGGGCGGCTACATCGGTCAACAACTGGGCTGGTACAAGCAAGGGCAGCCGGCAGGATTCGTGATGTCTGTTGTGGGAGCGATGCTGCTGTTTCTGGCCTGGCGATATATCTGAGCAAGAAGCCAGAAGCCAGAAGCAAGAAGAAGAATTAGCTTTCTTCTACGCGTTCCACTCGCAGAATCCGCGGGCCTTCCCAGCGGCAACGCCGGCAGGCCTGAGCGAATGCGGTCCAGTCAGTTTTCCAGTCGCCGGGCACGCGGGCAAACAGGCTCGCATGCGTGGGGACACCTTCATGGGCGCGCAGCACAACGCCCCGGCTATAGACAAAACAGATCTCGCCGGCTGGTTTGCGCGCACCGGTGGCGCCGCGGCCGGGATCGTAGAAATAGAGAAGCTCGCCGGGCAGCGGCAGTTGCACCAGGTTCTCTTCCGGCGCCGGCGCGGGGTCGGGGATCAGACTGAAAATTTCAGCGCCGGAGTACATGCCGTGCAGCGCGGTCTCTTCGATGGGCAGCCGGCTCCAAATGAAATCGCACACACCTGGAGCTTCGTCGTCAAGCAGGCCGGCGATAACGGATTCGCCGGACGCGGGAAAGCTGAGTCGGATCCTTCGCATTGATTCCGATGATAGCTACATCGCGGTCCAGCCGCCGTCCACGGGGATGATTGCGCCGGTGATATAGGACGCCGCGCCCGATGCGAGGAATGCGACGAGCGATGCTACTTCATGCGGTTGCCCCACGCGGCCGAGGAACGTTTTGCTGATCTGCCGCTGGTGCAACTCGCTGCCATCCGGAGGCGAGATGCGCGTGCGGATGGCGCCGGGACAAACGGCATTCGCGCGGATGTTGTGCCGGCCGTAATCGTAGGCGACGCTGCGAGTGAAGCCGATCAAGGCGTGCTTGATGGAAGTGTAGGCCGCCGAGTCGCGCGCCCCTACTATTGCCTGAACTGAGGCGACGTTAATGATAGAGCCGTTCTGCTGCCGGATCATAAACGGCAGTACGGCTAGCGTGCAATTCTGCGCGCCCATCAGTGAGACTGCAAAGCACCGGTCCCATTCTTCCCGCGTGGCCTCCGCGGCGGCGTGCTGAGGGCCCAGGTAGGCTGCATTGTTCACGAGTATGTCGATGCGGCCGGTGAGCGCCGCGGCAGTCTGCGTCAACGCTGCGACGTCATCCGGGACGGAAACATCCGCTCGCCGCAAGATGGCGCCGGTCAGAGGAACGGTGGTGTCGATGTCGCCAACCACCACACGCGCGCCGGCCCCCAGCAATGCCTCGGCGATTGCGCGGCCAATGCCGTGGGCGCCTCCGGTTACGATGGCCACTTTGCCGGCGAGCGTACTCATAGAAGCCGGCCTCGCGTGATGGTCTGGCGGCCGAGGTTGGCCACATACACATAGCCGTCCCGGAAGCAGAGATTGGTGGGACGGCTTAGCAGGATGGCCCAGCGGTCACAGGCGAATTCGAACTTCTTGCCTTGCGGCGAAATCCGGATGATGTTGTCCGACGCATAACACGCCACGTAGAGGTTGCCCGCGTCATCGAGAGCGAGCCCGTCCGGCAGCCGGCCAACCTCTTCGGCATACACTTCCACCTTACGCGCGGCGAGGTCCACGCGGAATACTGTGTGCGTATCGCTCTCCACCACGTACAGCCACCGTTCGTCCGCGCTCAGCGCAAGCCCATTCGTATATCCGTATCCGTCCAGCATCACCCTGCAGGCTCCGTCGGGAGCATACCAGAGCAGCCGGCCATTGCGCTTTTTCCAATGGCCGGAATCCGTGACGTAGTAGTCGCCCGCGCTATTGAAGAGGCCGTAATTCGGGCAGATGAGCCCGCTCGCGAACACATCCCACTCGCCGTCCGGTTTCACCCGCACTACTCCGTGTTTGGGATTGCAGGCGAACAACGCTGATCCATCCGGATGCCACGCAATGCCGCCCGTGAATCCACCCAACTCCGCGACGGTCACGGGCACGTTGCCGTCGATGCGATAGATCTGACCCGCTTCGCCACCGGCCCACAACACGCCCTGCGAATCGAAGGCCAGGCATTCGGGATGATCGAGTCCAGTGGCAAAAATCTCGAACCGTTCGATCGGCAGTTCAGGCATCAGTATCCGGCGGCCTTTCCTTCGCGACGCGGGTCGATGCCACCCTGGAGCCATCCGTCCTGGACCAGAATCATGTTGAGGTCGTTGTTCGACAGCCGGACCTCGATGTTATGGCCACGGGCCTTCAGCAAGGCTAATGTGTCGGGGGAAAAGCCCGGCTCAACGAACAAGGTGTCCGGGTACCACTGATGATGGATGCGCGGGGCGGCGACGGCATCCTGAGCGTTCCTGCCGAAGTCGATCACGTTGATCACCGCCTGAAGCACGGAGTTCAGAATCGTCGGCCCGCCGGGCGTACCCACCACCATCTTGAGCGAGCCGCCTTCCAGCACAATTGCCGGAGTCATCGAAGAAACCGGCCGCTTGCCCGGCTGAATCGCATTCGCCTCGCCCTGCACCAGCCCGTATTGGTTCGTCTTGCCCGGATTAGCCGCGAAGTTGTCCATGTTGTTGTTGAGCAGGAACCCGAGCCCCGGCACCGTGACACCGCTGCCATACTGCCCGTTCAACGTCACCGTGGCCGACACTGCATTACCCTCCGCGTCGACAACAGCGAAGTGCGTCGTCTCATTGCTTTCGGGGAACTTGCCGGGCTTCACCTTCCCCGACGGCGTGGCATGGTCCGGATCAATCGACGCGCGCAACTCTTCGATGTGCGCCGGACTCAGCATGGCCCGCACGGGCACCTGCACAAAATCAGGATCGCCCATGTGCTCGCTGCGATCGGCGAAGAAGCGGCGCATCGCCTCGGCCTGATAGTGGATCGCGGTGGCGGATCCCGCTCCATGCTGCTCGAATCCGGTGCGCTCCAACACAGCCAGCATCTGCAACAACCCGATGCCGCCTGAGCTGCTCCCCGAAGCCGTGAGAATCTGATGGCCGCGATACTTCCCAATGAGCGGCGGCGGCTCGGCGACAGAAGCTGCCGCAAGGTCTTCCATCGTGATCAGTCCACCGTTGGCCGCCATCGCCTCGACGAGCCTCTTGGCGGTCTCGCCCTCATAGAACTCATCGGCGCCGTTCTTGGCGATGCGCTCGAGTGTCGCGCCCAACTCCGGCTGCACCAGCGTGTCGCCGGGTTCAAAGAACTTACCACCGTTCTGAAAAATTCGTTTCGACTCGGGGTCCTTGCCCAGACTCGCAATCGTGCGAAACGCCTGCGCGCTCTTGTATCCCACCGGGTATCCGCTTTTGGCCAGCTCCACGGCAGGCATCAACAGCTCGGCCCATGGCCTGGCGCCATAGCGTTCGTGGACGGTGCCCCAACCCATCACATAGGTTGGTGTCGCGGCAGCCCGCCAACCGGTGACGCTGTCGGGCGAAAGATTCCCTCCCTTGTCGAGGAACATGTTCCGCCTGGCCTTCCCCGGCGCCAGCTCGCGAAAGTCGAAGAACGCGGATCTGCCGTCCTTGGTACGGATGAGCACGATGCCGCCGCCGCCGAGTCCGGTCATGCCGGAGTGGGTCACGCTGAGCGCGAACGCCATCGCTGTCGCCGCGTCCATCGCATTCCCGCCGGCCTTCAACACCGCCAATCCGATGTCCGTTGCGTGCGCCTCGCCGCTCACCACCATGGCCTTGCGCGCGCGGAGCGGCTCAGCGCACCAAACCGGAGTTTCCACCATCGAAAGCAAGCTTATCAGGACAACCAGCATCTGGAGACAAGTTTCGCACTACTGGTCACGGCCGATCACACGGTCGAGCATCGCGCGGCCGATTTCGTAGCTTTCCGGCCAATGGCCACGGCGCCGGCCGGCGTGCGTCTCGTATTGGTCCAGGCGCGATGGATCGGGTTGCACCACTTTCCCGTTCTCGAGAAAGAGCAGACCCAGTTTGGCGGTGGGGACTTGTAGGACGAAGGCCTCGGCCTCTTCCAGAATCGCACGCAGGCGAGGCATCACTACCTTGGGGTCAACCGGCTGCACAGTGGACAGTGCCTTCCAGTCTGGAGCCGGATAGTTCGAGTTCCTGCGAATCTCCGCAAAGAGCCCTTCCGGCGTGTAGCCTGGAGATTTGTCCACTGCCGCACACGCAACGGCCCCTAGGGGAAGAATCAAGTCGTGAATGGTCAGCAAGTCAATCAAGTCCCGGAGTTCTCTTCGCCCCGCTGCTGCCATGATCTTATTCGCAGCGAGATCCACAGGGTGCAGCATATAGCCGAAGGTCGCGTCAGGAATGGTAGGAAAGAACCGGTAGTCGCTATCCACTACCCATTCCAGCCGGGTGCTATCCTCACGGACAACATCCGCGGACCGCATCAGATCCGATTGCCGTATCCACTGGATCTCATACCCAGCCTCTTCCAGAATTCGTGTGTCTTCTCCCGCCGTGCGCTCCAGGCTTTCCGCACGGTCGTGGAAGATGTCGATGTCCTCAGAATAGCGGCCACCTTCCTGATTGAGCGGGGTCCCACCGCCGACGTAGCTTTCGGGATCCCTCCGGGAAGCGAGGACTCGCAGCACATCTGCCTGTATCTTAGTGAGCGGCACGACAGGCCTGTTCGATCTGTTCGGCGAGAAAACGCGCTCCTCGATCCCCCTCAATCCGCAGCGCGCGTGCGATTACCAGGGCGTCATCGGGACCGGGCTCCGGCAACATCCGCTTATTCCAAAGTGCAATAGTCCGATACTTCTCGAACGCGAGCCGGTACAGCGTCACGTAGTCGGCTTCTTTTTCCATGCTCCTATCATCTCTCATTCCACCGCGATCATCGCCACCGTCCGGTGCGTCCGGCCCGTATTGAACAACACGTACTTTCCCGACCAATCAAACGACGGGTGTGGATGCACATCACGGAACTTATCCCGCAGCCCCGTGGCAAGCAGCCGCCGGTTGCCCGTGGCCACATCGAGCAGCCAGAGGCGCCCGTCGAAATCATCCAGCACCATGCGCTTCCCATCGGGACTCGCCGAACCGTGCCAGTATTTTCCCTCGATCAACATCCGCGACGACCCGTCCCTGGCCACCAGCATCACGCCCACCTTGTCGTTGATCATCGTCATGTCGCCGGTCTTCTGCACCCACGCTTCATGCGTCACCCATTCCTTCAACGTGGTGAACCAGGTCTTGGCATCCACGCGATAGTAGAACGGGCGGTTGGCGCTGCCGTCCGCATTTACAACCCACGACCGTTGCGGCGCATAACCGCCGGTCTCCCACACATAGAAGATCAAGGGATCGGTGGGACTGTGCTGTACGTGGCCTATGGGAAAGCCCTGCGTGATGACGGTGCGGTAGACGCCCGTTGCGATGTCCATCGCGCCGATCTCCCAGTTGTAGTTATCGCGCCGCTTGGTAACGATAAGCTGCCGGCCATCGTGACTCATGGTAGGTTGCTGAAACCCGCCGCGATGCGGCTCCGGAATGACCCCGACCAGACGGCTCCGCCCGGTCTCCACATCCACCGCCATCAGGCGTGCATCCTGAAAATAGAAAACGCGGCCCGGATTCCTGGGATCGGGACTCGCTGAGTGAGCCGCCGTCTTCGGATCGTCCGTAAGCCGCGTAAGGCGTCCCGTTCCGACCTCATATCTGTAAACCTGGGCAGGGCCGCCATTGGTTGCAGCCAGGATCACATACCGCCCATCGGCGGTAAAGTTCGGAACATGGTAGTAAAGGTTGCTCGCCGTAAGCGGATCGGCGGTGAGTTCCACCACCTCGAAGCCACTGACAGCGTCACGATAGCGCAGGCCGTCAAAACCGTTCAGGCGAACGGCAATCAGAAGGAGTAGTAACCGGGTCAATTGGATGCCTCAGCTACTACCTTAGCGAGGATGGCGCCTCTAGGACCGGCGGATACGCACCAGGTACTTCTCAAGAGCACCGGGCTCCTGCAGGATGTCTTTTTCCAGATCCTGCAGTTCGCGTTCAATCACGCTCCACTCCGTGTCCGCTCCATGGGCGGGAGAGTGCATATCGTTGCGGCGCTGATCGAGTTTGTTCAACAGCGCGGCGCTTTGCTCCAAACGTTCCTTTGTGGTCCTCATGGCAGCCTCTCCTCTCTGCTAATCGCTCTGTTCGGCCTTCTTTCGTCTTCCTTCCGCCTTTTACCGGCTTCCGGCGGCCTCACATCTATAGATGCGGATTGTGAGGTAAAAATTCCGTCAAAAATAAATACGGAAGAAACGTTAATTTCGATTAGGAAGTTTGCAAGATTTCTTCAGAGATTGTCTACCCGGCTATTCTACGGTGACGCTCTTGGCGAGATTGCGCGGCTGATCCACGTCGCAGCCCCGCCGTACGGCAATGTGATAGGCCAGCAATTGCAGCGGGACAACTTCGAGAATCGGCAACAGCAGATCGTCCGACGGGGGCACCCAAAGCACGTGGTCCGCCATCTTGCCGATCTCCGGCTCGCCCTCGCATGCCACGGCCAGCACCATCCCTCCCCGCGCCTTCACTTCCTGAATGTTCGACAAGGTCTTCTCATAGAGGAGCTTGCTCTCGGCGCTATTCGGATCGCGCGTCGCAATCACGACTACGGGAAGGTTCTCGTCGATCAACGCGTTGGGCCCGTGCTTCATCTCGCCCGCTGGATACCCTTCCGCATGAATGTAAGAAATTTCCTTTAGCTTCAAAGCGCCTTCCAGGGCAATCGGAAAATGCACGCCGCGCCCCAGGAACAGAAAGTCCGTCGCGCGGAACAATCGCTTCACCAGGTCGTCGGAGATCGGATCGGAGGAGAGGATATGCTCCAGCTTGCCCGGAATGCGCGTCAATTCCTGCATCACGGCGAGCGACTGTTCCGCAGACAGCTTGCCCCGCACCTGTCCCAGATGCATCGCCAGCACGAACAGCGCCGTCAACTGCGCAGTGAAAGCCTTGGTGGACGCCACCCCGATCTCCGGACCCGCGTGGGTGAGGATATTGCCCGACGCCTCGCGAGTGATCATCGACCCCAGCACATTGCAAATGGCGAGGGTTTTCGATCCCTTGTGCTTGGCTTCGCGCTGCCCGGCCAGCGTGTCCGCGGTCTCTCCCGATTGCGAAATCAGAACGGTGAGTGTGCGCTCGTCCACGATCGGATCGCGGTAGCGGAACTCGCTCCCGTAATCCACTTCTACGGGAATGCGCGCCAGCTTCTCGATCATGAACTTGCCCGCCAGCGCCGCATGCCAACTCGTCCCGCAAGCCACAATCCGCACCTGGAGGAAGCGCTCAAACTCGTCCGGACTGATGTCCATCTCATCGAGAAAAACGCGGCCCGTCTCCTGACCGACGCGTCCGATCAGCGTATCCCGCACCGCGCGCGGCTGCTCGAAGATTTCCTTCAGCATGAAATGCTTGTAGCCGCCCTTCTCCGCCATGAAGGGATCCCACAAGATATGCTGCACCTGGCGTTTGATCGGACGCCGTTCAAAGTCCGTAAGGTGCACGCCCTCGGCCGTCAACACCGCCATGTCCCCATCGGCCAAAAAGAACATATCGCGTGTGTGCGACAGAATCGCCGGCACATCGCTCGCGACAAAGTATTCTTTCTCTCCCAAACCCACCACCACTGGAGGGCCCGAGCGCGCCGCAATGATCTTCTGCGGGCTCGATTTCGCCATGATCGCCAATGCAAACACGCCAGTGATTTCGCGGCACGCCCGCGCCACCGCGTCTTCCAGATTCTTGCCGTCGAAATAGCTCTGGATCAGATGCGCGATCACTTCCGTGTCAGTCTCGCTTGCGAAGCGGTGCCCATTGGTCTCCAGTTCGTGCTTCAACGTCAAGTAGTTCTCCACGATGCCGTTGTGCACAACAACAATGTCGCCGTTGCCGTCGCGGTGCGGATGGGCGTTTTCTTCAGTGGGCCGCCCATGCGTCGCCCAGCGCGTGTGCCCGATCCCGAAACTCCCGTCCACGGGCTGGTTGCGAATCGCTTCTTCCAGGTTGCGCAACTTACCCGAAGCTCTGCGGACAACCAGATCGCCACTGTCGTCCAGAACAGCTAATCCCGCTGAGTCATAGCCACGATACTCGAGCCGGCGCAAGCCGTCGAGGATAATCGGCACAGCGCGCCGCTCGCCGACATAACCCATGATTCCGCACATTACCGCGTCTCCAGTTCCGTGCGGAAGATTTCCGCCCGTTGAAATTCTTACTTCACCGCTTCCACGCGAAAATCCTCAATCACGGGATTGGTCAAAACCTCGCGCGCAATCTGCCGGACTTCCGATTCCGCTGCTTCGGCATCCGCCGAAACCTCAATGTCGAAAAACTTCCCTTGCCGCACCGCGGCGATAGCCGGATGCCCGTGCCCTTGCAGAGCGGAACAGATCGTCTGCCCTTGCGGGTCCAAGACAGTGGGCTTCAAAGACACGTGTACTCGAAACGTCATGTACCTATTATGTTCGATAATGAGTTCGCAGCGCCGCTACTGGGGGGACGTGGGCCACGCGCAACGCCCTCTCCCCTATCTTCGGATTACCGGCCGCATTCCTGTAGGCCCAATAGCCTTCCGTTCCGGGCAGTTCTCGGTGGGGCGGCTCCCCTGAACCGCTTCCGGGCCCCTGGCCCGGCAGACGCAATCTCTATGGCTGCCGGAAGGCCGGCGAGGGTCCCGCCACAAAAAAACTATTGATGGACCGAGTATGGCGCTTGCGGCGGATTCAGTTTGATCTCGATCGTCTTCTCTTCCTCGTTGAGCTCGAAAACGTTCCCAAACGTCTGGTAGCCGCTCGCAATCACGACGACTTTCACTTTGCCTTGCGGAATCGGCGGCAGCTTGGCCACTCCATCCTGACTCGTCTTGGTCTCCCAATGCCGCCGGTCCTTGCGTCCCAGCTTCATCAGGTTCCTGCCTTCGAGAAAGTCCAGCACCACGCTGGCCCTTTCAATCGGCTTGTCTTTGAGGGTCTTCACTTCGATGCGCAACGTGGTCATCGGCATCTCCGCGAATGCGGGCACCGCAAACATCGTCATACCCAGGGGAAGGAAACTTCTACGACGCATATGTCTTTATTTTACCCCTATTCCACCTTCTTCTCGCTGATGGGGGGCTTGTTCTGACAGGCAATGCTGTCCCCTACTCCCGACGCGACCAGCGCGCACGCATTGTCGATCGCCGCCCTCCGCGCCCGTTCCGGCGTCTCCCCGGCCGCCGTCCGGCACGACTGGCGCCCGTTGAACTCCACGCACACCTCCACCCGGCTCTTGCGCATCCCCATCGTAGAGGAGACCACCAGGGCAATGAATCCGACAACGGCCAACGCCACCCAGAGCGTCGATTTCTTCATGAGTCCCTACACCTTCACTTGTTCAAAGTAGCTGCCCATTCTGCGGAACTTGTCGTAACGGGCATCAATCAACTGCTGCGGCGTCATGTGCTGCATCTCGGCCAGGGCCATCCGGATGGTGGTGCGCACCATCTCCGCGGCCTGCTGCGGATTCTCATGGGCGCCGCCGGGCGGTTCCGGAATCACACCGTCGATCAACGACAACTGCAGCAGATCCTGCGCGGTCACCTTCAACGCGGTGGCGGCCAGTTCCGCCTTCCCCGCATCACGATAGATAATGCTCGCGCAACCTTCCGGCGTAATCACGCTGTAGATGCTGTTCTCCAGCATGTAGACCCGGTTCCCGATGCCCAATGCGAGCGCCCCGCCGCTACCGCCTTCGCCAATCACAATCACGATTACGGGAACGCCCAGGCGCGACATCTCCCGCAAGTTCCAGGCAATTGCCTGCCCCTGCCCGCGTTCTTCGGCATCAATGCCCGGGTATGCTCCCGGCGTATCGAGGAACGTCACCACAGGCCGTCCGAACTTCGCCGCCAGATTCATCACGCGCATCGCCTTCCGGTAGCCTTCCGGCTTCGGCATGCCCCAATTGCGGATCATTTTCTGCTTGGTGTCGCGGCCCTTCTGATGCCCGCATACCACGAGCGGGTGACCATCCATATGACCCATGCCACAGACGATCGCGGCGTCGTCTCCAAAGGAACGGTCGCCATGGATCTCCTGAAAATCGGGGATCAACTGGGTTATGTAATCGAGGGTCTGTGGCCGTTTGGGATGGCGCGCTAGTTGGACGCGCTGCCAGACCGGACCATGTTGTTCGGCTGCGGGTTGCACTCTTGGCTATTGTGGCATCATTCGCCGGCAACGCGCACTCGGCTCCGCCGCGGCTTTGCCGCGTTACACTCTTAGATGATGCGATTGCTTCTTCTCAGCCTCGCCCTGCTGATCGGCCTCACCTCGTGCCACCGCGATGGCGCCTACGTGCGCGAAACCCCTGTGCCCCCTGCGCCTCCGAAAACCAGTTTCACTTCAGCCGGCACAGCGGATCACCGATAACAATATTCGCCCAACTGAGCGACGGCATCGCCAGATAGTAGCTCTCGGCCAAATTCCGCCCGCCAACATAGGACGGAAACAGGATCTCCGGCCGCGGACAATTCGACAAATACGGCTCGTACACATGGCCCGACGCCCCTGTTGCTCCCTCATTTATATAATCCGCCGTCAGAGTCTGCGGACTCCCGTGAAACCACTTCGGTTGATCGGCGTCCTTCCAGGTGCTGATGTTCCAACTCGCCGGCGGCCTGCTAAACGTCCGCCCGTTGGTTGACACATACTCCGTCATAATGGCCCCGGGCAGCCACTCAAAGCGCACCAGCCGCTCATGACGGTTTCTGTCGTTGGAGCCCCAGGCGCCATACCCGATCACGTTCTTTTGCTGGTATAGAACCTTGGTGCTCTCTTCCAGCAAGAACCGTCCGTTGGGCAGCCGGATCGCCGCATCGCGCAGCCAACTGTTGCCGGGATCATCGTCATCGCTTTTCATATCCAGAATCACCGTGCCCCGATTCACGGCCGCCAGTGAGCGGTCAATCAGCCCTTTCACATCCGCGAAATCATACCCTGCCAGCCGCGTCACCAGGTACATGGGAAACCGCGGATGGGCGAATCGTTCCTCCCGCTTGTTGTAGAAGGGGTTCGGATGAGGCCCGGTGAGCCGCCGCTGCACGCGCGCCATATCGGAATAAAGCAGCGCTAACTCCGAATCCACCGCGGCTGCCTCCGTCGTCATCTGTCCCGGCGCGGGAATCCCCAGCGGAACTCCCATCGTCGTCACGATATACAGAATCTGATCGCGTAATTTACCCTGTGCCAGGCACTTGGCTACGCCGCCCGCAACATCAGTGTTGTACACCTGCCGCGTAATCTCTTCCACCGCCGGCGTCTGTAGATAGCAGACCTGCGATGCGGGGATGGCACGCTTCCGCGCATAGTACTCGGCGATGGTTCGCGAAACTGGCGAAGCCTTATTCGCAACTATCAGGACATGATTCGGGCCACCATCGGCGCGCACTTCGCTGTGCCACAGTGGCAACATCAGGAACGCGGCAGTTATCCAGACAGCCCGCACATTCGCCTACTTCAACGTCTTCAAATACTCCACCACCGCATCCGCATCTTCCGCCGTCAGCTTGTACGTGGGCATCGGAGCATCCGCCGGCCTCCCCTTCGGATTCAACCCCGTGGTCATATACTTTTTGATCCCCTCAGCCGTCCATCGCTCCCACAACCGTCCCTCCGGCGTGATGTCCGGCGAGGTCTTGTGCCACCCCTGAACCGGCTTGATCGGAGCCACGTTGAGCACGGCTCCTTTCATCCACTTCGTCTTGTCAAACTCTCCGCTGTCCAGCCGGGGAGTGTGGCATTCCTGGCACTTGCCCACTTCTTCCACCAGGTACTTCCCTCGGGCCACCTTTGCCGCATCCTGCCCCGTCAGCGACAGCGCGGCCAGAAGCGCAACAGCACTTACGTGGCAAGCCATACGAAGATTCACCATATGTAATATGCTAAATTCAGGTAGCGTGTTGGCGCAACTTTCCACACTCAAGCTGGATCACTCGCCAGATGGATCTCGATCAACTGCACACTTTCCTGGATATCGTGAGGCTGAAGAGCTTCTCCAAAGCGGCGCAGACGTGTTTCCGCACTCAGCCCGCCATCAGCGCCCAGGTCCGTCAGCTCGAACAGGAAGTCAATTCGCCGCTTTTTGAGCGCCTCGGCACGCGCATCGGGCTCACTGCCGCCGGACGTATTTTCGCCATCTACGCCGAACAGATCCTCGACCTCCGCCGCCGCGCTCAGGACGAAATCAACGAGCTCGAGCGCGTGCCGCGCGGTGAGTTGCTCATCGCCGCTAACGAAGCCACCTGCATCTACGTCCTACCCGAAGTGTTCTCCGAATACAAAAAGGAGTTTCCCAACGTCCAACTACACGTGGACCGCAGCTACGGCTCGCGAGTAGTCGAAGCGGTTCTCGACAATCAGGCCGATTTCGGAATCTCGCAACTACCCGTCGACGAAAAGCGGCTCATGACGGTGAAGATACATTCCGACGAGATCAAACTCCTGGTCCCCGCCAACCATCCGCTGGCCGGACGCAAATCCGCTACCTGCAAGGATGTCTGTCCCTTCCAGCTCCTGCTGCCCAAGTCCGGCAACACCCGCAACCGCCTGAACGCGTGGATGGAGGCGGTTGAGGATTCCATTCAGATTTCGATGGAACTCGATTCCACCGAAATGATCAAACGGTTTGTCATAACTGGCTTGGGACTATCGTTCCTGGCCGCTTCCAACTGCAGCGAAGAGGTGAGCGCCGGCAAACTCGCCACTGTTTCGCTTGCACCTGAGCCTATCATCCGCCGTCTGGCGCTCATCTACCGTAAGGACAAAGCCCTCTCCAAAGCGGCGCTCGGTTTTATTCAAGCGATTCTCAAACACGCCGGCACACAGGGCCACTCCCCAGCCGCCAGCGCCTGATCAACCACCATGGAACGCATCGTCCAAAAATTCTCGATCGTTTACCTGTCCACACAACGGGAAACTGAAGTGTACCGTTCCATGGATGAGATCCCGCCTCCGTTGCGCGAGAAACTCATTCGCATCGCCAGGAAGTCCCACATCGAGACTCTGGTGATCGCCAACGAGCACGGCCGCGACATGCTCCAACAGCCTAAGGCGGCGATTGCCGCCCACTCCGCTCCCGTCCTCACACGCGCGTGGAAATGGGCCATCGGAGGCTCCATCTTCGTCGTCCTTGCCCTGTCCGTCCTCGCCGCGTTCCTGTACCGCTAAACACCAACTCAAACAGCCGCGCCTCCATCCGAAATGTAGTATGTGGAACGCAGACAGGAACCCCGCTTGGAAAGCCGCGCGCCAGCGCGCATTTGTGCGCTCAATGGTGATGACTCCCTCTCCGCCAACGGCACTCTTTCCAACATCTCCGGACGTGGCGCACGTATCGTCGTCAATCAGCCCTTCCCAACCGATACTCCCGTCCGCATTGATGTCGGCGAGACTTTGCTGTTAGGCGATGTGTGTTATTGCCGCCAGGACCCGGAGGGCTTCTCAATCGGCGTTGCGCTGTCGCACTCGATCCTGGAAATGACGGCTGTCGGCGATCTTATGGAACGGCTGGTTGGACTGCATGGCGCGGGCGCACACGCCTCGCAGCCGGCCGAAGCGATTTCGCCGTTGGCCCCTAACCCCGATTGACTGTTACAGCATCGACCGTAATCCGCTTGCCAGGCTCAACACCAGCACCATGAGCAGGGCCGCCATCAAGGCCAGGCCCACACGGTTCGTCGAGCGGCTTCTGCGCAACTCCCTCTGCCACTTGTAGTTCCCCATACAAGTTTCCTCTCTCTTTTGACTATACGACCTAAATCGGTCAATAGTTACAGAATTATTACAGCCGGCGCCAATTTCTTGTCGTCACCTCGCCACCTCCCTCACCTGTCGCGTTATCCTGGGTAATCGTTATACCCATCCGGTGTCATAAGGGAGTGTTTCGGTGAACAGTGCTTTGGTTGTGGGCTGCGGTGGCCAGCTTGGCGCGGAGCTTGTCAGTGAGTTTTCCAAACGCGGGTGGGCCGTCACAGGTCTCAAACGAGCCGATCTGGATATTACCAACCCCGCCACAGTCGAGCAGGCGATTCAATCGCTCGACCCCTCTATCGTCATTAACGCCGCTGCCTACAATCAGGTGGACCTCGCCGAGCGCCATCCCGTCGACGCCTTCCAGGCCAACGCCCTCGCTGTCCGCAACCTGGCCATGGCCTGCCGCCAGAGCGACGCGCAGTTGGTCCACTTCTCCACCGACTACGTTTTCGACGGCAGGAAAGGCGCCCCGTATATCGAGGACGACCCCACCCACCCCCTCGGCGCGTACGCCGTTTCTAAACTCGCCGGTGAACTCTACGCCCAAGCCTACCTCGACAACCCCCTTGTCATCCGCACTTCGGGCGTCTTCGGCCCCCAAGGTCTCCGGACCGCGCGCGGGAACTTCATCGAGCTCATGCTTCGCCTCGCCAACGAAGGCCAGCCCATCCGCGTCGTCGAAGATCACGTCGCCTCTCCCACCTACGCGCCCGTCATGGCCGCACGCACCGCGGACCTTGTCGAGCGGCGCGCCAGCGGCATCTTCCACATGGGCGGAGGCACTCCAATCTCCTGGTTCGATTACGCCCGCTTAGTCTTCCGACTGGCCGGCGTCTCCCCGCCGCTTACCCCCACCAATGAGCGTGAATACCGCACTGCCGCACGCCGTCCCAAATACTCCGCACTGTCCAACGCCAAGATGGAGAGCCTCGGTGTCGCCTGCTTCCCTTCCCTGGAAGAAGCCGTCGCGGACTACCTCCGCCGCCGCGCGTGAGCGGCCGCTACTGATCCATAATACAGACATGCCTGCGTGGCTACTCGCGTTCCTTTCATTGTCCCCCGACGCCGTCGTCGTCTCCCCCGTCGCCAACATGTATTCGAAACCTACCCTTGATGCCGACGTCGTCTCCCAGGCGATCTACGCTTCGCCGGTTCTAGTAATCGAGTCCCAATCCGATTGGGCCAAGATCAGAACCTCCGACGACTACACCGGATGGGTCTCGCAATCAGCTCTTCTCCGCCTCAAAGCGGGTGAGCGCCCCTACGCCTCCACCGGCAAGGTCGCCACCGTCGAAGCGCTCATGGCCCACCTCTATCGCGAACCCTCCGTCACCAAACACGCCCCGCTCCTCACCGTGCCCTACGAAACGCGCCTCGAAGTGGTCGCCGAACCCGAAGCAGACAAAAAGCGCTGGCTCCAGGTCCGCCTGCCAGACGACCGGTCCGGTTACATCCAGCGAGGCGATATCACATTCGATCTCAAGACGCTCGACATTCCAGCCGTCATTGCACTCGGCAAGCGATTCCAAGGGCTGCCCTACACCTGGGGCGGCACCTCGGCATTCGGTTTCGATTGCTCCGGCTACACGCAAATGCTCTGCCGGCGTCTAGGCAAGCAACTCCCGCGTGATGCCCAGCCGCAGGCGCACTCCTCCGCTGTCACCCCCGTCAACCGTGACGACCTCCGTCCCGGCGACCTCCTTTACTTCGGCAACTCCAAACGCATCACGCACACGGGCATGTACATCGGCGCCGGTGAGTTTATCCACGCAACCGCACACGACCGTCCGGTGGTTCAGATCAGCCGCCTGGACGATGCCTACTGGACGTCCATCCACGTAGCCTCGCGTAGACTCAAATAGGAACCCCTCATGAACCGCCGCATCTTCCTCAGGTCCTCATCAGCCGCTGCCGCTGCCGCCGCAGTTGCCCCCGCCGCGCCCGCTCCCGTGGAAACCGAAATCGTACGCCTCAAGCTCCGGCACACCTGGACTACAGTGATGTCCTCCAGCGACTATCGCGATACGCTCCACGTCCGCATCAATCGCGACGGCATCACCGGCACCGGCGAAGGCGCACCGATCGTCCGGTATAAAGAAAGCGCCGAAACGGGACAACGCGCTGTCAACGCTGTCAAGGACTACCTGTCCAACGCCGACCTCCGCAACTTCCAGAAGGTGATCGCAACCGCACACTCCCGCATCAGGAATGAGTGGGCCGCCAAATCCGCAATCGACATCGCTGTGCTCGATTACGCCGCCCGCCGCCTCGGTGTCCCGCTCTACCGTCTCCTCGGCCTCGACCCGAAAGACGCTCCCATCACGACGTTCTCCATCGGCATCGACACCCCGGAAATCACGAAGAAGAAAGTACTCGAAGCTGAACCCTACCCCGTTCTCAAAATAAAAGTCGGCCTCGACACCGATGAGCCCACCATGGCGGCCGTGCGCAGTGTCACAAAGAAGCCGCTTCGCCTCGACGCCAACGAAGGCTGGAAATCCAAAGAGGAAGCGGTGCGCAAGATCAAGTGGCTGGAAACCCAGGGCGCCGAGCTCATTGAGCAGCCGCTCCCCGCGCAGATGCTCGAAGAGGCCCGTTGGATGAAGGATAAAGTCGGCATCCCGATCATCGCCGACGAAGCCTGCCTCCACCCCTCCGACATCCCGAAGATCGCCTCCGCCTTCCACGGCATCAACATCAAGCTCGACAAATGCGGCGGCATCATGGAAGCCTACCGCATGATCCAGATCGCGCGCTCCTTCGGCCTCAAGGTGATGCTCGGCTGTATGGTATCGAGTTCCGTCACCATCACCGCCGCCGCCCACCTCTCCCCCTTAGTCGATTGGGCGGACTTAGACGGCAATCTCCTGGTAGCAAACGACCCCTACAAAGGCGTCACGGTTCGTCAAGGCAAACTGATCCTGCCCGACGGCCCCGGTTTGGGCATTCGCAAGGTCTAGGGCCGGACTTTATAGAACGTTTGGAACGGCCCGATCCCCGCGTACAATGGCCGCGCCCGCAACACTTCCGCCGCCTGCCGGATATGCCCCAAATCGTGAAACGCCCAAATATGCACAATCTCCGACGCGCTCACTGTCCCTAACGAAGGATGCTTGCCTGTCCGCAACATTTTTTCCCGAGGAACTGCCGCCACGAACGCGGCCCACTTCGCCCGAACAGTAAAAAAATCGGCCATCCGTGCCGGACCATCGCAGACAAACGCAATCCCCGCTGCCTGAAAACTGTTGTCGTCGTATTCCTCCAGCTCGGGAATGTCTTCCTCCAGAATCCTCTTCAGCCGCGGCCCAAAACAGTGCTCATCCACATGGGTCAGATGCGCCAATATCTCAGCATGCGAAAACCGCGATGGCTGCGGCTTCCAGCTCAAATCGAGGGGCGCAACATGGGCGAGCATCAAACGCAGCATCTCCGCCGTGTTCCCAATCTGCGTCACCGCCAATTCCACGCCGTCAGAAACCGACATATTGCACCTCTTCCTCAAGCTCGAAGCCGAACCGATCCCGCACACGCCCCTTCAATTCCCCGATCACGGCCCGCAAATCCACCGCCGTACCCGCCCCGTCATTGTAGACCAAATTGGCGTGATACGACGCCACTTGTATGTCGCCCCGCCGCAAACCTTTCCCTCCGGCCTTCTCCAGAAACCAGGCCGACGGCACCTTCCCTTCGCGTACGATGCTCTCCGGTACCTCTGCCTGTACCGCATCCGGGAGCGCCGCGAAAAAGCAGTTCTTGAAAATACTTCCCGCGCACTTCATCGCCGGCGGGTACTTCGCGTTTCTCACCGCGAGGATTTCATCGGCCTTGGCCTTCAGGACCGCCGCATCACCGGCGGGCAGTTCCAACTCCGCCGCCACCAGCACCCACTCCTTGTGCCTCTTGAACACACTCTCGCGATACGCAAACTCGCACGCCGCGTTAGTAAACTCGCGCACCTCCACGCCATCACTCAATCGCACGCGCCGCACAAACTCATGGATGGAGTGCCCGTACGCCCCCGCATTGCCATAGACGGCCGCGCCCACCCATCCCGGAATCCCCGTCATGGTGTGGAGCCCCGCGAGCCCACACGTGATGCTGAAGTCCACGAGATCCTGCAACACCGCGCCCGTCTCCACAACAATCCGTGACCCCTCGCACCGCATCTTCCGCGCCGTGTAGCGCAGCACCAGCCCATCAAACCCCGCGTCCGACACCACCACATTACTCCCCGCACCCAGGACGACAAACGCCATGCCGCTCCCGCGCGCCACGCGCAACGCTTCCAGAAACGACACTTCGTTCTCCGCGTCGACCAACACCGCGGCCGTGCCGCCAATGCCAAACCTCGTATACTGGCTCAAAGGGACCCCTTCCCTCACCACCACGCCTGGAAGCGCCCCAAGCGCTCCAGCGACAGAACTCGTTAAGGGAAGTGTGCCTGCCATCTTTAATTTGATTATAGGGGGCCTCCATGATCCAACCGTTTCCCGGCTTTCCTCCGGAAGGCCTGAAGTTCTTTGCGCAGCTCAAAAAGAACAACAACCGCGACTGGTTTCAACCCCGTAAAGAAACCTTCGACACCGCCATCAAAGCCCCCATGGAAGCCCTTGTGCAAGCCATCAACGCGAACCTGGTTTCCTTCGCTCCGCAATTCATCACTGAACCGAAAAAGTCTATCTACCGCATCTACCGCGATACGCGCTTCTCCAACGACAAAACGCCTTACAAGACTCACATCGCCGCGGGCTTCAACCGGGCCGGCATGGATCGTCACGTAAGCGCCGGCTTCTACTTCAGTGTGGGCGCGGACCGGATCGAAATCGCGGGCGGTATCTACATGCCCGGGGCGGACGAGCTACGCGCCCTCCGCACCTTCCTGCTCGATCACCACGACGACTTCCGCACGCTGTCCACAGACAAGACGGTCGTCAAGCTGGTGGGCCCCCTCCAAGGCGAATCGCTCACGCGGCCCCCAAAAGGGTTCCCTTGCGATCACGCCGCCGCCGATCTCCTCAAGCGCAAGCAATTCTTCTTCTACGACACGCGGCTCGACCCCGCCATCGCCACGACGCCGAAGCTCTTCAAGGAAATCCTCAAACGGTTCGAGGCCATGACCCCGTTCATCGAGTCCATGAACCAACCCCTCCGCGCTATGCAGCGGAAAGAAGTCCTCACTGTCGACCGCGCCTTCGAACGCTAAGAGTCCACGCTGGCCGACTGCCGCGATTTCGTGAGCTTCCGGAAGGCCGACGAGGGCGTCGGCCGCGGTCCAGGGGGACCGCCCCACGAATTCGAAATGTGAAACAATTCTTGCGCCGATCCTAAGTAAGATGGTTCTAGAAAGAAATGGTCACTTGGGAAGAACTCGTGGAACACGCCGGCGAAGAGTGGGCCGAATGGTACACTCTGACGCCTCAACAGCGCCTCCTCGAGTCCGAAAAACTTCTCGAGGTCTACCTCGCCCTGGGAGGCTCCCTTGATCCTGAACCAGATCCGCAAAGCCCTTTCTTCGATCCGGAAGAGTGGCGCGAGAACTTTGGTGATGGGCGGCCAAGCGTCCATTTTCTACGGCGCGGCCCAGTTCAGCCGCGACCTCGACCTCCTCATACTCACCGATGAGGAGAACCTCCGCCGATTCCAGTCCGCACTCGACGAACTCCAAGCTATACCAATCGCCGTCCCGCAACTGCACGCCGATCGTCTCCGTCACGGGCATGCGATCCAATTCCGCTGCCAGCGTGAAGATGTCGCGAATTTGCGTATCGACATTATGTCCTCCTTGCGGGGCGTGGACCCGTTCGAAGCCCTCTGGGAAAGGCGCTCCGTCATAGGGTTTGGCGGCGATCCGCTGGATGTGATTGGCATCGCCGATCTTGTCAAGGCGAAGAAGACTCAGCGGGATAAGGATTGGCCTGTCATCCGCCGTCTCGTCGATGGCCACTACTTCGCCCACCAATCCGATCCTCAACCCGCCTTCCTCGACTTCTGGCTGCGCGAACTCCGCTCTCCGGAATTTCTCATCCGGGTGGTCATGGACTATCCGGAACAAGCCGCTGCCGTTGCTTAGGACAGTCACGGAACGTGCAAAAGACCGCGAATACTGGGCCCCCCTCAAGCGTGAACTGGAACAGATGCGCCGAACGCGTCGGCCAGACAGCTCGCCTCTTCTAAGTTAAACTTGCAAAACACCCCTTTATGCTCGACGCTCTTCTCCTCGGCCTCATTGAAGGTCTCACCGAATTCGTCCCCGTCTCCTCCACCGGACACCTCCTCATCGCCGAACGCTACCTCGGCACGCGGCCCGATTGGTTCACGGTCTTCATCCAGATTGGCGCCGCCCTCGCCCTTCTGCCGCTGTTCTGGAACAAGCTGATCGGCCTCGTCACAAACATCTCAGAGCCCGCCTCGCGCGACTATCTCTCCAAGCTCGCCGCCGCCTTCCTCATCACCGCCGCGGGCGGCCTCGTGCTCGACAAGCTCGACTTCAAACTGCCTGAAACCGTAGGCCCGGTCGCCTGGGCCACCCTGATCGGCGGTTTCGTGATCCTCGGCATCGAAGTCTGGAAGAAAGGCGCTCCTTCCAGCCCCAACCTCACGTGGGCGGTCGCCCTCGCCTGTGGCGCCGCCCAACTCGTCGCCGCTGTTTTCCCCGGAACCTCCCGCTCCGGAATCACCATCATGGTGGCGATCGCTTTCGGACTAGCCCGTTCGGAAGCGGCCGAATTCTCCTTCATCCTCGGCATGATCACCCTCACTGCCGCCGGAGGCTACAAGTTCCTCGGCGCCATCCGCCACGGCGAGATCGCCGGTGCCAGCCTCACCGACGTCACCATCGCCTTCCTCGCCGCCGCCATCTCCGCCTTCCTCGTCGTCCGCTGGCTGCTCGGCTTCGTCCGTGGACACCAGTTTACCGGCTTCGCCGTATACCGGATTCTCCTGGGTGCGCTCCTACTGTGGTGGGGAGCATAAGGACATGCGCCAACGTTTTCTTCAGAGTCCATCCGCTCCCGTTTCGTGTCGTGCGTCAGAGAAGGTTTTCGCTTGGGTATCGTCCCCCAAAGAGACAATCCTCGTCCACGGACGGATCCTGCTGGGCACGCTCCGACTCTGACGGGGAGCCTTAATCCGCGCCATAATACTCTCATGCCGGTCACGCTTCCCATTCCGCCACCGCCCGCGGAACCCCGTGGGCCGTTTATCAAACGCTTCACCCGCGACGAGTGCCGGTTCCTCGAACAACACGGGCTCGTTGATCCCGAAGGCTACGAATTAATCCAGGGAGTTCTGGTTGCGAAAATGAGCAAGAACCAGCCGCACAATCGCGTTCTATCCCATATCAACCTCTGGTTGGTCAGGATCTTCGGGGAACGGGTCGCAGTCGAACCCGGGATTGATGTGTCTCCGGAAGACACCCCGACAAGCCATCCCGAACCAGACATGGTTGTGCTAACCCACCCTATCGACGAGATCCCCGGCGCCATCCGCCCGTCAGACATCTCTATGATCGCCGAAGTCTCCGATGCATCCCTCACTTTCGATCTAGATGACAAAGCCCGCCTCTATGCCCGTGCCGCCATCCCCGAATACTGGGTCCTCGATGTCCGGAACCAGCGCATCATCGTCCACCGCAATCCCGGATCTGGGGTCTACCAATCCATCACGGCCTACTCGGGCGACGAGACAATCGCCACCCTTGCCGCCCCCGACAACACCATCCCTGTCCGCGATCTCATTTACTGACTTCAGCTCCCATTCCCTTTCCTACCCCTCTGCGCTATACTGAAATTCCGTGCCTGCACGACAACGCGTTGCCGTGCGTGTACGGCTCCGTGGACAGGTGGCGGAGTGGTCAATCGCAGCAGACTGTAAATCTGCCGGCTTTATGCCTACGGAGGTTCAAATCCTCCCCTGTCCACCACTGCTTTTTTTCGGTAGTATGTTTAGTCAGGGCCGATGTAGCTCAGTTGGTAGAGCGCGTCCTTGGTAAGGACGAGGTCACCAGTTCAATCCTGGTCATCGGCTCCAGTTTTTCGGGCCCTCGCGGGCTCGTCTGCAATTCTACCCGCCTGTAGCTCTCCGGGTCTCTTCACCCGGGACATCCCACACTTGAGTGGCTGGCAGATGGTTAGAGGCGCGATGGTTGGGAATGTCGCAAAAGAAGGTGTGATATGGCCAAAGAGAAATTTGATCGCTCAAAACCCCACGTCAACATTGGGACGATCGGGCACATCGACCACGGCAAGACGACCTTGACGGCGGCGATCACCAAAACACTGGCAAAGAACAATCCAAAGGTGAAGTTCCGGAGC